>NZ_JBVHSK010000008.1:0-8066 GCF_055566415.1 Streptomyces sp. NPDC027663 | reverse complement strand
AGCGAGGGCTGCGTCAGGGGCTGCCGGCCCCCGAGCGAGGGCTGCGCGGACGCCGGTTCGGCCGCCGGACGTGTACGGGCCGTCTGCTCCTGCTGCGGCTCCGGACGCGTGGCCGGGTCGGGCGGGGTGCCCAGCTTGCGCCGCCGGCCCGAGCCGCCCGGCGCGTGCGGCGGCGGGGTCGCCGTCGGCTGCTGCACCTGAGCGGCCTGCCGCGAGAACGGCACGCCCTGCCCGAGTGTGCGGACGCTGAACGCCCGCCCCTGGGTGGAGTCCGGGTCGGCCGCCGCCATGCCCGCGGCCTCCGCGGGCAGCGGCTGGGCCGCCCGCTGCGGCTGCCCACCGGGCAGCGCGTTCCCGGGCGCCGGGGTGGGAGTCCCCGCACCGGCGGTGTCGGCGGTCCCCGGCCACTGCTGGGGAACACCGGGCGGCGCCACGGTCTGCCCGGCAGCGGTCTGCCCGGCAACGGCCTCGGACGGCAACGGCAGGGCACCCGGCGCGCCGACCGGGGTACCGGTCGGCGGGGTGCCCGGCTGCGCGCCCGGGGCGGCAGGGGCCTGGGACGGCGCGGCGGGCGCGGGTTGTCCGGGTACCGGCTGCCCCGGAGTTCCCTGGGCCGGTACGGCCGCGGGCTGCTGCGCCTGGGCGGCGGTGCCGTGGGCCGGCGTGGCCGACGGCTGGGCTGCCGGTGCCGGCGCCGGTGCCGGGCCGGCCGCCGTGCCCTGGGCGGGTACGACGGGCTGCGCCGGATGGCCGGCGGCACCGTTCTGGGCAGCGGGGGACGCCGCTACGGCCACCGGGGCCGCAGCGGACGGCTGCCCCGCGGGCGGCACCGGACCGGCCTGGACGGGGATGCCCTGCCCGGCCTGGACGGGGATGCCCTGCCCGGCCGTACCCTGCGCCGGAACGGCGGGGCCTGCCGGGGTTCCCTGGCCGGGAGCCGACGGAACGGCCGCGTCCTGCGGGCCCTGACCGGACGCGGGCGGCACCGGAACCGGCTGCGAGGGACTCTGCGGGGGCGCGGCCTGAGCCGGCACCGACTGTCCGGGAGCGATCTGAGCCGGCACCGACTGTCCGGGAGCGGCCTGAGCCGGCACCGACTGCCCGTGCGAGGCGACGGGCGCGGCCCCCGGCGGCAGTACCTGCGCGGCCTCGGCCGACTGGGCCACGGCCCGGCGGCGCCGACCGGTGGGGGCGCTGGTGGGATGCGGCTGCGGCGGGGTGTGGTCCTCGCCCTGGCCGTCGAGCGGTACGGCGTCGTGCCGGCCGTCGTCGCCCGCAGTGCCCGGGACGGACACCGGCATCTGCGCGGGCACCTGCACCTGTCCGGGCAGCGGCCCGGCACCGGCCGCCGCGGCGGCGAAGTGCGGCTGAGCATCGGCCGCGGGCGCCGCACCGGCGGGCGTGACCGCACCGGGAGGTACGGGCGCTCCGGCACTGGGGGGCACGGGAACTCCGGCGCCGGGAGGTACGGGCGCTCCTGTGCCGGGGGGCATGGGGGCCCCGGCTCCGGGAGGTACGGGCGCTCCGGCACCGGGAGGAACGGGCGCTCCGGCACCGGGAGGAACGGGCGCTCCGGCACCGGGAGGTACGGGCGCTCCGGCTCCGGGAGGTACGGGCGCTCCGGCTCCGGGAGGAACGGGCGCTCCGGCACCGGGAGGCACGGCGGCTCCGGCTCCGGGAGGCACGGGAGTCCCGGGGTCCGCGCCCGGAGTCATGGGGGCCTCGTGGTTCGCGCCCGGGGCGACCGGCATGCCGGTGCCGGGAGACACGGGGATTCCCGCGTTCGGGCCCGGAGGCACCTGGGCCCCTGCGTTCGCGCCCGGGGGAACCGGCACCCCGGCACCCGGAGGTACCGGCACCCCGGCACCCGGAGGTACGGAAATTCCGGCACCTGCGCCCGGGGCGGGACCGTCGCCGCCCATGTTGCGGTCGCCGCTCATGTTGGCTGCGCCGCCCACGTCGGCTGCGGCCATGTCGGTGCTGTCGGCCGCGGGGGTCGGCGTCCTGTCGGCCTCGGCAGGCGGCAGGGCGAAGACCGTGCGGGCGCCCGCCTCCTGCGCCGCGGCACGCTCCGCCGCGGCCGCCAGGGCTCGCCGGCGCCGTCCGGTCGGCTGCCCGCCGTCGGCCGGAACCGCCTCGGCACCCGGAGTCGGCGCGCCGCCGGCCGCGGGGAGGGCGGGCGGCAGAGCGGCCTGCGGGGCACCGGTGTCACGGCGGGCGCGGCGGCCCGTGGGCGCGGGTACGCCCTGCGGCGGCACGGCGGCACCGAGCCCCGCGTGGGAGGCAGCCGCCCCAGCGGCATGCTCGGCCGCGGTCACCACGGCCCCCTCGGCAACGCCCTCACCGGATCCCGTCCCGTCACCGGCGCCCGACCCGTCACCGGCACCCGACCGGTCACCGGCGTCCGGTCCGTCACCGGCGTTGTTCTCGGCCGGCCGGCCACGGCGCCGTCCGGTCCCGCCGGACGCGGCCTCGCTCTCGGCCGGTGCCGCGGCGGTCGCCTCGGCGGGCGCGCCGGCCCGCCGCCGGCGTCGGCCGGTCGGCGCGGGCGCGTCCGTGTCACCGGCGTCGCCCGAGCCGGCGGTGTCGCTCTCCAGGAAGGCGTCGGTGGAGGCCCGCCGGGCCCGGCGCCGGCCCCCGCCGGCTCCCTCGGCCGCACCGGAGTCGTCCGCGACGGCCGGACCGGAGTCGTCCGCGGCGGCCGCACCGGCCTCCGGCACCTGCGCGGCGGCAGCCGCAGCCGCGGCGACCGCACCCGCTCCACCGCCCAGCGGCACCTCGAGCACGTACGCGTTGCCGCTCATGCCCGGCACCTCGTGCGTCTGCAGCACACCTCCGTGGGCGCGCACGATGCCCCGCACGATCGGCTCGTGCACCGGGTCTCCCCCGGCGTACGGGCCGCGCACCTCGATCCGCGCGACCGCACCACGCTGCGCGGCGGCGACCACGACGGTGTTGTCCAGATAACCGCCCGCCGAGACGGGCGTGTTGCCGGTGGCGTCGACCCCGGCGACGTCCGCCACGAGATGCGCGAGCGCGGTGGCGAGCCGCTGCGGGTCGACCTCGGCCTCGATGGGCGGCGCGTGCACGGCGAACTGCACACGTCCCGGACCGATCAGCTCGACGGCCCCGTCCACACCGGCGGCGACGACGGCGTCCAGCATCACCTTCGTACGGGTGATGTCCTCGCTGCCCGCGTCCATCCGCTGGTAGCCGAGGACGTTGTCGATGAGGGTGGTGATGCGCGAGTAGCCGGCGGACAGGTGGTGCAGGACCTGGTTGGCCTCGGGCCACAGCTGTCCGGCGTCGTCGGCGGCCAGCGCGGCCAGGTCACGGCGCAGTTCGTCCAGTGGCCCGCGCAGCGAGTGCGCGAGCAGCGTCAGCAGCTGTTCGTGCCGCCCGGCCAGCGCCTCGTACCGGTCCTTCTCCCGTTCGGCGAGCGCGGCGTAGCGCTCCTCGCCGGACGCCAGCTCCTCCGCGTGCTGCTCGCGCAGCTCCTCGACCTCGGTGACGTGCTGCTGGCGCAGCGCGGTCAGGTCGGCGGCGTGCTCCTCGGAGAGCCGCTCCAGCGCCTCGGTGTGCGCCTTCTCCAGCGCTTCCTTCTCCTCGGCCAAGGTGTCGAACGGCCGCCGGTCGGTGAAGGTCATCACGGCGCCGACGAGCTGGTCCCCGTCCCGCACCGGCGCGGTGGTCAGATCGACCGGAACCCTTTGGTCGCCCTTGGACCACAGCACCTGCCCACGCACCCGGTGCTTGCGCCCGGAGCGCAGGGTGTCGGCGAGCGGCGACTCCTCGTACGGGAACGGTGACCCGTCGGCCCGCGAGTGCAGCACCAGCGTGTGCAGCTCCTTGCCGCCCAGCTCACCGGCCCGGTATCCCAGTATCTGGGCGGCGGCCGGGTTGACGAGCACGATCCGCCCGTCGGTGTCGGTCCCCACCACGCCTTCCGCCGCGGCCCGCAGGATCATCTCGGTCTGCCGCTGCGACCGGGCCAGCTCCGCCTCGGTGTCGACGGTCCCGGACAGGTCCCGGACCACGATCATGAGCAGCTCGTCGCCGGTGTAGCCGTAACCGTCGTACGCCTGCTGTCCGTTCTCCAGATTCGCGCTGGTGACCTCGACCGGGAACTCGCTGCCGTCGGTCCGCCGCGCCACCATCCGGGTCGGCTTGGTCCGCCCCTGGGGATCCATGTGATCGGGCCGCCGCATGGACCCGGGGATCAGCCTCGAGTCGAACTGGGGCAGCAGATCGAGCAGGCCACGGCCCACGAGCGCCGTACCAGGCGTCTCGAAGGCCTCCAACGCGATGGTGTTGGCGTTGACGACGGTGCCGTTGGCGTTGACGAGGACCAACGCGTCAGGCAACGCGTCGAGTATGGCTGCGAGGCGAGCAGCGCCTCGGGATGGCCTGCTGCTCACGAGACGCCTTCCTCCCTGTTACCGCACCTTGCCGACCGCTCGGGCCATCTTGCCAACCGGCCCGCGACGTGTCACGCGAGGGAGTCTAAGCGCACGCGTTGCGCTCGCGACGCCGGATGAGAGGGACGTCCCACGAGGAAGTGATGCCGAACGGGTGACCGCATGGTCCGGCTCCCCGACACCTCCCCGGGACCTTTACGGAATCAGTGCGTCCGCCCGGGATCTCCTGGCACCGCCGGCCGCTAGCGGGACGCGCCCGCTTTCGGCAGCAGGGGCACCATCCGGTCCCACCGCCCGATCTCGCACCCGTCGCTGCGGTCGTACCGGGCGTCGACCGGGCGTCCGGCCCAGGTGCCGGTGACATGGGCGGTGGCCGGGCCGCCGTAGAGCATGGTGCAGGTGCCGCCAGGGGCCACCGGCGCGAAGGGGTCCCGCCCCCACCGGGTCTGCTCGTCGAGCACCCGGCAGGCCCCGGCCACGTCCGGATGCCGGCCGGCATCCGGGTGACAGGACACCTCGTACGTCCCGTCCGGCCCCGCTCCGCCGTGCCGGACCTCGACGGTGAGGTGATCACCCCGGTCCTCGGGCCGGACGAGCGGCGGCACGGCACCGGCCGCGGCGGCGGGTACGGCGGTGAGCGGGACGAGCGGGACGAGGGGGGCGACGGCGGCGAGGGAGGCCAGCAGAAGGCGCCGCTCGCTGCCCGGCAGTACAGAGACCATGCCCTGTCCAACGCCGAACCCGGTGAGACGTTGCGCCCCGCGAGCCACTCCGCCCTCCTGTGCCCCCTCCTGTCCCGCTCCTGCCCCCTGCACCCCGTCACCCGCCTCACCGGAGGAAGCCTTTGCCCTGTGACCCGCCTGCCTAGTACCGTAGGGGGCGATTGGTGACAGGGCGCTTGCCTGTGTCATCATCTGCACGCACCACTCGCGCGCTCGCGTGAGCGGTTGTGCTGGAGGCGTCGCCTAGTCCGGTCTATGGCGCCGCACTGCTAATGCGGTTTGGGCCTTAAAGCCCATCGAGGGTTCAAATCCCTCCGCCTCCGCACCGATCCCGAAGCCCCGGTCCCCCAGGACCGGGGCTTCGGCGTTCCCAGCCTTGGGCGCATCTTCGCCCACTCACGGCGTTTGTGCAGGTCACAAGGGGTGTGCGAATCGGATTTCACATGGCGGCGGCAGTCATGTAATGTTCTTCCTGTCGCCGCGAGCGGGCCGAAAGGGCCGGGAGCGGGGGCAAAACAAAAGAACAAGCACTCGTAGCTTAACGGATAGAGCATCTGACTACGGATCAGAAGGTTGCAGGTTCGAATCCTGCCGAGTGCACAACAGTTCAGAGGCCCTGTGGAGTGATCCACAGGGCCTCTGGCTTTCGCCTTGACGGCAGCGTTTGACGGCAACGGCCTCAGAGGGCGGATGCGGAGCCGATCAGACGGCTACGGGGACGCCGGCCGCGCCGTCGTCATCGTCCGGCCCGCTGCTGTCACCCCTCAGCGCGTCGCCGACGCGGTCGAAGGCGGAGCGCTGGGAGTCGAGCCGTACGAAGGTGTAGCTGTCCATGGTCACGCGGATGGAGCTGTGGCCCAGGACTTCCATGATCATGCGGGCGTCCGCGCCCTGTTCGTGGAGCAGGGACGCGCAGGTGTGGCGCAGGTCATGGAAGCGGACCTTACGGACTCCAGCGCGAGCGCACAGTGTCTCGAAGGACCGGTTCAGGTTGCGCGGCTCGATGGGGGTCCCGTTCTTCGTGGTGAAGACGAGGCCCTGACCCGTCCCCTTCCAGTTGGCACCGGCCGCCTTCCGGTCGGCTACCTGCTGCGCGCGCTGGGCACGGAGGGCCGTCACGCATTCGGCCGGCAGAGCCACGCGGCGGGCCGAGCGCTGAGTCTTCGGCGCGACGATCAGCAGTTCGCCGCCGACCCGCTGTAGGGCCTGCCGGACAGTGAGGACACCTTCGTGAAGATCCACGTCCGACCAGCGCAACCCCAGCAGCTCCCCCCGGCGCAGGCCGACGCGGACCGCCAGCTCGTAGACGGCCCCCAACCGGTTGTCACGGGCCGCCGCCAGGAGCTGACGCCCTTCCTTGGCAGTGAGCGGTTCGATCTCGCGCTTCGTCCCCATGCTCAGCTCCACGTTCCGGGCCGCGTTGCGCGGCAGCTCGTCTTCCCGTGCGGCGTGCTGGAGGGCGGCCCGCAGGATCACGAGCAGGAAGCGCACGGTCCTATCAGAGGGGAGCTTCCTGCAGCACTTACCGAGGGCGCAGCAGCGCCGCCTGTGCTCCGGCCGCTTCTTGTCCTTGCCCTGCGCGCAGCACTGGCAGGTGGCCGCCGTCTTGGCCAGGAAGGCCCGGATGTCGCGGGCGGTGAGCCGGGCCAGCTTCTTCCTGCCGAACTCGGGCGTGACGTAGTTGCGGACGAGCGATTCGTAGTTGACGTACGTCGTCCTGCGCACCTTGCCCTGGGCGACGTTCACCAGCCAGTACGTCAGGTACTCGCCGATGGTCATCTTGCTGGTGGCGACCGGCAACCCGTTGAGGGAGTCGGCCTTGAGCTTGGTCAGCTTCTCGTGTGCCTCATCCCAGGTCTTGCCGTAGACGCTGCGCCGCTTGTACGTGCCGTCCGTCGTCAGAACGTAGGCACTGCCTTCCCAACGGCCGTCCTTCCGCTGGTAGATGGTGCCCTCGTTGTTGGTGTTCTTCTTCGGCTTGGCCATCAGGCGGCTTCCTGTTCGGTGCGGAGGGATACGTAGGCGTCCAAGGCGGCTTCGCTGTTGCGGCGGCAGCGGCCGATCTTGAAGGAGGCGAGTTCGCGAGAACGGATCAGGTCATGGACCTTCCAGCGGCTGATGCCGAGACGCTCCGCGACCTGGTCCACGGTGAGCACGGCCGTCGTCATGCGGGCACAAGTCCTTCCTGCTTGAGGCGTTGGGTTTGGGCGATGCCGTGGCGGACCTGGGCGGCGAGGAGTGCTTCGCCGGGGCGGTAGCCGCTACTCAGGTAGGTCCAGGAGGAAGCGGTGACGAGGGTCGTCTCGTCGGTGGTGGGGTGGCCGGCGCGGGCGCGGGCGCGGGCGCGGGCGGCTTCGGCCTGGGCGAGGCGCCAGGCGCGGCGTACGTCGCGGAGTGCGCCGAGGGTGGTGGAGTAGGCGCGGGATTTGCTGGAGAAGTGGCCGCGGAAGCCGAGCATGTGAGCCCACTTCCAGAGCTTGAGTTCGGCGAACTCCGGCAGGTGGCCGAGGGCCCATGCGGTGCGGATCATCTGCCGTACGTGCTGCTGGACGGGCAGGGCCTTGATGGGTGCGGCCTGTCCGGTGCCGTCGCAGTCGGCGCACCGGTCGTGGAAGCCGTCCGGGCCGCGTACGTAGCCGCGTCCGGCGCAGGGGTGGCACATCAGGGTGCGGTCCACGGTGCCGGTGCCTTCGGCGTTCTTGTTGCGAGAGCGAGCGGATGACGGGTGTGCGGTCCGTATCGCGATCGGCGACCCCGACAGCACGAATGTCCAACAGTGCGGCGCGGAAGAGAAGTTCGGCCACGGGATCCAGTCCCGCTGCCGACTCGCCCTTAGACCGTGTCCTACGTGGTGAGGCGGTCGTTGGTCCGTGCATGGGGCGGGGTACGTGGAGTTGGATTGTTCCGGACGGGCTGTGGGAGATCG
>NZ_JBVHSK010000007.1:49346-384640 GCF_055566415.1 Streptomyces sp. NPDC027663 | reverse complement strand
TCGCGCTCCACCAGCAACGGCATCGGGTCGGAGGCGGTGACCAGCTCCCGCAGCGGATGACCGGCCAGTACCGACTCCACCTCCGGCGACAGGGCCGCGGCGAGCCGCCAGGCCGCCGGACGGTCCTCGTCCCGCAGGGCCGCCACCGTGTCCAGCACGGCCTGCCGCTGCTCCTCCGGCACCGCGGCGGCCGCCCGCTCGTACAGCAGCGCGCCCTCCGACAGGACCAGTTCGGTGTCGATACCGGCCGGGATCTTGATCTGCGCGTGGTGCCGCCAGGTGGCCAGCGGGTCGGACCAGGCCTCCACGGTGTAGGTCCAGTGGCCGGGTTCGCCCGCGGTGACGGTGGCGCCCCAGCGGTCGGTGCCCGGGGCGAGTTCCCGCATCGGCGTCCAGGGGCCGGACCGGCCCGCCGGGTCCCTCAGCACCACGTTCGCGGCGACGGCGTCATGGCCCTCCCGGAACACGGTGGCCGACACCTCGAACGACTCCCCTGCCACGGCCTTGGCGGGCCTGCGGCCGTGCTGGACCACGGGACGTACGTCGAGGACGGGGATGCGGCCCGAAGTGGTGGCCGCGGCCGGGGCGGACCGATCCCCGGCGGCGGACGGGCCGGCAACGCCGGCGGGCGTCACCCCTTTCCTGCCCGTCGTCTTCTTTCCTGCTGCCTTGGACTTGCTGCTTGTCGGAGGTGCTGACGAGTGGTGCGTGGCGGGCATGACCGCTCCTGTCCGCGTCAACGTGGGTGTGGGCGGATGGATATGGGGAGGTGGGTCCTGCGGATGTGCTGTGGTGCGCCTGTGAGGTGTGTACCGGAGGAGCCTTCCCACCCGGTTCGGGTGGGCAATCCGGCACTTTGTTAACTACTCACGCGTATGTCTACGCACAAGACCGGTCCCATTTTCCGGGTGCCCGGTGACCGGGTCTTGACGCCCCCCCGACACCCCCGCGGGGTACGTCCCCACCGACCGCGCGGTAACCACTACCGTCGAAGACGACGACGAGACGCACGCCGTGCGTCTCACCACGCACCGCGTCCCGAGGTAGGAATGTGAAGGCGATCCGTCGGTTCACCGTCCGTCCCGTTCTCCCCGACCCCCTCCGGCCGCTGAGCGACCTGGCGCGGAACCTGCGCTGGTCCTGGCATGCGGAAACGCGCGATCTGTTCCAGTCCGTGGACCCCGAGGCCTGGGCCGCGGCCGGTGGCGACCCGGTGCGGCTGCTGGGCAGCGTGCGTCCGGCCCGGCTGGCCGAGCTGGCCGGCGACCGGCGCTTCCTGCGCCGGCTCACCGCGGTCGCCGACGACCTCGACGACTATCTGACCGGTGACCGCTGGTACCAGGCGCAGCCCGGCGGTCTGCCCGCCGCCGTCGCCTACTTCTCCCCGGAGTTCGGCATCACGGCCGCGCTCCCGCAGTACTCCGGCGGCCTCGGCATCCTCGCCGGGGACCATCTGAAGGCGGCCAGCGATCTCGGCGTACCGCTGATCGGTGTGGGGCTGCTGTACCGGCACGGGTACTTCCGGCAGACCCTCTCCCGGGACGGCTGGCAGCAGGAGCACTACCCGGTCCTGGACCCCAACGAGCTGCCGGTCACGCAGCTGAGGGAGCCCGACGGCACCCCGGCGCAGCTCTCGCTCGCGCTGCCGGGCGGCAGGGCGCTGCGTGCCCGGATCTGGCTGGCACAGGTCGGCCGGGTCCCGCTGCTGATGCTCGACTCGGACGTGGAGGAGAACGACCTCGGCGAACGCGGGGTGACCGACCGGCTCTACGGCGGTGGCAGCGAGCACCGGCTGCTGCAGGAGATGCTCCTCGGGATAGGAGGTGTGCGGGCCGTGCGGACGTACTGCCGGCTCACCGGGCATCCGCAGCCGGAGGTGTTCCACACCAACGAGGGCCACGCGGGCTTCCTCGGACTGGAGCGGATCGCCGAACTGTGCGCCGGTGGCCTGGACTTCGACTCGGCCCTGGAGGCCGTGCGGGGCGGCACCGTGTTCACCACGCACACCCCGGTCCCGGCCGGCATCGACCGCTTCGACCGGGAACTGGTCGGCCGGCACTTCGGTGCGGACGCCGAACTCCCCGGGATCGACGTGCAGCGGATCCTCGCCCTGGGCATGGAGACCTACCCGGGCGGCGAGCCGAACCTGTTCAACATGGCCGTGATGGGGCTCCGGCTGGCCCAGCGGGCCAACGGGGTGTCGCTGCTGCACGGGCAGGTGAGCCGGGGCATGTTCGCCGGACTGTGGCCGGGATTCGACGCCGAGGAGGTGCCGATCACCTCGGTGACCAACGGAGTGCACGCGCCGACCTGGGTGGCGCCGGAGGTGCTGCGGCTCGGCGCCCGGCAGATCGGCGCCCAGCGGGCCGAGGACGCGCTGAGCGTCGGCGGCTCCGAGCGCTGGGACTCGGTCACGGACATTCCGGACCAGGACATCTGGGAGCTGCGCCGCACCCTGCGCGAGCAGCTGGTGCTGGAGGTGCGGGAGCGGCTGCGCGCGTCATGGCGGCAACGCGGAGCCGCGAACGCCGAGTTGGGCTGGATCGACGGGGTGCTGGACCCCGATGTGCTGACGATCGGGTTCGCGCGCCGGGTGCCGTCGTACAAGCGTCTGACGCTGATGCTGCGCGACCGTGACCGCCTGATGGAGCTGCTGCTGCACCCCGACCGCCCTGTGCAGATCGTGGTCGCGGGCAAGGCGCACCCGGCGGACGACGGGGGCAAGCGGCTGGTGCAGGAGCTGGTGCGGTTCGCGGACGACCCGCGCGTGCGGCACCGGATCGTCTTCCTGCCCGACTACGGCATGGCGATGGCGCAGAAGCTCTACCCGGGCTGTGACGTGTGGCTGAACAACCCCCTGCGGCCCCTGGAGGCGTGCGGTACGAGCGGAATGAAGGCGGCGCTGAACGGCTGCCTCAACCTCTCGGTGCTGGACGGCTGGTGGGACGAGTGGTTCCAGCCGGACTTCGGCTGGGCCATCCCCACCTCGGACGGCGCCTGCACCGATCCGGACCACCGGGACGACATCGAGGCGGCGGCGCTGTACGACCTCCTGGAGCAGCGGGTCGCGCCGCGCTTCTACGAGCGGGGGCGGGGCGGGCTGCCCGACCGCTGGATCGAGATGGTCCGCCAGACGCTCTCGCTGCTCGGCCCGAAGGTGCTGGCCGGGCGCATGGTCCGGGAGTACGTCGACCGGCTCTACGCCCCCGCCGCCCAGGCGCACCGGGCGCTGACCCCGGACACCGCCCGGGACCTCGCGGAGTGGAAGGGCCGGGTGCGGGCCGCGTGGTCCGGGGTGACCGTGGACCACGTCGAGACGACCGCGACGACGGCGACGGCGGAGCTGGGCACCACGCTGGGCCTGCGGGTCCGGGTGGGGCTGGGCGACCTCGGGCCGGACGACGTGGAGGTGCAGGCGGTGTCCGGCCGGGTGGACGCGGAGGACCGCATCACCGACGCCACGGTCGTCCCGCTGAAGCCGACCGGCGCCCCCGACCTGGAGGGCCACCGCCTCTACGAGGGTCCCCTGTCCCTGGACCGCACCGGGCCCTACGGCTACACGGTCCGCATCCTGCCCACCCACCGCCTTCTCGCCTCCGGCACGGAACTGGGGCTGGTGGCGGTGCCGTCGGCGGACGTGGTGGAGGGGGCCGGGGTGCTGCTGAGGTGAACCCGGTGGGCGGGGCGGCCCTGGCCGCGTGGAGTCCGCTCCACGTGGCCACCGCGCGCTGAACGGACCGACACGGGTGTGCTCCGGCTCGCAGGGCCGCCTCCGCGGGCAACGCGGGGGGCGGGGATCCTGTGGATCCCGGGAGGGGTGCTCCTCGGTCACGCTTCGGACAGGCCCGCGCACAGCCTCCTCAGTACCGCTCCGCACCGGCGGGCGTACGCATGCTGCAGTCCCCGCGTCGCCGGGCCGCCGGCGCGGGCGTACCACTTCGCTGCCCTGCTGAACGCGGCGACCGTGAGCCACACCGTGCCGTCGCCGGTGCGGTCGACCAGGAAGGCCTCCTCGCCGCACTCGGGGTGGCCCTGCAGGGTGCCGTAGGCCCAGCCGGCGCGGCGGGGTTCCTCGGCGGTCCATATGATGCGGCAGGGCGCCTTGATCAGGCCGGCCAGGGTGACGGTGACGTCGACGCCGGACGCCGCGCGGTCGGCAGCGGCGTCGATGCCGACGCCCAGCGCGCGGTGCATCTCCCAGGTCAGGACCGCCTCGGCGGCCCGCTGGAACACGCCGTGGCCCTCGCCGAGGCGGGTGCGGACGAACATGGGGTGGAAGCCGGGCGGGCAGACGGTCAGGTCGTCGCGGGTCGCGCCGACCGGCTCGTAGGTGAAGGGCGCCGAGGACATGGGTCACAAGGGTAGGGCGGCACCCGGAACGCTGTGTTCCCGGGTGCCGCCCTCGGTCAACCCGACGTCTGTCAGGCGACGTTGACCGCGGACCAGGCCGCCGCCACCGCCTTGTACTCGGTGCTGGTGGAGCCGTACAGGGCGGACGCCGCGTTCAGGGTCGCCGTGCGGGCGGCCTTGTAGTTGGTCGTCGACGTCATGTACGTCGTCAGCGCCTTGTACCAGATCTGCAGCGCCTTGGCGCGGCCGATGCCGGTGACCGTGGAGCCGTTGGAGGTCGGCGAGTTGTAGGACACGCCGTTGATCGTCTTCGAACCGCTGCCCTCGGCCAGGAGGTAGAAGAAGTGGTTCGCGACACCGGACGAGTAGTGGACGTCCTTGTTGCCGACGGTGGAGGACCAGGAGTCCGCCGAGCCGCCGTCCTTGCTGGGCTTGTCCATGTAGCGCAGCGGGGTGCCGTCGCCGTTGATGTCGATCTCCTCGCCGATGAGGTAGTCACCGACGTCGCTGGAGTTGTTCGCGTAGAACTCCACACCCGTGCCGAAGATGTCCGAGGTGGCCTCGTTCAGACCACCGGACTCGCCCGAGTAGTTGAGGCCCGCGGTGTTGGAGGTGACACCGTGGCTCATCTCGTGGCCGGCGACGTCCAGCGAGGTGAGGGGGTTCACGTTGCCCTCGCCGTCGCCATACGTCATGCAGAAGCAGCTGTCGTCCCAGAACGCGTTCACGTACTGGTTGCCGTAGTGCACGCGGGAGTAGGCGGCCTTGCCGTCGTTCTTGATGCCGCTGCGGCCGAAGGTGGACTTGTAGAAGTCCCAGGTGGCCTGCGCGCCGTAGGCGGCGTCGACGGCCGCGGTCTGGTCGGCGGTGGAGCTGGAGGCCGAGCCGGTGCCCCAGGTGTCGTCGGCGTCCGTGAACAGGGTGCCGGCGGTGGAGCTGGTGCCGTGCGCCTTGTTGTAGGTCTTGTGGCCGCCGCGCGTGGTGTCGTACAGCTGGTACGTCGAGCCCGACTTGTAGGTGTTCAGGCTGACCGTGCCGGAGTACAGGCTCTTGCCGGTGCCGGTCTCGATGCCCTGGTACTCGTAGAGCTTCTTGCCGGTGGCCGCGTCGGTGATGACGTGCAGCTGGTTCGGGGTGCCGTCGTCCTGCAGGCCGCCGACGACCGTCTCGAAGGCGAGGACGGGCTTGCCGGAGCCGGCCCAGATCACCTTGCGGGCGCCGTCCGCGGTGGTCTTGGCGGAGCCGAGCGTCTTGGCGGCGGACACCGCCTGCTTCTCGGCCTTGGCGGCGCTGATCTGCGGCTTGAGCGAGGCGACCTTGATGGCCGATCTGGCCGCCTTCGTGACGCCCTGGGTCTTGCCGGACTTGGCGGTGTGGACGATCAGGTCGCCGCCGAGCACGGGCAGGCCCGCGTAGGTGCGCTCGTAGCGGGTGTGGACGGTGCCGTCGACGTCCTTGACGACGTCCTTGACCACGAGCTTCTCCTGGGCGCCGAGGCCTATCCGCTGTGCGGTCTCGGCCGCCCCGGCCTGCGCCTTCTGGAGCAGGGTGGTGCGGGCCGCGGCGGACAGCGTGGTGGGGGCGGCGGCGAGGGGCTTGCCCGAGGGCTGGGCGGTGGCACTGGTGGTCACACCGGTGGCGAGCAGGGCTCCGGCCGCGACGGCGGTGGCGATGGCCAGAGTGGTGCGCTTGTGACGCGCGTAGAGGGGGCTCACAGAAGCTCCTTCTTGTGGGGAGTCCGGTCAGGGTGGGGCCACTGACCGACTGTGTGGGGTGGTGAAGTTCTGCGGCGGGTGCAGAGAGAGTGACATCAGGGGCGCGTACATGTCAGGACCCTGAAGTGATGTTGGCTCAAAGTCGACTGACAGGTGAACGTTGCAGGGATGTAAACGGGCGCCGCCCGGGGGTCTCCCACCCCCGGACGGCGCCGTAATCCCAGGCCCGTAGCGTGCGGTTTACGGGAAGGTCAGCTTCCAGCTGTTGATCGTTCCCGTGTCGTACGTGGCTTGATCCTGCACTCTCAGCTTCCAGGTTCCGTTGGCCGATTCGGCCGCGGCGTTGACGGTGTAGGTCTCGTTCACGTTGTCCGCCGAGTCACTGCCGCTGAAGTTCTTCAGGCGGTACGCGGTGCCGGACGGTCCGACGAGGTCGATCACCAGGTCGCCCCGCCAGGTGTGCGTGATGTCGACGCTCACCGAGAGGTTGCTCGGCGCGTTCCCGGTCCGGCCGGAGACCGTGATGTCCGAGGTGACGGCCGGCCCGTTGTCCGGTACGGCCACCGGCGTGGTGCTCTCGTACGACGTACCGCCGCCGCCTCCGCCACCGGAGCGCGAGCCGACCCCGACGCCCGCCCAGGCGTCCTGCACGGCCTTGTACTCGGCGCTGGTGGTGCCGTACAGCTCACCGGCCGCCGCCAGGGTGCCGGTACGGGCGCCCGCGTAGTTCGTGGTCGACGTCCACTTGGTGGTGAGCGCCCGGTACCAGATCTGCAGTGCCTTGTCCCGGCCGATGCCGGTGACCGGGAGGTTGTCCGCCGTGGGCGAGTTGTAGCTGACGCCGTTGACGACCTTGGCGCCGCTGCCCTCGCTCAGCAGGTAGAAGAAGTGGTTCGCCGGGCCGGACGAGTAGTGCACGTCGACGCCGCCGATGCCCGAGTACCAGTTGTCCTTGGACGCGCCGTCCTTGCTCGGCTTGTCCATGTAGCGCAGCGGGGTGCCGTTGCCGTTGATGTCGATCTTCTCGCCGACGAGGTAGTCGCCGACGTCCTTGGAGTTGTTCGCGTAGAACTCCACGCCGGCGGCCATGATGTCGCTGGTGGCCTCGTTCAGACCGCCGGACTCACCGCTGTAGTTGAGGTTGGCCGTGGCGGAGGTGACGCCGTGGCTCATCTCGTGGCCGGCGACGTCGATCGAGGTCAGCGGCTTGGCGTTGCCGGAGCCGTCGCCGTACGTCATGCAGAAGCAGCTGTCGTTCCAGAACGCGTTGACGTACGAGTTGCCGTAGTGCACGCGGGAGTAGGCGCCGACGCCGTTGTTCTTGATGCCGCTGCGGTTGAAGGCGCTCTTGTAGAAGTCCCACGTGAGCGCGGCACCGTAGTGGGCGTCCGCGCCGGCGGTGGCCGCGTCGGAGTTGCTGCCGTTGCCCCAGGTGTCACTGCTCTGCGAGTACAGGGTGCCGGTGCCCGAGGTGCCGTGGTTCAGGTTGTACGTCTTGTGGCCGCCGCGCGCGCCGTCGGTGAGCGTGTACGTCGAGCCCGACTGGGTCGTGGTCAGCGTGACCTGACCGCTGTACTGGGTGTTGCCGATGCCGTTCTTGATGCCCTGGTACTCGTAGAGCTTCTTGCCGGTGGTGGCATCGGTGATGACGTGCAGCTGGTTCGGGGTGCCGTCGTCCTGGAGCCCGCCGACGACCGTCTCGTAGGCGAGGACGGGCTTGCCGGTCGCCGCCCAGATCACCTTGCGGACGCTGTCCGCCGCCGACTTGGTCCCGCCGAGCGCCTTCGCCCGCTGCACGGCCTGCTTCTCGGCCGCGGCCTTCGACACCGCCGGGGTGAGACCGGCGACCTTCACCGTGCTGCCGGTGGCCCGGATGACGTCCATGGTCTTGCCCGACGCGGCGGTCTCGACCACCAGGTCGCCGCCGAGCACCGGCAGACCGCCGTACGTCCGCTCGTAACGGGTGTGGAGGGTGCCGTCGGCGTCCTTGACGACGTCCTTGACGACCAGCTGCTCCTTGCCGCCCAGGCCGATCTGCCGGGCGGTGGCGGCCTTCGCGGCGTCGGCGTGCCGGATCAGCTCCGCGCGCTGCGAGGGCGTGAGCTTGACGGCGACGTGGGCCGGGTTCGCCTTGCCGGGCTGCGGCTTCGCCGGTGCGGCGTCGGCCACGCCCGCCTGCACGGCGGCGGCGATCAGGGCGGCGACACCGGCGAGGGCGACGGTGGCGGTGCGGCGGTGCTGGATGTGGGAGGTGCGTCCGCGAGAGGAATTGCTTCTCAACACTGACTCCTTCTGCGTGACCACGGGGACCGCGGCCAGGGGAGACCGGACGGTGGGTTGGGACGTCCGGGCAGAGCAGGGCGTTACGCGGAACCAGGTGCACGTGCTGAGCCGCTCACACAGACGTGCAGAAGCTGTGGGGTTGCTGTGAGTCGGCTTGGGCAGAGTGGCAGGAGATCTGGCCATCTGTCAGGACCGCGTCACAAACTTGGCCGGAAATGGTCCGTTGTCCGGATGTTCATGTTCGATATACGGACTGTTGGACGAGGTGTCGCCCCGCCCGCCCGGTCCGCCGCGACGGGCCTCGCGGGCTGATCGTCCGTCAGACTCCGGAGGCCGGCGTCCCTTGCCACCCCAGAACCCGTCGTTTAAAATACGATTGCGCTATGCAAATAAATCTCGATCAGCAAATCGAGGTCAAACAGAGCATCGCTCGGAGCAATTCTCGGAGCACTTGGGGGATTAATTGGGGGGGTCTGAAGTCGCCGACCGCGACCGGGCCGTGTGCATCACCGGAATCGGCTGGACCACAGCGCTCGGTGACGGCCTCGACGGGGTCTGGCAGCAGCTGATGAACGGCCGCAGCGGCATCCGGCCCCTCCCGGCCGACGGCCCGCTGCCCGCACCCGCCGCCGCACTCCTGACGGACGGCGCCCCGGCCGAACCCCCGTCCGAGCGCCAGCTCCGGCTCGCCGTCACCACCGCGTCC
The DNA here is from genome assembly GCF_055566415.1 of Streptomyces sp. NPDC027663. NCBI lineage: Bacteria > Bacillati > Actinomycetota > Actinomycetes > Kitasatosporales > Streptomycetaceae > Streptomyces > Streptomyces sp. NPDC027663. Next base: position 375,586 of record NZ_JBVHSK010000007.1, on the reverse strand, counting down.
GCCGCCCTGCGCCACGCCGGCTGCCCGGCCGGGGACGTCGACACGCTCGTCCTCGGCAGCAGCCTCGGCCCGCATCTGGACGATGCCGCCGAGATCCCGCCGCACGCCCTGACCGACGCCGTCGCCCGGCAGTTGGGCGTGGCCCGGTCCGCCTCGGTGAGCACCGCCTGCTCCTCCGGCGCCGACGCACTGCTGGCCGGCGCCGCCCTGCTCGCCGGCGGCGAGGCGGAACGCTGCCTGTGCGGCGGCATCGACCTGCTGACCACCGGCAAGCTCCTCGGTCACCAGGCACTCGGCACCCTCTCCGCCTCCGGCGCCGTCCGCCCCTTCGACACCGGCCGCGACGGCACCCTCTTCGGCGAGGGCTCCGGCTTCCTGCTGCTGGAGACCCGGGCCGCGGCCACCGCCCGCGGCGCCCGCATCCTGGGCGAACTGGCCGGCTGGGGCGCCTCCAACGACGGCACCGGCCCCACCGCCCCCGACGACACCGGCGCCGGGGCCGTCCTCGCCGTACGGCGCGCCCTGGCCCGGGCCGGAGCCGCCCCCGCCGACATCGCCGTGATCAACGCCCACGGGACCGGCACCCTCGCCAACGACACGGCGGAAGCCGCCTGTTACAGCACCGTCTTCCGTGCCGAGCCCGCCCCGGTCGTCTTCGCCACCAAGCCCGCCTTCGGCCACACCCTCGGCGCCACCGGTGCCCTGGAGGCCATCGCCCTGCTCCTCGCGCTGCGGCACGGCTCCGTGCCCCCGCTCCACCAGACCCGCACCGTCATGCCGGAACTCACCCTGCCGCTTGCCGGCAGCGGCCGGAAGCTCAGCGGCACGCTGGGCATCAGCCTCACCCTCGGCTTCGGCGGCTTCAACACCTGCCTGCTGCTGGCGGCGACGGACGGGGGACCGGCGTGAACCGGGCCCAGTGGTGCCCCGAAGGCGCCGTGCTCACCGGCGCGGCCTGCGTCGAGGTCGACGACCCGCGCACGGTCCGCCGCCGTATCTCCGGCGTCTACGCCGACCCGGTGGCATGGCTGATGGCCGAGGCGGTGGCGGCCGCGCTGCAGGAATGCGGTGCGGCCGCGCCGGACCGGCCCGAGGACGTGGGCGTGATCGGGGTGAGCGAGCACGCCACCCGGATCACCCTGCGCGCGCTCGCCGACGCCGTACCGCAGGGCAGGCTCTCGCCCATGCGGTTCGCCGGCGCCGGGCCGGGCTCCCTGGTCGGCGTGGTCTGTTCGGCGTTCGGCTTCCACGGGCCGGTGTCGATGCTGCCCATGCCCCTGGCACCGGCCGCGCCGCTGGCCAGAGCCCTGTGCGGCGACTGGCTGCTCGGCGACCCGCCCGGCGCCGCACACGTCCTGGTCGTCACCCACGCCACGACCGACGAAGGCAAGCACCAGGCGCACTGCCTGGTCGTCAGTGGGCCGACGCCCACGCGGAGGCTCCCGAGATCATGACCCCGCAGAACATGACGGAGCAGCACCTCGACCCCACCATGGTCGCCGGCTTCCTCGCCCGTATCGAAGAGGTGTCGCCGGCCGAGGACGCCGGCCTGCCCGAGCTGCCCGCTCTGGTGGACCGGTTCGCGGCGCTGCCCGCCCCGCCCGGCTCCGTCGTCGTCATCGTCCTGCCCAACGGCATCCGCGCCCTGCGGTTCTTCTTCGCCGTCTCCCTCGCCGGGCACACCCCCGTCCTGCTGTCGCCCTCGACCCCGGTCACCCGGGTCCGTGAGGTGGCCCGTGAGCTGGGCGCCTGCGCACTGGTCCGGGCGGCGATCCGGACCGAGGGCGTCACCGGCGTCACCCACGTCGGCGGCGCCGACCTGGGCGTCTTCACCGACTGGCCGTACCTGCACCACGGGCCCGGCCACGTGATCCTGATGAGCTCCGGCACCTCCGGCATGGCCACCGGCTGCCTGCACCGGATGGACGCCCTGCTGCGCAACGCCCGCCGGCACAGCCGCTCCATCGGCCAGCGCCCGGGCGACACCGCGCTGGTCAGCCTGCCCGTCTACTACTCCTTCGCCCTGGTGGCCCAGGTCCTCGGCGGCCTCGTCAGCGGCTCCAGCCTGGTCATGGCCGGACCGCCGTTCTCGGTGGCCAACTACCTGGAGACGGTCACCGCCCGGGACGTCACCCTCTCCTCCCTCACCCCGAGCCTGGTGAAGTCGGTCGTCACCGCCGGCGGCGAACTGCCCGCCCCGCTGCGCACGCTCACCGTCGGCGGCCAGGCCCTCGACCCGTCGTACGTCTCCCGGCTGCTGAAGCTCAACCAGGAGCTGGGCCTGTACGTGACCTACGGGCTGACCGAGGCCGGACCCCGTGTGTCCACCCTCGCCGCGCACCGCGAACCCCCGCACCGGCACGGCTCGGTCGGCCTGCCCCTGGCCGGCGTCGAGGTCCTCACCCGCCCCACCGACACCGGGGAGCGGGAGCTGCTGGTGCGCTCCGACACCGTCTACCGGCGCCGGGTCGGCGAACCGGCCCCGTCCAAGCGCGGCGACCTGATCGAGCCGGAGCTGCTGGCCACCGGCGACATGGGACACGTGGACGACGACGGATACGTGTACATCCACGGCCGTTCCTCGGACTTCGCCATGGTGCGCGGCGAGAAGGTGTCCACGGCCACCGTGCGCCGGGCCGCCGAGTCACTGCCCGGCGTGATCCGCGCCGCGACCCGGATCGCCGGCATGGACGACGACTCCGCCGTCGTGGAACTCGACGTCTACGTGGACGAGGCAGTACCCCCCTCGGAGGCGGACATGCGGCGGCACCTGCGGTCCCTGCTGACCCGCAACGAACTGCCGCGGACCGTCCGCATCCAGCCCCTGAGCGCCGGCGAGCACCACAAGTGACGGCGCCGGAACCGCTCACCCTGTACTGCGTGCCGCACGCCGGCGGCTCCGCCCGCAGCTTCGTGCGCTGGCGGCGCGAACTGCCGCCGCAGCTGCGGGCACAGCCGCTGGAGATCGCGGGCAAGGGCCTGCGCTCCCGCGAGCCCCGGCATACGACCCTGCGCGAGGCGGCCACCGACCTCGCCCTGCGCATCGACCCGCCGGGCCGGTACGCGCTCCTCGGCCACAGCATGGGCGGCCTGCTGGCCTACGAGACCGCCCGCGCCCTGCACGTCCTCGGCCGGCCCGCTCCCGAGTTCGTCGTCGTCGCCGCCACCCGCCCGCCGCATCTGCTCGGCGCATCGCCCTACGGCCCGCTGCTCGGCCTCGGCGACGACGACGCCCTCCTCGACGCGCTCGCCGAACACGGCCGCATCCCGCCCGAGGTGCGCCGGTCACCGATGCGCCACCAGTTCGTGCCGGTCATCCGCGGCGACCTCGCCCTGGTCGCCGGCCACCGGCCCGACCCGGCGCCCGAGCCCCTGCCGAGCGACCTCATCAGCTGGTACGGCACCGGGGACGCGGACACCCCGCCCGAGGTGATGGCCGACTGGCGGCACTACACCCGCGGCGAACACCGCGCCGAGGGCTTCGAGGGCGGCCACTTCTTCCCGCACGAGCGCTTCGAGGAGGTCACGGCCCGCCTGCTGGAACTGGCCCAGCAGCGAGCGGGCCGCTGACCGGCCAGGTGTCTCGCACGAGCAACGAGCGGCCGCCGACGCAACAAGGTCCGCGTACGGCTGCGAGCCGGCCGCCGGCCGCCGGCCGCCGGGCAGAGGGTCACAGCGGCGGGTGGGCCGGCCGTGGGGCAGGGGATCACAGTGGCGAGCGGGCCGGCCGCCGGACAGGGGGCACAACGGCGAGCGGGCCGCCGACCTCGAGGTCGGCGGCCCGCTCGTGTCACGGCCGGATCAGTGCTGCACCGGACACCCGTTGCCGCCGCCCCGCACCGGGGCGTCGGTGTCGTGCCGGGTGCCCAGCAGCCAGTACGCCTCCTCCGCCGCCCGCCACAGCTCCGGGAACAGCGGCAGCTGCGAACGGGACTCCAGGGTGGACAGCGAACGCCCGCCCAGGCTCTGCGGCAGCTCGGCCGACCCGTCCTCGGCGTTCTCCTTGCGCAGGCCCGGCTGTCCGCCCAGCTGCGACCAGACCATGATCAGGTGGTGCTGCTTCCAGCCGGAGACGCTGCTGTCCAGCTTCAGCATCGCCTCCCGGACCAGGGCCAGCGACTGCGCCTGCGGCGAGCTGGGGCCGGTGTAGCCGTCGTCCTGCTGGGCGATCACGTCCTGCAGGGACAGCCCGGCGCGCTCCACCGCCTGCTCGTACGCCTTCCACACCGGGCGGGCCACCCGGCGCAGGTTGCGGTAGCCGGGGGAGTCCAGGCCGGTGGCGTCCTCGGGCAGGGCGTTGCGCATCATCAGCAGGCTGTGCTGCGGCAGATGGTCGGTGAGCAGCCGCACCGCCTGCACGGTGACCTCGCTCAGCCCGGTGGCCCGGTCGAACAGCCGCACCGCCTGCTGGTACCGGTCGTTGTCCAGGTGAGTGATGGCCCGGCGCAGCTCGTAGTGGATCTGCACCCAGGCGTACTCGGTGATGAGATGCGTGACCTGGAAGAACCGCTGGTCGGGGTGTTCGGTCTCGCTCTCCGGAACCAGCGCGCCGAGGGCGTCGGTGAGGTTCAGGACGTTCTCGTAGTTGCTGCCCCGGTCGAAGTCGTACGACAGCAGGGCGTTGGGCTCGTCCGGGTTCAGCGAGCGCTTCACCGCGTCTCTCCCTTGGTGAACTCGATCAGCCAGTGTCCGGGCAGCTCGAACTTCTTCGAGTCCGTGAGGGTGAGCCCCACCTCGGCGCCGAGGGAGCGCAGATCCTCCAGACTGCGCTCCCGGCCGCCGAGCAGGACCAGCATCAGCAGGTCGGCGTAGCTCGCCATCACCGGGTCCTTGCCGCTGTCCAGCAGCCGTTCCACGACCACGACCCGGCCGCCCGGCTCGAGGGCCTCGGCGCAGCGGCCGAGGATGCGGACCGCGTCCCGGTCGCTCCAGTTGTGCAGGGTGTTGGCGATCAGGTAGACGTCGCCGCCGGTCGGCATCGGCTCGAAGAAGCTGCCCGGGACCAGCTCACAGCGGTCGGCGACCTGGGCGGTCGTGCCCTTGGCCTCCTCGATGACGCTCTCCAGCTCCAGCAGGGTGCCCCGCAGCGCCGGGTACTCGGTGAGCAGCTTCAGCAGCAGCGAGCCGTTGCCGCCGCCGACGTCCACGACGTGCTTGACGGACGCCCAGTCGTAGATGCGGGCCAGCTCGGGGACGAGCCGGCTCGCGATGCGGGCGATGCCCGCGTTGAAGGACTTCTCGATGTCCGGGTGGGCCTCGAGATCCGCCCAGAACGGCCGCCCGTGCGCCTGCTCGTACACCGGCAGACCGGTGCGCACGGCGTCCATGAGCCGGCCGATGGCCGGCTCGAAGCGGGCCTCCATCGCCCGGCTGGGGTCCTCGTAGTCCAGCCAGCGGCGCAGGTTGCTCGGGTGGTCGCTGAGCAGCACCCGGCCCACGTCGGTCAGCTCGTAGGCCTTCTCCCCGTCCTCCGGGGCCTCGGTCTCCGTGAAGAGGCCGAGAAGGCTGACGTAGTGCAGGACCCGGCCCAGGGACTGCTCGTCGGTGCCGGTCTCGGCGGACAGCGCGGCCACGCTCCGGTGCCCCTGCTCCACCAGGTCGGGCAGGCGGAGGGTCGCGGTCACCCGCACGGCGGTGGGCGTGAACCCGGAGCCCAGCGCGAGGATCGTGTTCAGGGGGTCTTGACGGAACACGTCATTGCTCCTTGTCGTTCTCGTTCAGCGGTTTCGCCGGGCAACCCGGAAAAGTCCAGAAGTCACATCAGGGGTTCTTCTCGATCTCGTCGAGGGCATCGAGGAACCGGACGAGTTCCTCCTGAGTGCCGAGCGACGTGCGTATGTATCCGGGGAATCCGAACAGCCCGGCATTGCGAACGAGAATGCCGAAATCGGCGGCGAGACGGTCCTGCGCCAGGGCGCAGTCCCGGGCCGCGACGGCGACGAAGTTGGTCACGGAGGGCAGATGGCCGCGGCCGCGGCGGTCCAGTTCCGCGGTGAACCAGCTGCGCCGCTCGGCGGTGGACCGGCGCACCCCGTCGAGGAAGTCACGGTCCCCGAGGGCGCTGAGGGCCGCCGCCTGCGCGAGCCGGTTCACGCTGAACGGCAGGGAGCGCAGCGTCTGCCGCAGCGCGGCGATCAGCGCGGGCTGCCCGACGGCGTAGCCGATCCGCAGCGCGGCCAGGCCGTAGGCCTTCGAGAAGGTGCGCAGCGCGACGACCGGCGCGCCGTCGTCCATGAGGCCGCGGGCCTGCGGGACGCCCGGGCCGGCGAACTCCATGTAGGCCTCGTCGAACACCAGCGGCACCCCGCTGCGCCCCGACGCCTCCACCAGGGCGGTCAGTTCGTCGTGGGTGTGGGCCGCGCCGCTGGGGTTGTGCGGATTGCAGAGGTAGCCGACCCCGTGCTCGGGCAGCCGCGCGGCGAACGCCTCCGCGTCGATGTCCGTGCCGCTCAGCGGTACGGCGGTGCAGCCGCGCCCGATCAGGTCCAGGCAGGTGCGGTAGCCGGGGAACGTGCCGTCGGTGACGAGGCCGGGGCGGGCGCGGTCGCCGAAGGTGAGCGAGGTGGCCAGGACCAGTTCGTCACTGCCGTTGGCGACCGCGATGTGCTGCGGGGTGACGTCCCAGTGCTCGGCGAGCGCGTGGATCAGTTCCTGGCGCTCGGGGTCCGGGTAGACGTTGACCCGCCCCAGCTCGCGCTCGGCCGCCTGCAGCGCCGCCTTGCTGGCGCCGTAGGGGCTCTCGCTGAGGTGCAGGCGGATCAGGTCGTCGGCCCCGGGGATGCTCGCGTTGAACGACTTGCCGGGGCCGGCCGGGGGCGGGGTCACAGACTGTCCCCCAGCAGGACGCCGAAGCAGTAGCTTCCGACCTCGGCCTCGAGGGTGAGGAAGCAGTGCTCGCTGCCGGCCGGGATGCGCATCACGGCGGGCGAGACCAGCTCGTACTTCTCGCCGTCGAGCTGGACCTCGATGCGGGCGCCGCCCTTGTTCGGGGACACCAGCAGGTACAGCTCGTCGACCGGGTGGGTGTGCGGTGCGGCGACGGGCTTGCCGACCAGCGCGCTGAGTTCCCCGCCGGCCAGCTGCACCGGCAGGCCGCCGAACATGTCGGCGGTGAGGTAGAACGGCGCGGGCTGGTGGTGGCCCGCCACGGCGAGGGGGATGGGCAGGTCCTCGACGATCTCGGCGTCGCCCGGACGTCGCTCGCTGGTCACTGGGCCTCCAGAACGAAGAGGTAGGTGTGCGGGGCGCCGAAGGGGATGGTCCGGCGCAGGTGGAGGCCACCCTCGCGGAAGAGGTCCTCGTACTCCTCGCGCGTGTAGATCGGCACGCCCATCAGGGCGTGCGCCAGCTCGAAGCCGCTGGAGAAGACCGGCAGGGTGTCGCTCCCGCCGCGCGGCCGGACGGTGGTGTCGCCCAGCAGGAAGGTGTGCGCGTTCGGGAACGCCTTGCGCAGCGCCGGGATGACGTCCATGCGGGTGCTCGGGTCGACCAGCAGGTCGTGCAGGAACATGAAGCTCATCGCGACGTCGACCTGGTCGGCGCCCTCGATGCGGCGCCCCCGGAAGAGGACGTCCAGGACGTCGGCGCAGATCGGCTGGACCCGGTCGGTCAGACCGTGGCGCTCGACGGTGCCGGCGGCCAGCTCGGTGGCCGAGGCGCTGATGTCCAGGCCCAGACCACGGGCCCCCGGACGGGACTTGACGAGGCGGCAGACGCGCTCGCTGATGCCGCTGCCGAGGTCGGCGATGACGGAGAAGTCCAGCTCGGCGATCTGCTCGTCGAGCAGGTGCCGCATCAGCGCCAGGTCGGCCTGGGCCGAACCGAGCGCGACCATGGCCTCGTTGCGCAGCACGTCCTTGCCGAAGACGCGCTCTCCGCGCGTGATGGACGCGGCGCTCGCGAACACGTCGTGATAGCCGCCGACTCCCCAGGTGAAGAACCCGATCTTGCGGCGGAGTTCGTCCCACGCGGGCGCGGGCGTCACCTGGCCGTCGGTCACGACGAGGAATCCGAAGGACTCCGCCGCGGACAGCAGGCGGCGGAAGACCGTTTCGTCCAGCTGCTGCGCCCGGCAGTACTCCGGGACGTCGAGCCGGCCGTTCTCGTCGAACCAGGCGAAGAGCCCCAGCTGTTCCAGGGCGAAGACGACGTTCGTGGAGATGAATCCGTTGAACGCGGTGTCGGCGTCGAGCGGGGTCTTCGCGTCTCCACGCCAGTCCGCGGGGAGGAAAACGCTTTCGCCTGCCTCTGGTATGCCGTCGCGGGAAACGGGAGCAGTCACAAGAAGAGCCTTCCTTGTTCAGTCGATGCCGACGGCATCTCGGGCGGTGCCGACGACATTCAGGTCTCGGTGCCGACCGGTCACGCGAGGGGAGACGGGGTGGCGATGTGTTCCACGGCGGCCGCCAGCTCGCTGACGGTGGGGTGGTCGAAGAACAGCCGGTTGGGCAGGTGGATGCCGAGTTGCCGGCGGAGCCGGATCAGCACCTGCGTGGCTTTCAGGGAGTGGCCACCCGCTTCCAGGAAGGGGGTGTCGTCATCGAAGTCGTCATGGCCGAGGACCTCGATCCAGGCGGCCCTGACCTGCTCTGTCATCGTCCGCGCAGGCATGTGTCCCGCTGCTTCGGAATGCGGTTCCGGACGAGTCTTCACACCGTCGTCGGTCAAAAGGGATTCCCCCGTGTCATTTCGGCTGGCAGTTCATCACACCGGAGATGTGCACTGCCTTGGACGGCAGCGCACATAGGCATGGCTGTGAGGACTTCCATTGTTGATCCCCCGTGAAAAAGGACGCGCAACCGGCGGATCAATCCGGTTCGGTCCTCGAGCTGAATGCTCACCGTGACGGCCAATGCCGATATTGGAGCGTAGGCAGTGGCCATCGAGCCAGTCAAGGGTCGATTATCGGCCACGCCCTACCCCGTGACCTCGGCCAACACATCGACGCTGCGTGTCAACCGCCTCTGGCGGGGTATGCGCACCGGCCAGCCACTTGGCTGAAAAGGTGGTTGACGGCTGAAACTTGGCCTACTTACAGTCGGTGCGACGTTTGTGAACGCAGTATTTCAAGGCTGCGGTCGACCGGGGCAGGATCCGGCGTGACAGGGGGAATGATGTACGCCGCTACGGGGGACCATGCACGGGCCGGCAGACCGGCAGGGCGCAGCAGCAGACTGACGCCCGAACTTCACTGAAAATTAGGGCTGTTCGGTTGTCCTGACCCACAACCGGCGCTCTTTTCCTGGCTGTTGGCGGCCATTCAGGTTCACTTTCCCGCGACCGGTGCCCCTCCGGGTTGCCCTGCCGCGTGCGGCCGGGGCGGACGAGGCGCCGGCCGCCCCCACGAGATGCACCAAGGAACGTGTTGAGGCATGCGATTCTGGGCGCCGGCGGAGTCGGGCTCGCCCTCGGAGCGGCCCTGGCCCGTGGCGGCCACGACGTCACGCTGGTGATGCGGGAGAGCACCCGAGCCCGCTACTCCGGGGCGATCGACGTCCACAGCCGGCTGCGCGGCGACCACTCCGTGCCGGTCCGCGCGGTCGGCCGGCTGGCCGAGCCGGCCGACGTCCTCTGGGTGACGGTGAAGGCACCGGCACTCGAGGCCGCCCTGGCCCGCACCGACCCCGCGCTGGTGCCGGGCGCGGTGGTGCCGCTGCTCAACGGGCTCGACCATCCCCGCCTGCTACGGGCCCGGTTCGGCCCCCGCCAGCTCGTCGGAGCCATCCGCATCGAGGCGGAACGGACCGGGCCGGGCCAGGTGACCTGGAACTCCCTGTTCGCCGAGGTCGCTCTGGCGGCGGACGAGGGTTTCGCCACCCACGCCGATGCACCGCCGCCCGGCATGCTCGCCCGGGTCACCGAAGCCCTCGCGGACGCCGGCATCGGCGGCGTCACCGAGCCTGACCCGGCGAGCGTCCTGTGGCGCAAGCTGGTCCTCCTGCTGCCGCTGGCCCTGGCCACCACCGCCGCCGACGGCCCGCTCGGCGTGGTCCGCCGGCAGCCCGAGCTGCGGATGCTGCTGCACGACGCCGCACGAGAAGCCTGCGCCGTCGCGGCGGCCGAGGCCGTCGCCGTCGACGGACAAGACCTGCTGAACACCCTCGACAAGCTGCCCGGCCGGACCGACACCTCCCTGCACCGGGACGTGGCGGCCGGTGTCCGGCCCACCGAACTCGCCGCGCTCACCGAGCCGGTGCTGCGCCGCGCCCGGGACCACGACCTGGCCCTGCCGGCGATCGCCGAGCTGACGCGCCGGGCCGCGGAGCGGGAACGGCGGGCGGAAGCTCCCGCACCGCACTGATCCACCTACAGCAATGGAGAAACGTTATGACTGTCGGTTCGGGCGAGAAGCAGGCCGAAACCCTGGAAGCCACGCTGAAGCAGATCCTCGTCGACGACCTCTTCCTCGACGTGCCCGCTGACCGCATCGGGGACGACGACGGTCTCCAGGACGTCCTGGGGCTGGACTCCCTCGGCTTCGTGGAGCTGCGCGCCCAGTGTGAGGCGCGGTTCGGCGTGAAGATCACGGACGCCGAGTTCACCCCGGTCCACTTCCGCTCCGTCCGCACGGTGGCCGACCTGGTGCGCGCCCTGCAGGCGAACACCGCCGGCGAGCACGTGGCGGTCCCGAAGTGAGGGAACCGGCCTCCTCCGAGCAGCTGGACGTCTGGCTCGCCTGCCAGCGCGAACCGGACTCCGACCGTTACAACGTCCCGGTCGACCTGGAGTTCACCCCGGACGTCGACGTACCGGCGCTGCGAGCCGCCCTCGGCGACGTCCTGCGTGCGCACCCCGCCCTGCGCAGTTCCTTCTCCACCGACGGCGGCGAGCTGTGGCGCACCGCCGAGGCGGAGCCGCCCCTGGCCTTCGTCACCGAGCGGCTGCCCGGCCGGTACGACCGTGCCGAGGCCCTCGCCCGCGCCGTCGTCGCCGGCCGCGCCCCCCTCGGCATCGCCACCGCGCCCCTGCTGCGGGCCACCCTGCTGACCGGCGAGGGCGGCGCTCTGCTCGCCCTGACGATGCACCACATCGTCTCCGACGGCTGGTCCAGCCGGATCGTCGCCGAGGACCTGGTCGAGGCGTACCGGTCCCGGGTGGCGGGCGGCCCGGGCCTCGCCCCGCGCCCGGCTCCCGACATCGATGCCACCGGCGACGGCCTGGCCGACGCCGCCGCCGAGGAGTACTGGGCCGCCGCCCTGCGCGAGGCCCCCGCCTCCCTCGCGCCCCCGTACGACCTGGTGCCCGAGGACGGCTTCCCCGGCCCCTCCGGCCGGGTGGAGGTCCTCCTCCCCGCCGAGGTCGCCGCCGGCGTCCAGGCGCTGGCCGCGGCCGAGCGCAGCTCCCCCTCCGTGGTGGTGCTCGCGGCCTGGTCGGTGCTGCTGCACGCATGGGCCGGCGAGTCCGAGGGCACCCTCGGCATGGTCTTCGCCGGCCGCCGGGACGCCGACGCCGAGCGTGTCGACCTGTTCAGCCGGGTGCTTCCCCTGCGCAGCCGGTCGGACTCCGCCGACCGTTTCCTCGACGTCACGGCCCGGCTGCGCGAGCAGATGCTCGACGCGATGGACCACACCCATCTGCCGATGCGACGGCTGCGCGAGATCCGCAGCGAGCAGTCCGACGGCCCGGGCGTGGAACGCACGGCGTTCATGTACACGCCGGCCTACGAGGAGGAGTGGCAGGCCGGCGACGTGACCGTGCGCCGCTTCGACCACCCGGACGAGACGACGAAGTACGAGTTCTCGGTCAACGTGCTCGAGGGCTCGGCCGGCACCCGCCTGTGCGTCTACTACGACACCGCCCGCTACCGCCACGCCACCGCCGAGCTGTTCGCCGGGGAACTGCGCGAGCTGCTGGCCCGTGCGGTGGCCGCCCCGGACACCTCGTGCGGCGATCTCCTCGCCGCCTGCGACCCCGGCCTGTCCCGGGTCGCCGCGCACGGCGCACCCCTCACGGCACCGGCGCCCGGCATCCCCGAGCTGGTCCTGCGGCACGCGGCCACCCGCCCCGACGCGGTCGCCGTACGCCACGGCGACCGTGTCCTCACCTACGGCGAACTCGGCGCCCGTGCCGGCGAGCTGGCCGGCTGGCTGCACGACCGGGGTGTGGGACCCGGCGACACCGTGGCCCTGCTGCTCGCGCCCGGCGTGGACACCCCGCTGTTCTGGCTGGCGAGCGCCCTGGCCGGCGCGGCCTACCTGCCGCTCGACCCGGCCTATCCCGAGGCCCAGCTCCAGCTGATCGTGGACGACGCCCGCCCGGCCGTCGTGGTCGTGGACCCGGGCTGCGGGCACACCCTCGACGTGCCGGAGGGCACCGCCGTACGGCTCGACGAGGTGCCGGCCCAGGCGCGCGGCCTCGCCGCACCCGAGCTGCCGTACGACGACGCCGCCACCCTGTGCGTGCTCTACACCTCCGGGACGACCGGCAGGCCCAAGGGTGTCGTCCTGCCCCACCGGGGTCTGGCCCGGCTGTTCCAGCGGCCCGACTTCATCCCGCTGGACGAGACGGACGTGGTCGCCCAGCTGTGCCCACTCAACTTCGACGGCGCCAGCTACGAGATCTGGGGCGCCCTCACGCACGGCGCCGAACTCGTCGTCCTCGACAAGCACCTGGTGCTCAGCCCCCGTGAGATGCGGGCGGTCGTCCGCGCGCGCGGGATCACCACCCTGCTCGTGACCACGCCGCTGCTGAACCGGATCATCGAGGACGCCCCCGACACCCTCCAGTCACTGCGCCGCGTCTACTTCGGCGGCGAGCTGATCTCCGTGCAGCACATGCGCCGCGCGCTGCGCTGGAGCCGCCCCGGCGTGCTGCTGCACAGCTACGGACCCACCGAGAACTCCTTCACCTCCACCTGGTTCGCGATCACCGAACTCGCGGCGAACGCCCGCACGGTGCCCATCGGCAGCCCGGTGCCCGGCACCGAGGTGCGGGTGGTGGAGGAGGGCGGCACCCGGCTTGTGCCGCGTGGCGTGCCCGGCGAACTGCTCCTCGGCGGCGTCGGGCTGGCCGACGGCTACCTGAACGCGCCGGAGATGACCGCCGACCGCTTCGTCACCGACGGCGGGACCCGGCTGTACCGCACCGGTGACCGGGTGCGGTGGACGCCGGAGGGCCTGCTGGAGTTCATCGGCCGCAAGGACAACCAGGTCAAGATCCGCAGCCAGCGCGTCGAACTCGGCGAGGTGGAGGCCGTGCTGGACGCCCACCCGGCCGTCGAGTCGGTCTTCGTCACCACCCGCGTCAACCGGCGCGGCGAGAAGGAGATCGTCGCCTACGCCGTCGCCGCGCCCGGCACGGACGCAGACGAGATCGGCCGGCACGCCAAGCTGCGGCTGCCCGCCTTCGCGGTGCCCAGCCACCTGGTGCTGGTCGACGAGCTGCCGCTCACCCCGACCGGCAAGATCGACCGGCGCCGGCTGCCGGACGTGGAACGCGGGGGAACACCCCTGCAGCCCGCCCCTGCCGCCGCACCCGTCGCACCGGCTCCGGCTCCCGCCGTGGCCCCGGCTCCCGCCCTGCCCTCCGTACTGGACGGCGTGCGGGTGGCCTGGCAGGCGGTGCTGCAGCACGACGGCTTCGGGGACGACCGCAACTTCTTCGACGCGGGCGGCCATTCGCTGCTGCTGGTGAAGCTGCGGGAACAGCTGCGGCTCGCGACCGGCGCCGACGTCCCGGTCATCGACCTGCTGCGGCACGTCACGGTCCAGGACCAGGCCCGCCTGATCGCCACGGCCCACCGGCCCACGGCCGCCCCGGCAGCCGCCCCCGCACCGGCCGCCTCGCCGGCCGCACCACCCGTACCGGACACCGCTCGGCGGACCACGGCCCGTACGCCGTTGCCCCGCCCGGCAGCGGAGCACCGGCCCGCGGCCGGCGGACCCCGCCACCACGTCCTCGCCCTCTCCGCAGCCACCGCCGACGCGCTCGCCGTGGCCCGGGAGCGGCTGGCCGCCCACCTGGAGGCGGACCCGCAGATGGCACTCGCGGACGTCGCACACACCCTGGACCGGGGCCGTGAGCGGTTCCCGCACCGGTTCGCCGTGGTCGTGGACGACCGGGAGCAGGCGATACGGGCCCTGCGCGACGGCAGTGGCCACACGGCCCACGCCGTCCCCGGCTCCGCCCCCGCCGTGGCGCTCGCGTTCGCGGAGGCCACCGCAGGCACCGACGGCGTGACGCCTCAGGTGCGGCTCGCCGAGCGGCTCGCCGAACGGGGCGTGACCCCGGCGGCAGTGCTCGGTGCCGGCACCGGCCGGATCTCGGCCGCCGTGGTGAGCGGTGCCCTCGGCCTGGACGACGGGCGCCGGTTCGCGGCCGACGAGTCCGGGACCGTACCCGTACCCGGCCGGCCCGCCGTGCTGTGGAGCACCGGGCTCGGGCCGGTCACGCCCGACGGCCCCGCCCCGCAGCGCGAGCATCTGTCGGCCGAGGCCGATACCGCCAAGCTGCTGCAGGTCGCCCGCGACCAGCTCGGCGAGGTGGCCGTCCTGGAGCTGCCTGCCGCGGACATGGACGAGGAAGCCCTGCTCGGTGCCCTCGCGGAGCTCTGGTGCCAGGGCGTCGAGCCCCGGCTGACCCCGGACGGCCCGGCCCGCCGGCTGCGGCTGCCCGGCCACCCCCTCTCCTGGGCGCACGGCGCCCGCCCCGACCACTCGTGAACGTCCCAGAACAAGGAAGGTCCGCATGCCGCACGTACGAGGCGAAGCCGCCGTTCTCGTCGAACCCGGGCGCCTGGAGGTGGAGGAGGTCACCTTCCGGGAGCTGAAGGAGGACGAGGTCCTGGTCCGCAACTCGCTCGCCGCCATCTGCGGCAGCGATGTGCACCGGGTGCGCGCCGAGTCCCCCTTCTTCCGGGACATGCGTGACCACCCCTACCCCTGTCCTGCGGGCTACCCGGGCCACGAGGGCATCGGCGAGGTGGTGGAGAGCCGCTCGGCGCGGTTCGCGCCCGGCGACTTCGTGCTGACCGTGCCGAACCACGCCTACATGGCGTCGTTCGCGCGCTACCAGACCATCGCCGACCGCTTCCTGCTGCCGGTGAAGAACACCGGCACGCCCTCCGTCCACCTGATGGCGCAGCAGCTCGGCACGGTCGTCTTCGCGCTCAAGCGGTTCTGGCCGGAACCGGTGCCCGAGGGCCGTACGGCCGCCGTCGTCGGCGTCGGCTCGGCGGGCCTGCTGTTCCTGCAGATGCTCAAGCACCGCGGCTTCGAGAAGGTCGTGGCGGTCGACCTGGAGCCGGGCCGGCTCGAGGTGGCGCGTTCGCTCGGCGCGGACGCCACCGTGCTGGTGCCGGGGCAGAACGCCGAGGAGGTCGTCATGGAGGTGACCGGCGGCCAGGGCGCCGACCTGGTCATCGAGGCGGCCGGCACCGACGGCGCCCGCGCGCACGCGATGCGCATGGTCGGCCAGCAGGGCCGGCTCGGCTTCTTCGGCATGCCCGAGGACTACGACATGCACATCCCGTACGCCCATCTCTTCGTGCGCAACGCCCACCTGATCCACGCGGTGGGCGGCGCCCAGCTGGAGCCGGGTCTCGCCTCCTTCCGCACCGCCCTGGACCTCATCGGGGACGGCTCGATCCGCGTGGACGACCACATCACCCACACCTTCGACATCAAGAACATCGCCGACGCCTTCGACCTCGCTCACCACCGCGGGGACGGGGTCGTCAAGGTCGCGCTCACCTTCGACTGAGGCAGGGTCGCATGTCAGAACTCTCCCAGCGCTCCGACCCGGTCGCCGTCATCGGTGTGGGCGGGCGCTTCGCCAAGGCGCCCGACGTCGAGGCGTTCTGGGCCAACCTCGTCGCGGGCCGTGACTGCTTCCAGCGGGAGCCGGTGCCGGTCGTGGAGGACCTCGGTGAGGACCGGCTGCGGGTGCACTCGTGGGGAGTGGCCCCGCACCGGGACACCTACGACAGCGCCCTCGTCGGCATAGAGGGCCTGGACCCGCAGCACGGCATCCTCCAGGAGTCGCTGTGGCAGGCGGCCGAGGACGCCGGGCTGAAGCTGTCGGCGATCGCCGACCGGACCGCCGTGTACGCCGGCTGCGCCCGCACCAAGCATGTGCCGCGGGCCGCCTTCGACGACGTGGTGCACGTCGACCCGACGTTCGCCGGGCCCTACTTCTCCTATCTCCAGGACCTGTGGGGCGAGTCGCTGATGCTGGACTCGGCGTGCGCCACCTCGGCCGTCGCCGTCCATCTGGCCTGCCAGAGCCTGCGGCTGCACGCCTGTGACTACGCCCTCGCGGGTGCCGTCGCCATCCAGGAGGACGCCGACGGCACGTATCTGCGCACCCCGCGCAGCATCTACTCCACCGAGGGCGTCGTGCGCCCCTTCGACCGCCGCCACAACGGCGTGGTCCCCGGGGACGGCTCCGGCGCGGTCCTGCTGCGCCGGCTCGACGACGCGCTGCGCGACGGCGACCCGGTGTACGCCGTCATCCGGGGCAGCGCCGTCACCAACGACGGCCGCGCCAAACCCGGTTTCGTCATCCCGGGCGTCGACGGCAAGGTCCGCGCCGTGCGCCGGGCCCTGGAGGCCGCCGGACTGACCGGGGCCGACGTCGACTACGTCGAGACGCACGGGGTCGGCATCCCGCTGAACGACCAGATCGAGGCCACCGCCCTGATCGAGGCGCTCGGCACCGAGGGCGAGCCGGTGGCGGTCGGCTCCGTGAAGGCCTCCGTCGGCCACTGCGACACCGCGGCCGGCATGGCCGCCCTGATCAAGACCTGCCTCGCGATGGACCGCGGCTTCCTGCCCGCGACCCCCAACACCGAGGACCCCATCGAGGAGTTCACCGGGCGCGGCGCGCGCTTCGGGATCCTCCCCGAAGGCCGTCCCTGGACCGCGAACGGCCGCCCCCGCACGGCCGGCCTGATGTCGGCCGGCGTGGGCGGCACCAACGCCTTCCTCGTCCTGGAGGAAGCCCCGGCCGGCTGACCGGTCACCCCTTTCCCTCCCGGATCTCCCTCCGGACTTTTTCTACCGAGCAAGAAGCAAGGAGCAGGCATGTCCGTCAACGCCGACCTCTACATCGAGGTCAAGAACTTCTACGCCCGTCAGATGCGCGTCCTGGACGACCTCGACATCGAGCAGTTCACCGCCACCTTCACCGAGGACGGCTCGGTCGCCCACCCGCACCGCGGCGAGAAGGTGGAGGGCCGTGAGGCGATGCGCACCAAGATGAAGAGCATGCTCCCGATGTACGAGGGCCTGGTCACCCGCCACTGGTTCGACCACTTCCTGATCGAGCCGGCCGAGGGCGACGGCCTGCGCGTCACCTACTACTCGCTGGTGACCCAGACCAACACCAAGGACGAGGTCCACTTCTTCTCCTCGTCCAGCGTCGAGGACCGCATGGTGCGCGTGGACGGCGAGCTGCGCATCCGCGAGCGGACCATCCACCGCGACAACCCCAAGTACGGCCGCGTCATCTGACGCTCCGCCACCACATTCGCGGCTCACGGAGGAGGGCAGAGCAGATGGCAGAGCAGTGGGAGCTGCCGCCGGCCGAGTGGAACGACACGGCTCGGCCGTTCGAGGACCAGGTCAGCATGATCGACCTGATCGAACGGCGCGTACGGGAGAACCCGGACGCCCCGGCCGTCCGCCTCGGCGACGACGAGGTCAGGACGTACGGGCAGCTCTGGGCCGACTCGGGCCGGCTCGCCCGCTTCCTGAGCGCCCAGGGCGTCGGCCGGGGCGCGTTCGTCGGCATCCTGCACGAGAACTCGTACGACAGCGTGCGGGCCGTCGTGGGCGTGCTGCGCTCCGGTGCCGCCTACGTGCCGCTGGACGCGCGCTGGCCGGCCTCGCGGATCGCCACCCCCGTGGGCCACCTGGGCATCGGCTGGATCGTCACCAGCCGTGCCCTGGCGCGCCGCGCGGAGGAGGCCGGGCACCTCGCGGGCGCCGGCCTCCGGCTGGTCTGCACGGACCTGTCGGCCGTGACCCCGGACCCGCTGGACACGGAGGCGGTGGGCCTGCTCTGGGACACCGTCGCCGAGGACGAGGACCAGGCCCGGGCCTCGGGCTTCAACCAGAACCCGGCCGACGGCATCACCGCCGCGGAGATCGGGACGTACGTCTCGCACGTGCGCGACCTCGTGCTGTCGGTGGCCGACCGGCCCCGGGTCGTCGAGGTGGGCTGCGGCGCCGGTCTCGTCGCCTGCGCGCTGCGCGACCGGGTCGCCGGCTACACGGGCGTCGACGTGTCGTCCGTGGCGCTGGAGCGGGCGGCCCGGGAGTACGGCGAGGGCGCGCGGTTCGTGCAGGCCCCGGCCGACGGGCTCGGCGGCGTGCTGGAGCCGGAAGGCACCGATGTGGTGGTGCTGGCCAGCGTCGCCCAGTTCTTCCCGGGCTTCGAGTACCTGCGGTCCGTGCTCCGGGACGCGCTGGGCGCCCTGGCGCCGGGCGGGGCGGTGGTCCTCGCCGACCTGTCGGAGCCGGGCGAGGGCCGGGGCCAGGGCGGCCATCTGCAGGTGCCCGCCGCGTGGTTCGAGCGCCTGGCCGACCAGCTCGGCCTGCCGGTGCGTGCGGAGATCCACCGCCGCGAGGGGGAGGCCTGGCCGCCCGCCCTGCGGGACCGCTACGACGTCGTACTGCGCCTGGCACCGGCGGAACCGAGCACGCCGTACACGCCGGTGATCAGCACGTGGAGCGACGTGCAGGCCGCCGGCGAACTGCCGCTGCCCGCCGGACCGGGCGCCGACGACACCGCGTACGTCATCTTCACCTCCGGCTCCACCGGCGTGCCCAAGGGCGTCTCGGTGCGCCACCGCAGTGCCGTGAACGTCATCCAGTGGGTCAACGAGACCTACGAGGTGGGGCCTGACGACTGTCTGCTGTGGGTCACCGCGCTCACCTTCGACCTCTCGGTGTACGACCTGCTGGGTGTCCTGGCGGCGGGCGCCAGCCTGCGCGTGGTCCCGGCGGCGGAGCTCTCCGACGGCGAGCGGCTGCTG
Source organism: Streptomyces sp. NPDC027663 (assembly GCF_055566415.1). Classification (NCBI taxonomy): domain Bacteria; kingdom Bacillati; phylum Actinomycetota; class Actinomycetes; order Kitasatosporales; family Streptomycetaceae; genus Streptomyces; species Streptomyces sp. NPDC027663. The sequence goes on along the minus strand of NZ_JBVHSK010000007.1, from coordinate 356,610 downwards.
GAGATCATGCTGCACGAGCCGGTGACCTTCTGGGACTCCGCTCCGGCTGCGCTGAGCATGGTGATGTCCTTCGCCGAGGAACCGCAGGACGACGCCCGGGTGCCCGCTCTGCGGCTGGTGTTCCTCAGCGGCGACTGGGTGCCGCTGGCCCTGCCCGGCCGGGTCCGGGCCCGCTTCCCGCAGGCCCGTGTCGTGGCGCTGGGCGGCGCGACCGAGGCGACCATCTGGTCCAACCACTTCGACGTCGGCGAGATCGACCCGGAGTGGACCAGCGTGCCGTACGGCAAGCCGATCCAGAACGCCCGCTACTACGTCCTGGACGAGGACCGCAAGCCGCTGCCGATCGGCGTGGAGGGCGACCTCTACATCGCGGGCGTGGCCGTGGCCGACGGGTACGTGGGCGATCCGGAGCTGTCGGCCGCGAAGTTCACCGCCGACACGGTCGGCGGCCTGGAGGGCGAGCGGATGTACGCCACCGGCGACCGGGCCCTGTGGCGGACCGACGGCAACCTGGAGTTCCGGGGCCGCCGGGACGACCAGGTGAAGGTGCGCGGCTACCGGATCGAGCTGGGCGAGGTGCTGGCCGCGCTGCGACGGGTGCCGGGGGTCGTGGACTGCGCGGTCACCACGCTGCGCGGCGACGACGGCCCGCAGATCGTGGCGGCCGTCGCCGGCGGGGCGGGGGAGCAGGAGGTGACCGGCGGTCTCGTCCGCCGTCATCTCGCCGGCGCCCTGCCCAGCTACATGCTCCCGGAGCATGTGCTCGTCCTGCAGGCCCTGCCGGTCGGGCCCACCGGCAAGGTGGACCGGGACCAGCTGGCCCGTCTGGCGGCACGTCCCCGCAGCCGCCGCCCGCGCTGACGCGAGGGGGCGGGGCAGCCGGCCGTCCGACCGGACCACCGGATGCCCCGCCCCGCGCCTCACCCGGCGCCGGCCGCTCGGTTACTGACGGACGCCCATCTTCCACACCATCGCCGCGATGGCGTCGGAGTTGACGTCCAGGGTGCGCTGGTTGATGTTGGCGGGGGTGTCACAGGCCAGGTGGTAGCACTTGTCCATGGCCTCGCCGGCGGTGCCGCCCCACTTCGCGACCTGCTCCGGGGTCTTGACCTCGGCGGAGCCGGTGAAGATGCCGCCCACCGGGACGCCCTTGGCCAGGAACGGCTCGTGGTCGCTGCGGCCGTTGAGCGCGGTGGCGGGCTCGGTGGGGATGCCCTTGGCGTCGAAGAAGGCCTTGAAGTGCCGGGCGACCTCGGGGCTCTGGTCGTAGACGAAGTAGCCCGGGTTGGGCGAACCGATCATGTCGAAGTTCAGGTAGGCGCTGATCTTCGACAGCTCGGACGTCGGCAGGGTGTTCACGTAGTGCGTGGAGCCGATGTAGGTCTCCTCCTCGGTTCCCCAGAAGGCGAACCGGAGGTGGTGGGAGGGACTGACCTGCTTGGCGGAAACCGTGAGTGCGGTCTCCAGGATGGCTCCCACGCTGGAGCCGTTGTCATTGATTCCGGGGCCCGTGTCCACCGAGTCGAGGTGCGCACCGACCATGAGCACCTTTCCGGAGCGGCCGCCGTGCGGCCAGTCGGCAATCAGGTTCCAGCTTTTCTTCCCGCCGAACTCGAATTCCTGGATCGAGGTCTTGTATCCGGCGGCGTCCAGCTTTCCCTTGACGTAGTCGAGGGACGCCTGATAACCCGGCGTGCCATGGGCCCGGTTGCCGTTGTTGGCGTCCGAGATCTTCTGCAGGGCATCAAGGTGACGCATCACCTTGGCGACCGAGATGTCAGGAGCAGAAGCCTTGTGAGCAGGCTCTTCGGCGTGCACACCGGCCGTGCCCAGCAGCAGGGCGGAGAGCGTTGTGGCCGCGACGACGGCTGAACGGGACGAAACGAAAGGCACTGCGAATTTCCCCTCTGAGATGCGGGCGCTTGACTTTTCCGATCAAGGGGTCCCCCGTGATCGTCCCGAATATTTCACGCCGTTCGGTCGGCCCGCCACCGCCTTCACAAGTGGAGTGAAGTGGGCGTTCCTTTTGCGCCAGGTTGGCAACAACACCGCTTCCGCCGGAGCGGGTGCAGAAATCACGCCTTGACGGCTGCAAAGGCGTCGAAATAAAGCAGAATTGATGGCGCATTTCATACGGCCCGGTTTCGCTTTACGCAAGCCGGCGCGCCGTACGGATCCACACGCACACGGGTCTCAGGGACAACGCCCGATCCCGGCCCGGTCGAAACTCGGTGGGCGTTGTCAGTGCCGGTCCGTAGGCTCGCACGTGATGCCCACGACACGTGCAACCACCGAGGACCGTTCCGCAGTCCGCACCCTGCTCCGCCTGTGGCCGTACGTCCGTCCCGTGCGCGCCCGGCTGTTCACCGCCGCGTTCGTCGCGATAGTCGCGTCCTGCAGCGGGCTGGTGATCCCGCTCGTCCTGAAGTGGATGGTCGACGGTCCGGTCGCGGACCGGGACCCGGCGGGCGTCTGGCTCGGTGCGCTGTACCTGCTCCTGCTCGGCATCGCCGAGGCGGTCCTGTTCGGCATAAGACGGTGGCTGGTCGCCCGCCCGCTGTCGCACGTCGAGGCGGAGATGCGCGCGGACCTCTACCGCCGGCTGCAGCGTCTGCCCGTGTCCTTCCACGACCGCTGGGCCTCCGGCCAGCTGCTCTCCCGGGGCACGACCGATCTGATGCTGGTGCGCATGTTCCTCGCCTTCCCGCTGACGTTCCTGCTCGTCAACGGTGTGACGATCGCCGTCGGCGTGGCGATCCTGCTGGCCCAGGACTGGGTGCTCGGCCTGCTCGTCCTCGGCCCGGTCCTGCCCCTGATGTGGACCTGCGTGGTGTTCGAACGGCGGTACGCGGAGGTGGCCCGGCGCGCCCAGGACCAGGTCGGGGACCTGACGACGGTGGTCGAGGAGAGCGTGCTCGGCATCCGCATCATCAAGGGCTTCGGCCGCCACCGCAGCCAGGCGCGGGCGTTCCGCGCACTGTCGGGCACGCTGCGCGGCACGGAACTGCGCAAGGCCCGGCTGCTGGCGACCCTCTGGGGCATCATCGTCGCCCTCCCGGAGGTGGCGATCGGGGCGGCGCTGGTCCTGGGCGCGATCCGGGTGGCCGACGGCGGTCTCTCGGCCGGCACTCTGGTCGCCTTTCTGAGCACGGCACTTGCGCTGCGCTGGCCGGTGGACTCGATCGGCTTCCTGCTGGCGATGAGCCAGGAGGCGGCGACCGCCACGGAACGGTACTTCGAGGTCCTCGACGAAGTGCCGGAAGACCAGTCGGCCGGGGGCGGCTCCCGCCACTCGGCGCCGACAGGTGCCACCCCCACGCTCCCGGCTTCGCCCGGGCGGGGCGCAGCCCCCTCGCCCGCCCGTGCCGCCTGGGAATCCCCCCGGGCCGGTGAGGAGCCAAGGGACGCACGAGTGCCCGCGGCCGGGTCCGGACTGCGGTTCGAGAACGTGCGGTTCCGCTACCCCGACGCACCCCCCGGTTCCCCGCCCCTCCTCACCCACATCGACCTCCACATCCGCCCCGGCGAGTCCATGGCCCTGGTCGGCGCCACCGGCAGCGGCAAGACCACGCTCACCGCGCTCGTCCCCCGGCTGCACGAGGTCACCTCCGGCCGTATCACCCTCGACGGCGTCGACATCACCGCGATGCCCCGCGAGGAACTCCGCGCGAAGGTCGCCATGGCCTTCGAGGAACCCACGCTCTTCTCCGCGAGCGTCGGCGAGAACGTCCTCATGGGAGCCCCGCACGGCGCCGGGGACCAAGAGCTCGACCGGGCCCTCGCCGTCGCGCAGGCGGAGTTCGCGCACGCGCTCCCGCAGGGCACCGACACCCAGGTCGGCGAACAGGGCCTCAGTCTCTCCGGCGGCCAGCGGCAGCGCCTCGCGCTGGCCCGTGCCGTGGTCGGCCGGCCGGAGTTCCTGGTGCTGGACGACCCGCTGTCCGCCCTGGACGTGCACACGGAGGCCGCCGTGGAGGCCGCACTGCGCCAGGTCCTCGCCGACACCACCGCGCTGATCGTGGCCCACCGCCCGTCCACGGTGCTGCTCGCCGACCGGGTCGCCCTGCTCTCGGGCGGCCGGATCGCCGCCGTCGGCACGCATCACGAGCTGCTGCGCACGAACGCCGAGTACGCCCACCTGATGGCCGGGGCACAGGAGGACCACCGATGACGACCACGACCGCCTCCGCCCCCACCACGGACAGCGGCGGCCAGAACCGTCCGGCGGACGGCGACCCCTTCGACCAGGACGTCCTGCCCACCCCGCCCGGCGCCACCTCCGCCCTGCTGCGCTCGCTGCTCGCCCCCGTGAAGGCCCGGGCCGCGCTCACCACGCTCCTGCTGCTGCTCCAGCAGGCCGCGGTGCAGGTGGGCCCGCTGCTGGTGGCGTACGCCATCGACAACGCCGTACCGGCGTTCCGGGACGACCGGCACGGCCCGCTGATCGCGGTCGCCGTCGCCTATCTGCTGTGCGCCCTGGCCTCGGGCGTGCTGCAGTTCGCGTTCATCGAGGCCTGCGCGCGGGTCAGCCAGGACGTGCTGCTGGACCTGCGGGGCAGGATCTTCCGGCATGCGCAGGCGCTGAGCGTGGACTTCCACGAGCGGTACACCTCGGGCCGGCTGATCTCCCGGTCCACCACGGACGTCGAGTCACTGCGCGAACTCCTCAACGACGGCCTCCAGGAGCTGGTGACCGTCATGCTGTCCTTCGTCTACATCGCGGCACTGCTGCTCTGGCTGGACCTCGGCCTGGGCGCGGTCGCGGTGGCCTCCTTCGTGCCGCTGTACCTGCTCGTGCGGATCTACCAGCGGCGCGCGGGGCGGATCTACCGGGCGCGGTCCACGGCGATCGCGGCGGTGATCGTGAAGTTCGTGGAGACGATGAACGGCATCCGGCCGGTGCGCGCTTTCCGCCGGGAGGCCGCCAACGACGCCGAGTTCGCCGTGCTGAACCAGCGGCACGAGCGCACCAACGGGGACGCGCTGCTGGAGATGGCCCGCTACGTGACCGGTTCCCGGCTCGTCGCCAACACGGCGGTCGCCGGAATCGTGCTGTGGGGTGCCCACCGGGTGGCGTCCGGCTCGCTGGAGCTGGGTGTGCTGGCCGCGGCGGTGCTGTATCTGCGCCGGCTCTACGACCCGATCGACCGGCTCGGCATGTTCCTGAACTCCTACCAGTCGGCCGCCGCCTCCCTGGAGAAGATCGCCGGCCTGCTGGCGCAGACCCCGTCCGTGCCGGAGCCCGCGCAACCACGCGAACTTCCGCCTCTCAAGGACGAGTTCCCGGGCCGCGAGGTCGTCTTCGACGGGGTCGGTTTCGGCTACCGCACGGGCGGCGAGGTGCTGCCCCGCTTCGACCTCACCCTGCCGGCCGGGCAGACGGTCGCGGTCGTCGGTTCCACCGGCGCGGGCAAGTCGACCCTGGCCAAGCTGCTCGCCCGCTTCTACGACCCCTCCGCCGGACGCGTCCTGCTGGACGGCGTGGACCTGCGCGAGCTGGCGATGCCCGAACTGCGGCGCGGGGTGGTCATGGTGACGCAGGAGGCGTTCCTGTTCTCCGGCACGGTCGCCGACAACATCGCGATCGGCCGGCCCGACGCCACCCGGCAGGAGATCGAGCAGGCCGCCAAGGCGATCGGCGCGCACGAGTTCATCAGCGCCCTGCCCGACGGCTACGACACCGACGTCCGCAAGCGCGGCGGGCGCATCTCCGCCGGCCAGCGCCAGCTGGTCGCCTTCGCCCGGGCGCTGCTCGCCGACCCGGCGGTGCTGATCCTGGACGAGGCGACCAGTTCCCTGGACATCCCGGGGGAGCGGGCGGTGCAGCAGGCGATGACGACGGTGCTGCGGGGCCGTACCGCCGTGGTGATCGCGCACCGGCTGTCCACCGTGGAGATCGCGGACCGGGTGCTGGTGATGGAGCACGGCCGGATCGTCGAGGACGGCCGGCCGGACGAACTCATCGCGGGCACCGGCCGGTTCGCGGATCTCCACAAGGCGTGGCGGGACAGTCTGGCGTAGCCCTACGGCACCCCCAGCTCGAACAGGGCGTACCCGGCGTACGAGCCGGACGCCAGGGCCGCGACGCCCAGCAGCGTGCACTGCACGGGCAGGCTCAGCCGGCGCATCGCGACCGCGAGCGGCAGGAACAGCGGGAAGCAGGGCAGCAGATAGCGGGAGATGTTGGCGACGATCTGCTGGCTGCCGAGGACCAGGGCGAGCGTGAGGACGGTGTACACGACCAGCACCGCCGGCGGGCGCAGCCGCAGCAGCAGCGGCAGCAGTGCGCAGGCGAGCAGGATCACGGCGACCGAGATGACGTCCGCGAAGGGGTACGCGAAGAGATAGCCGAACTTGCCGACGGGGACGGACGTCAGCACGTCCCAGGTCTGCTCGCCGTAGTCGAAGCTGTGCGCCCAGGCGCCCGACTGGAGCTTGAAGTAGCCGCCCAGGTCGCCCATGCGGTTGCCGACCCAGAGCAGATAGCCGAACAGGCCGAGCGGGGCCATGGCCATGGCGAGCAGCGGTCGCAGGGTGCCGTCCTCGCGGCGGCGCAGGGACAGCAGCGCGGCCACGCCGAGCGCGGCGATCAGCGCGGCGGCCGTGGGCCGGTTGAGACCGGCCGCGAAGGTGAGCACGCCCGCGGTGAGCCAGCGGCGGGTGAGCACGGCGTGGCAGGCCCAGGCGGCCAGGGCCACGTAGAGGGAGTCGGAGTAGACCGCCCACTCCACGCCGGAGCCCGGCCACACCGCCCACAGCCCGGCCGCCGCGAGCCCGCCCCGCCGGCCCCCGAACCGTTCCGCGACCGCGTAGATGCCGAGGGCGGCGGCGAAGGAGGCGACGATCGAGACCAGCAGGCCGGCGCCGTACGAGCCGAGGCCGGTGACCGCCGAGGTCATCCGTATCAGGGCCGGGTACAGCGGGAAGAACGCCGCCGAGTTGCCCTCCAGCGTGATCAGTCCGGTGGCACCCGGGACGGGGACCAGCTTCGGGTCGTAGCCGTGCAGGGCGATCTGCTGGTACCACCAGCCGTCCCACGTGGCCAGCACGTCCCAGGCGTGCGCTCCGCCGCCGAACCGCGGGTGCTTGGTGCGGTAGTCCCCGGTGGAGGACAGCAGGTACATGAAGGAGCAGAAGCCGGCCAGCTTCAGCGCGCCGAACATGGCGAGGACCGGCCCGTGGTGGCGGGCGGCGGCCCGCAGCCGGTGGCGGGACACGGTCCGGGAGACCTGCGTGCGTATGCCGGGCAGGGTCGCGGTCATCGGGTCACCGGCCTCGGCCGGCGACGGGCCGGGGTGCGCCACATCCGTACGATCCCGCGCAGGTCCGCCAGCGCGGTGGCCACGATGTCGACGCTGCTGTCGGGGTCGTCGACCCAGTCCACCGGAACCTCGTGGATCCGCAGGCCGGCCCGCTCGGCGAGCACCAGCAGCTCGGTGTCGAAGAACCACTCCCCGTCCCGCACCAGCGGCAGCAGGCGTTCGGCGGTCTCCCGCCGCACCGCCTTGAAACCGCACTGCGCGTCCGAGAAGCCGACGGCGAGCGTGCAGCGCAGCAGGACGTTGTAGCAGCGGGATATGACCTCGCGCTTGGTCCCGCGCACCACCCGCGCACCGGGCGCGAGCCGGGTGCCGATGGCCACGTCGGAGTGGCCCGAGATCAGCGGGGCGACCAGCGGCAGCAGCGCGGTGAGCCCGGTGGACAGGTCCACGTCGAGGTACGCCAGCACGGGCGCCCGGGAACCCGACCAGGCGGCCCGCAGCGCCCGGCCGCGGCCCTTCTCGGGCAGCCGCAGCGAGGTCACCTCGGGGAGTTCGCCGGCCAGCCGGGCGGCGATGGCCGGGGTGCGGTCGGTGCTCGCGTTGTCGGCGATGGTGATCCGGAACGGGTAGGGGAAGGTGTCCCGCAGATGCGTGTGCAGCCGGCGGACGTTGGGTTCCAGGTCCTTCTCCTCGTTGAAGACCGGCACGGCCACGTCCAGGACGGGTTCTTCGCCGCTTGTCGGCAGCGGCGCGCGCAGCGGCGCGGGTGCCACGGCCGGTGACCGGCTCGATCGGATGTACATCACGTAAGTCCCCGTTTGTTCCGGTATATCGGGCATGCGGATGCTGGGCGGGAGTGGGCGGAGGGCAGGGCGGCTAGCCGGAGGGGCTGATCACCGAGGAGGGCTCGTCCGGCGGCTCACCGGACGTGCTCGCGGTCGCCGTGGCCGGTGGTGTGGTGCTGTCGCCCCGGGAGCCGGCCGTGGCCGACGGCGGCTGCTGTGTCGTGGTGGGCGGAGGCTGCGCGGACGAGGGCGGGGCGGAGGTGGTCCGGGTGTCGCCCGGCGCCGGGGAGTGCGTCGGTGTCGAGGGCGGCGGTACCGAGGGCGGAGGTGCGCTCGGCGACAGGGTCGGTGACTGTGAGGGCGATGTGCTCGGGGTCGGCCCGGGGCTGAGCATCGGCAGGGGGTGCGGTGCGGTCGGCCGGTCGTCGGTCTGGCCGTGCGGCCACAGGAACAGGCCCAGGCCGAGCCCGGCCACCGCGAGCACGGAACCGGCGGCCCGGCGCGCTGCGCGCATCCGGCGCCGGGCCCGTACGCCCGTCCGGAGGGCGTCCCGGTGCCGGGGCTCGAAGGGTGCCGGCTGCCGGTCCTGCTGCATGAGCTGTGTCAGTTGCCGTTCGAAGTGGTCCATGACTTCTTCCCTCACCCCACCGGCTCGATCACGTCGGCCAGCAGCCGGCGCAGCCGGGCCACCCCGCGCGCGGCATGGGACCGGGCCGTGCCCACCGGGCAGCCCAGAGTCTCCGCGACCTGCCGGTCGGGCAGGTCCTGGTAGTAGCGCAGCACCACGGCGGCCCGCTGTTGCGACGTCAGCTGGCCGAGTGCCGCCTCCAGCCGCGAGCGCTCGGCCACGGTCGCCGACATGTCACCGGCCGCCGCCACCTCGGGCAGCTCCTCCACGGGCCGCTCGCCCCACCAGCGCCGCCGGGCCGACCGGGCCGCGGCCCGCGCCAGCACCTTGCGGACATAGGCCTCGGGCGCCTCGTCGGCGACCTTCGGCCAGACGAACCACAGCTTGACCAAGGACTCCTGCAACAGGTCCTCGGCGCGGTGCCGGTCCCCTCCGGTGAGCAGACGGGCCAGGTGGAACAACACCGACCAGCGGGCCGCCACGAACGCGTCGTACTCACCGGCCCTGGTCTGCTCCATCCTCAGGTCCCTGTCCTCGCCGGCTCTCTACACCAGGAGTAAGGCCCTGGACCCCGGCCCGCGCTGCACCCGGCGAACGTGATCCGCGTCACGCACAGCCGGCGCACAGGCCCCGGAGAGTCTCTCGTACCGCCGGCGACGGAATCAGGCCACCCTCAGCAGCAGTACCGCCGCGCCGGAGTCAGGCCACCCTCAGCAGCAGCACCGCCCGTGCCGGAGTCAGGCCACCCTCAGCAGCAGTACCGCCCGCGACGGAATCAGGCCACCCTCAGCAGCAGCACCGCCCGCGCCGGCACCGTGATCTCCGCCCCGGCCGAGTGGACCGTGCCCGGCGCCTGCGCCTGTGCCTCCGCCGAGGTGTCCACGACCACCTCGTACCGCTCCGCCCACGGCGGACCCGGCAGCAGGAAGTCCGTCGGCCGGTCGCCCGCGTGCAGGACGGCGAGGAAGCTGTCGTCCACCACCGGTGCGCCCCGCTCGTCGCGGCCCGGGATGTCCCGCCCGGACAGATACATGCCGACCGTGGCCGCGGGCGCGTACCAGTCGCCCTCGGTCATCTCCGCCCCCCGCGCGGTGAACCAGGCCAGGTCGCGCAGCCCGTCCGCGGTCTGCGCCCGGCCGGAGAAGAAAGCTCGCCGGCGCAGCACCGGATGCCGGTGGCGCAGCGCGATCAGCCGCGCGGTCAGGTCGCACAGCGCCCGCCAGCCGGGCTCCTCCAGCAGCGACCAGTCCAGCCAGCCGATCTCGTTGTCCTGGCAGTAGGCGTTGTTGTTGCCGCGCTGGGTGCGGCCGAACTCGTCGCCGGCCACCAGCATGGGCACGCCGGTGGACAGCAGCAGGGTGGTCAGCAGGTTCCGCAGCTGCCGGCGCCGCAGCGCCCGCACCCGCTCGTCGTCGGTCTCGCCCTCCGTCCCGCAGTTCCAGGACCGGTTGTCGTTCGTGCCGTCCCGGTTGTTCTCGCCGTTGGCGTCGTTGTGCTTGGTCTCGTACGACACCAGGTCGCGCAGGGTGAAACCGTCGTGCGCGGTGACGAAGTTGACCGAGGCGTAGGGGCGCCGGCCGCCCCAGGCGTACAGGTCGCTGGAGCCGGAGAGGCGGTAGCCCATCTCGCGGACGTCGGGCAGGGCGTGCCGCCAGAAGTCCCGGACGGCGTTGCGGTAGCGGTCGTTCCACTCGGTCCACAGGGGCGGGAAGGCGCCCACCTGGTATCCGCCGGAGCCGATGTCCCACGGTTCGGCGATGAGTTTCACCCGGCGCAGCACCGGGTCCTGGGCGATGACCGCGAGGAACGGGGACAGCATGTCGACGTCGTGCATCGAGCGGGCCAGCGCCGCCGCGAGGTCGAAGCGGAAGCCGTCCACGCCCATCTCGGTCACCCAGTAGCGCAGCGAGTCGGTGATCAGCCGCAGCACCTGGGGCTGGACGACGTGCAGGGTATTGCCGCAGCCGGTGTAGTCGGCGTACCGGCGGGCGTCGTCCTGGAGCCGGTAGTAGCCGCGGTTGTCGATGCCCTTCAAGGACAGCGTCGGCCCCCGTTCGCCCGCCTCCGCGGTGTGGTTGTAGACCACGTCGAGGATGACCTCGATGCCGGCCGCGTGCAGTGCGCGCACCATCCGCTTGAACTCGCCGACCTGCTGGCCGGTCGTACCGGAGGCCGCGTAGGCGGCGTGCGGGGCGAAGTAGCCGATGGAGTTGTAGCCCCAGTAGTTCTTCAGGCCCCGGCGCAGCAGATGGTCCTCGTGCGCGAACTGGTGCACGGGCAGCAGCTCGACGGCCGTGACGCCCAGCCCGACCAGGTGCTCTATCGCGGCCGGGTGCGCGAGCCCGGCGTAGGTGCCGCGCAGGTCCTCGGGGATGTCCGGATGCAGCCTGGTGAAGCCGCGCACGTGCAGCTCGTAGATGACCGAGTCCGCCCACGGCGTCTTGGGGCGGCGGTCGTCGGACCAGTCGTCGTCATCGTGGACGACCACACCCTTCGGCACGTGCGGCGCCGAGTCCCGCTCGTCGCGCACGGTGTCGGCCACCTGCTGGTCGGGCCAGTCCCGGACGTGCCCGTACACCTCCGGCGGCAGACCGAACTCGCCGTCCACCGCCCGTGCGTACGGGTCGAGCAGCAGCTTGGCCGGGTTCCAGCGGGCGCCGGTCCAGGGGTCCCAGCGGCCGTCCACCCGGTAGCCGTACCGCTGCCCGGGCATCACCCCGGGCACGAAGCCGTGCCAGATCTCGTGCGTGAGTTCGGTCAGCGGGATCCGTGTCTCCCGGCCCCGCTCGTCGAACAGGCATACCCGCACCCCCTCCGCCCCGGCCGCCCACAGCGCGAAGTTGGTGCCGGCCACCCCGTCCGGGCCGACCCGGAACCGGGCCCCCAGCGGGGTCGGCGCACCGGGCCACACGGGCGGGACGGGCGGTACGGCCCGCCGGGCGCCGTTCACCGCCGCCGGTTGCCCGCTCCCGGCGGCCGGCTCCCCGGCCGGTGCCCGCTGCTCGGCTGCGCTCGTCACTGTCGGCCCCTCTTCTCAGTGGCTCGCCCGAGGGACGCGATCGGCCGTTCCGGGCAAACGGGGGAGCGTTTCGGCACCCCCGGTTCCCCGGCACGACCACGCCCCGACGGCTCCGACCGGGCTGGGGGTTCCCCTGCGGGGAGGCTCCCCTGTGTCGTCCTTCCCTCTGTTCTGCCCAGCGCGTGGCTCGCACTCACGTTTCCCCGGAGCGGGCCCCGTCGTTGAGCCCCGCGTGAGGCACGTACAAGGACGCGCACGGCGCGCGGGGGCCGCGCTGGCCGCGGTACTGACATGGGCGGGGCTGCTGGCGGGCTGCTCCTCGGACGGCTCGGGGCCACTGGGCATGGGCGGGGCGCTGGGCAAGCCCCCGGCCCCCGAGGACGTCATCCGGGTGACACCCGACGACGGCAGCAAGGGCGTACGCCCCGGCGAACGGCTGCAGGTCCGGGTGCCCGGGGGGCGCCTGGAGAAGGTGACGGTGGTGCGGTCGCAGGACGCGCAGGACACACCGGTCCCGGGCCGGATCAGCGAGGACAGCCTGCTCTGGAGACCCGACGAGGACCGGCTGGCGCTGGCCGCGAAATACACCGTCGACGTGGTGGCACTGGATTCGCACGGCCGCCGCTCGGCCCGGCACACCACGTTCACCACCTACGTCCCAGACGAGCGGTTCATCGGCTACGTCACCCCGGAGAACCGCGCCACCGTCGGCACCGGGATGATCGTCTCGCTCTCCTTCAGCCGGGAGATCGAGAACCGCGCCGCCGTCGAACGCGCGGTCCGCGTCACCGCCCGGCCCCCCGTCGAGATCCGCCCGCACTGGTTCGGCAAGGGCCGTCTGGACTTCCGTCCCGAGCAGTACTGGAAGCCCGGCACCGAGGTCTCCGTCGACCTCGGCCTGCGGGACGTCGAAGGCGCCCGTGGCGTCTACGGGCTCCAGGACAAGACGTTCACCTTCACCGTCGGCCGCAGCCAGGTCTCCGTGGTCGACGCGGCCAAGCACACCATGGCGGTACGGCGCGACGGGCAGCTCCTGGCCACTGTCCCGATCACCGCGGGCGCCCCCAAGCACCCGACGTACAACGGGAAGATGGTGGTGATGGACATGCTGGAGGTCACCCGCATGAACAGCCGGACGGTCGGTTTCGGCGGCGAGTACGACATCCCCGACGTCCCGCACGCCATGAAGCTCACCGACTCCGGCACCTTCCTGCACGGCAACTACTGGGCACCGGACGCCCCCGGCCAGACCAACGTCAGCCACGGCTGCGTGGGTCTGCTGGACGTGAAGGGCGGCAGCCCGGACACCCCGGCGGGCTGGTTCTTCGACCGCAGCCTCGTCGGCGATGTCATCGAGGTCGTAGGCAGCAAGGACAAGACCGTCGCACCCGACAACGGCCTCGGCGGATGGAACATGACCTGGAAGGCGTGGAAAGCGGGCAGCGCGGTGAAGTAACCAGGTGGGGGGGAGTGCTGCGCGGTGAGGATGCCAGGGGGAAGTTGCGACAGAACGGTGACCTTCCCCTGACACCTCGCCCCGAACTGGGCAGTTAATATGCGCGCACCAGTGTGGTGGGGAGCGGGCCGAGCAGGCCCGGCGAGGGGAGAACAACTTGAACATGCGGCCTGTATCGGGGGCGTCGGTGCGGGGGCGGCGAGGCCGTAGGGGACTGGCACTGATAGCCGGCGCCCTGGTGCTGTCGCTCGCCGCGTGCGGCGGGGGCGAGGACTCCGGCTCCGGGGACGACAAGGGCAAGGACGCCGTCAAGGGCGGGCAGTCCACGGCGGCCGTCACCATCGCGCCCAAGTCCGGCGCCAGCGGTGTCGACACCAGCGGGGCGCTCAAGGTCAGCGTCGCCAAGGGCAAGCTGACCGAGGTCACGGTCAAGGACGAGAAGGGCGCGAAGGTCGAGGGGGCCATCACCGGGGGCGGTGCCTCCTGGACTCCGTCGCGCCATCTGGCCGCGGCCACCAAGTACACCGTGCACGCGGTCGCGAAGGACTCCGAGGGGCGTGAGGCCGCGGAGGACGCCACCTTCACGACCCTCACGCCGCAGAACACCTTCGTCGGTTCCTTCACGCCCGAGGACGGCTCCACCGTCGGCGTCGGCATGCCGTTCTCCGTCCACTTCACTCGGGGCATCACCAACCCCGAGGACGTCGAGAAGGCCATCCGCGTCAAGACCGAGCCGGCCGTCGACGTCGAGGGCCACTGGTTCGGCAACGACCGCCTGGACTTCCGTCCCGAGCAGTACTGGAAGGAAGGCACGAAGGTCACCGTCGACCTCGACCTGGACGGCGTCGAGGGCCGCGACGGCGTCTACGGCAAGCAGCGCAAGACGGTGAAGTTCACCATCGGCCGCAACCAGGTCTCCGTCGTGGACGCCAAGAAGCACACGATGAAGGTCACCCAGGACGGCAAGACCGTCAAGACCATCCCGGTCACGACCGGCAAGCCCGGCTACGACACCTGGAACGGCCAGATGGTCATGAGCGAGAAGCTCACGGTGACCCGCATGAACGGCGAGACGGTCGGCTACGGCGGCGAGTACGACATCAAGGACGTCCCGCACGCCATCCGCCTCACCACCTCCGGCACCTTCATCCACGGCAACTACTGGGGCGGCGGCGCCTTCGGCAACTACAACGCCAGCCACGGCTGCGTCGGCCTGCGCGACGTGCGCGGCGGCTACGACAGCTCCGTCCCGGCGGCCTGGTTCTTCAACCACTCGATGATCGGCGACGTGGTGGTCGTGAAGAACTCCGACGACCGCACCGTGGACCCGGCCAACGGCTTCAACGGCTGGAACATGTCCTGGGCCGACTGGAAGAAGTGAGCCCCGGCTGACGTACGGGCCCGGTGCTGTGACCTACGGCACCGGGCCCGTTGTCGTTAGTGGCCGTTAACCTGGCCTCCATGACCGTCACTCTCGAAGTCGCCGAAGGCGTCGGCACCCTGCGTCTGGACCGGCCGCCGATGAACGCGCTGGACATCGCCACCCAGGACCGGCTGAAGGAACTCGCCGAGGAGGCCACGCGCCGCGACGACGTGCGCGCCGTGGTGATCTACGGCGGCGAGCGGGTGTTCGCGGCGGGTGCGGACATCAAGGAGATGCAGAACATGGACCACGCCGGGATGGTCCTGCGTGCCCGCGCCCTGCAGGACTCCTTCACCGCCGTGGCCCGCATCCCCAAGCCCGTCGTCGCGGCCGTCACCGGCTACGCGCTGGGCGGCGGCTGCGAGCTGGCCCTGTGCGCCGACTACCGGATCGCGGCCGACAACGCCAAGCTCGGCCAGCCCGAGATCCTGCTCGGCCTCGTCCCGGGCGCCGGCGGCACCCAGCGGTTGCCCCGCCTGGTCGGCCCCTCCAAGGCCAAGGACCTCATCTTCACCGGCCGTCAGGTCAAGGCCGACGAGGCCCTCGCCATCGGCCTGGTGGACCGGGTCGTGCCGGCCGCCGAGGTCTACGAGCAGGCGCACGCCTGGGCCGCCAGGCTCGCAAAGGGCCCGGCGATCGCGCTGCGCGCCGCGAAGGAGTCCGTCGACACCGGCCTGGAGACCGACATCGACACCGGGCTCGCCGTCGAACGGAACTGGTTCGCGGGTCTGTTCGCCACCGAGGACCGCACCGAGGGCATGCGCAGCTTCGTGGAGGAGGGGCCGGGCAAGGCCAGGTTCCGCTGAGCGTCAGCCGTGCGAACTTCTTGCTGACTCCCTTGAGTGGCACTGCAATTGACGCGTCGTCTCCTGCGGGTCCCTCGATGGGGCGGTTTATGGGAGCCTTAAGGCAACCTTAAGTCTGCTGTGTCGAGGGAGCCCGACGATTGCCCGGGAGCGAGCCGTCGCCGCAGGTCAGCCGGGCTGCTGCGGACAGTGTCATGCCGTCGGCATATGACGGTCGCCTGGGGCGGAGCGGGGGCGTACGGGGGGCGTATTCCGGCGGAACGGCCCCCAAGCCGGCTCCCGGCGGCCATCATGGGGGCATGGCGGGGCTGGAGGGCATCGAACAGCCGCGGGGACACGGCCGTACTGCCGCGGCACGCTGGTCCCCCGGGGTCGAGGACGAACAGGCGCTCAAGGCGCTCGAACTGTTCGGAAACCCGACGGAGGCGGAGGTGCCGCTGCCGTCCCGCCCGGAGTCCGCGGCCACCGCGCGCCGCCTCGCCCAGGTCGTCGTCCTGCGCACCTGGCGGCTGAGCCCCAAGCTGGCCGAAGACGCCGTCCTTCTCGTGTCGGAACTCGTCGGCAACGCCGTACGGCACACCGGCGCCCGCGTCTTCGGGCTCCGGATGCGCCGCCGCCCCGGCTGGATCCGGGTGGAGGTCCGCGATCCCTCGCGCGGTCTGCCCTGTCTGATGCCGGTCCAGGAACTGGACGTCAGCGGACGCGGCCTTTTCCTCGTGGACAAGCTCTCCGACCGCTGGGGCGTCGACCTGCTGCCGCGGGGCAAGACGACCTGGTTCGAGATGCGGGTCGCCGACCGCTGACCGGCCCCCGGGATCCGCCGCGCCGAGGCCGAAGCCGGCGAGACCGGGCAGTGTCGGCACCACACCGCCGGTCGCGACCCGACATCGCCCCACAATCGGACTAATCGCCGGTTTCCCTGTCAAAAGCCCCTTAAATGGTGCGGGTGACCACCACCAACCGACGCGGGGTGCTGCGCGCGGGCGCCGGGATCGTCGCCGGGGGCGCGCTCACCGCCGGTTGCGGCACCGGCCAGGCCGCCGCGCCCCGCGCCTCGACCCCGGCCCCTGCCTCCCCCTCCGCGCGCCCCTCGTCGGCCCCGGCCCCGGCCCCGCGCACCTACCCCGGCCTGCCCCTCCACATCACCCACGGCCCGCGCACCCGCCCCCAGGTGGCCCTCACGTTCCACGGCCAGGGCGATCCCGTACTCGCCCGCGCCCTGCTGGGCACGGCCGAGCAGCACGGCGCCCGACTGACCGTGCTCGCCGTCGGCAGCTGGCTGGACGAGCACCCGGACCTCGCCCGCCGCATCCTCGACGGCGGCCACGACCTCGGCAACCACACCCAGCGTCACGTCTCCGTCAACGCCATGTCCGAGGCCGACGCACGCAAGGAGATCACCGACTGCGCCGAGCGGCTCCGGCGGCTCACCGGGTCCATCGGCGCCTGGTTCCGCCCCTCGCGCACCGCGACCGCCTCCCCGCTCGTCGCCCGGCTGGCCCGCACCGCCGGCTACCCGCACGTGCTGTCGTACGACGTCGACTCGCTCGACTACACCCGCCCCGGCGCCGCCGCCATCACCCGCAAGGTGCTCGCCGACGTGCGGAACGGATCCGTGGTGAGCCTGCACTTCGGTTACGCGGACACGGCCGCCGCCCTTCCCGACGTCCTGAACGAACTCGGCCGCCGCGGACTGCGCGCGGTCACCACCACGGAGCTGCTGAGCTGATGCCAACCACGAAAGCCGCCCGCCTGCTGGCCGCCGGTGCCGCCCTCACCGCCCTGACCCTGCTGTCCGCGTGCGGCGGCACCCGGCACGAGAACGAGGCCGTCGCCGGCAGGACACCGGTCCAGCCGGAGGTGCGCAAGCAGCCGCGGGTGAACGTGCTGCCCGGGATGCCTCCGGTGCAGGACCCGGGCGACCTCTACGCCGCCGACCGGCCGAACCGGCTCTCTCCCGTGGTCAAGGACTTCCCCTCCCGGGTGTACGTCCCCAACACCAACTCGAACACCGTCACCGTCATCGACCCCGCGACCTACCGGGTCGTCGAGACCATCCCGGTCGGCCGCCAGCCCCAGCACGTCGTACCGTCCTGGGACCTGAAGACCCTCTGGGTCAACAACGACCTCGGCAACAGCCTCACCCCCATCGACCCGCGCACCGGCAAGGCCGGCAAACCGGTCGACGTGCACGACCCGTACAACCTGTACTTCACGCCCGACGGCAAGTACGCCGTCGTCATGGCCTCCATGGACCGGCAGCTCGTCTTCCGGGACGCGCACACCATGAAGGTCGTCAAGGCCGTCCCCGTCAGCTGCTACGGCGTCAACCACGCCGACTTCTCCATCGACGGCCGCTACTTCATCGTCTCCTGCGAGTTCAGCGGCGAGATCCTCAAGGTCGACACGGCCGCGATGAAGGTCGTCGCCCAGGAGAGGCTGCCGTTGAAGGGCGCCATGCCGCAGGACGTCAAGATCTCCCCGGACGGCAAGCTGTTCTACATCGCCGACATGGTCGCCGACGGCGTGTGGATCCTCGACGGCGACAAGTTCACCCGGCCCCGGTTCCTCGCCACCGGCAAGGGCGCCCACGGCCTCTACGTCAGCCGGGACTCCCGCGAGATGTACATCTCCAACCGCGGTGAGGGCACCATCTCACTCTTCGACTTCACCCGGAACCGGCTCACCAAGAAGTGGCACCTGCCCGGCGGCGGCAGCCCCGACATGGGCGGGGTCTCGGCCGACGGCAAGGTGCTGTGGCTCTCCGGCCGCTACAACTCCGAGGTGTACGCGATCGACACCCGCACCGGCACCGAACTGGCCCGCATCAAGGTCGGCAGCGGCCCCCACGGCCTCGCCGTCTACCCGCAGCCCGGCCGCTACTCGCTGGGGCACACCGGCATCTTCCGCTGACGGCGGACGGCTGCCGCGGCGCCGAGCAGCAGCGCCTCCGCTCCCACCGCGCGGTAGCCGGCCGCCTGGAACGCCCGCATGCTGCGGGCGTTCCCCGGCGCGATCTGCGCCCACAGCGGCTCGCCGGCCAACTGCCGGGCGGCGGTCACGAGCCGCCGGCCCAGCCCCCGGTGGCGTGCCTCGCCGGTGACCTCCACGGACACCTCCAGCCGCCCGGCGAGCCCGCGCCCCATGACCAGCACACCGCCGTCCGCCGTCCACGCCCGGACCTCCTCGCGCCGGCGGCGGGCATAGCGGATCCGGGGGTGACCGGCGTCCTCGATCTCCTGGAGCGGCAGCGTCGGCCCACCCGGCAGCGGCAGGCCCACCAGGACCGCGTCGACGGTCTCCGTCCAGCGGCCCGTCCGCTCCAGGAACGCGGTCAGGAACCGCGGGTTCAGCGTCGCGGCCAGGGCATCGCAGTCCAGGCCGCGCAGCGTCCGGCGCACCCAGTCCGGGTCCTCGTCCGTGAAGACCACGGAGTGCGCGGTGAAGGACATCACGCCCGCGTCCCGCTCGCTGGGCTGGGGCACGATCGTCGTACCGCCGTCCGCCGGCGGGAAGACGCCCCGTGCCGCCGCGTCGAGAATGTCCCGCAAGGTCTCCAAGGCCGCGCTCCTAGAGTCTCCGACGACGTCGAGAGCCCAGACTCCCAGAGGCGACCGGCGACGGCACCGGACTTTCCACCGTCGGCCGGCCGGCAGCCCCGCCCCGCACACCGCGGACCGCGCCCGGGTGGTCGCCGCACCCCGCACTCCCGCGGGCCGTTAATCTGACCAGCGTCAGTACGCCAGCACGGCATGTAGAACACGAACAAAAGGGGCGGATCGGTGGCGGACATCGAGGAAGCACGCAAGCAGTTCCAGCGGATCGACGCGGACGGTGACGGTTTCATCACCGCAGCGGAGTTCAAGTCCGCCCTGGCACAGGAAGGTGACTGGAACGTCACCGAGACGGTCGCGGCGGCGATCATCCGGACCCGCGACCTCAACGGCGACAAGCTGCTGTCGTTCGACGAGTTCTGGGCCTACCTCAGCAAGTGACCCTGAGACGGCAGGGGGCGCCCGGTCCGCACGGACCGGGCGCCCCCTGCCGTCGTACGGGGGAGCGGGAACAGTCCGGTTCGCCGCGTGGTTGACCCCTCCGTCAGAGGCATGCACGCGCATGAATCATCCGGAAGGTCAGCCATGAAGATCGGCATCATCGGCGCGGGGAACATCGGCGGCAACCTCACCCGGCGGCTCACCGCACTCGGCCACGACGTCCGCGTGGCCAACTCCCGCGGCCCCGAGACGCTCCGGGAACTGGCCGAGGAGACCGGCGCGACGGCGGTCCGGGCGGAGGACGCGGCCAAGGGCGCCCAGGTGGTGGTCGTCACCGTCCCGCTGAAGGCGGTCCCGGCCCTGCCCGCCGGCCTGCTGGACGGCGCCGCCGAGTCGGTGGCGGTGATCGACACCGGCAACTACTACCCGCAGCAGCGGGACGGCCGGATCGCGGCCATCGAGGACGAGGGCCTCACCGAGAGCCGCTGGACCGAGCAGCAGATCGGCCACCCGGTGATCAAGGCCTTCAACGGCACCTACGCCCAGGACATCCTGGATCGGCCCCGCCCGGCGGGCGACCCCGAGCGCATGGCCCTCCCGGTCGCCGGCGACGACGAGACGGCCAAGCGGACCGTCCGCGACCTGATCGACGAACTGGGCTTCGACACGGTCGACGCGGGCACCGTCGCCGACTCCTGGCGCCAGCAGCCCGGCACCCCCGTCTACGGCCTGCGGGCGGGCGTGGAGGAGGTACGCAAGGCCCTGGCCGACGCGTCCCCGGGACGCCCGGCGGACTTCCGGGGCTGAACGGTCCGGGACGGCCGCGGGCCGCCCGGCAGTCGGCCGGAATCGCGGCGGCGCAGGCCGCGAGCGCCTAGGATGTGAGGCTTCAGGGCGACGAAGTGGCAACTGGGGGGCCTGTGTTCGAGACGGTCAGGGCTGCGCACACCGATCAGGACGAGACCGTTCCGTCCGTCGAGGTCCTGGTGTCCATCGACGGTGAACCACCCACGGGCACGGGCTCCGGGGACAAGGGCATCTTCGGGCGAGGCGGCGGCGACGCCTCGCTCCGGCAGATCCCCGTCACGGTGCTGCGCGACAACCTCCAGCGCACCGTCGACGCGCTGCAGCAGGTGCTCGGCGGCCTCCAGGTGCCCGAGGCCGGCATGCCGTTGCGCCAGGCCCAGGTGTCCTTCGAGATCACGGCGACCGGCGGAATCGCCCTGGTCGGTACGTCGGCTCAGGTGGGGGCCAAGGGAGCGATCACACTGACGTTCGGCGCCTGACGGGCCGGGCGGTATGAACGGCTCGTATCGCGCCCTGCTCGTCGGCGTGCCGGCCTACCGCGACGACGCCATCGACGACCTGCCGTTCGTCACGGACGACATGGCGGAACTGGCGGACGTTCTGTCCCAGGCCGGTTACCACGTGACCGTCCACGACACCGAGGAGACCGACCGCGACAGCATCGACTCGGCCGTCGAGGCGTTCTTCCAGGACGCGGCGCCCGGCGAGACGCTGCTGCTCTACCTCAGCGGTCACGGAATCCACCACGACGGCAGGGACTACCTGGTGCCCAAGGGCGCCCGCACCAGGTCCCACGACTTCCGCGGCCGCTGCCTCTCGCTGGATTTCGGCGGCTACGTGGAGCGCAGCCGGGCCGGTGACGTCATGGTCCTCGTCGACGCCTGCCGAGAGGGCATCCACCTCAAGGAGATGGCCGGGGTCAACGCGGCCGGCTGGTCCGAGATGAAGGTGGCCCGCACCGGTGCCCGCCACTACTGCCACGTCTACGCCTGCTCCCCGGGCGAACGCGCCCGCTACACCACCGCCGGCAACGCCACCTTCAGCATCTTCTCCCGCGCCCTCAGCACCGTCGTGGCGGACGAGGCCGGCCCCAGCACCGTGCGCGAGCTCAAGGAACAGCTCCAGAGTGCGACGGACGCGCTGACCGCCGAGCACAACACTCCCCGCCAGCAGATCAGGGTGCAGACCGAGACGGACACCGACGACTTCGTCGTCTTCCCGCGCGCCGTACAACTCCTGCCCGGTCCTGCGGGGGAACACCCCTGGGTCAGTGCGGCCCGCGAGCATCCCGCGTGGCAACGGGCCGGGGACGGCCCCGACTGCGAGTCCCTGCGGACGGCCGCCCTCGCCCTCGTGGCCCAGGTGGCCGCGCAGGCCGGCCGGGACGAGGCGCGGCTGACCGAGGACCCCTGGCGTCCCGTCGAGTTCGCCGAGCGCATGACCGACCGGGTGGGCTGGCTGCTGTCCAAGGTGCTCAACCCCGAGAAGCTCGCTCTGTCCCCGGCCGAGGCAGCGCTGATGGTGACCGTGCCGTACCTCTACGTGGCGTGCGCGAACCGGTCGGCGGCCCGGGCGCTGGTGGCCGAACCGGAGAATCTCTCCGCCCTGGGGTCCCCCGACCCTGAGCGGGCGGCCTACGAGCACTTCTTCACCGGCCGTCCCCGTCTCGTACGGCGCGCCGAACTCGCCACCCGTTCCGCTCGGCCCGACGGAGCGTCCGGCATCGCCTGGTGGCTGTTCCGCCGCTGGCTGGCTCAGCGGCCCGGCGACCTGCACGACCAAGTCCTGGCCGAACTGATCGGTCAGACCGATGCGTTGCTGGAGACCCTCCCGGCCGGATCCAACCGGGCGCTGGTCGCCGAGTTGCTCGCGCTGGACGCCCTGCCCACGCTGCTGCGCTCCCTGCGCACCTCCTTCGACGCGACCGTGGTGCGGCCCGAACGCCAGCTCGCGGGCGGCTCGGGCGCCGAGCAACACCTGCGTATCCAGCTCCTGGTCGTCCTGCTGACCGTCGCGCACCGTCTCGCGATCGACCCGGTCCTGCTGCCCGACGTCATCGTCGACCACCTGGGCATCAGCTACTCCGTGGACCTTGCGGAGCTGCACACCACGATCCGCACGGCCCGCTGGGACTCGTACGGCCGCACTCGTGTCCTGAACGCCGCCTGCCGGCACCCCGCCGCCGGGCTCGCGCTGCGACAGCAGGCGGAGGAGCTCGATGCCCTGCTGGGCGCCGTCGACATGCAGGCCGGCACCGACCCCCAACTGGCCCCGCTCGGCGACCTGCCGGTGCACGCCACCGCCGACCTGGTGCGGGCGGAGGTGGACCACCGGGGCAGGCCCGTCTACGAATCCACCGACCTGCGCTTCCGGCTCGCCGACGACCGGATCCAGGAACTCCTCATGGGCGAGCAGCTCTACGGCGATCCCGCCCTGGCGATCCGGGAGCTGTACCAGAACGCCCTGGACGCCTGCCGCTACCGCGGAGCCCGGACCGCCTACCTGCGCCGCCGGGGCGCCCAACTGCCCGATTGGCAGGGGCGGATCACGTTCACCCAAGGTGCCGACGACTGCGGCCGACCGTACATCGAATGCACCGACAACGGCATCGGCATGGGCGAACGCGAGCTGCGCGAGGTCTTCTCGCACGCCGGCAAACGCTTCGCCGACCTGCCCGAGTACCACGACGAACTGGCCGCCTGGCGCGAGGAGGGCATCGAACTCCATCCCAACAGCCGGTTCGGCATCGGGGTGCTCAGCTACTTCATGATCGCCGACGACGTGTCGGTGACCACGTGCCGACTGGACCGGGACGGACATCCCGGCCGGCGTCTCCAGGTGGACATCGCGGGCCCGGGCTCCCTCTTCCGTATCCGCAGCCTCGGCCGTGGCTACGACGCCTGCACCACGGTCCGGCTCTACCTCCGCCCCTCCGGCCGCCATCCGTCCTGCACGGACCTGCTGCGGCGGCTGCTGTGGATCTCCGAGTACGCGGTCGTCGCCGAGGAGGCGGGGACGAGGCTCGAGTGGCAGCCGAACGTGTTGTCCGAGGTGGCGCCGCTGGGGCACCGCCCGTACTTCGAGTCCGCCGAGCGTGTGAAAGGTGTCAGGGTCGACGCCACCACCCGCCCGGACGTGTGGTGGACCAGCACCAACGGCGCGGTGCTCGCCGACGGACTGTGGGCGGGGGAGGAACGCGTCGGTGCCGTGGTGAACCTCACGGGCCGGCACATGCCCCAGCTGACCGTCGACCGCACACGGACGCTGGGCTATGACAAGGACCGCGTTGCCGCAGTGCTGCACCAGGAGATCCCCGCCCTGCTGCGGGGGCAGGCGACGGTGCTGACCCACGACTGGCTCTCCCAGCTGGTCCGCCACGAGCCCAAACTGGCCGACGCGATCTGCGAAGCCGCGGTGCGAGCCGGGTACCGGCCGTGGGCGGTGAAGGACCAGGAACTGGATGTCACGGCAGCGGGCTGCTTCCCGGCGGACGCGCAGATCGCCGTGGACGAGCACGCGGTGCTGCACGGCTTCTACGGCCATACTCCTCCGGCTGCCATCGCCGACTGGCGCGCTCTCAGCTGGGTGGCCGCGGGTGCCCTGCCCGGAGCGACCGTGGCCGATCACGCCGCGCTTGCGGTCGCCCGGCCGACGGACGACGCGCTGCTCACCATCGACGGAAGCGCCTGGGGATCCTCCACACCGCCCGCCGCCGTGCGCCGCTCCTGGCTCGATCCCGACGCGCCGGTACCGCTCGGGCACGTGCTCAGAACCGCGCAGATGCTGGGGTGCAGCCCCCACGAGGTGGCATCACGACTGACGGAGCTGGGCCTGCGGCTGGCGCAAGGGGTGCGCGTGCCCGACATGGCGCGCCACAGCGACCTTGTCCTGCTCAGCCGACGGTGTGACGGAGTGTCGCCCTGGTGGAGCGATACGGCCCCTGTGCCCCTGGGCCATGTGCTGGCGGCCGCCACGGTACTGCGTCGTGCACCCCGAGCGGTGGCGCAGCGACTGGCGGAGTGTGGGCTGCGGTTGGCGAGCGGGGTGCAGGTGCCCGAGGCGGCGGCTCCCGGAGACGGCCAGCTCCTGACCGCCCGACAGAATCTCTCGGACCCCGAGGAGTGGCTGGACGATGCCGCTCCTGTGTCCTTGGCGCACGTCCTCTCGTGTGCCGAGGCGCTGCACCGTACTCCCGCGGCAGTCGTGGCACGCCTTGCGGAGCTCGGGCTGTCGGTCCCCCCGGCCACGGCAGTGCCGGAGGCCGTTCTGCCGTACGACGACAAGCTCCTCCGGGGAGACGAGGTCACGGGGGAGCTGGCCGCCGGCAAGCCGGTGCCTCTGGGCTATGTGCTGGCATTCGCCACGGAACTGGGCTGGGAGCCGGCCGCCGTGGCAGCGCGGCTGGCCGAGCTGGGAATGCCGCTGCCGAAGGACGTACGGGTACCCGACCGTGTGAGCCCCGGGGACCTGGTCATGCTCAGCAATGACCTGGACGGCACGCAGCCCTGGCTGGACACGTCGGCTCCGGTTCCGTTGCCGCACGTGGTGGTCGCCGCGGCCGAACTCGGGTGCCCTCCTCAGACCGTGGTCGACCGACTGACGGAACTGGGAGTCCCCCTTCCCGACGACACGGCTCTGCCGGGCGATGTCGGCCCGGACGATCTCGCATACCTCACCGTGACTTCCGACGGCGACGAATTCTGGCTCGACTGGCACGCCCCTCTCCCCTTGGGGCAGGTCCTGTGGAGCGCGGACCGGACACGCCGCAGCCCTGCCGAGGTCGCCGACCGCCTGGAGAAGTGCGGTCTGTCGCTGCCGGACGGAACGGTCCTGCCCGAGCGGGTGGAACCGGGTGACCTCGAACTGCTCAGTCAGCGGCTGGACGGCACGGCGCCGTGGCGGGAGCCAGGCACGCCGATGCTGCTGGAAGGCCTGCTGGCGGCCGTGATCGAGTTGGGACGCCGCCCCCGAGAGGTGGCTGCCCGGTGTCAGGAGCTGGGCATACCGTGCCCGGAAGCGGCAAGGGCACTGCTGGACCGGATGACATGGGACGAACTCCGCCTGGTGTACAAGGTCCGCTCGGCCGCCGCGTGGCTGGCACGAGGGACCCCGCTCACGGTGCGGATGGTGTCCCAATTCGCTTCCCAGAGCGGTCGGCTCCTCCCGGAGACGGCCCGGCACCTCGTCCGGCTCGGCTTCGTCCTGGCCGGTGACGTCGTGTACGACTGACGGGCGAACGATCGCCGTCAGGTGCCGGCCGCCCACGTCCGCAGCGCCTGCGCGGTCGCGAAGTTCGCCACGTCCTTGTCATGCGGTTCGCTGGTGTACTGGTGGAACAGCCACTTCGCCTTGATGCGGGGCTTGCCGGCGGTGACGTAGTCGGCGATCCAGAGGGCGTCCCCGGCGTAGGAGGTCGTGTCGACCCTCAGCCAGAAGTCACGGTTCGTGTAGAGGACCACCCTGTTGTGCGGCCGTAACTCCTTCACCTTGCGGATGAAACGGTCCTTCTCGGCGTTGCTCGCGCGGGTGCCGTCGCCGGTGGTCTCCCAGTCGACCGCGAGGATGTCGCCGCGGTGTTCCGGCGCGTGCTGGACGAAGTACTCGGCCTGGGCGGTGAGGTTTCCGGGCCACAGGAAGTGGTAGAAGCCGACGACCAGTCCGGCGTCGCGGCCCCTCTTCGTCTGCGCGGTCAGCCGGGGATTGACGTACGAACGGCCCTCCGTCGCCTTGATGAAGACGAAGGAGAGGCCGTTCGTGGCATAGGACGAGGACTGGTAGGCGCTTACGTCGATGCCATGGAGCATGTCATGGTTGTCCCCCGTGCGCCGCCTGACGGAACCTCAGCGTCGAGTGGTCACCGAGCCCAGCACCGATGCCGACTTCGCCGACCAGTCGGAGGTGATCAGACTCGCGTGGTGCTCGGCCAGCAGCGCGAGGCGGGCGGCGACCTCGGCGTCCGTCGGGCCGGTGGAGGAGATCGCCGGAGACACGTTGTGGGCGCCCGTCGTGATCAGGATGTAGTGGTTGGCGGAGTAGAACGACGTGTCGTAGCCGTTGTGGACGTAGGCCGCCGCGTCCCCGTCGAAGAACACGAACCAGGGCCGGATCGAGGCGTCGTAGCGGCTGGTGCGCGGATCGCCGTTCTCGGCGCCCAGTACGGCGGGAAAGGCCTGTGCCTGGCCGATCTGCCCGGCCGCGTACAGGTCTCGCAGATGGTCGCCGTACTCCTCGTCCGTCCAGTAGTGGTCGAACGGGTTGGCCTTCTCCACCGTGCCCGGGCTCAGGTCGAAGAGGAACTTGCCCCTGAGTGAGTCGCGGGACGGCCAGGCGTCGGCCTTCGCGGCCGCGTCCAGCGAGGGGTACGTCCCGGCGAGCAGGTCGGCCGGCTTGTAGACGCTGCTGCCCAGCTTCTGGCGGATGAGCGTGTCGAACTCGTCGGGGCCGAGGCCGCCGTTGTCGTTGAAGCCGACCTTGAACTCCACCTTGACGACGACCGGTGGGTGGTCGGGGTGGAGCTGGTTCCACGCGGCCATGTTGTCCAGGCAGCTGCCGAGGTCCTGGTTGCGGCTCTTGCCGTACAGCTCGCTCGGTGTCTTCGCTGCCTCGCAGTTGTTGTCGTTGCCCCACGGGTTGCTGTGGCTGACCCGCCAGCGGCGGCTGAGGCTGTCCGCGTACACGTCCAGCTCCAGCAGCGAGGCGCCGGAGTCCAGCGCCTGCGCGAAGTAGGTGTACTTGGACTTCTCGTACGCGTTGTGCGTGCCGATGGCCGTCGTCCCGGAGAGCTTCGGCGCGGCCGCCCGGGCGTTGCCCGGTGCCACCAGCAGAAGCGCGGCGGCGCTCAGCAGCGCCGCCAGCCGTCTCACTCCACGCATCCGGTCAAGTCCCCTTCTCGATGGGCGAGTTGAGTTCGACGCTCAGCGTAGGGCGGAGTGGTTGCCGTGTGGTGGCCCCGGGGCGACATCGGCCTGCGGACGATCCCGGTGCGGAAGCCGTGCTGTGCACAGGTGGCGTGCGTTCAGGGCGGCTGCAAGGCGCCTGTCCGGTTGTGGCGCGATCCGGCTTCTTCCTTCTGCTGACTGGGATGCGGCCATCTCGTATCCCGCTTGGGCGTCGCCGGAGGAAGGCCGGCTGGAGTCACAGTCATCTTGTGACCGGCACACGGCGTCCGGGTCCTTCGCCTCGTCGTCCCAGCGGCGCACGGCGACCGCGGCACGCCGCGCACGGGCAGTTGTCGCGCAGCCACATCACGGGCGGCTCGCCGACCGGATCACCGGGCACAGTCACGCCTCGTACCGACTTGTACAGCCGACTTTCCGTGACCGTCACAGGCCGACACGTCCGGGGAGTGACCGGAAGGAGGCCCCCGGGCGACGTGCGAGCGCTGCGTCGCCCTACTCGTCCAGGATCCGCGCGGCCCGCACCGCGCCGACCGGTTCGCCGTGCCCGAGGACCGGCGCGGTGGCCAGTTCGGCGAGGGTCTCGTTCGTGTCCGTCACCACGCCGAGCCTTCGCAGCGCGGCGACCATGACGACGGCGCGGGCCCGTGGGGAACCGTCGGCGATCTTCAGGGCGACGGAGGAGCCGTCGGGGAGCGCCAGCGCGTACACGCCCTCGGCGCCGTCCTTGGCCACCGATCCGGGCAGCGCCCGCATGAGCCGGGTCACGTCCCGGCCGGTGCCGCCGACGTACTCGGCGTGCCGGTTCATCGCCCGGGCGACCCGGTGCTCCAGGGAGCCGGGCGCACCCGTCGCCAGCTCGGCGAACGCCCGCGCCAAGCCCCGGTAGCCGATGGCGAACAGGGGCGCACCGCAGCCGTCGACACCGGTCGCGGCGACCTTCTCGCCGGCCAGGTCCTCGACGGTCTCCAGCAGGGCACGCTGCAGCGGGTGCCGCGGGTCCAGGTACGTCGCCGTGTCCCAGCCGGCCGCGACGCAGGTGGCGAGCATCGCCGCGTGCTTGCCCGAGCAGTTCATCGTCAGCCGGGTGGGCACGCCGCCGGCCGCGAGGTGGGCGCGCAGCGCGGCCTCGCCGATGGGCAGTCCCGCCGTGCACTGCAGCGCGCCCGAGTCCAGTCCGGCCCCGTCGAGGATCCTGCGCACGCCGTCGAGGTGGAAGGCTTCGCCGGAGTGGCTGGCGCAGGCCAGTGCCAGCAGTTCGCCGTCCAGGGCGAGGCCGGCGCGCAGCATGCCGAGTGCCTGGAGCGGCTTGTTGGCCGACCGCGGGTACATCGGGCGGTCCGCCTCACCGACGCTCAGCACGGTCCGCCCCCGCGGACCGGTCGCGTGGACCGTGCCGTGGTGCACCGACTCCAGGAAGTCGCCGCGCCAGACCTCCGCCACCACCGC
This sequence comes from Streptomyces sp. NPDC027663, assembly GCF_055566415.1. Classification (NCBI taxonomy): domain Bacteria; kingdom Bacillati; phylum Actinomycetota; class Actinomycetes; order Kitasatosporales; family Streptomycetaceae; genus Streptomyces; species Streptomyces sp. NPDC027663. The sequence continues at coordinate 328,084 of NZ_JBVHSK010000007.1, read as the reverse complement.
GTGCACAGTCCGCCCCCTCCTCGGTGATCGCCGGTCGGCCCTCGCTGTTCAGCACTCGATGATGTTGACCGCGAGGCCGCCCCGCGCCGTCTCCTTGTACTTCACGCTCATGTCCGCGCCGGTGTCCTTCATGGTCTTGATGACCTTGTCCAGGGACACCTTGTGCGAACCGTCGCCGCGCATCGCCATCTTCGCGGCCGTGACCGCCTTCACCGCGGCCATGCCGTTGCGCTCGATGCACGGGATCTGTACCAGGCCCCCGACGGGGTCGCAGGTCAGGCCCAGGTTGTGCTCCATGCCGATCTCGGCCGCGTTCTCCACCTGTTCGGGGGAGCCGCCGAGCACCTCGGCGAGGGCACCCGCGGCCATGGAGCAGGCGGAGCCGACCTCGCCCTGGCAGCCGACCTCGGCGCCGGAGATGGAGGCGTTCTCCTTGAAGAGCATGCCGATCGCGCCCGCGGCGAGCAGGAAGCGGACGACACCGTCCTCGTCGGCGCCGGGCACGAAGTTGATGTAGTAGTGCAGGACCGCCGGGATGATGCCGGCCGCGCCGTTGGTGGGGGCCGTCACCACGCGGCCGCCGGCCGCGTTCTCCTCGTTCACGGCCATCGCGTAGAGCGTGATCCACTCCATGGCGTGCGCCAGCGCGTCACCCTCGGCGCGCAGCTGGCGGGCCGAGACGGCCGCGCGGCGCCGGACCCTGAGGCCGCCCGGCAGGATGCCCTCACGGGACATGCCGCGCTGCACGCACTCGCGCATCACCCGCCAGATCTCCAGCAGACCGGCGCGGATCTCCTCCTCGGTGCGCCAGGCCCGCTCGTTCTCCAGCATCAGCGAGGAGATGGACAGGCCCGTCTCCTTGGTCAGGCGCAGCAGCTCGTCGCCCGTGCGGAAGGGGTACTTCAGGACCGTGTCGTCGAGCTTGATGCGGTCCGCGCCCACCGCGTCCTCGTCCACGACGAAGCCGCCGCCGACCGAGTAGTACGTCTTCGACAGCAGCTCGGCACCCGAGGCGTCGAACGCCCATACCGTCATGCCGTTGGCGTGGTACGGCAGGGCCTTGCGGCGGTGCAGGACCAGGTCGTCGTCGAACGAGAACGCTATCTCGTGCTCGCCGAGCACGTTCAGACGGCCTGACGCCTTGATGCCCTCCACCCGCTCGTCGGCCGTCTCCACGTCCACCGTGCGCGGCGAGGCGCCCTCCAGGCCGAGCAGCACCGCCTTCGGGGTGCCGTGGCCATGGCCGGTCGCGCCCAGCGAGCCGTACAGCTCGCAGCGCAGGGACGCGACGGACCCGAGCAGGTCCTCGTTGCGCAGCCGGCGGGCGAACATGCGCGCCGCGCGCATCGGGCCGACCGTGTGGGAGCTGGACGGGCCGATGCCGATCGAGAACAGGTCGAAGACCGAGATGGCCACGGGTGACTCCTCAATACGGTGGTGCAAAAGGTGGTGCAAAGGGCTGGTACAGGGGCGCGGGCACCGCGCACGCTGTTACTTCCAGTGTGCGCGGTGCCCCGCGAAAGGTGACTTACTTGTTCAGACCCGGGTACAGCGGGTGCTTGTCGGCGAGCGCCTTCACACGCGCCTTCAGGCCCTCCGCGTCGTAGGACGGCTTCAGCGCCGCCGCGATCACGTCCGCGACCTCGGCGAAGTCCTCGGCCGTGAAGCCGCGGGTGGCGAGGGCGGGCGTACCGATGCGCAGGCCCGAGGTGACCATCGGCGGGCGGGGGTCGTTCGGCACCGCGTTGCGGTTGACCGTGATCCCGACCTCGTGGAGCCGGTCCTCGGCCTGCTGCCCGTCCAGCTCGGACGCACGCAGATCCACCAGGATCAGGTGCACGTCCGTGCCGCCGGACAGCACGTTGATCCCGGCCTCACGGGCGTCCGGTGCGGTCAGCCGCTCGGCGAGGATGCGGGCACCCTCCACCGTACGCTGCTGGCGCTCCTTGAAGTCCTCCGAGGCGGCGACCTTGAAGGAGACCGCCTTCGCCGCGATCACGTGCTCCAGGGGACCGCCCTGGAAGCCGGGGAAGACGGAGGAGTTCAGCTTCTTCGCGAAGTCCTTCTTGGCCAGGATGATGCCGCCGCGCGGGCCGCCCAGCGTCTTGTGGGTGGTCGAGGTGACGACGTGCGCGTGCTCCACCGGGTTCGGGTGCAGCCCGGCGGCGACCAGGCCGGCGAAGTGCGCCATGTCGACCCACAGGTACGCCTCGACCTCGTCGGCGATCCGGCGGAACTCGGCGAAGTCCAGCTGCCGCGGGTACGCCGACCAGCCCGCGATGATCACCTTCGGGCGGTGCTCCTTGGCGAGCCGCTCGACCTCGGCCATGTCGACCAGGCCGGTCGCCTCGTCCACGTGGTAGGCCACCACGTCGAACTGCTTGCCGGAGAAGTTCAGCCGCATGCCGTGGGTCAGGTGACCGCCGTGGGCGAGGTCCAGGCCGAGGATGGTGTCCCCGGGCTGGGCCAGCGCGAACAGGGCCGCCTGGTTCGCGGAGGCGCCGGAGTGGGGCTGCACGTTGGCGTACTCGGCGCCGAACAGCTCCTTGATCCGGTCGATGGCGATCTGCTCGGCGACGTCGACGTGCTCGCAGCCGCCGTAGTAACGGCGGCCCGGGTAGCCCTCGGCGTACTTGTTGGTGAGGACCGAGCCCTGGGCCTCCATCACCGCGAGCGGCGCGAAGTTCTCGGACGCGATCATCTCCAGCGTGGACTGCTGGCGGTTCAGCTCGGCGTCGACCGCGGCGGCGATCTCCGGGTCCAGCTCATGCAGGGGCGTGTTCAGGACAGTCATGGGGCTACGACTCCTCAGCCGGCGGTGAAGGCGGTGTACTCGTCGGCGGAGAGCAGCTCGGCAGGCTCCTCCGTGACGCGCACCTTGAACAGCCAGCCGCCCTCGAAGGGGGCGGAGTTCACCAGCGACGGGTCGTTGACGACGTCCTCGTTGACCTCGGTGATCTCACCGGACACCGGCGAGTACAGGTCGGAGACCGACTTGGTCGACTCCAGCTCGCCGCAGGTCTCGCCCGCGGACACCGTGGAGCCGACCTCGGGGAGCTGGACGAAGACGACATCGCCGAGCGCGTTGGCCGCGTGCTCCGTGATGCCGACCGTCGAGACGCCGTCCGCGGCGCCCGACAGCCACTCGTGCTCCTTGCTGTAGCGCAGCTGCTGGGGGTTGCTCATGGCCTGAATTCTCCTGTACGCGCGGGAGTGGTGGTGAAGGGGGGACTGCTGGAACTGCTTGTGAGCAGCGGATGTGTGCGCAGGGTCACGTCACGGGGACGTTCCGCGCCCAGTGTCTACTTCTGGCGCTTGTAGAACGGCAGAGCCACGACCTCGTACGGCTCGTGGCTGCCCCGGATGTCCACGCCGACGCCCTCGGAGCCCGGGGCCGCGTGCGCCGCGTCGACGTACGCCATGGCGATCGGCTTGCCCAGGGTGGGGGAGGGGGCGCCCGAGGTGACCTCGCCGATCACCGTGCCGCCGGCGACGACGGTGTACCCGGCGCGCGGCACCCGGCGGCCCTCGGCGACCAGGCCGACCAGGACCCGCGGGGGCTCGGAAGCGGCCCGCTCGGCGGCCTGCGCGAGCGCCTCGCGCCCGACGAAGTCGCCCTCCTTCTCGAACTTCACCACGCGGCCGAGGCCGGCGTCGAAGGGGGTCAGCCCGGTGGTCAGCTCGTGCCCGTACAGCGGCATGCCCGCCTCCAGGCGCAGCGTGTCCCGGCAGGACAGACCGCACGGGACCAGGCCGACGCCTTCGCCGGCCTTGGTCAGCGCCTGCCACAGTTCCACGGCGTGCTCCGGCTTCACGAACAGCTCGAAGCCGTCCTCGCCGGTGTAGCCGGTGCGGGCGATCAGCGCCGGGACGCCGGCGACGGTGCCGGGCAGGCCGGCGTAGTACTTCAGACCGTCCAGGTCGGCGTCGGTGAGGGACTTCAGGATCCCGGGGGACTCCGGGCCCTGCACCGCGAGCAGCGCGTAGGCGTCCCGGTCGTCGCGGACCTCGGCGTCGAAGCCGGCGGCGCGCTCGGTCAGCGCGTCCAGCACGACCTGGGCGTTGGAGGCGTTGGCCACGACCATGTACTCGGTCTCGGCGAGGCGGTAGACGATCAGGTCGTCCAGGATGCCGCCGTCGGCCTGGCAGATCATGGTGTAGCGGGCACGCCCGACGCCGACGGAGGCGATGTTGCCGACCAGGGCGAAGTTCAGGAGGGCGGCGGCCCCGGCGCCGGTGACGGTGATCTCGCCCATGTGGGACAGATCGAAGAGACCGGCCTTCGTCCGCACGGCGAGGTGCTCGTCGCGTTCGGAGCCGTAGCGCAGGGGCATGTCCCAGCCGGCGAAGTCGGTCATCGTCGCGCCCAGCGAACGATGCACGGCATCGAGCGCGGTGTGGCGGAGTTCGGTACTGCTCATCGGTCGGTCGTCTCCCAGGGCAGACATGGGGTCCCCCCGCGCGAGCGCAGCCGGGCGTGGGGAGGGCGAGGAACTTCCTCCCCATCTGTCATCGGAACCTGAGAGGTTCGCCGAGACCGCCACAGGGACGATCACGGCTTGCACCTTGGGTGGAGCCGCTGACACAGCGGCCCGCTTTTCAGATGTGCCTCGCCCGCGCGGTAACGGGGCCTGAGAGATTCAAGGGAGGGACTTGCTCCTTCGGCGCCCCAGCGAAGGCTGCTGGGAACTCTCCCGCGCGGATTCAAACGGCCGGTATGCAGTTGGCGGCCACATCATTGCATGCCGCGCCCCCACGCGTCAGGGCCCCGCATCTGTAACCGAGCTGTGGCACTACGCGCACGAACCCCCTACCGTTGCCCATTACCTTCTCTTTACATACAAGGGGCATGGGGATGACCGAGCCCATTGGGGAGGACGATCACGGTGAACAGGACCTCGGCCTACGCCACGAACGCCGGCATCGCGGTGCCGAAGCAGCCCTCCGCCCCGGCACGCGAGCGCTGCGCGGCCCGGCCCGCGCCGGTCGTCCGCGACCTGCGCGCCCGCGCCGGCCGCAGCCCGCACGCCCTGCTCTTCGGCGCCGGCGACCTGGTGGTGATCACCGGTCTGCCCGGCAGCGGCAAGTCCACCCTCATGCACCGCGCGGTCACCGGCCACCGGATCGACTCCCAGGACACCCGCGACCGCTGGGACGCCCGTGTCCCCCGCCGGCTCCCCTACGCGCTGTACCGCCCGCTGGTCCGCCTCGCCCACTACGCCGGACTGCGCCGGGCCCTGCGCACCGGCGAGGGCGTCGTGGTCCACGACTGCGGCACCCAGTCCTGGGTGCGCGCCTGGCTGGCCCGCGAGGCCCGCCGCCGCGGCAGCACCCTGCACCTCCTCCTGCTCGACGTGACTGCCGAGACGGCCCGGCAGGGCCAGCACGAGCGCGGCCGGGGTGTGTCCCGCTACGCCTTCCGCCGGCACCGCCGTGCGACCGACCGGCTGCTGCGCGCGGTGGAGAAGGGCGAGCTGCCCGCCGGCTGCGGTTCGGCGGTGCTGCTGGACCGGGACGCGGCAGGCGCCCTGAGCCGCGTGGGCTTCACTCGGTGAGGCGTTGTCACAGTCACCCGCTAGCCTTCTTGCTCACAGCAGTGATGACCAGCAGGCGGTAGGCAGATGGACTTCCCGGCGGACCTTCCCGCGGACTTCCCGGCACAGGCACACCCCCACCCGCACGGCGGTTGGCCCGGCAACGAGCTGGAGGAGGTGCTGTCGGCCTCCCTCGGCGTCCCCTCGGCGGGCGGCCGGATCGTCGAGGTGCTCGGCCGCAGCTTCCTGTGGATCCCGCTGCCGGGCGGCGGCGGCCCGGACAGCGGCCCGCTCGACCTGCCCACCCTCGACATCGAGGGCCAGGTGTACGTCCCGGTGTTCAGCTCCGAGGAGCAACTGCGTCAGGCGGCCGGCTCCCACATGTCGTACACCATCGCCCCCGCCGTGGAGTTCGCGCAGGGCCTGCCGCCACAGGCGGGCATCGCCGTGAACCCCGGCGGCGTCGTCGGCATACCGCTGCCGCCCGAAGCGGTGGCCGAGCTGTGCCGCGCGGGGCGCACCCCGCTCGACGGTCCCGGCACCGGCGGCCGGGTCCGGCTCTTCGAGCCCGACTGGCAGGACGACCCGGTCGACTTCCTCGCCGCCGCCTCGGCCGAGTTCGCCGGCACGGGCGTGGTCCTGACCGCCCGTCGCTGTCTCGCCGCCATCGAGACGGCCGACCCGGTGATGTTCGTGGGCGTCGAACTCTCCCGGTGGGAGGGCGACCTGCGCGCCCTGCCCCTGGAGGCCCTGGGCCGGGCCCTCGGTAAAGTCCCGGTCAAATGGCCGGTCAACCTGGTCCTGCTCGATGTGGCCGACGACCCGGTGGGCCACTGGCTGAAGGCCAACGTCCGCCCCTTCTGTCAATACGGTCACTGAACGCGCCGAGGGGCGCGAGGCCGTGTCCGGTATGCGGATGCGCCGCGGGGGCGCGACAAGCCACGAGCACCCGCATCCGCGCACGGGATGAAGTCCCGAGCTGCCAGGCGCTTAAGCTGTCCTTGAACGCGGGGCACTGACAAGGAAGGGCACGACAGGTGAGCGCGAGCCACAGCGGCAGCGTCGAGCACATGCTGCGCCAGGTCACGCCCGGACGCTACGACGCCTACGAGGCCCTGCTCCGTGCCCTCGTCACCCCTTCCTCCGGCCAGATCTGGATGCTCCTGTGGCACGGCCAGGCCGGCTCCCCGGACGCCCAGTACGGGGACATGGAGGTGGACGGCGTCCACTACGCCCCCTGCGTCACCTCCGCCCAGGAACTGTCGGCCAGCGGCTGGAACCGCTCCTACGAAGTGGCCGACGGCCTGGACGTGGCCCGCACCCTCTACCCGGACCACTACGGCCTCTGGCTCAACCCGCACGCCCCGGGCGGCGGCGTCGGCATCCCCTGGCTGGACCTGCGCCGCATCGCCACCGGCCTGGACCGCCAGCCCGCCGGCCCGCTCCGGCTGTCGGAGCCCGGCATCGAGATCCCGCAGTTCTACGCCCTGCTCGCACAGAACGCCCACCGCACCCCTGCCCTGCGCTCCCTGCGCCGCGCCTGGGTGCAGCCGGCGCTCGGGGCGCCGTACCTCGCCATCGGTCTGGACGTGTACGACACCTCACCCGCCGCGGTCGACTCGGTGCGCGCGATGATGCAGCAGTCCGTCGGCGCGGTCCCGGAGGGACTGCCGGTGTCGACGGTCGCGATGACGGACGACTACGACCCGGTGGTGATGTGGATGCGCGTCAACGCGCGTCCCTTCTACGACCGTGAGGCCCATGCCGCCGCGCCGCAGCCCCAGCTCCAGGTCCCCGCGTCGCCACAGGCCCCGGCGGCCGGCTACGGCTACCCGCCGGTGCACGGCGGTTACTGATCAACCCGCCCGTACGGAGGGCCTCTTGAGGCCGAGGCGGAGAATTTACACGGGCGACACACTTCTGCGCGCGTAGATCCCGGCCCCGTGTTCCGAACGGCGCAAATTCGCCATTCCGCCGCAACCGGCACATGTCCGAGGGGCGTTACCCACTGTTCGGATAACGGAATCCCCTGTACTGCATCACGGTTGCGCATACTTTCGCCGTCACATCTGGCGGGTGATCGCAGCCACGCTGAAGACTCGCGACTCAGACGCGAGGCCGAGACCTCGTGATCGATGGCAAGTCGACAAAGCCGCAATCCGCGGCAGGCGCAGGCCGGTCACCACCGGCGAGAGGGGTCGCTCACCGTGACCGCACCGATCGAGACCACCGGGGCAGCAGCCGAGGCACAGCCGGAAGCTGTGCTGGAGGGTGCCGGTAAGGGGCAGATCGAGGGTCGTTCCCTGGGCCAGATCGCCTGGACCCGGTTCAAGAAGGACAGAGTCGCCGTCGCGGGCGGCGTCATCGTGCTCCTGCTGATCCTCCTCGCGATCCTCTCGCGCCCCCTGCAGGCCGCCTTCGGCCTCGACCCCAACGCCTTCAACCAGGACCTGATCGACCCCAACACCTCGCTGCCCAAGGGCAGTCTGGGCGGCATGAGCGCGGACCACCCGCTCGGCGTGGACCCGAAGTTCGGCCGGGACATCGCCACCCGTGTCCTGGAGGGTTCCTGGGTGTCGCTGGTGGTCGCCTTCGGCGCCACCGTCCTGTCCAACGTCATCGGCGCGATCATGGGTGTCGTCGCGGGCTACTACGGCGGGCGGGTCGACTCGATCATCAGCCGGCTGATGGACACGTTCCTCGCCTTCCCTCTCCTGCTGTTCGCCATCTCCATCTCCGCCACGCTCCAGGGCGGCGCCTTCGGCCTCAACGGACTGCCGCTCCACCTGAGCGTGCTCATCTTCGTCATCGGCTTCTTCAACTGGCCGTACCTGGGCCGGATCGTGCGCGGCCAGACCCTCGCCCTGCGCGAGCGCGAGTTCGTCGACGCCTCCCGGGGCATGGGTGCCAAGGCGCCGTACATCCTGTTCCGTGAGCTGATGCCCAACCTGGTCGGCCCGATCATCGTCTACTCGACGCTGCTCATCCCGACCAACATCCTCTTCGAGGCGTCCCTGAGCTTCCTCGGCGTCGGCATCCAGCCCCCGCAGGCGTCCTGGGGCGGCATGCTCCGCGAGGCGGTCACCTACTACAAGGTCGACCCCACGTACATGATCGTCCCCGGACTCGCCATCTTCGTGACCGTCCTTGCGTTCAACCTGCTCGGTGACGGTCTCCGCGATGCTCTCGACCCGCGCAGCCGCTGACACCGGCCGCAGAGAGCCCGAAAAGTTTCCGACAATGGAGGGGAAAGCGCCCATCATGCGAAGGTCAGCGCTGGCCGCGATCGCGGCCATCGGCTCCGCCAGCCTGCTTCTTGCAGGCTGCAGCAAGGCCGATGACAACAAGAACGAGAACGGCACCAAGTCGGCCGGGGCCAACGCCGCGACCAAGGGCGTCGTCAACGCGTCGGACAAGAAGGGCGGGACGCTCACCTACGAGCTGTCCGACGTCCCGGACTCGTTCGACCCGGGCAACACCTACTACGCGTACATGTACAACCTCAGCCGGCTGTGGGCCCGCCCGCTGATGACCTTCAAGCCGGGCGCCGGCGAAGAGGGCAACACCCTGGTCCCGGACCTCGCGGCGAGCAAGGGCGTCCCGAGCGACGGCGGCAAGACCTGGACGTACAAGCTGCGTCCGGGCCTGAAGTACGAGGACGGCTCGCCGATCACCTCGAAGGACGTCAAGTACGCCGTCGAGCGTTCCAACTTCGCGCGTGACGTGCTCTCCCTCGGCCCGAACTACTTCCAGCAGTTCATGGCCGACGGCGACAAGTACAAGGGCCCGTACAAGGACAAGAGCGCCAAGGGTCTGTCCTCCATCCAGACGCCGGACGACACCACGATCGTCTTCCACCTGAAGCAGGCCTTCCAGGAGTTCGACTACCTGGTCGCCGCCCCGCAGACGGCGCCGGTGCCCCAGGCGAAGGACAAGGGCGTCGACTACGTCAAGAGCATCGTGTCCTCCGGCTCCTACAAGTTCCAGAGCTACGAGGACGGCAAGCAGGCCGTCCTGGTGCGCAACGAGAACTGGGACGCGAAGAGCGACCCGCTGCGCAAGCAGCTGCCGGACAAGATCGTCGTGAAGCTGAAGGTCAACCCGGAGACGATCGACCAGGACGTCCTCGCCGGCAAGGCGATCGACCTGGCCGGTGCCGGTGTCCAGGCCTCCACCCAGGCCGAGGTCGTCACCGACCCGGACAAGAAGGCCGGCACCGACAACACCTTCGGTGGCCGTCTCGTCTACATGGCGATCAACACCAAGGTCGCGCCGTTCGACAAGATCGAGTGCCGCAAGGCCGTGCAGTACGCCATCGACAAGGTCTCCGTGCAGACCGCCGAGGGCGGCCCGATCCGCGGTGAGATCGCCTCCACCGTGCTGCCGCCGGACATCCCGGGCTACGCGAAGTCGGACGCCTACGCGACCTCCGGCAACAAGGGCGACGTCGCCAAGGCCAAGGAGCAGCTGAAGGCCTGCGGCAAGTCGTCGATCTCCACCAACATCTCGGCCCGCTCGGACCGTCCGCAGGAGATCGACGCCGCCACGGCGATCATCAACTCGCTGAAGAAGGTCGGCATCAACGCCAGCCTGAAGCAGTACCCGTCCGGTAAGTACTTCACCGACTACGCGGGTGTGCCGAAGTTCACCGAGAAGCAGAACCTCGGTCTGATCATGATGCAGTGGGGCGCCGACTGGCCCTCCGGCTACGGCTTCCTGCAGCAGATCCTGAACGGCAAGGCGATCAGCCAGTCCGGTAACACCAACCTGTCGCAGTACGACAACAAGGACGTCAACGCTCTGCTGGGCAAGGCGATCGGCACTCAGGACACCACCGAGCGCAACAGCCTCTACACGCAGATCGACAAGAAGACCATGGACGACGCCGTCCTGGTCCCGCTGACCTACTTCAAGGTCCTGCTCGCCCGACCGCAGAACTACACCAACCTGGTCTCCACGGCGGCCTTCAGCGGTCAGTACGACTACCTCAACATCGGCGTCGCGTCGAAGTAGCAGCCCCGGAAGGCAGGTGAAGGCATTGGTGCCCGCGGGCTTCGCGGCCCGCGGGCACCAGCGCCGGTCCCCGTGATCTCGTACATCCTCCGCCGGACGTTCGCGGCAGTGATCCTGCTGCTGGTCGTCTCCGCGGTCACCTTTGCCATCTTCTTCCTGCTGCCACGGCTCGCCGGCCAGACAGCGGACCAGCTGGCGCAGCAGTACATCGGCAAGAGCCCGTCGAAGGCGGACATCGCCGCGGTCAAGCACAACCTCGGTCTGGACCAGCCCGTCTACGTCCAGTACTGGCACTTCATCAAGGGGATCGTGGCCGGCGCCGACTACAGCATCGGTCCCACCACGGTGCACTGCGACGCACCCTGCTTCGGTTACTCCTTCAAGAACCACCAGGCAGTGTGGCCGGAGCTGACCTCCCGCCTTCCGATCACCCTCTCGCTCGCCGCGGGCGCCGCCGTGCTGTGGCTGGTCTCCGGTGTGATCGCCGGTGTCATCTCCGCGCTGAAGCCGCGCTCGGTCCTCGACCGCGCCTTCATGGGCATCGCGCTCACCGGCGTCTCGCTGCCCATGTTCTTCACCGGCAACCTGGCGATCCTGCTCTTCAGGTACCAGTGGCCGATCTTCGGCGACGACTACGTGCCGCTCACGGAGAACCCGTCGCAGTGGGCCAACACCCTCATCCCGGCGTGGTGTTCGCTCGCCCTGCTGTACTCCGCCATCTACGCCCGGCTCACCCGCTCGGGCATGCTGGAGACGATGAACGAGGACTTCATCCGCACGGCCCGCGCCAAGGGCCTGCGGGAGCGCACCGTCATCACCAGACACGGACTGCGCGCCGCCCTCACCCCGATCGTCACGGTCTTCGGCATGGACATCGGCCTCCTGCTCGGCGGTGCCGTGATCACGGAGTCGGTGTTCTCGCTGCACGGCATCGGCCAGTACGCGGTGCAGGGCATCACCGACAACGACCTGCCCAAGATCCTCGGCGTGACCCTGCTCGCCGCCTTCTTCGTCGTGATCGCAAACCTTGTGGTGGACGTGCTCTACGCCGCCGCCGACCCGCGGGTGAGGCTCTCGTGACCGAACTCTCCAAGACCGGCGCCGCAGTGGGGGAGCCCACCTCCGGCCGCCCGGCACCCGAAGCCTTCCTGGAGGTCCGCGACCTCAAGGTGCACTTCCCGACCGACGACGGCCTGGTCAAGTCCGTCGACGGGGTCAGCTTCTCGCTGGAGAAGGGCAAGACCCTCGCCATCGTCGGCGAGTCCGGTTCCGGCAAGTCCGTCACCTCGCTGGCCATCATGGGCCTGCACCGGCTCGGCACCCGCGGCAAGAACGTGCAGATGTCCGGCGAGATCTGGCTGGACGGCAAGGAACTGGTCTCCGCCGCCCCGAGCGAGGTGCGCAAGCTCCGCGGCCGTGACATGGCGATGATCTTCCAGGACCCGCTGTCCGCGATGCACCCCTACTACAAGGTCGGCGACCAGATCGTCGAGGCCTACCGGGTGCACCACGACGTCAGCAAGAAGGTCGCCCGCACCCGCGCCATCGAGATGCTCGACCGTGTCGGCATCCCCGAGCCGGCCAAGCGTGTCGACGGCTACCCGCACGAGTTCTCCGGCGGTATGCGCCAGCGCGCCATGATCGCCATGGCGCTGGTGAACAACCCCGAGCTGCTCATCGCGGACGAGCCGACCACCGCCCTCGACGTGACCGTCCAGGCGCAGATCCTCGATCTGATCCGCGACCTGCAGAAGGAGTTCGGCTCCGCGGTCATCATGATCACTCACGACCTCGGTGTGGTCGCCGAGATCGCCGACGACGTCCTCGTGATGTACGGCGGCCGGTGCGTGGAGCGCGGTCCGGCCGACGAGGTCTTCGAGCAGCCGCAGCACCCCTACACCTGGGGTCTGCTCGGCTCGATGCCCCGCATCGACCGCGAGACCTCCGAACGGCTCATCCCGGTCAAGGGCTCGCCGCCGAGCCTCATCAACGTCCCCTCGGGCTGTGCCTTCAACCCGCGCTGCCCGTACGCGGACATCCCCAAGGGGAACGTCACCCGCACGGTGCGCCCCGAGCTGGAGCAGGTGAGCACCGGGCACTGGTCCGCCTGCCACCTCTCGGCCGAGGACCGCCGGCGGATCTGGACCGAAGAGATTGCGCCGAAGCTGTGAGTGAGACGAAGAAGACGGACACCGTCGCCGAGGCCGTGGTCCCGAAGCAGGCGTCGGCTCCGGACGAGCGCGAGGTGCTGCTCAAGGTCGAGAACCTGACCAAGCACTTCCCGATCAAGAAGGGCATTCTCCAGCGTCAGGTCGGCGCGGTGAAGGCCGTCGACGGCATCGACTTCGAGGTGCGCAAGGGCGAGACCCTGGGCGTGGTCGGCGAGTCGGGCTGCGGCAAGTCGACCATGGGCCGGGTCATCACCCGCCTCCAGGACCCGACCGGCGGGAAGATCACCTTCGAGGGCCGGGACATCACGCGGCTGTCGACCGGGCAGATGCGTCCGCTGCGCCGCGACATCCAGATGATCTTCCAGGACCCGTACGGCTCCCTGAACCCCCGCCACACCATCGGCTCGATCGTCTCGGCGCCTTTCCGGCTCCAGGGCGTGGAGCCCGAGGGCGGGGTGAAGAAGGAGGTCCAGCGGCTCCTCGAACTGGTCGGCCTCAGCCCCGAGCACTACAACCGCTACCCGCACGAGTTCTCCGGCGGCCAGCGCCAGCGCATCGGCATCGCCCGCGCGCTCGCCCTGAAGCCGAAGCTGGTGGTGGCCGACGAGCCGGTCTCCGCGCTGGACGTGTCGATCCAGGCCCAGGTCGTCAACCTGATGGACGACCTCCAGCAGGAGCTGGGCCTGACCTACGTGATCATCGCGCACGACCTCTCGGTCGTCCGGCACGTCTCGGACCGGATCGCGGTGATGTACCTCGGCAAGGTCGTCGAACTCGCCGACCGCACCTCGCTGTACGAGGCGCCGATGCACCCGTACACCAAGGCGCTGATGTCGGCGGTGCCGGTGCCGGACCCGCAGCGCCGGGGTGCCAAGAGCGAGCGCATCCTGCTCCGCGGTGACGTCCCGTCACCGATCGCCCCGCCGTCGGGCTGCCGCTTCCACACCCGCTGCTGGAAGGCGACGCAGATCTGCAAGACGACCGAGCCGCAGCTCGTGGAGCTGAAGCCGGGTCAGCGGGTCGCCTGCCACCACCCGGAGAACTTCGCCGACCAGGCCCCGCAGGACACGGTCCTGCTGTCGGCGGCGAAGAAGGCGTCGGAACTGGTCCCGGACGCGGCGACCGACGGTGCTCCGACGGAGACGGAGCCGGCGGCCGCCGAAGAGGCGGCTGTTTCCGAAGCGGCCGAGGCTTCCGCAGACACCCAGCCGTCCGGGAAGGCCGAGGCGTCTGAGAAGGCCGAGCCGTCCGTGAAGGCCGAGGCCTCCGCTTCGGAGGACGTGGCTGCCGAAGAGGCCGTCGCCGAGGAAGCCGCTTCCGGGGTGAAGACCGGGCCCGGTGCCAAGGTCTCGACCGGGAAAGCCGTCGCCGACGCCGACGGTGCTGCCGAGGAGTCGGCCGCCGGTACCGGGGCCGCCGCCGACGCTCCCGCCGGGGAGCCGGAGGGCGCTGCCGGGGAGCCGGAGGCTGCCGCGGAGGAGACGGGCCGTCAGGCCGAGGCCGGCTCCCAGGAGCCGACCGACGACTCCCAGGAGTCAACCGACAAGTAGCACATGACGACTGGGCAAAGTCATGTACATGCCCGGACGGGAGAGCGCAGAGTCGTCCGTGTCAGTCACTGACCGGCACATGCTCGAAAGGGACGACTCATGGCACTCTCCCGTTCGGCACGTCTGGGGACCCTCGCCACCGCGGCGGCCTCCTTACTCGTCATCGCCGCCACCGCCGCCCCGGCCCCGGGCGCCCCCGGCATCGGCGATCCCTACTTCCCCCAGCTGGGCAACGGCGGCTTCGACGCCCGCCACTACGACCTCGACGTCGCCTACGACCCCGGCACCGGCCGCCTCGACGGCCGTACGACCCTCACCGCACGCGCCACCCGTACCCTCTCCTCCTTCGACCTCGACCTCCAGCGGCTGGAGATCACGCGGGTCGAGGTCGACGGCAGACGCGCCGACTTCACCCGCGACGGCGACGAGGTCACCGTCACCCCGCGCCACCGCCTGCACGCAGGACGGAAGTTCACGGTGACCGTCACCTACGGCGGCATACCGGAACCCCTCGGCGGGCCCATCGTGTTCGGCTCCGCGTACGGCTGGATGAAGACGGCCGACGGCGTCTTCGTCGCCTGTGAGCCCAACGCCGCCTCCACCTGGTTCCCGTCCAGCGACCACCCCTCCGACAAGGCCACCTACGACATCCGGATCAAGGCCCCCGAGGGCCTCACCGCCGTCTCCAACGGCCGGCTCGTGTCGACGTACGACCGGAACGGCTCGACGTACACCCACTGGCGGGAGCGCAGGCCGATGGCGACGTACCTTGCCACGGCCACCATCGGGAAGTTCGACGTGCGTACCGGACGGACCCCCGGCGGCATCCCGGTCTACGTGGCCGTCGACCCCGTCCTGAAGAACAGCAGCAGCGTCGACGTGTACGCCGTCACCGCAGCCGCCACCGACTACTGGTCGCAGGTCTTCGGGCCGTACCCGTTCGAGGAGACCGGCGCGATCGTGGACGACATGCCCGAGGCCGGGTTCTCGCTGGAGGTGCAGAGCAAGCCCGCCTACTCGGCGGTGCGCAGCGAGTCGACGATCGTGCACGAGCTGGCCCACCAGTGGTTCGGCGACTCGGTGAGCGTGGCGCAGTGGAAGGACATCTGGCTCAACGAGGGTTTCGCGAGCTACGCCCAGTGGCTGTGGGCCGAGCACCAGGGCACCCGCTCCGCCCACGACTCCTTCCTCGCCGCCTACAACGCCCGCCCCGCCGACGCGCCCTTCTGGCAGATCGAGCCGGGTGACCCGCAGCGGGACACGATGTTCGCCTCGGCCGTCTACCAGCGCGGCGCGATGACGCTCCAGGTGCTGCGCGAGCGGATCGGCGACACCGCCTTCTTCAGGCTGCTGCCCGCCTGGACGAAGCTCCACCGGTACGGCAACGCGGACACCGCCGGCTTCGTCCGCCTCGCCGAGCGCGTCAGCGGACAGCAGCTGGACGATCTCTTCGACACGTGGCTCTTCACACCAGGGAAACCGGCCCTGTGAGCCTGGCTTTGTAAGGTTCACACCCTCCGACAGGTAAGAATGGCAGGGTGCAGCTCCAGCAACTCTTCAGTCCCTCCGTCCAGCACACGCTCGATCTGATCGGGATCTTCGTGTTCGCGATCTCCGGCGCCCTGCTGGCCGTCCGGAAGAACTTCGACGTGTTCGGCATCGCCGTGCTCGCCGAGGTGACCGCGCTGGGCGGAGGGCTGTTCCGCGACCTGATGATCGGAGCCGTGCCCCCGGCCGCCTTCACCGACCTCGGGTACTTCCTCACCCCGCTGCTCGCCACCCTCGTCGTCTTCTTCCTGCACCCGCACGTGGAGCGCATCCAGGCCGCGGTGCTCGTCTTCGACGCGGCGGGCCTCGGCCTGTTCTGCGTGAGCGGTACGACCAAGGCCTACAGCTTCGGTCTCGGCCTGACGTCGTCGGCGACGCTGGGCCTCGCCACCGCCGTCGGCGGCGGTGTGCTCCGCGACGTCCTGGCCAACGAGGTGCCCTCGCTGCTGCGCTGGGACCGTGACCTGTACGCGGTTCCGGCGATCGTCGGCGCCACCATGGTCGTACTGTGCATCCGCTACGACGCCCTCACCCCGTTCACCAGCGGGCTGGCGGTCGTCACGGCCTTCGCGCTGCGCCTGCTCGCGATGCGGTTCCACTGGCGAGCGCCGCGCGCGTGGAACCGCCGGTCGACGGTGAGCGAGGAGTAGCCCCGGCCTGCGAGCCGTCCTGTCCCGTGGCCTGGTTCTGGCCCATCTGCAGCGTCAGCCAGCGGAACGCCGCGGGGACCTGCGGCCGCCACAGCGCCATGGTGTGCCCACCCGCGCTGCGCGGCAGGAACACCACGTGCACGGTGGTCGGCGCCTTGGCGATGGACTCCAGGGCGAGACCCGCCTGGTAGCCGTCGCCGGACTCGCCGGACGCGTACACCGCGATCCGCGGGGGCACGGCCGCCTTCTTCAGCAGCAGGTAGGGGTTGTTCGCGGCGCGCAGGGCGGGGCTCTGGGCGGCGAGGGAGTTGCGCTCGCCGATCGGGTCGTTGTAGCCCGACATGCTCACCGCGGCCCGGTACCGGTCGGGGTGGGCCGCGGCCAGCTTGACCGCGCAGTGCGCGCCCGCCGAGTAGCCGGCCACCGCCCAGCCCCGGGGGGCCGGCAGGGCGCGGAAGTTGTCCGTGACCATCTTCGGCACGTCGATGCTGAGCCAGCTGTCGGCGTTGACCTGGCCCGGGATGTTGGCGCAGCCGGTGTCCACGCCGGCCAGCAGGTTGGTGCGCGGGGCGACCAGGATGAACGGCGCCACCTGACCGCTCCTCATCAGCGGCAGCAGCTGCTCATGGGTCTTCATCGACCCGAACCAGGCCTTCGCCGAACCGGGGTAGCCCGGCAGCAGCTCCACCACCGGGAACTTCTTGTGCCGGTAGGCCGGGTCGTCGTACTGCGGCGGCAGCCAGACGTAGACCTCGGCGTTGACGCCCGAGACCCGGCCCTCGACCTGGGTGACCCGTACTCCGCCGGCCGCGTGCATCCCGGGTCCCCCTGCCGCCCTGAAGGCCTGCCGGACCTTGGGCAAACGTTTCACCGAGATGCCGCCGGTGCCGTCCTGCCCGAGGTCGGCGGCGCGCTGGACGTGGTTCCCGGTGCCGAGCAGATCGGCCCAGTTGTCGTACAGGTTGTTCTGGTTGTTGACCAGGACGAAGACCAGCGTGACGGCCGTGCCCTGGACGAACAGCAGCATCACGACCCGGGCCGCGGCCCGCAGCGCTCTCGGACCGCGCACCCGCGACCACAGGACGAGCGGGAGTATGAGGGCGATCACGGACAGCACGACGGTCGTGTAGAGGAACGCAGTCCCGGTGAGGCTCATGTCCCCATAGAGGGAAAACGGCGACGTCAGGTTGTGGACGTGTCCGGACACTTACCGAGAAACTTCCGGAGCCTCACCTCGGTGGCCGGTTCCCGTCATCCGACCGCAACACAAAAAGCTACCGCTTAGTAATTTGCTGTTGTACCGTTCAGGCATGCCAGAAGCAGCTTCCGCCCCCTCCCCGTCGCGGGCCGTGATCGGTGACAGCGAGTTCGACCGCGACACCGCGGTCACCCGGCGCGAGCCCGGCGTCTACGACATCGACCTCTCGGCCGGCTGGACCATCATCAGCGCCGTCAACGGCGGCTACCTGCTGGCCGTGCTCGGCCGGGCGCTCGCGGACACCCTCCCGCATCCCGACCCGTTCACCGTCTCCGCGCACTACCTGACCGCCTCGCAGCCCGGCCCGGCGGTCGTCCGCACCGAGACCGTCCGCACCGGCCGCACCCTGTCCACCGGCCAGGCCTCGCTCCTCCAGTACGACGACGAGGGCAACGAGGTCGAACGCATCCGTGTCCTCGCCTCCTACGGCGACCTCACCGCCCTGCCGGACGACGTCCGCACGACGGCCGCCCCGCCCGCGATCCCGCCGCTGGAGCAGTGCTTCGGCCCCGACGACGCACCGGCCCCCGTTCCGGGCAGCTCCGCGATCACCGACCGCCTGATGCTCAAACTGGATCCCGCGACCCTCGGCTGGGCGCTCGGCGCGCCCTCCGGCAAGGGCGAGATGCGCGCCTGGTTCGGCCTGGCCGACGGCCGTGACGCCGATCCGCTGTCGCTGCTCCTCACGGTGGACGCCCTGCCGCCCACCGCCTTCGAGATCGGCCTCAAGGGCTGGGTGCCCACCGTGGAACTCACCGTCCACGTCCGGCACCGCCCGGCCCCCGGCCCGCTGCGCGTGTCGATCACCACCCGCAACCTCGCCGGCGGCTTCCTGGAGGAGGACGCCGAGGTCTGGGACAGCGAGGACCGCCTGGTCGCCCAGTCCCGCCAGCTGGCCCGGGTCAGGCTCGGCTGAACGGAAGCCTGCGGAGCCGGTGACCGGGCCGACCGTGGCTCCGACCGCGGCCCCGGCCGGCCACGGCTCCGTCCCGGCCCGGCGACCGCCTCGGCCGGGCGGCCACGGCTGCGGCCCGGCCCAGCGGCTGTCTCAGGCCCGGCCGAGCGGGGTGCGGCCCAGCCAGGCGGCCAGCCTCTCGTAGGCGCCGGCCCCCTCGCGTGCCTCGCGCCGGTCGCCGAAGGGGGTCTCCTCGTCGCGGGGCCGCGAGTCAGGCAGCACCCGGCGGGCGGTGGCCAGGGCGAACTCGGCCAGCTCCGGATCGAGTTCGTGCGGGTGGCCGACCGCCTCGGCGAGGTCCCAGGTGTGGGTGACGATCTCCATGACATAGCCCGACAACGCCGCGTGGCCGGGGACCTCGCCCCAGGGCACGCGCACCGGGGTCGTCATCCGCTCGTCGCTCTCCCAGGCCTTCAGGACGCGCACGCGCACCTCGTCGTAGGCCGCCGCCCAGCCGTCGTCCGCGATGCCCTCGGCGGTCGGCTGCACGGCGAGTCCGTCGCCGCCCTCGCCGACCACGGCGATGCGCCGGGTGCCGCCGACGATGTGCCCCAGCAGGGCGCGGACGTCGAACTCGGTACAGGGCGTGGGGCCGTCGAGCTGATCGGGGCGCACCGTCTTGACGAGCGCCGCCGCCTGCTCGGTGGCACGGGTGTAGACGGGGCGCGGGTCGGTGAAGCCGGTGGTGGTCATGGATGCCTCTTCCTCGTGGGTGACGCGGGTGGGTGATGCGGCAAGGGTGCCGAGATAACCTGACAACTTCCGTCAGCATTTGCCTCGGTCTCCGCGGGGGCGGGATTCTGACGGGGTGAAGTCCGACCGCCTGCTGTCGATCCTGCTGCTCCTGCAGACCCGGGGCCGCGTCCCCGCGCACGAACTCGCCGCCCGGCTGGAGGTGTCGGTCCGCACCATCTACCGGGACATCGAGGCGCTGTCCGCCTCCGGCGTCCCGGTGTACGCCGAGCGCGGCCGGCACGGCGGCATCGAACTCCTCGCCGGTTTCCGCACCGACGTCACCGGGCTCACCGCCGACGAGTCCCGGGCCCTGTTCATCCTCGCCGCGCAGGGCGCCCATGCGGCGCTCGGTCTCGACGCCGCCCTCGGCTCCGCCCTGCGCAAGGTGATGGCAGCGCTGCCGGCGCCGTACCGGCCCGCCGCCGAGGTGACCAGCCGGCGCATCCTGGTCGACGCCACCCGCTGGATGAGCGGCCCGCAGCAGGCCGTCGACCTCCAGGTGCTGCAGGACGCCGTGTTCTCCGACCGGCGCCTCCGGCTGCGCTACCGGCACAGCGGCGAGCGGGAGCCGCGGACCTACACCGTGGACCCTTACGGCCTGGTCGCCAAGGCCGGGGTCTGGTACCTGGTCGCCGACCGCAGTGGCCGGCCCCGGCTGTTCCGCGCCGACCGGGTGCGCAGCGCCCGGCTGCTGGACGAGCCCGTACGGCGCCGGCCCGGGGTCGAACTCGCCGACGCCTGGGAGGTGCTGCGCCGGCAGGTGGAGGACCGGGAAGGCGGCGTCGAGGTCACCGTCCGGGTGCGGCGCGAGTTCCTCGACATGTTCCAGCGGATGACGGCCTCACGACTGACCGCTCTCCCCGACGACGACGGCGCCGGCGAGTGGGCCACGGTCCGCCTGGTCTGCCCGTCGC
The DNA here is from genome assembly GCF_055566415.1 of Streptomyces sp. NPDC027663. Taxonomy (NCBI): domain Bacteria; kingdom Bacillati; phylum Actinomycetota; class Actinomycetes; order Kitasatosporales; family Streptomycetaceae; genus Streptomyces; species Streptomyces sp. NPDC027663. The sequence continues at coordinate 307,756 of NZ_JBVHSK010000007.1, read as the reverse complement.
TCCGCGCCGTACGCCAGCTCCTCGCCTTCTCCGACCGGGTGGAGGTCCTGGCCCCGCCGGAGGCGCGCGCGGAACTGCTGGCCGGGGCCCGCTCGGTCACGGCCCTGTACGAGGGCGCGGACCGGGCGGCCACCTGATCGCGCAACATGGCCGACAGGCGCACGTACGGCGGCTCAGTCCAGCCAGTGACCGCGGCCGATGGTGATGAGCCGCAGCTGGCGGGTGGCGAGCTGCGTCACCCTTTCCCGCTCCTCCGCCGGGGCCTCCAGTGCCTCCAGGAACAAGGACGCGGTGATGAGCATCTGGTCGACGTAGAGGTGGGCGAGCATCAGCAGGTCGTCGTCGCTCCAGCCCGCCGCCTCCGGGTCCTTGGCCAGCTCGGCCTTCACCTCCTCGGCGAACCGGACCAGTTGGGCCCGGATGGCCTCGCGCACCGGCTGGACTCCGCCATGTCGCTCACGGGCGATAAACCGGACGTGTGCGGGGTACGCGTCCACATGACGGGCGATCAGCTCGATGGCGCGCGAGATGCGTTCCTCACTGTCGCCCGTGGTGGACACCGTCGTCCGCACCATCGGATGCAGGCTGCCCAGCGCCTCGTCGACCAGTGCCACACCGAGGTCGGCGGTCGAGCGGAAGTGCCGGTAGAAGGCCGTCGGGGCGACACCGACGGCCCGGGCGACCTCGCGCAGGCCCAGGCTGCTCAGGCTCTGTTCCTCGAGCAGTGCGAGCGCCGCGTCGAGGAACGCCTGCCGGGTCTTCTGCTTCTGGGCCTGCCGGATGCCGAGGGTGTGACTCATGTCATCAGTTAACAACTGTTCTCTGGAATTGAAAAGCCGTAGGACGCGCTAGACTCGAAGTCAGTGAACAACTGTTACTACAACTGTTCACTCAAATTTCACACCGGCTGAACACGAGAGCATCCCGGAGGGGGGATCTGATCCCATGCTGTTCCTCGTCGCCGCACTCATGCTGCTCGGTGTGGTGCTGGGCACCGTCGCCCACGCACCGCTGGGCGTCACCGCCGTCCTGGCCGCCGTCATCGCCGTCTGGCTCGGCATCTTCGCGATCCGCGAGCGTCACGGCCGCCGTCGCCGCACCTCGGCCAACTGACCCACCGGAAGGACATCAGGAGCTGAGAGCCATGCTGCACCTCACCGCACCGGCCCCGAGCCGCACCGACATCCGTTCGCGCACGCGCGACGCCGACGGCATGGCCGTCGCGTCCTTCATCCTCGGCCTCCTCGGCCTGCTAGTCCTCAACCTCTTCCTCGGCCCGATCGCCATCGCGCTGGCGGCGGTGGCCCTCTGGCGCGGCACGTCCCGCCGCGGCCGGGCCTACCTGGGCCTGGCCCTGGGCGTCGCCGACCTGGCGGTCCTGGTGACGGCGATGGAGATCTCGGGGACGGTTTCCTGGAGCCTGTGAGGCCGGCCCACACCGACCGGTGCGGGCGGGCCCGGCCGGCTGTGCCGCCACCGGGGCCCAGGCACGAGGCGCCCCTGACGGACGGCACCCGCCGCGGCCGGGCCGAGTGCCGGGACTCGGGGCCGAGGCCGCCCGCGAGGGAGCCGTAGAATCACCTCACCATGGCTTACCTCGACCACGCCGCGACGACCCCGATGCTCCCGGAGGCGGCAGAGGAATTCACCGCCCGGTTGAGCATCACGGGCAACGCCTCTTCCCTCCACGCATCCGGCCGGCAGGCACGCCGCACGGTCGAGGAGTCCCGCGAGACCCTCGCGGAAGCGCTGGGCGCACGGCCCAGCGAGGTAGTCCTCACCTCCGGCGGCACCGAGGCCGACAATCTGGCCGTCAAGGGCCTGTACTGGTCCCGCCGCGACGCCGACCCGGCCCGGACCCGCGTGCTGGCCAGCCCGGTCGAGCACCACGCCGTGCTGGACGCCGTGCACTGGCTGGGCGAGCACGAGGGCGCGACGGTCGAGTACCTGCCCGTCGACTCCTACGGCCGCGTCCACCCCGAGGCCCTGCGCGAGGCCATCGCCCGCAACCCCGACGACGTCGCCCTGGCCACCGTGATGTGGGCCAACAACGAGATCGGCACACTCATGCCGGTCCGCGAACTCGCGGACGTCACCGCCGAGTTCGACGTCCCGCTGCACGCCGACGCGGTGCAGGCCTTCGGGCAGGTCCCGGTCGACTTCGGCGTCTCGGGCCTGGCCGCCATGACCGTCTCCGGCCACAAGATCGGCGGCCCGTACGGCATCGGCGCCCTCGTCCTCGGCCGGGAGTACACCCCCGTGCCCGTGCTGCACGGCGGCGGCCAGGAGCGGCACGTCCGCTCGGGCACCCTCGACGTCCCCGCCGTCGCCTCCTTCGCCGTGGCCGGCCGTCTCGCCGCCGAGCAGCGCGAGTGGTTCGCACGCGAGATCGGCGCCTTGCGCGACCAGCTGGTCGACGCCGTCCGTGCGGCAGTCCCGGACGCGATCCTCGGCGGCGACCCGTCCCCCGAGGGCCGCCTCCCGGCCAATGCGCACTTCACCTTCCCCGGCTGCGAAGGTGACTCCCTGCTGCTTCTGCTGGACGCCCAGGGCATCGAGTGCTCCACCGGCTCCGCCTGTACCGCGGGCGTCGCCCAGCCGAGCCATGTCCTCCTCGCCACCGGCAGCGACCCGGACCTGGCCCGCGGCACCCTGCGCTTCTCCCTCGGCCACACCTCCACGGAGGCGGACGTCGAGGCAGTGGCGAAGGCCATCGGGCCGGCGGTGGAACGGGCCCGGGCAGCGGGACTGACGTAGCGTTCGGCGATCGGCCGCGGGGGCGACCGAGCCCGGCCGCACGGCTGCTGTACCTGCACTTCGCTGTCCTGTGGCCGGTGTGCCTGTGCTTCTCCGTCACACGGCTGGTGCGCCGTGCGTGGCGTGGGGTGGCATGTGCGCCCGACCCCTCGACGTCACCCGGCCGGCGTGCCGTGCTCGGCTGTCACATGGCCTGGGCGCCGGGCCCTCGCTGTCACGCGCGTCGGGGCATGCAGCCCCCGCCGTCAGCCGGCCCGCCGGACCAGCCGCAGATACCGGTCCCAGTCCCAGTGCGGACCCGGGTCGGTGTGGTCGGTGCCCGGAACCTCCACGTGCCCGATGATGTGCTCGCGGTCCACGGGTATGCCGTACCGCCCGCAGATCGCCGCCGTCAGCCGGGCCGAGGAGGCGTACATCGCGTCGGTGAAGGAGTCGGCCTTCTCCACGAACCCCTCGTGCTCGATGCCGACACTGCGTTCGTTGTACCCCCGGTTGCCCGCGTGGAAGGCGACGTCCAGCTCCCGGATCAGCTGGGTGACCCGGCCGTCCTCACGCACGATGTAGTGCGCCGCCGCCCCGTGCTCCGGGTCCTTGAAGACCTTCACCGCCGACGCGTAGCTGCCCTGTGTGACATGGATGACCACCCGGTCCACCGGATAGTCGGCCGGCCGGTCCGCCCGCCGGTAGTTCGCCGGTGACGCCGCAACCCACCGCGCGCCCCGGAAGTCCACCGCGCCCGCCACCCGCGGCTTGTCCACCCCCGGCAGCCGCCACCACAGCCGGGACAGCTCCTCCCGGGCCAGGACGGCCGTGCCGACCGCCGCCGCGACGCCGCCGGCCAGCAGCGCCCGCCGCCCCAGCCGCCGGTCCGAGTCGTCCTTCGCCGTACCCATCGCCGCCCCCGTCGTCATGCCCGCCGTCACCTCCCCGTCACCGCCCCTGCGATCTTCAACGGATATCGGGCGGACCTGGTTCCCACGCCCCCGTACCCTGGAAGGGCTATGACTGACACCCCGCAGCGCACCCGCCCCCTCCGCGTCCTCGCCGCCATGTCCGGCGGTGTCGACTCCGCCGTCGCCGCCGCGCGCGCGGCGGAAGCAGGTCACGACGTCACCGGCGTCCACCTCGCGCTCTCCGCGAACCCGCAGTCCTTCCGTACCGGCGCGCGGGGCTGTTGCACCATCGAGGACTCCCGCGACGCCCGCCGCGCCGCCGACGTCATCGGCATCCCCTTCTACGTCTGGGACCTCGCCGACCGCTTCCGGGAGGACGTCGTCGAGGACTTCATCGCGGAGTACGAGGCCGGCCGCACCCCGAACCCGTGCCTGCGCTGCAACGAGAAGATCAAGTTCGCCGCGCTGCTGGACAAGGCGCTGGCCCTCGGCTTCGACGCGGTCTGCACCGGCCACTACGCCAAGGTGATCGTGAACGAGGACGGCACCCGCGAGCTGCACCGCGCCTCCGACATGGCGAAGGACCAGTCCTACGTGCTCGGTGTGCTGGACGACAGGCAGCTGGCGCACGCGATGTTCCCGCTCGGTGACACGGTCACCACCAAGGAGGAGATCCGCGCGGAGGCCGAGCGCCGGGGCCTGGCCGTGGCCAAGAAGCCCGACTCGCACGACATCTGCTTCATCGCCGACGGCGACACCCAGGGCTTCCTGGCCAAGCGCCTCGGCAAGGCCGAGGGCGACATCGTGGACGAGTCCGGCACCAGGCTGGGCACGCACGAGGGCGCGTACGGCTTCACCATCGGCCAGCGCAAGGGCTTGCGCATCGGCACCCCGGCGCCCGACGGCAAGCCGCGCTACGTCCTGGACATCTCCCCGGTCACCAACACGGTCACCGTCGGCCCGGCCGCAGCCCTGGACGTCAGCGCCCTCACCGCGATCAAGCCCCGCTGGTGCGGCGCCGCCCCCACCGGCCCGGGCACCTACACCGCCCAGTTGCGCGCCCACGGCGGCGAGACCGAGGTCACCGCCGAGCCGGTCGACGGCGGACTGCGCGTGACCTTCACCGAGCCGGTCCGCGGTGTCGCCCCCGGCCAGGCGATCGTGCTGTACGACGGCACGCGCGTGGTGGGCTCGGCGACGATCGCTACCACCACCCGCGTGCCGGCAGCGACGGTCTGAGCCCGCCCGACGCGCCTACCCCGCGAAGAACTCCGCCAGCACCGGTCCCAGCACCTCCGGCTCCACCATGTGGGTCTGGCCCTCCAGGGCCCGGTACGTGCCCTGGGGGACCGTCTCCGCGATCTCGCGGGACGCCGTGCGCAGCCACTCGGGGCTCGCGCCGCCCGCGACCGAGAGCACGGGGACGCCGATCGCGGCGATCCGGTCCCGCGGGAGCAGGCCGTCGCCCATGACCGTGTCGTCGTGGGCGAGGCTCGGGGCGACGGCCTCCATACCGGCCCACATCGGGGACTGCCGGGCGCCCTGGATCATGTCCTCGGCGAGGCCCGTCAGGCGCAGGAACAGTTCCACCGCGTCCCCGCGCCGGCCTTGTGCGAGCGCCTCGTTCAGCTGCTCCTTGTAGGCGGCCTCCCGCGCGGCGCCGTCCTCCAGATGATCGGCGAACGGCACCTCGTACACCGCCGCCCGGCCGACCGGAAGCCCGCTCGCCGCCGCCTCCAGGACCAGCGCGCCGCCCGACGAGACACCGAACAGCGCGGCATCGCCGCCCATGGCGTCGATCAGCGCGGCCAGGTCCTCGACCTCGCGGGCGACCGCGTACGGAGCCGTGTCCCCGCTCTCGCCGCGGCCCCGGCGGTCGTAGACGACGGTCCTGCAGCGGTCGGAGAGCCGACGGGCCAGGGGCGCCACGGTGCCGCCGGTGGACATCGCGCCACTCACCAGGATCACCGTGGGCCCCTGGCCGAACACTTCGTACGCGAGGGAGGTGCCGTCGCGGGAAGTCGTCTTCTTGTCCATGGCCGTGCAGACTGCCGCACGGCATGGGACTCATCGGTCACGACACGTCGGCCTCGTAGAAGCAGTAGTGGTCCTTGATCTCCGTCACGCCGGGCTTCGGGTCCGGGTACGCCCAGACGAGGTCGGGCGCCTCCGGCAGCGACCAGTAGGACGCCGTGCCCTTGAAGGGGCAGACGGTGTGCGTGTCGGAGGGCGTCAGCAGGTCGAGGCGTACGTCCTCGGCGGGGATGTAGTACCGCACCGGACAGCCCGTCTCGCGCAGTTCCAGGGCACGGTCGCTCTCGGCGAGCACCCGGTCGCCGTGCACCACGCGTACGTGCCGCTCGCTCTTGTCGATCGTGATCGTGTGTCCTCGGGTCATACCGGGTCAGCACCGGACGGGTCGCGCTTCTTCCCGGCCGGGAAGAAGCGGCCGGGCCGCGGACGCATGACCCCCGGCCGGGCCGGGCCCCCGTACGATCCCCGGCCGGGCCGGGCGCCGTACGGTGGAGGCCATGAACATCTGCGTCTTCCTGTCCGCCGCCGACCTCGACGAGCGCTACACACGCCCCGCGCGCGAGTTCGCGGAACTGCTCGGCAAGGCCGGCCACACGCTGGTCTGGGGCGGCTCCGACGTCGGTCTGATGAAGGTGGTCGCCGACGGCGTGCACGAGGCGGGGGGCAGGCTGCTGGGCGTCTCGGTGGAGTTCCTGGCGAACAAGGCGCGGCCGGGTGCCGACGAGATGGTGATCGCCGCCGACCTCGCCGAGCGCAAGAAGCTGCTGCTGGAGAAGGCCGACGCCGTAGTGATCATGGTAGGAGGCACCGGCACCCTGGACGAAGCCACCGAGATCCTGGAGCTGAAGAAGCACGGCCGCACCGACAAGCCGGTCGTGCTGCTGAACACGGCGGGCTTCTACGACGGCCTGCGCGAGCAGTTCCGCCGCATGGAGGCCGAGGGCTTCCTGCCCCGCCCCCTGTCCGAGCTGGTCTTCTTCGCGGACGAGCCGGTCGGGGCGCTGGGCTACCTGGAGCAGCAGGTCTTCGGCCACTGATGCGAGCATGGCGGGCATGGCTACTCATGTGATCACCGGGGCCGGTTCCGGAATCGGCGCGGCCGTGGCCCGCCGGCTGCACGCGCGCGGGGACGAACTCGTGCTGCACGCGCGCGATGCGGGCCGCGCCAGGGAGCTGGCCGCCGAGTTCCCCGGCGCCCGGACCCTGGTCGGCGACCTCGCGGACCCGGACAGGCTGTCCTGGGCGTTCTCCCACCAGTCGCTGCCGGACCGGGTGGACTCGCTGCTGCACATCGCGGGAGTCGTGGACCTCGGCGAGGTCGGCGACCTGACCCCGAAGTCCTGGCGCCATCAGCTCAACGTCAACCTGCTCGCCCCCGCGGAGCTGACCCGCCACTTCCTGCCCCAGCTCCGCGCCGCCCGCGGCCATGTGATCTTCGTCAACTCCAGCGCCGGCCTCACCGCCAACGCCGGCTGGTCCGCGTACGCCGCCTCCAAACACGGCCTGAAGGCCCTCGCCGACTCCCTGCGCCAGGAGGAGCACGGCAACGGCGTCCGGGTCACCACGGTCTACCCCGGCCGCACCGCCAGCCCCATGCAGGCCAAGGTCCACCAGCAGGAGGGCAAGGAGTACGACCCCGCCCGGTGGATGGATCCCGAGTCGGTCGCCACGACGATCGTGATGGCCCTGGACCTGCCGGGCGACGCGGAGGTTCACGACCTGACGGTCCGGCCGGGGCGCTGACCCCGGCCCAGGGTTCCGTAGGCTGCCCTGGTGAGCGAAAACAGCGTGTTCAGGTTCGCCGGCGCCACCGGAGTCGGGTCCCTTCCCGGCGGCGATGCCCGAGAGGCCGCCAAGACCGCCACCGGGTCCTTCGAGGACTTCCCCTTCCTCCCGGAGCTGCCCGCCCGCGGGCCCGGCGCCGACATGATCGGGCGTACCGCCGGGATGCTGGTCGAGCTGTACGCGCGCGTGGAGCCCAGCGGCTGGCGGATCGGGGACCGGCCGGGCCGGGACACCAGGAGGGCGCGGTCCTGGCTGGTCGAGGACCTGGACGCCCTGGAGGAGTTCACGCAGGGGTACGAGGGCGACCTCAAGGTGCAGGCCGTCGGGCCGTGGACACTGGCCGCCGCCCTGGAGCTGAGGAACGGCGAGGCCGCCCTGTCCGACCCCGGCGCATGCCGGGACCTCGCCGCCTCGCTCGCCGAGGGACTGCGCCTGCACCTCGCCGAGGTACAGCGCCGCGTCCCCGGTGCCCGGATCGTCCTCCAGCTCGACGAACCCTCGCTCACCGCCGTCCTGCGCGGCCAGGTCCGCACCGCCAGCGGCTACCGCACGCACCGGGCCGTGGACCGGCAGCTCGTGGAGGCCACGCTCCGGGAGGTCGTCGCCGTCCACGGCGCCGGACCCGTGACGGTCCACTCCTGCGCCCCGGACGTGCCGTTCGCACTGCTGCGGCGGGCCGGCGCGGCAGCCGTCTCCTTCGACTTCGCACTTCTCACCGAGCGTGACGACGAGGCGATCGGCGAGGCCGTCGAAGGCGGGACGCGGCTGTTCACCGGTGTCGTGCCGGGCACGGACGGCCCATTGTCAGACCCTGCCGGTAGCGTCATGGGTGTCAGGACGCTGTGGCGCAGGCTGGGCCTGCAACCGGGACTGCTCGCGGAGGCCGTCACGGTGACCCCGGCGTGCGGTCTGGCGGGCGCTTCCCCCGCCTACGCACGTCAGGCGCTCGCCCACTGCGTCCGGGCGGCGAGATCCCTCGCGGACAACCCTGAGTAACGGGAGGACAACACGGTGGCCGGCGACAAGCAGGCGGAGACGACGGCGGTGCCCGCCGAGGCCCGCGACAAGCACGCGCAGCTGGCGGAGCAGGTCGAGGAGCACCGCTTCCGGTACTACGTGAAGGACGCTCCCGTCATCAGCGACGCGGAGTTCGACAGGCTCCTGAAGACTCTGGAGGCCCTGGAGGAGGAGTATCCGGAGCTGCGCACCCCGGACTCGCCCACCCAGAAGGTCGCGGGGTCGTACGAGACGGAGTTCACCGCCGTCGAGCACCGTCAGCGGATGCTGTCGCTCGACAACACTTTCAACGACGACGATCTGGCCGCCTGGGCCGACCGCATCGCCAGGGAACTGGGCGACCAGGGCTATCACTTCCTGTGCGAGCTGAAGGTGGACGGCCTCGCGGTCAACCTCACCTACGAGAACGGCCGTCTCACCCGCGCGGCGACCCGCGGTGACGGCCGCACCGGCGAGGACATCACGCAGAACGTCCGTACGATCGCGGAGATCCCGGACCGCCTCGAGGGCGACGAGGTACCCGACCTGGTGGAGATCCGCGGCGAGGTCTACTTCCCCATGGAGGCCTTCGCGGATCTCAACGCACGCCGTGTGGCGGCCGGGGAGAAGCCGTACGCCAACCCGCGCAACTCCGCCTCGGGTTCACTGCGCCAGAAGGACCCGAAGGTCACGGCGACACTGCCCCTGCACATGGTCGTCCACGGCATCGGCGCCCTGGAGGGCTTCACGGGCATGACCCGGCTCTCGCAGGCGTACGACCTGCTGAAGAGCTGGGGCCTGCCGACCTCCCGGCACAACCGCGTGGTCGACGACCTGGACGGCGTCCGCGAGTTCATCGCGTACTACGGCGAGAACCGCCACTCCGTCGAGCACGAGATCGACGGCGTGGTGGTCAAGCTGGACGAGATCCGCCTCCAGGGGCGGCTCGGCTCCACCGCGCGGGCCCCTCGCTGGGCGATCGCCTACAAGTACGCGCCGGAAGAGGTCAACACCAAGCTCATCGACATCAAGGTGGGCGTCGGCCGCACGGGCCGCGTCACGCCGTACGCCCAGGTCGAGCCGGTCACGGTCGCGGGCAGCGAGGTGGAGTTCGCCACCCTGCACAACCAGGAGGTCGTCAAGGCCAAGGGCGTCCTGATCGGCGACACCGTCGTCATCCGCAAGGCCGGTGACGTCATCCCGGAGATCCTCGGTCCGGTGGCCGATCTGCGTGACGGCACCGAGCGCGAGTTCGTGATGCCGAGTGCGTGCCCCGAGTGCGGCACCGCGCTGCGGCCCATGAAGGAGGGCGACATCGACCTCCGCTGCCCCAACGCCCGCACCTGCCCGGCCCAGTTGCGCGAGCGCGTCTCCTACCTCGCGGGTCGTCAGTGCCTGGACATCGAGCACTTCGGCGAGGTGGCCGCCGCCGCGCTCACCCGGCCGCTGGAGCCGACCGACCCGCCGCTGGTCGACGAGGGCGACCTGTTCGACCTGACGGTGGAGAAGCTGCTGCCCATCAAGGCCTACGTCCTGGACCCGGACAGCGGCCTGCCCAAGCGCGATCCGAAGACCGGCGAGGAGAAGGTCGTCACCGTCTTCGCCAACCAGAAGGGCGAGCCGAAGAAGAACACGCTGGCTCTGCTGGCGAACATCGAGGCGGCCAAGGCCCGTCCGCTCGCCCGCTTCCTGAACGGGCTGTCGATCCGGCATGTGGGACCGGTGGCCGCGCAGGCCCTCGCCCGCGAGTTCCGCTCCGTCGACCGCATCGAACAGGCGACCGAGGAGGAGCTGGCGGCCACCGACGGCGTCGGTCCGATCATCGCCGCGGCGCTCAAGGAGTGGTTCGCCGAGGACTGGCACCGCGAGATCGTCCGCAAGTGGAAGGCCGCCGGAGTCCCGCTGGAGGACGCGTCGTCCGGCGAGGACGAGGGGCCGCGCCCGCTGGAGGGGCTCACGGTCGTCGTCACCGGCACGCTGGACAACTTCACCCGGGACGGCGCCAAGGAGGCGCTGCAGAGCCAGGGCGCGAAGGTGACCGGTTCGGTTTCGAAGAAGACCTCATTTGTCGTAGTTGGTGACAACCCTGGTTCGAAGTACGACAAGGCCATGCAAGCGAAGGTTCCTGTCCTGAACGAGGATGGTTTCAACGTCCTCTTGGAACAGGGCCCCGAAGCGGCGGCCGAAGTCGCGCTTCCGACCGGGGAGTAGCGGTTGAAGGCCACCCGATCGGCGCATATCAGTTGCATACGGGTGGCCCGGGCGTATTCGGGCAACCGTCGGAGACCGGTGCCCGTGGAAGCCTTCTGCGGCCTACTGTTGAGGTGTGCGCCTGCCGTGCCCAGCTGCGGCTGGGGCACCTCCGTGCGCTCCTGGGGCACGGGGAAGGTTTCTTCGACGCGGAGCTGCTGATGGTTGTCGGTCATCGGGCCGCGTGGCGTGGGCACCGCCGGCTGTGAGAGGGACGGGAATGGAACCGACCGAGAGCGCCGCGCCGGAGTCACGGCTGCGCCTGCGCCGCCGCGCGGGCGCATGGCGAGGGAGCCGGTGGACCGGGCGGGTGGCCGGCGGGCGTTCGGCCGCGCAGCCGCGCCCGGCCGGACCGGCCGCCGTCACCGAGGAGCACACAGCCCTGCCCCTGGCCGTGCAGCCCGTCCCGGGCCTGCCCGGCGCCGACACCGAACGGCACGTGTCCTGGCCGGCCCTGCCCGCGGCCGTGGTCGCCGCCGCCGGCCTCCTCCTGGGCGCCGCTTTCTACCGCGCCTACGTCGGCCACCACGCCCTCTTCCCCGGCGGCACGGTCGGCTGGTCGCTGGCCCTGCTCACCGGCATCATCGTCGGCCACCTCGTCATGCTGGGCCGCGCCCGCTGGTGGGGCGGCACCGGATCCGGCGCCGCCCTCACCCTCGCCGTACTGCTGCTGTACGGCTGGGTGCCGGCCGGCCTGGTCAGCCTCACCGTCGTCGTCCTGGTCGGCATCGCCCGCCGGCACCGCTGGCGGCAGGGCGTGCTGCACGGCGCGGTCGACATCCTCGGCATCGGCGCCGGCGCCCTGCTGCTCGGCGCGTTCGGCCGGGTCCCGAGCGCCGAGGAGCCCTGGCGGCCGGACACCTGGACCATCGCCACGGCCCCCCAGGTCGTCCTGGTCGCGGGCGCCTACCTCGCCGTCAGCCGCGGCCTGCTGTGGTACCTGCACGCGCCGCGCGGCGGCGGGGTGCCCACGGTCGCCCGCTCCGCCCTGGTCCGGCAGGGTCTGGTCGCCGTGGCGCTGCTCGGCATCGCACCCCTGCTGTGCGTCGTCGCCGACGCCCAGCCGATCCTGCTCCCCCTGTTCGCCATCCCCCTCGTCGCCCTGGACTCCACGCTCTGGATGGCCCGTGCCCGCGCCGAGGAGCAACTGCGCGACCCGCTGACCGGCCTGCCCAACCGGCAGTGGCTCCAGGAGCGGATATGGACCGCGCTCGACGACGCCGAGCGCATCGGTGCCCGCGCGGCCCTCATGCTGATCGACCTCGACCGGTTCCGTTCGGTGAACGACACCCTGGGGCATCTCGCCGGTGACCGGCTGCTCCTCCAGATAGCCGACCGGCTGCGGCTCGCCCTGCCGCGCGGCGCCGAGGCCGCCCGGCTCGGCGGGGACGAATTCGCCGTCTTACTGCCCGTCGCCGACTCCACCACGTCGGCCACGCGCGTCGCCCGCGGCCTCGTCACCGCCCTCAGCTCCCCGCTCGACCTCGACGGACTCACCCTCGTCCTGGAGGCCAGCGCGGGCGTCGCCGTCTTCCCCGACCACGCCCTCGACGCCGAAGGACTGCTGCGCCGGGCGGACGTGGCGATGTACCAGGCGAAGCGGGACCGCACGGGCGTCGAGGTGTACGAGTCCAAGCGGGACTCCAACACCCCGGACCGCCTCGGCCTGCTGGGCGACCTGCGCCGCGCCCTGGACGCGCAGGAGGTGCAGCTGCACTACCAGCCCAAGGTCCGCTTCGACGGACAGGTGGCCGGCCTCGAGGCGCTGGTCCGCTGGGTGCATCCCGAGCGCGGCAAGGTGCCGCCGGACGAGTTCATAGCGATAGCCGAGTCCTCGGGGCTGATGCCCCACCTCACCGAGTACGTGCTGGAGACCGCGCTCGGGCAGGTCGCGAAGTGGCGCGCGCAGGGGCTCCGGGTCCCGGTCGCCGTCAACGTCTCCCCGCGTGACGTCCACACCCCCGGGTTCGCCGGGTCGGTGGCCGCGCGCCTCGCCCGGCACGGGGTCCCGGCCGGGGCGCTCCAGCTGGAGATAACGGAACACGTGCTGCTGGAGGACCCGCAGCGGGCCGCCGACACCCTCGCCGGGCTCACCGGGCACGGCGTGAAGATGTCCCTGGACGACTTCGGCACCGGCTATTCCTCCCTCGTGCACCTGCGGCGGCTGCCGGTCAGCGAGCTGAAGATCGACCGTTCGTTCGTGGCCCGGCTGGCCGTCGACGCCGAGGACGCCGAGATCGTGCGCTGCACCGTCGACCTGGCCCATTCGCTCGGCCTCCTGGTCGTCGCCGAGGGCGTGGAGGACGACGAGACGTGGGAGCGGCTGCGGGATCTGGGCTGTGACGCGGTGCAGGGCTGGCTGGTCGCCGCGGCGATGCCGCCGGAGGAGGCGACCGCGTGGCTGCTGGCGCGGGGGTCCCGCGGGTGGCAGCGGCCGCCTGCAGCTCTGCCGGCCGCCGAGTAGTTTTCCCACCCGCCCGCCCGTGGCACTCGGCCGGGACGTGGCCGTTTCCCACCCGGGCTGAGCACCGTCGGCGGGTCCGGGTTCGTCGTGGCTGGGCGCGCAGTTCCCCGCGCCCCTTCGGGTGCTCGCCTCCGTTGACAAGCCGATCGGCAGTGCATGCCGGGCGGGTGCGTGTTCGTGGTGGCTGGGCGCGCAGTTCCCCGCGTCCCTTCGGGTGCTCGGCCCTGCGTTGACGGGCCGGTCGGCAGTGCAAGCCGGGCGGGTGCGGGTTCGTGGTGGCTGGGTGCGCCGGTCCCCGTGCCCCTTCGGGTGGTCAGCCCCCCGTGAAGTGGCCGGTCAGCAGCGCGAGTCGTTGTTCGTGGCCGTGTTCCGGCAGGCGGCCGCTTCTCATCAGCGTGGCAAGACCGTGCAGCCCTGCCCAGAACGTCTCCGTCAGCAGGCCCGGGTCCTCGCCCGCGGGCGCGATCGGCTCCACCGCGACGAGCAGCTCGCCGAACGCCTCCCGCAGCGGCGCCGGAGCCTCCTGCGTGGCGAACGGCAGGTCGACCAGGTGCGTGAACATCGCGTCGTACAGGGCCGGCCGGCGCCGTGCGAAGGACGTGTACGTCTCCGCCACCGCCGTCAGCGCCGCCCGGGCGCCCCGCGTCGCCGTGCGGGCCTGTCGCAGCTCCGCGGCCAGGTCGGCGAAGCCCTGCACCGCGACCGCCGCCATGATCGCGTCCTTGCCCTTGAAGTGGCTGTAGAGGACCGGCTGGCTGTACTCGATCTCGGCGGCCAGCCGGCGCGTGGTGACCGCGTCCCAGCCCTCCGCCTCGGCCAGCTCACGCGCGGCCGTCACGATCAGCCGCTCGCGTTCCGCTCGTTCGCGCTCCCGGCGCGTCTGGATCGACATGACCTCATTCTAGCAGTGCTAGCCAATCTGTCGGTGCTCTGCTAGCTTCGCTCTTGTCCCTAGCGCTGCTAGCAAGGAGAGAAGCGTGACTGTCACCGCGTACACCCTGGCCGTCCTGCTCGACCTGTTCTGCGTGTTCCTCGGCTACCGGTTCTGGTTCCAGCCCGGCCCCGCGGCGGCCGGGTACGGCGTCCCGGCCGACCCGCGCGGTGACGCCCGCGCCTACCTGTCCGTCAAGGGACTCAGGGACGGCACCTTCGGGCTGGTGGGCCTCGCCCTGCTGGCCTTCGCCGGTGCCCGGGCCGAGGCGTGGTTCATGGTCTGCGTGGCACTCGTACCGCTCCTCGACACGCTGATAGTCCTGCGCAACGGCGGTGCCAAGGCCGTCGCCTTCGGGGTGCACTTCGCCACCGCGGTCGTCGTGCTGATCAGTGCCGCACTGCTCTTCCTCGTCTGACCACGCCCACCGTCACCAGGGGGTTTCGAGATGTCGCTGTTCGTTCCGAAATTCGACGAGTCCGTGATCGTCCGGGCGGCCGAGGCGGAGGTCGTCGGCCGCGCGCCCGTCACCGTCCGGCTGCTGGCCGACAGCAGCCGGACCGGCGGCGCCCTGTCCACCCAGCGCGTCACCCTCACGGCGGGTGCCGACGGCGCCGAGCCGCACTGGCACGACGACTCCGCCGAGATGTTCTTCCTGCTGGACGGCGCCGCCGACATCCTCTCCGGCGACGACGTGGTCACCGCCGGACCCGGAGACCTGGTCGTCGTCCCACCCGGCAAGCCGCACGCCTTCGCCGCCGTGCCCGGTGCCGACGCCGACCTGCTCATCGTCATCACGCCGGGCGTCGAGCGCTTCGAGTACTTCCGCCACCTCCACCGCGTCGCGCTCGGCGAGGTGTCCCGGGAGAGCCTGCTGGCGGTGCAGGACCGGTACGACAACCACTTCATGGAGAGCGACGTGTGGGACGCCAGGCGCCCCTGACGGAGGGGCTCGGGCAAACCGTTTCACGGCCACCCGGGCCCGCCCCATAGGATTGGCCCCAATACACCCACACTCACCCCAGAGGATCGCTGCATGCCTGGCATCACGCGCGAGGAGGTCGCCCACCTCGCCCGGCTGGCGCGTCTGGAGCTGAAGCCCGAAGAACTCGACCACTTCGCGGGACAGCTGGACGACATCATCGGCGCGGTCGCCCGCGTCAGCGAGGTCGCCGACCAAGACGTACCGCCGACCTCGCACCCGCTGCCGCTGACGAACGTCATGCGGCCGGACGAGGTCCGTCCCTCGCTCACCCCCGAGCAGGCGCTCTCCGGCGCCCCGGCCCAGGAGCAGCAGCGTTTCAAGGTGCCGCAGATCCTGGGGGAGGAGTGACCGCCATGACGGACAGCAACATCATCAAGCTCACGGCCGCACAGATCGCCGAGAAGATCGCCTCGGGCGAGCTGACGGCCGTCGAGGTCACCGAGGCCCACCTCGCCCGCATCGAGGCCGTCGACGAGAAGGTGCACGCCTTCTTGTACGTCGACCGTGAGGGCGCCCTCGCCCAGGCCCGCGCCGTGGACGACAAGCGCGAGCGCGGTGAGAAGCTCGGCCCGTTGGCCGGTGTGCCGCTCGCGCTCAAGGACATCTTCACCACCGAGGGCGTGCCCACGACCGTCGGTTCGAAGATCCTGGAGGGTTGGATCCCGCCGTACGACGCGACGCTGACCAAGCGGCTGAAGGCCGCCGACGTCGTCATCCTCGGCAAGACCAACATGGACGAGTTCGCCATGGGCTCCTCCACCGAGAACAGTGCCTACGGCCCGACCGGCAACCCGTGGGACCTCACCAAGATCCCCGGCGGTTCCGGCGGTGGTTCCTCGGCCGCGCTCGCGGCCTTCCAGGCTCCGCTCGCCATCGGCACCGACACCGGCGGCTCCATCCGCCAGCCGGCCTCCGTGACCGGCACGGTCGGCGTGAAGCCGACGTACGGCGCGGTGTCCCGTTTCGGCATGGTCGCCTTCTCGTCCTCCCTGGACCAGGGCGGTCCCTGCGCGCGTACGGTCCTGGACGCGGCGCTGCTGCACGAGGTGATCGCCGGGCACGACCCGCTGGACTCCACCTCCATCGACGCCCCGGTCCCGGCGGTGGTCGAGGCCGCCCGCAACGGCTCCGTCGCCGGCATGCGCGTCGGCGTGGTCAAGCAGTTCCGCGGCGAGGGCTACCAGGCCGGTGTCATCCAGCGCTTCGACGAGTCGGTCGAGCTGCTCAAGGAGCTGGGCGCCGAGATCGTCGAGCTGGACTGCCCGTCCTTCGACCTCGCCCTGTCGGCGTACTACCTGATCGCGCCGTCCGAGTGCTCCTCCAACCTCGCCCGCTTCGACGGCCTGCGCTACGGCCTGCGCGCCGGTGACGACGGCGGCCACTCGGCCGAGGAGGTCACCTCCCTCACCCGTGAGGCCGGCTTCGGCCCCGAGGTCAAGCGCCGCATCATGCTCGGCACGTACGCCCTCAGCTCCGGCTACTACGACGCGTACTACGGCAGCGCGCAGAAGGTCCGTACGCTGATCAAGCAGGACTTCGACAAGGCGTTCGAGCAGGTCGACGTGATCGTCTCCCCGACGACCCCGACCACGGCCTTCGCGATCGGCGAGCGCGCCGACGACCCGATGGCGATGTACCTCGCGGACCTGTGCACCATCCCGACGAACCTGGCGGGCAACGCGGCCATGTCCCTGCCCTGCGGTCTCGCCCCGGAGGACAACCTCCCGGTCGGTCTGCAGATCATCGCCCCGGTGATGAAGGACGACCGGCTGTACAAGGTGGGCGCCGCCGTCGAGGCCGCCTTCGTGGAAAAGTGGGGGCACCCGCTGATCGAGGAGGCTCCGTCGCTGTGAGTGCACTGAACAAGGCCAAGGGCTTCAAGAAGTCGAAGTCCGGCACGTACCTGTCGATGGCCGGGACCGCCTTCGGCGCGTTCGGTGTGGCCAAGCAGATCAAGAAGGCGCGCGCCGAGCACGACACGCTGCGGCTGATCGACGCCACCGTGTCCGCCGTCGCCATCGTCACCGGCCTCGCCATCCTCTACCGCGAGCTGAAGCGGCTGGGCGACGACGACGTCCTGCTGGGCTGAGAGGGAAGTTTTCACCGTGACCACCACGACCGACCTGGTGTCGTACGAGGACGCGCTGGCGTCGTACGACCCCGTCATGGGCCTCGAGGTCCATGTCGAACTCGGCACCAACACCAAGATGTTCTGCGGCTGTTCGACCGCGCTCGGTGCGGAGCCGAACTCCCAGACCTGCCCGGTCTGCCTCGGCCTGCCCGGCGCGCTCCCGGTTGTCAACGCGACCGGCGTCGAGTCCGCGATCAAGATCGGTCTCGCGCTGAACTGCGAGATCGCCGAGTGGTGCCGCTTCGCCCGGAAGAACTACTTCTATCCGGACATGCCGAAGAACTTCCAGACCTCCCAGTACGACGAGCCGATCGCCTTCAACGGCTACCTCGACGTACAGCTGGAGGACGGCGAGACCTTCCGCGTGGAGATCGAGCGCGCCCACATGGAGGAGGACACCGGCAAGTCGACGCACGTCGGCGGCGCGACGGGCCGTATCCACGGCGCCTCGCACTCCCTCCTCGACTACAACCGCGCGGGCATCCCGCTCATCGAGATCGTCACCAAGCCCATCGTCGGCGCCGGCGAGCGCGCCCCCGAGGTGGCGAAGGCGTACGTCCGTGAGCTGCGCGAGCTCATCCGTGCCCTCGGTGTGTCCGAGGCCCGCATGGAGATGGGCCAGATGCGCTGCGACGTGAACCTGTCGCTGCGCCCGAACGGCACCGAGAAGTTCGGCACCCGCTCGGAGACGAAGAACGTCAACTCGCTGCGGTCCGTGGAGCGTGCGGCCCGCTTCGAGATCCAGCGGCACGCGGCCGTGCTGTCCTCGGGCGGCACGATCATCCAGGAGACCCGCCACTTTCACGAGGACACCGGGTCCACGACCTCGGGCCGCGTGAAGGAGGAGGCCGAGGACTACCGGTACTTCCCGGAGCCCGACCTGGTCCCCGTGGCGCCCTCGCGCGAGTGGGTCGAGGAGATCCGCGGCGCGCTGCCCGAACTGCCGCTGGCCCGCCGCACCCGGCTGCTCGCCGAGTGGGGCATCTCCGCCACCGACATGCAGGCGATCCTCAACGCCGGTGCGCTGGACCCGATCGTCGCCACGATCGACGCCGGCGCCGACGCGGCCTCCGCCCGCAAGTGGTGGATGGGCGAACTGGCCCGCAGCGCCAACGAGTCCGGCCGCACGCTGGACGAGCTGGCGATCACGCCGCAGCAGGTGGCCCGGGTCACCGAGCTGGTCGCGAAGGGTGACCTGAACGACAAGCTGGCCCGCCAGGTCATCGAGGGCGTCCTCGCGGGCGAGGGCACCCCGGACGAGGTCGTCGAGAAGCGCGGTCTGAAGGTCGTCTCCGACGAGGGTGCGCTGACCACCGCCGTCGAGGAGGCCATCGCCGGCAACCCGGCCATCGCGGACAAGATCCGCGGCGGCAAGGTGGCCGCGGCCGGCGCCCTGGTCGGCGCGGTCATGAAGGCCACCCGGGGCCAGGCCGACGCGGCCCGCGTCAAGGAGCTGATCCTGGAGAAGCTGGGCGTCAGCGAGGGCTGAGCCCGCCGCAGCACGGCCGTGCGACGGTCCCGGAGGACATGCCCTCCGGGACCGTCGCCGTCTCCGGGGCGCCGTCTCCGGGGCGCCGTCTTCGGGTCGTCGTCTTCGGGTCGTCGTCTTCGGGACCGTCGCCGTCTTCGCCGTCTCTCGTGCCGTCGCCGTCTCTCGTGCCGTCGCCGTCTCCCTGCCGTCGGCGTCTTCGGGGCGGTCGGCGCCGCCCGGGCCATCGCCGTCTCCGGCGTGGTAGTGGTCTCCGGTGCCGTCGGCGTTTCCGGGGGCCGTCGCCGCCGCCGTCTTCGAGGCCGCAGGGCGTGCGGGGACCGGCCCCGCATCCGGGCTGCCGGCCGGAGGCGCTACGCTCGCCCGCCATGAGTGGACGCACCGATTCCGACACCGAGCCCTCGATATCCGGGACGGACGACGCGCAGGAGACCGCGGCCGACGAGGCGGAGGAGCAGGCCGACGACGCGGAGGAGCAGGCCGGGGACGCCCGGCGGGCCCGCTGGACCGCCGCCGGCACCGGGGCGCTGCTGACCCTCGCCGGACTGGCCGCCGCACTGCTCCGGCTCACCGGCTCGGCCCCGGCCCTGGTCCCCGCCGCGTACGCCCTCGGCGCCGCCGTGTGCGCCGCCGCCGCGGTCCTCGGCCTCGGGGGCCGTACGCGCAGGGCCCTGTGGCTGCTGATCGCCGGGACGATGGTCATGGCACTCGGAGACCAGTTCGACTGAAGTGCGGGTCGGGGCAGTTGAGTCCGCCGGCGCTCGAACGACCACGACGTCCCCGGCACCGAGTCCGGCCGCGGCGCGGCTCCTGACGAAGGGTTTCCGCGAGCCCTTCCTGTCGGTGATCATGGTTTGAGTGCTCGTCGGGCTCTCCTCTCCCTGGACTACCAGGTCTTCCTGGCCGGCCGGATGTACGAGGAGTGGCCGGAGAACGGTGACAACCGGCGCGCCGGCTGGTCCGGGCCTCACCCGGACCAGCCGGACCCGAGTGCCGTGCCGCGCATGAGAGGCTCGGCCGGGTCCGGCTGGACGAACTGCGGAAGGAAGAGCGGCACGATGTACGCGACATCGCTCGGTGAGGGGGCCGAGCTGCGCCCCCTGGAGGTCTGGCACGCCGCGGAGCTCCTCGCCAACATAGACCGGGGCCGGGAGTTCATCGGCCGGCACGTCGGCCTGCCGGACGTGGTGTCCGATCTCGACGGCGCCCAGGCCTGGCTGAAGTCGTACGCGGACAAGCGGGCCGCCGACGCCGGCAGCGTGCACGGGATCTGGCTCGACGGCAAGCTCGTCGGCGGGCTGCTGTTCCGGGTCTGGGACACCCCGAGCGGGGTCTGCGAGGCCGGCTGCTGGCTGGAGCCGGCGGCGGCCGGGCGCGGGCTGGTCACCCGCGGCATGCGGGTGCTGCTCGACTGGGCCTTCGAGGAGCGCGGCATGCACCGCGTGGAGTGGTACGTCTCCTCGGCCAACGAGCCGAGCATCGGCGTGGCCAGGCGGCTCGGCATGACCCGCGAGGGCCTGCTCCGCGAGAACTACCCGCACCGGGGGGTGCGCACCAGCACCGAGATCTGGGCGGTCCTCGCGCCCGAGTGGCGAGCGGCACACGCGCGTACCGCGCACGACGATCATTAAGAGACCTCTCAGACAGCGTCCGTACGGTGCCAGGCATGGCTACGAAGACAGCGGAAGGCGCCACGGCCGGCACCGAGGCGCGCAAGGACGACGAGACGGCGGCGGCCGCCTCCGCCGAGGAGACGCGGACCCCGGAGGGCCGGGAGGCCACGGACGCCGGGGAACGGGGCGCCGGGGATCAGGCTCCCGAAGCGGCGCAGGCCACACAGGCCGCGGAGGCCCGGGACGGCGAGGACGGCGCGGAAGCCGCCGGTGACGAGGCACCCTCCGGCGTCGGCCAGGGCGCCGGCGCCGTCGTCTCGGCGGCGCTGGGCCTGGTCTCCCTCAGCGGCGGCTGGATCGGCACCGTCGCATCCGCCCGCGAGCAGCTCGTCGGCCAGCTGCAGACCTCCACCACGGCCGGCGTCGCCCAGCAGATCAAGGAGGTCTACGGCGACGCCTGGCACGCCACCGCACTGTGGGCCGGCCTGTTCGCACTTGCCGCGCTGCTCACCGGCGTCGCCGTCCTGGCCCGGCCCGCGTTCGGCACCCCGGGCCGCCCGCAGGCCGGCTGGATCAGGTCGGTCGCCTGGGCGGGTGTCTCGCTCGGCGCCATCGGTCTGCTCCTGGCCGTCCTGAAGTACTCCGACGCACTGCTCGGCCTGCCCTCGGCCGGCTGAGGACCGCAGGTCGCAGGGGCCTTAGGGAGTCCGGTACCACCTTATGGACGCCCTGAGGCCCCTTACGCGCGCGTGCGGACCGCCGGCGGCCCGAAGATGCGGAACTCTCCCGATGTGGCGCACCCCCCTGAGGAACGAAGGTGGAGGCATCGCAGAAAGCGACGCACGACACCGACTCTCCGAAGGAGACGCCATGTACGCGCTCGACCTCCACCGGGTCCGCTCCGCCGAACTCCGCCGTGCGGCCCAGCAGGAGCGCCTGGTCCGGGAGGCCGTACGGTTCCGCCGCGCCGCCCGCCGGGCGGAGTCCGCCGGCGACGCCGCGGCCGCCGAGTCCCATACCGACCGGCCCCGCCGGCACCGGCTGCCGCACACCGCGTGACCACGGGTGCGGAGGGCGGCCGTACGGGGGTCGGCCGCTCGTCCCAGGGCCGTACGACTCCTCAGCGGAGTCGTACGGCCCTTCCGCCTGACGGTACGACAGATCCGGCCACCGATACGACGATCGCACCGGTGCTGTGGAAAACGGGTGCCCTGCCGTCCCGGCCCCGTGCGATGCTCGGGCCCGTGGAGACCAGGTCCGTCAGTCCCGTGTTCGTCGGCCGCACCGACGAGTTGGACACACTGAACGACGCGCTCGCCCGTGCCGCGGCGGCCGAGCCGCAGGCGCTGCTGCTCGGCGGTGAGGCGGGCGTCGGCAAGACCCGGCTCGTCGAGGAGTTCGCCTCGGCCGCCGCCCGGAGCGCGGTCGTCGCCGTCGGCGGCTGCGTGGAGATCGGTGCCGACGGCCTGCCGTTCGCACCCTTCTCCACCGCGCTGCGCGCCCTGCGCGACGCGCTGCCGGAGGAGTTCGCCGCCGCCGCGGCGGGCCAGGAGGAGGAACTGGCCCGACTGCTGCCCGACCTCGGCGAGGCCGGCGCCGGCCGCCACGACGAACAGGGCATGGCCCGCCTGTTCGAACTCACCGCCCGGCTGCTCGAGCGGGTCGCCGCCGCCCACGCCGTCGTGCTCGTCCTGGAGGACCTGCACTGGGCCGACGCCTCCACCCGCCACCTCCTCGCCTACCTCTTCCGCACCCTGCGCGCCGGCCGCCTCCTGGTCCTGGCCACCTACCGCTCCGACGACATCCACCGCCGCCACCCGCTGCGCCCCCTGCTCGCGGAACTGGACCGGCTGCGCACCGTCCGCCGCATCGAACTCGCCCGCTTCACCCGCGAGGAGGCGGGCCGCCAGATCGCCGGCATCCTCGCCGCCGAACCCGACCCCGCCCAGGTCGACGAGATCTACGAACGCTCGGACGGCAACGCCTTCTTCATCGAGGAACTCGCCGTCGCCGCCTGCGACGGCAACTGCACCGGCCTCACCGACTCGCTGCGCGACCTGCTCCTGGTCCGGGTCGAGGCACTGCCCGAGAGCGCCCAGCGGGTCGCCCGGATCGTCGCCGAGGGCGGCTCCACGGTGGAGTACCGGCTGATCGCCGCCGTGGCCCAGCTCTGCGAGGACGACCTCATCGAGGCGCTGCGCGCCGCCGTCGGTGCCAACATCCTCACCGTCACCCGGGCCGGCGACGGCTACCGCTTCCGGCACTCCCTGGTCCGCGAGGCCGTCGCCGACGACCTGCTGCCCGGCGAGCGCTCCCGGCTCAACCGCCGCTACGCCGAGGCGCTGGAGACCGACCCCACGCTCGTCCCCGCCGACGCCCGCGTGATGCGCCTGGCCAGCTACTGGTACCACGCGCACGACGCGGCGAAGGCCCTGCCCGCCGTCCTCGCCGCCTCCGTCGTCGCCCGCCGCCGGCACGCCTACACCGAACAACTCGGCCTGCTGGAACGGGCGATGGAGCTGTGGGACAGCGCCCCGGAGGAGGTGCGTGCCGCCCTGCGCCCGGTGGACTACACCGAGGTCTACCCCCCGTGCGGCTGCGCCCCGGCCACCACCCCGCTGCGCTACCTCGACCTGATGGCCGAGGCGGCCGTGGCGGGCCGCTTCGGCGGCGAACGCGAACGCGCCCTGAAGATCACCAAGCGGGCCGTGCGCCTGCTGGAGGACGAACAGGACCCCCTGCGCGCCGCCTGGTTCTGGGTGCAGCGCTCCCGGCTGGTGCAGGCCATGGCCCGCGGCGACGGCTGGCAGGAACTGGCCACCGCCCAGGACCTGGTGCGCGGCCTGCCGCCGTCCGACGTGCACGCCGAGGTGCTGGCGGTCGCCGCCAACTGGTCCATGCAGCACCGGCCCGGCCCCGAGGCCCTCGTCGCCGCCGAACGCGCCGTGGAGTACGCGCGGATGGTGGGCGCCCGGGAGACCGAACTGCACGCCCTGCTCACCCTGGGCGGCCTGACGGTGGAGGCCGGCGACCCCGACACCGGCCTCGCCCGGATGCGGCAGGTCCTGCGGGCGACCCGGGAAGAGGGCCTGCACCCGGTCGCGGGCCGCGCCTATGTGAACCTGCCGTCCGCGCTGCGCAGCGTCGGCCGGGACCGGGAGGCCGTCCCGCTGCTGCGCGAGGGCATCGACTTCTGCCGCCGGTACGGACTGCTGGACTCCGGCGCCTGGGCCTGGGGCAACCTGTCCGACGCCCTCCACTCGCTCGGCCAGTGGGACGAGGCCGCCGAGGCCGCCGCGCACGCGACCCGCGGCGACCACAGCGCCAAGCCCCGCGGCGCGGGCGCCCTGCGTCTGGCCCACCTCGCCCTGGACCGCGGCGACCTCGCCGAGGCCGCCCGCCAGCTCGCCTCCGCCCGCGCCTGGTACGGCACCCACGACCCCAGACCCCAGCAGTCGCTGCCGCTGGCCCGCATCGCCCTCGGCATCGCCGCCGCGGAGGGCCGTACGGCCGACGCCCGCGCGGTCCTGTTCCCGGCCCTGGACGCCGGTTTCCCGCCCGGCACCCATCGCTTGGCCTGGCCGCTGCTGCTGGCCGCCGCCACCGCGGAGGCCGACGCCCGCACGCTGCCCGCCGCCCAGCCCGGCCGCGCCGAGATCCTCGACCGCCTCTGGGCGGCCGCGCAGACTCTCACCACCGGTGTCCCCCTCTGGTCGGCCTACGACCAGTGGACCCGGGCCGAACTGCTGCGCGCGGAGGGCCGGGACACCGCGGACACCTGGACGCCGGTCGTCACCGCCTTCGAGTGCCTGGACCGCCCCTACGACCTCGCCCAAATCCGTCACCGCCTCGCCGGGGCGCTGCTGGCGGAGGGCGGTGACGGGGAACGCGAGCGTGCGGTGGAGCTGCTGCGGACGGCCGCCGCGGTCGCCGCGCATCTCGGCGCCCGCCCCCTGGCCGACGCGGTCGCCCGCCTCGCCCAGCGGGCCCGCCTCGCCCTCGGCCGGGGGCCACGGCAGCATCCACAGCCGGACTCCGCCCCCGCCGACCCGGCCGCGGCGCTCGGCCTCACCAGCCGGGAGCGGGACGTCCTCGGCCTGGTCGCGGCCGGCCGCACCAACCGCCAGATAGCCGAGGAGCTGTTCATCTCCCCGAAGACCGCGAGTGTCCATGTGTCCAACATCCTGAGCAAGCTCGGCGTCTCCGGCCGGGGCGAGGCGGCGGCGGTGGCGCACCGGCTGGGAATGTTCGCTGCCGGGACGCTCGCCGCCGGAACGCAGGGGTGAGACCTACGCTGGAGGAAAACCGGCAGTGAGGGGGAGCCGTGTTCAACGTCTTCGAGGAACTGTTCGCGCCCGGCCGCAAGCACACCCGGGACGAGCAGAACCGGCTCGAACTGACCCGCGAGGACGTCGGTGACAACGATCCCGGCCGCGGGCCCATAGACCTCGAGTCCGGAAAGGCGGTGATACGCCTGCCGGAACGGTCACCGGCCGAGGGGACGGCGGCCCGGGAGACGGCGGCCGAGGATCCGGCGGCCGAGGATCCGGCGAAGCCCGCCCGGTCCGAGGCGGCGCCGGCCGAGGCGATGTCGCGGAAGGGTTCCCCAGACGTGGTTGCGTCGGCCGAGGCGGATCCGGCCCAGGCGGCCCTGGGCAAGGCGGCCCTGGCCCAGGCGGATCCGGCCCAGGCGGCCCCGGGCAAGGCGGATCGGCCGGATGCGGCGCCGCACGAAGCGTGACGGAGCGAGCCGGGGCTACTTCACCTGTACCTCCAGCACCCGGTCGTCGCCCTTCTTCGGGGTGCCGCGGCCGTCGGTGTTGCTCGTCACCAGCCAGACCTTGTCGCCACCCGCAGGGAGCACCGTGCGCAGCCGGCCGTAGGCGCCCCGGAGGAACGCCTGCGGGTCGGCCGAGGCGGACGTGCCGTCCAGCGGGATGCGCCACAGGCGTGCGCCCTTCAGGCCCGCCATCCAGATCACGCCGTCCACGTAGGCGATGCCGCTGGGGGAGGCGTCGTCGGTGTGCCACTGGGCCAGCGGGTTGTGGAAGCCGGCTTCGGAGGACTTGCCCTCGGCCTTCGGCCAGCCGTAGTCGTCACCCGGTTTGATCGCGTTCAGCTCGTCCCAGGTGTCCTGGCCGAACTCCGAGGCGAACAGGCGCTGTCGGTCGTCCCAGGCCAGGCCCTGGACGTTCCGGTGGCCGTACGAGTACACCGGCGAGCCGGCGAACGGGTTGCCCGGCGCCGGTTCGCCCTCCGGGGTCAGCCGCAGGATCTTGCCGCCCAGCGACTTCCGGTCCTGCGCCAGGCCCCGCTGCCCGCTCTCGCCGGTGCCCGCGTACAGCATGCCGTCCGGACCGAACGCGATCCGGCCGCCGTTGTGGATGAAGCCCTTGGGGATGCCCTTGAACACCGTGTCCGGGGCGCCCAGTTGCTCACCGGCTGGCTTCCGCTCGTCGTACAGCATGCGGACGATGCGGTTGTCCGAGGCCGAGGTGAAGTAGGCGTAGATCATGTGGTCCGAGGCGTAGCCGGGGGAGAGGGCGATGCCCAGCAGGCCGCCCTCGCCGGCCGCCGAGACGCCGGAGACCGTGCCCAGCTCGGTCTTCCGGCCGGTCTTCTCGTCGATCCGGGTGATCGTGCCCTCGTCACGGGAGGAGACCAGCAGACCGCCTCCGGGCAGCGCGGCCAGTCCCCACGGTGTCTTCAGGCCCTCGGCCACCGTGCGCAGCACCTTCACCGAGCCCTTGGCCGGGGGCGCCGACCCGGTGGCCTGCCCGGACGGGCCGGCGCCGGACCTCGTAGCAGCCGGTGTCCTGCCCGGCGAGTCCCCGCCACCGGACGAACAGGCGGCCGTCAGCAGCAGGGCGGTCGCGGCCAGGACGGCGGGTACAGCTCGACGTCGCACGATCACGGTCCCTTCGAGGCGTTGGTCCCACGCAGGCTCTCTCCCACTCATACTCCGCCCGCGCCGCCCGGGTTCCCGATCCCGGGAAACCGACGGCAGGAACCTCAGTCCCAGGACCCCTGGGCCGCCGGCAGCCGGGACACCTCCGCCAGATCCTCCCCGGTCAGCCGCAGCCCGGCGGCCGCCGCGTTCTGAGCGGCCCAGCGCTCCTGCTTGGTGCCCGGCAGCGCGATGACGTGGCGGCCCTGCGCCAGCACCCAGGCCAGCGCCACCTGGGCCGGGGTGACGTCCTCGCCGTGCCGGCGGGCGACGCGCCGCAGCCCCGCGACGATCGGCTGGTTGGCCGCCATCATCTCGGCGGTGAACCGGGGATGCCGGGCGCGCACGTCGTCCGGCTCGAAGCCCTCGCCCGGCGTGAGCGTGCCGGTCAGGAAGCCGTTGCCCAACGGCATCGCGGCCAGGAAGCCCACGCCACGCGCCTCGCACCACGGCAGCAGCGCCCGCAGTGCCTCCGGCGACCACGCCGACAGCTCCGCCTGCACCGCGCTCACCGGGAACACCTGCTGCACCCGCTGCAACTGACGCAGCGTGCCGTCGTACAGCCCCCCGCCCGAGCGGCGCCCACCGCGCGCCCCCACCGCGCACAGGCCGAGCGCCCGTACCTTCCCGGCCCGCACCAGGTCCGCCATCGCGCCCCACGTCTCCTCGACGGGCACCTCGGGGTCGGCACGGTGCAGTTGGTAGAGGTCGATCACGTCCGTCTGCAGCCGGCGCAGCGAGGCGTCACAGGCCCGCTTCACATAGCCGGGGCGGCCGTTGGCCACGATGTGCTGCTCGCCCACCAGAAGCCCCGCCTTGGTGGACACGAAGGCGTCCCTGCGCCGCTCCTTGAGGACCCGGCCGAGCAGCAGCTCGTTGGTGAACGGGCCGTACATGTCCGCCGTGTCGAGGAGGTCCGAACCCAGGTCCAGCGCCCGGTGCACGGTTCTGAGCGACTCGTCGCCCCGCTGCCGCGATCCGCTGTACGCCCAGCTCATGGGCATGCATCCGAGTCCGACGGCCCCCACCGCGAGTCCCCCCGCGCCGATCGTCCTGCGCTCCACCTGCTCGTGAACCTCCCTCTGGCCGGCCACCAACCTAACCTCTGCACGCACAGGCGCCTGACATAGCCTCCTCGCATGACTTCAGACGTGTGGCTTCCCATTCCGCCGGAGGAGATCGAGGGGCTGCCCGAGGGCCCCCGGTACCTGTTCTGGGACGGGGGAAAGGACGGTGACCAGCCATTTCCCGGCGACCCCGCCGAGTGTGCCGTGTACGTGGTGCCGTACATGAAGCGGTGGCCGGTGAAGGTGCGTCCGCTGGAGCAGCTGACGAACGTCCGGGTCATCCAGACGCTCACCGCCGGTGTGGACGACATCACCGCACGGCTGTCGTCGATCGTGCCGGGCGTGCAGCTGTGCAACGCGCGGGGGGTGCACGAGACGAGCACGGCCGAGCTGGCGCTCACCCTGACCCTCGCCGCGCTGCGCGGCATCCCCGGATTCGTGCGCGCCCAGGAACAGGAGCGCTGGGAAGGCGTGTTCCGGCCCTCGCTCGCCGACAAGAACGTCCTCATCGTCGGCTACGGGTCCATCGGAGCCGCGATCGAGGACCGGCTCGTGCCCTTTGAGGTAGCGCGGGTGGCGCGCATCGCGCGCTCCCGGCGCACCACGGCGCGCGGTCTTGTGCACCCGATCACCGATGTGCTCTCACTGCTTCCGGAAGCCGACGTCGTGATCCTCTGCACGCCGCTCACGGAGGCCACCAGGGGCCTCGTCAATGCCGGCTTCCTGGCACGGATGAAGGACGGGGCGCTGCTCGTGAACGTCGCGCGCGGCCCCGTGGTCGACACGAAGGCGCTGCTGGCCGAGGTGGAGACGGGACGCATCACCGCCGCCCTGGACGTCACGGACCCGGAGCCGCTGCCGCCGGGACATCCCTTGTGGCAGGCGCCCGGCGTGCTGATCAGTCCGCACGTGGGCGGGCCCTCCTCGGCCTTCCTGCCGCGCGCCCAGCGGCTGCTCGCCGACCAGTTGACCCGGTTCGTGAACGGGGAACCCCTGCGGAACGTGATCCTCACGACGGGAGCGAACGGGCACCCATAGGCTTCCGGGCACCCTCCGCAATCTCTCGGACGCGGGCCGTACCCGCATCCTCGCTGGTCGTCACGGAGCGTAGAGAAGCTATGTCCCTGAGTGACGATCCTGGTGTATCGTCCCGGACAGGGGCAGCGCCGCCGACCTTCGGCGCCGGGGATGGACATTTCAGATTTTGTGAGGGGGGCGACGGGCGATGCACGGCCTATGGACGAACGATCCGACGCGGCGGAGCCGCCGACGGCGACCCTGGCGGACGGCCGCGCGCCGACGCGGCCATCACACCGGCCAGCACAGCCATCACCAGCGCAGGCACAGCGGTCGACGCAGGCAGGCGCATCCAGCGAGCCGGAACCGCCGGGACCCGGGAGCGGCGCGGACGGGGAGGCCCCGGTGAGCGCGCCGTCCTCGGTCACGAGCCCCCTCGACAGGGCCGTGCGCGCACCGCACCCGCAGCCGCCGCCGCTCCGGCCGGCCGCCGGCCGGAGCCCGCGTCTGGCGGAGCAGCTCGTGCTCGCCCTCGTCTGTGCGGCCTACGGCGTCGGAGCCGCGTTCGGCTGGGGCACCGAGGCAGTCGCGGACATCATGGGCGACTTCGGGCTGAGCGCGGCGGCCGGCACCGCCGCCGTCTCCTGCTTCCAGTACGCCCGTGGCTCACGCGTCCGCTTCCGCTCCGCCTGGCTGCTGTTCGCCCTCTCGGCGACGATGACCTCCCTGGGCAACGCGGTCTGGGGGTGGTACGAGGTCGTCCTGGACACCGACGTGCCCAGCCCCAGCTACGCGGACCTGTTCTTCCTCTGCTTCGCGCCGCCCGCCATCGTGGGCCTGCTGGTGCTCGCCAAGCGGCCGGTGACGAGGGCGGGCTGGATCTGCCTGGGGCTGGACGCCTGGCTGATCGGCGGCTCGCTGCTCACCCTCTCCTGGAGCCTCGCCCTCGCCCAGACGGCCAGGTTCGAGGGGTCCAGCGTGTCGCAGGCCGCACTGTCGCTGGCGTACCCGCTGCTGGACATCGCGCTGGTCAGCATGGTCCTCGCGCTGCACTTCCGCCGCGCGCCGGGCAACCGCACGGGGGTGAACACCGCGATCGGCGCGCTGGCGCTGACCGTCATGTGCGACGCGCTGTTCACCTCGCCGCTGCTGCACAGCAGTTACCGCTCCGGGCAGCTGCTGGACGCCGGCTGGTTCGCCGGCTCGCTGCTGCTCGCCTACGCCCCCTGGGCCGCCCCCCGGGGCCGCGGGGCGCAGGAGACACGCACGGCCGACGGGCACACGCGCGTGGTCCACGAGCACGTGCCGGGACAGCGGAGCACGGGCCACCACCCCGCCGCCCCGCCCGCGCCGGACGGAGAGCACAGCCGGTACCCGGCGTCCGCGCCGGGAGGCGAGCCCGGCCGGTATCCGGCGTCCGCGCCGGGAGGCGAGCACAGCCGGTATCCGGCCGGCCGGCCGCTCACCGGCTCCCTCGCCGCCCTCACGCCGTACCTCGCCGCCGCCGTGTGCACCCTGGGCATCCTGTACAACGTCCTCAACGGCCGCAGGCCCGACCATGTCGTGCTGATCACCGCGGGAGCCGTGGTGCTGGCGCTCGTCATGCGGCAGGGCATCATGCTGCTGGACAACATCACCCTCACCCAGGAACTGGCGCAGAAGGAGAACCACTTCCGGTCCCTGGTGCAGGGCTCCAGCGACGTCATCATGATCGCCGCGCCCAACGGCATCCTGCGGTACGTCTCCCCGGCCGCCGCCGGGGTCTACGGCCGGCCCGCGGAGGAGCTGGTGGGCACCGAGCTGGCCGCTCTCATCCACCCGGAGGACCTGGGCTGCGTGGTGCACGAGGTGCGCCGCTTCCTCGCCGCCAACCCGGTCGGGGAACCCACTACGCGCATCGAGTGCCGGTTCCGCTCGGGCGACGGCGGCTGGCTCAACGTCGAGTCGACCGTCAACCGTCACCACGGCGGGCTGATCTTCAACAGCCGGGACGTGACCGAAAGGGTGCGACTGCAGGCGCAGTTGCAGCACAACGCCGAGCACGACCCGCTCACCGACCTGCCCAACCGCGCCCTGTTCACCCAGCGGGTGCAGCAGGCCCTGTCCGGCCGCCGGGCCACCGACCGGGGCGCCGCCCTGCGCGGCACGGCCGTGCTCTTCATCGACCTGGACGGCTTCAAGGCCGTCAACGACACGATCGGACACCAGGCCGGCGACGAGCTGCTCGTGCAGGCCGCCCGCAGACTCCAGGACGCGGTCCGGCAGGGGGACACCGCCTCCCGGCTGGGCGGCGACGAGTTCGCGGCCCTGATCGTCGGGGACGGCACCCGGGACCGTGCCGCCCGGGAACGGAACATCCTGGAGCTCGCCGACCGCCTCAGGGTGACCCTCTCCCATCCGTACCCCATCGACGGCAACGATGTCCGGGTCAACGCCTCCATCGGCGTCGCCTTCGCCGAGCCGGGCCTCGGCGCGGGAGAACTGCTGCGCAACGCCGACCTGGCGATGTACCGCGCGAAATCGGCCGGAAAGGGCCGGGTCGAGCTGTACCGGCCGCAGATGCAGCAGGACGTCGTCCGCAAGGCGGAGCTGGCCACGCGCCTGCGTGCCGCGCTCCACGACGGCGAGTTCGCGCTGCTGCACCAGCCGGTGGTGTGCCTGCAGAACGGCCGCATCACGGCGGTCTCCGCACAGGCGCGCTGGCGTTCCTCGCAAGGGGTGCTGTTCACGCCGGCCGAGTTCCTCCGGGTGGCCGAGGACGGTGACAAGACCGCCGAGCTGGACCGCTGGATCCTGCAGGAGGCCGTGGAGCAGGCCGCCGAGCGGGCCGCCACCGGGGCCGTCGTGCCGGTGGCCGTCCGGATGAGCGCCCGGCGGCTGCTGGACCGCTCGACGCCGATGGGGTCCGTGGAGGCGCTGCTGAACCGGCACGGGCTGCCGCCCGGGGCGCTGGTCCTCGAACTGTCCGACACCGATCCGCGGCTCTCCCTGGATGAGCTGGAGCGCCGCCTGACCACGCTCAGCCGGCTCGGGGTGCGGATCGCGCTCGACGGCTTCGGCAGCGGCTACGCGGCCATCACGGCCCTGCGCAGGCTGCCCGTGGACACCCTCAAGCTCGACCGGAGCCTGGTCGAGGGCGTGGTCGAGTCCCCGCGCCTGTACAAGATCACCAGCGGGCTGCTGCGGATCGCCGGCGATCTCGGGCTCCAGTCGGTCGCCGAGGGCGTGGACCTGCCGGAGCAGGTGATCGCACTGCGCGCCATGGGCTGCACCCATGGGCAGGGCATGGCGTTCGCCGGGGCGCTGGACGAGTACCGGCTGCGCCGGGCGCTCGGATCCGGCCACTACCCGGTGCCGCACGCCCCGGCGGAACCGGCGTTCGCCGGCAGCGCGCGCGAGCCGAACAGGGTGTACACAGGGGGTGTTACCGCAGTCCTCGGAGGCGGCAGTGCCCGTCGCTCACATTCTGAGACTCCCGTCCCACCTACTTGACACGTGGTGCGTGCCGGGGGGAGGGTCAGTTCCATGCGCACCCGAATTCTCGTACTTGGACAGCGCGTCGGCTGAGCTGGGAACCACCGGAGGACGATCCGGATCCCCAGCGACCTCACCGGCGCGCTCCCCTCGCTTGCCTCGCGGCACGAGGGGTTTTTTGTTGCACGAGTGACTTTCGTGCAGCGCTTGAACTCCGCCCAAACCTCGCAAAAACCCTCAGCATCGAGAAGAGAATGCCGATGACCGAGCAGGCCACCGGGGCCCACCATCCGCAGCCGCGGCCCCGTTCCGGAGGACAGCAGTCCGCCCCCGTCGAGCACGTCACGGGTGCGCAGTCCCTCATCCGCTCCCTCGAGGAGGTCGGCGCGGACACGGTATTCGGCATTCCCGGCGGTGCGATCCTCCCGGCGTACGACCCGCTGATGGACTCCACCCGGGTGCGTCACGTGCTGGTCCGCCACGAGCAGGGCGCCGGCCACGCGGCCACGGGGTACGCGCAGGCCACGGGCAAGGTCGGCGTCTGCATGGCCACCTCGGGCCCGGGTGCGACGAACCTGGTCACGCCGATCGCCGACGCGCACATGGACTCGGTGCCGCTGGTCGCCATCACCGGCCAGGTCGCCTCGAAGTCGATCGGCACGGACGCCTTCCAGGAGGCGGACATCGTCGGCATCACCATGCCGATCACGAAGCACAACTTCCTCGTCACCAAGGCCGAGGACATCCCGCGGGTCATCGCGCAGGCGTTCCACATCGCCTCCACCGGACGCCCGGGCCCGGTCCTTGTCGACATCGCCAAGGATGCCCTCCAGGCGAAGACCACCTTCTCCTGGCCGCCCACCATGGACCTGCCCGGCTACCGCCCGGTGACCAAGCCGCACGCCAAGCAGATCCGCGAGGCCGCCAAGCTGATCACCTCCGCCAAGCGGCCCGTCCTCTACGTCGGCGGCGGTGTCCTCAAGGCCCGCGCCACGGCCGAGCTGAAGGTCCTCGCCGAGCTGACCGGAGCGCCGGTCACCACCACGCTGATGGCACTCGGCGCGTTCCCCGACAGCCATCCGCTGCACGTGGGCATGCCCGGCATGCACGGCAGCGTCGCCGCGGTCACCGCGCTGCAGAAGGCCGACCTGATCGTCGCCCTCGGCGCCCGCTTCGACGACCGCGTCACCGGCAAGCTGGACAGCTTCGCCCCGTACGCCAAGATCGTCCACGCCGACATCGACCCGGCCGAGATCGGCAAGAACCGCGCGGCCGACGTGCCGATCGTCGGTGACGCCCGCGAGGTCATCGCCGACCTGGTCCAGGCCGTGCAGAAGGAGCACAGCGAGGGCGGCAAGGGCGACTACACCGCATGGTGGAGCGACCTGAACCGCTGGCGCGACACCTACCCGCTCGGCTACGACCAGCCGGAGGACGGCTCGCTCTCCCCGCAGGCGGTCATCGAGCGCGTCGGGCAGCTCGCCCCCGAGGGCACGATCTTCGCTGCGGGCGTCGGCCAGCACCAGATGTGGGCCGCGCACTTCATCCAGTACGACAAGCCCGCCACCTGGCTGAACTCCGGCGGCGCCGGAACGATGGGCTATGCGGTCCCGGCGGCCATGGGCGCCAAGGCCGGCGCGCCCGGGCAGACCGTCTGGGCGATCGACGGCGACGGCTGCTTCCAGATGACCAATCAGGAGCTGACCACCTGCGCCCTGAACAACATCCCGATCAAGGTCGCCATCATCAACAACGGCGCCCTCGGGATGGTCCGCCAGTGGCAGACCCTGTTCTACAACCAGCGCTACTCCAACACCGTGCTGCACAGCGGCCCCGACGACGTCAACCCGCAGGCCAAGGGCACGCGCGTGCCGGACTTCGTGAAGCTGTCCGAGGCCATGGGCTGCGTGGGCCTGCGCTGCGAGCGCCCGGAGGACCTGGACAAGGTCATCGAGGAGGCCAACTCCATCAACGACCGCCCGGTCGTCGTCGACTTCATCGTCCACGAGGACGCGATGGTGTGGCCGATGGTCGCCGCCGGCACCTCCAACGACGAGATCATGGCCGCCCGGGACGTCCGCCCCGACTTCGGCGACAACGAAGACGACTGACCTTCAACAGGCAAGGAAGAGCAGAACCAATGTCCAAGCACACGCTCTCCGTCCTGGTGGAGAACACGCCGGGCATCCTCGCCCGGATCGCCGCGCTGTTCTCCCGCCGCGGCTTCAACATCGACTCGCTCGCGGTCGGTGTCACCGAGCACCCCGACATCTCCCGCATCACCATCGTGGTGGGCGTCGAGGACCTGCCGCTGGAGCAGGTCACCAAGCAGCTGAACAAGCTCGTCAACGTGCTGAAGATCGTCGAGCTGGAGCCGGGCCAGGCCGTCCAGCGCGAACTCGTTCTGGTGAAGGTCCGCGCCGACAACGAGACCCGCTCCCAGATCGTGGAGATCGTCCAGCTGTTCCGCGCCAAGACCGTGGACGTCTCCCCGGAGGCCGTGACCATCGAGGCCACCGGATCCGGCGAGAAGCTGTCCGCCATGCTCAAGATGCTGGAGCCGTACGGCATCAAGGAGCTGGTCCAGTCCGGCACGATCGCGATCGGCCGCGGTGCCCGTTCGATCACGGACCGCTCGCTGCGCGCGCTCGACCGATCTGCGTAAGGCTGAAAACGGGCGGCCGCAGAAGCGCCGGTCGCCCGTATGCCGAGACCCCGGAACTTCCGTCCCGCCCACCGTCATACGGTGGGACGCACAACCTGCACATCAAGGAGAGAACCCAAAGTGGCCGAGCTGTTCTACGACGCCGACGCCGACCTGTCCATCATCCAGGGCCGCAAGGTCGCGGTCATCGGCTACGGCAGCCAGGGCCACGCCCACGCCCTGTCGCTGCGTGACTCCGGTGTGGACGTGCGTGTCGGTCTGCACGAGGGCTCGAAGTCCAAGGCCAAGGCCGAGGAGCAGGGCCTGCGCGTGGTGACCCCGGCCGAGGCCGCCGCCGAGGCCGACGTCATCATGATCCTGGTCCCGGACCCGATCCAGGCCCAGGTCTACGAGGAGTCGATCAAGGACAACCTCAAGGACGGCGACGCCCTGTTCTTCGGCCACGGCCTGAACATCCGCTACGGCTTCATCAAGCCCCCGGCCGGCGTGGACGTCTGCATGGTCGCCCCGAAGGGCCCGGGCCACCTGGTCCGCCGTCAGTACGAGGAGGGCCGCGGCGTCCCGTGCATCGCCGCCGTGGAGCAGGACGCCTCCGGCAACGCCTTCGCGCTCGCCCTGTCGTACGCCAAGGGCATCGGCGGCACCCGCGCCGGCGTCATCAAGACCACCTTCACCGAGGAGACCGAGACCGACCTGTTCGGTGAGCAGGCCGTCCTCTGCGGTGGCACCGCGGCCCTGGTCAAGGCGGGCTTCGAAACCCTGGTCGAGGCCGGCTACCAGCCGGAGATCGCCTACTTCGAGTGCCTGCACGAGCTGAAGCTGATCGTCGACCTCATGTACGAGGGCGGCCTGGAGAAGATGCGCTGGTCCGTCTCCGAGACCGCCGAGTGGGGCGACTACGTCACCGGCCCGCGCATCATCACGGACGCCACCAAGGCCGAGATGAAGCAGGTCCTCGCCGAGATCCAGGACGGCACCTTCGCCAGGAACTGGATGGACGAGTACCACGGCGGCCTGAAGAAGTACAACGAGTACAAGCAGCAGGACTCCGAGCACCTGCTGGAGACCACCGGCAAGCAGCTGCGCAAGCTGATGAGCTGGGTCGACGAGGAGGCGTAAGCCTTGAGGACAGGGGCCGGGGCGGACTGCTCCGGCCCCTGTTGTCCACCCCGTCCAGCGCCGCACGAGTGATCCTTCCGTGGAGGCGTAATACGATCCCCGCCCCGCTACTAGACTGCTGCACAACAACGCGTCAGGCCCACAGCGTCGTGCGTCTTCCGCGGCTAGCCCCCCTCCTCCGCCTGCGGCCGTCGGGACGGCCGTCCGCATCGCACATGTGAGGACTCACGTGAGCTCGAAACCCGTCGTACTCATCGCTGAAGAGCTGTCGCCTGCCACCGTCGACGCACTCGGTCCGGACTTCGAGATCCGGCACTGCAACGGCGCGGACCGCGCCGAACTGCTGCCGGCCATCGCCGAGGTGGACGCGATCCTGATCCGCTCGGCCACGAAGGTCGACGCCGAGGCCGTCGCCGCCGCGAGGAAGCTCAAGGTCGTCGCGCGGGCCGGTGTCGGCCTGGACAACGTCGACGTCTCCGCCGCCACCAAGGCCGGCGTGATGGTCGTCAACGCCCCGACCTCCAACATCGTGACCGCCGCCGAGCTGGCCTGCGGTCTCATCCTCTCCACCGCCCGCAACATCCCCCAGGCCAACGCCGCGCTCAAGAACAGCGAGTGGAAGCGCAGCAAGTACACGGGCGTGGAGCTGGCCGAGAAGACGCTGGGCGTCGTGGGCCTGGGCCGCATCGGTGCCCTGGTCGCCCAGCGCATGTCGGCCTTCGGCATGAAGGTCGTCGCCTACGACCCCTATGTGCAGCCCGCGCGGGCTGCGCAGATGGGCGTCAAGGTGCTGTCCCTGGACGAGCTGCTCGAGGTCTCCGACTTCATCACCGTCCACCTGCCCAAGACCCCCGAGACCCTCGGCCTCATCGGCGACGAGGCGCTGCGCAAGGTCAAGCCGAGCGTGCGCATCGTCAACGCGGCCCGCGGCGGCATCGTGGACGAGGCGGCGCTGTTCGCGGCGCTGAAGGAGGGCCGGGTCGCCGGCGCCGGCCTCGACGTGTACGCCAAGGAGCCGTGCACCGACTCCCCGCTCTTCGAGCTGGACCAGGTCGTGTGCACCCCGCACCTGGGCGCCTCCACCGACGAGGCGCAGGAGAAGGCCGGTATCGCCGTGGCCAAGTCCGTCCGCCTCGCCCTCGCCGGCGAGCTGGTGCCGGACGCGGTCAACGTCCAGGGCGGTGTCATCGCCGAGGACGTCAAGCCGGGCCTGCCGCTCGCCGAGCGCCTCGGCCGCATCTTCACCGCGCTCGCCGGTGAGGTGGCGGTACGGCTGGACGTCGAGGTCTACGGCGAGATCACCCAGCACGACGTGAAGGTGCTGGAGCTGTCCGCGCTCAAGGGTGTCTTCGAGGATGTCGTCGACGAGACGGTGTCGTACGTCAACGCCCCGCTGTTCGCGCAGGAGCGCGGTGTCGAGGTGCGCCTGACCACCAGCTCCGAGTCCGCCGACCACCGCAACGTGGTGACCGTGCGCGGCACCCTGGGCACCGGCGAGGAGGTGTCGGTCTCCGGCACGCTGGCCGGCCCGAAGCACGTCCAGAAGATCGTCGCGGTCGGCGACTACGACGTCGACCTCGCGCTCGCCGAGCACATGGTCGTCCTGCGCTACGAGGACCGTCCGGGTGTCGTCGGCACCGTCGGCCGCATCCTCGGCGAGGCGGGCATCAACATCGCCGGCATGCAGGTCGCCCGTGCCCGCGCGGGCGGCGAGGCGCTGGCCGTGCTCACCGTCGACGACACGGTGACCTCCGGCGTGCTGGCCGAGGTGGCCTCCGAGATCGGTGCGACGTCCGCCCGCTCGGTGAACCTGGTCTGAGTTCGCCCACCCTCCCGGCCGACCCGGTCGGCCGGGAGGGATGAACTCGTTCCTCCGAGAACGCCGGACGGGCTGAGATTTCTCAGCCCGTCCGGCGTTTTTCCGTGCTGTCCTACCGGTCGCCCCCGGCCTCGGCCCCGGCCTTCCGCAGGCTCACCGCCGCGCCCACC
This sequence comes from Streptomyces sp. NPDC027663, assembly GCF_055566415.1. Lineage (NCBI taxonomy): Bacteria > Bacillati > Actinomycetota > Actinomycetes > Kitasatosporales > Streptomycetaceae > Streptomyces > Streptomyces sp. NPDC027663. The sequence continues at coordinate 270,150 of NZ_JBVHSK010000007.1, read as the reverse complement.
GACGCCAGCGCCGTGAGAACCGCCCCGGCGATCGCCGCGGCCTGGAAGCCGCTGGTGAACGCCTCCCTGGCCGTGGCGATCAGGGACTCACCGGTCCGGCCGGGCAGGTGCGCGGCCGTGACGAGGGCGTCGCCGAGGGTCTCGCGGGCCGCGTCCGGCGCGGTGGACGGCATCTCGTGGCGGTAGACCGCCGTACCGATGGAGCCGAGGACCGCCATGCCGAGCGCGCCGCCGAACTCGGTGCCCATCTCCAGCAGCGAGGAGGCCGTGCCCGCCCGCTCCACCGGGGCGCTGCTCATGGCGAGGTCGACCAGCTGGGACGTGATCGCGACCATTCCGCAGGCCAGGACCCCTGCGCCGGTCAGCACCAGCCACAGTGAGTCGGTGCCGATGAGGGCGAGCAGCGAGTAACCGGCCGTCATGGCCGCGAAGCCGCCGGCGACGACGTGTCCCCGGTTGACGCCACGCTGGACGAGCTGCGCGGTGAGGGGACCGGCGAGACCGATGAACACCGAGGGCAGCAGGCTCCACAGTGCGGCGGCGAGCGGGCCCTTGCCGAGGACCGACTGCAGGTACTGCGTGGTGAAGATCGCCGAGCCCAGCATGGCGAGGGCGGCGACGAGGTTCAGGACCAGCGCCGGGGCGAACCCGTGGCCCTTCAGCAGGGCCGGCGGGATCAGCGGCGATGTGCTGGTGCGCTGGCGGTGGACGAACAGGGCGGCGAAGAGCAGACCGACGGTGACCGAGACGACGTACTGCGGGTGCCAGCCCTCGGAGGGGATCTCCTTCAGGCCGTAGATGACCGGGAGCACGGCGGCCATCGACAGCGGGACGCTCAGCCAGTCGAAGCGGCCGGGCTCGGGGTTCTTCGACTCGGGCAGCAGCACCGGGCCGAGGCCCAGCAGCAGGACCATCGCGGGCAGGTTGACCAGGAAGACGGAGCCCCACCAGAAGTGCTCGACCAGGATGCCGCTCATCACCGAGCCGAGGGCGATGCCGCCGGTCATCACGCCGGACCACAGTCCGATCGCCTTCGCCCGCTGGGCCGGGTCCGTGAACAGCGTGCGCAGCAGGGCCATCGTGGACGGCATCAGGGTGGCGCCGCCGATGCCGAGGATCGCGCGGGCCGCGATCAGGGTCTCGGCGCTGTTCGCGTAGGCCGCGAGGAGGGAGGCGCCGCCGAAGGCCGCGGCGCCCGCCAGGAGGAGCTTGCGGCGGCCGATGCGGTCGCCCAGCGAGCCCATCGTCATCAGCAGGCCGGCCAGGACGAAGCCGTAGACGTCGAAGATCCACAGCTGCTGGGTGCCACTGGGATGCAGGTCGGCGCTGATCGCGGGGGTCGCGAAGTACAGGACCGACACGTCCATCGAGACCAGGAGCAGCGGCAGCATCAGCACACCGAGCGCGGTCCACTCGCGGCGTCCGGCGCGGACGGGGGCGTTTTCGGCGCCGGCGGAGGTGGTGCTCGTCGAGTTCGTCATGCCGAGAACCGTACAAGCGTCTTAAACGCTTGTCTAGAACGAATGTATAAGTCACGCGTCTAGGACAGTTGTATGGACGGCGGAGTAGGGTGGGCGCATGGGACACCGTGAGGATCTGCTCGAAGGCGCCAAGCGCTGCCTGCTGGAAAAGGGGTTCCTGCGTACGACCGCGCGGGACATCGTCAAGGAGTCGGGGACGAACCTGGCGTCGATCGGCTATCACTACGGGTCGAAGGCCGAGCTGCTGGTGCAGGCCTACATCTCGCTGATCGAGAGCGTGGGCGAGCGGTTCGACCCCGGTCTCGGTGGAAAGGTGACACAGCCTCCCGGGTCGCTGGAGCGCTTCCAGGAGGTGTGGACGAGCATCATCCGTACGGTGCCCGAGTCCCGCGCGATCTGGCTGCTCAGCTTCGAGCTGATGTTCCAGGACGAGCGTCTGGAGGAGGTGCGCAAGCTCCTCGCCGAGGCGCAGAGAGAAGGCCGCGCGGGGCTCGTCGCCATGTTCAGTGGCATCCCGGAGGCGGAACTCGACCAGGAGGCGGTGGAGACCGAGGGCCGCGTCTACCAGACGCTGCTCAACGGCCTCATGGTCCAGTGGCTCTTCGACCCGGCCTCGGCCAGTACCGCCGAGCAGCTGACGGAGGGGCTGCGGCGGGTGATCGCCGGAGTCCGCAAGGACTGATCCGGCCGCCGGCTCAGCCGGCGTCGTCCCGCCCGTCCGCCGTCCCCGTCGTACGGGGATCAGCGGCCGGCGTACGGTCCCGCACCGCCGGGACCAGCGCGCCCAGCATCACCGCGGCCGTCGCCGCGAACGCCCACGGATAGCCCGTGTGCCCGGCCAGCACGCCGAACGCCGCCGCCCCCGCACCCATGCCGGCGTCGTAGGCGAGGTTCCACAGGGCGGTGACCGTGCCGTAGGAGGGACCGGAGACCCGGCCGTACAGGAGCGTGAGGGTGGCGTTCTGGGTGATCCCGAAGCCGGCCCCGAAAACCAGCGCTCCGGCGACGAAGGCGGCCGGACTCCAGGTCGCCGCGGTGAGCGCGATCCCCGCGGCCGACACGATCAGCCCCGGCACGACCAGCCGCCCGGAACCCCGCCGGTCGCCGTACCGGCCGGCGGCCCAGCGGGCCGCCGTCGCGGCGGCCTGATGCAGCAGCAGGGCCGCGGTCACCGCACCCGCCGAGGCGGCTTGGGCCGCGAGCGGCAGGAACGTGACCAGGATGCCGGCGGCGAGCGCGGTCGCGGCGAGGACGAGGGCCGGGCGCAGCAGACCCGCGGTGCGCAGGGCGGCGGTCATGCCGACGGCCCGCCGGCCCGCATCCCGGGACGAGGCCGGCCCGGCGGGCTCCTCGTGCCGCAGGCCGGGCACCGACACGATCGCCACCAGTGCGGCCGCCCCCGCCGCCACGGCGACCGCCCCGTACCCCGCGTGCCCGGCCAGCCACACCCCGAGCGGCAGCGCGACCAGGGACGGCACCCCGCCGACCACTCCGACGAGCGCGAGCCCCTCGCCCCGGCGCTGCGCCGGGATCAGTGCCGCGGTCATGGCGCCGCCCGCGACGAGCGTGACCGCGAACCCCAGACCCCGCACCAGGCACATCGCCACGGCCCAGGCCGGTTGGGCGGACACGGGCAGAGCCAGGGCAGGGCAGCCGAGCAGGAACAGCCCGGCCATGAGCGGCCCCCGGGTGCCGTACCGGGCGACGATCCGGGGCGCGATCAGTTCGCCCAGCACCGTGGACAGCATGAGCGCCCCGGTGACCAGGCCCGCCGCACCGCGCCCTCCGGCCGCTCCGGCATGGGCGGGAACGGCCGACAGCAGCAGGTAGAAGCTCACCGAGGCGCCGACCATGCTCACGAAGCGCAGCAACAGCGGGCGGGTCAGCAGAGGCGGCCGGGCGGCCGAACCGGCCGTCTGCGCAACGGAGTTCGCGGATGTCGTCATGCCGCCGACGCTAGGCGGCGACCGGGCCCCCGGTAAGCTCCGATTCCATGCCCGTGCAATGGGCCGGTCTGTCCCCGGAGTTGCTGCTGGCCGTCGACCGGAGCAGCGGCGAACAGCTGCGTGTCCAGCTGGAACGGCAGCTGCGGGAGGCGATCCGCAGCGGGCGGCTGCGGCAGGACGAGCGGCTGCCCTCCTCCCGTGAACTCGCCCGTGCCCTCCGCCTGTCCCGCGGCCTGGTCCAGGAGTGCTACGCCCAGCTGCGGGCCGAGGGATACCTGGTGACCCGCGGTGGTTCGGCCACCCGCGTAGCGCCCTGCGCCCCCGCGCCCGCCGCAGCCGCCCCGCCGCCCACCGGCACCTCACCGGCCGCCGCCCCACGCCTGATCGCCGACTTCCGGCACGGCGTGCCCGACCTGGCCTCCTTCCCACGCGCCGACTGGCTCTGGGCAGTCCGGGAGGCCGCCCGGGCCATGCCGACCGCGGACCTCGACTACGGGGACCCGTGCGGCAGCCCGGCCCTGCGCGAGGTCGTCGCCGGCTATCTCCGCAGGGTCCGCGCCGCCGTCGCCGAACCCGCACACACGGTCGTCGTCTCCGGCTACGTCCAGGGCCTCGGGCTCACCCTGCACGCCCTCGCCGACGCCGGCGTCCGCGCCGTCGCCTACGAGGACCCGGGAGCACCGGCCACCGTGACGGCGGCCGCCCGCGCGGCCGGCCTGACCGCGCTGCCGGTCCCGGTCGACGCACACGGCCTCGACGTCCGCGCGCTGGAGGCGGCCGGCGCCGGAGCGGTGGTCGTCACCCCGGCCCACCAGTGGCCGACGGGCGTGGTGCTGACGCCGGCCCGCCGCCGCGCCCTGGCCGCATGGGCGGTGCGCCGGGGCGGCTTCGTCATCGAGGACGACTACGACGCCGAGTTCCGCTACGACAAGGAGCCGGTCGGCGCGCTCCAGGGACTCGCGGCCGACCGTGTGATCTCGATCGGCACGGTCAGCAAGTCCCTGGCACCCGCGCTGCGGCTCGGCTGGCTGGTGTGTCCGCCCGCGCTCGTCGCGCCGCTCGCCGGGCTGAAGCGGATCACCGACCGCGGCACGCCCACCCTCGACCAGCTGGCTCTCGCCCTGCTGATCGAGTCCGGCCGCTACGACCGCCATCTGCGCCGGATGCGCACCCGGTACGCGGCCCGCCGGGAGGCCCTGCGCACCGCCCTCGCCGAGCATGCCCCCGCGGTACGCCTGACCGGGCTCGCGGCGGGCTTCCACGCCGTGGCGCACCTGCCGGACGGACTGGACGAGGACACGGTGGTCGCCGCCGCCCGCGCCCGCCGCGTCGGCCTGTACGGCATGAGCGCCTGCCGCGCCTCGCGGGCCCAGCGGCCGCCCCGGCTCGTCCTGGGCTTCGGCGATGTGCCCGAGCGCGCGATCACGGAGGGGATCGCGACCGTGGGGGACCTGCTCGGCTGACCGGTGCCCGGCCGGTCGACGCAGCGATTGCGGCATGCCGGCGCGTGCGGAAGATTTGACCGCATGTGCCGGACCTCCCTCCCGGAGCCGTGGTCGCGATGCCCGTAGCGGATGCCGAGACGGCGGTGCTGATCGTCGGCGGCGGACCCGTCGGGCTCACTGCGCGGGCGCTGCCGGCCCGTTGGGGCGTACGGACCCTGCTGGTCGAGAGACGCGGGGAGCTGTCCCCGTTCCCGCGCTCCCGGCTGGTCAACGTGCGGTCGATGGAGATCTTCCGGCGGCTCGGGCTCGCCGACAAGGATCGCCGCCCGCGCGTTCGCCCCCGAGTACGGCCGGGTCCGGTTCCGGGACACCCTGCACGGTCCCGACTTCGCCCTCGCCGCGATCACCGGCTCACCGCTCGCCGGCCGGTGAGCCGCCGCGCGTCACCACCGCGCCGTCACCGCGCTCCCCGCCCCGGGCAGTGGGAGTCACCGTGATCACAGCCGGGCCCGCTTCAGTGCCATGTGCAGCAGCAGGCGGTCCTCCCCGTCGTCCAGGTCAAGGCCGGTCAGCTGCTCCACCCGGGAGAGGCGGTAGTAGAGCGTCTGGCGGTGGATGCCCAGCTCGGAGGCGGTGCGGCCGGCCTGGCCCGCGCAGTCGAGATAGACCTCCGCGGTGCGGGCCAGCTCCCGCTGGGCGGGGGAGAGCAGCGGGCCGACCACGCGGTCGTGCGCGGCCTCCGGGGGCAGCCCGGTCAGCAGCCGGTACGGACCGATCCGCGCCCACTCCGCGACCGGGCCGAACCGCGGCTCGGCCAGTGCGGCGCGCGCCGCGGCGGCGGCCTCCCGCCACACCGTCCCCAGGTCGGTGAGGCCCGCGCGAGGGTCGCCGACCCCCGCGGCGCATCCGGTGCCGCCGGCGGCCCGGGCCGGGCCGGCGAATCCGGCGGAGGCGGCCGCGGCCACCCGGGCCCCGGCCCCGCGCGCCGCGCTCGCCCCCCGGTCCCCCTCGGCCTCCTGCAGCACCCGTGCGGCCGCTGTCAGTGCGGGCGTGCTCAGCTCCGCGGTCCGCAGCCGTACCAGCACGGCGAGGCTCTGCCCCGACGGCCCCCACGGAAGCGTGCACAGCGCCGTGGCGTGGGGGATCGTGCGGGCGGCCGGGGCGTCGTCCGGGTCGGCCGAGGGCCAGGGTGCGACGCAGACCAGCGTGTGCGGTCCGTCCGCGCGGGGGCCCAGCGCGGTGCGCAGGTCGGCCACCGCCATGTCCCGCTGCCAGTCGTGCTCGGCGGTGAGCACCGCCCGCAGTTCCCGGCTCAGCCCCGCCCCGGCCTGCGCCTCGTCGGCGAGCAGCGCACCGATCCGGTCCGCCACCTGCAGGGCGGCGTCCAGCTGGGGGTCCGTCGGCCCCGGATCGCCGTCCAGCAGCCAGACGTAGCCGAGGACGACGCCCCGATGGCGGACCGGCAGACAGATCCGGCCGCGGTAGACCCCCGCCTGCGGGCTCGCCGGGATCCGCACGGGCCCGGTCGCCCGCGTGATGCCGAAGCCCTCGAACCAGGAGCGCACGGCCGAGGTGGAGCGCCGGGTCAGGATCGAGCGGGTGCGCACCGGGTCCAGGTCGGAGGGATCCAGCTCGTCGCTGTCGTACGCGCCGAAGGCGATCAGCTCGAAGTCGCGGTTCTCCAGGGTCGCCGGGGCGCCCAGCAACTCCGAGATCTCGTCCACCAGCTCCTGGTAGTCCGCCCTGTATTCCGCTGCCACTCGGGCATTCTCCCGCATTTCCCGGCCGTCCTCATACATCTGTCTGAGAACCCGGGCACGGATGCGTGACAGCTGTCGATGGCCGACGATCGGAGAGATCCTTAGGTTTCACGGTGGTTCTCCGTGCCGTACCCGAATGGTCGGGTACCGGCCGTTCTGATGCTTGTCTGTGGAGGTGCCCCGTGCTGGGTCCCGTGATTCTCGCCGCGTCGCGCAGCGACCGGATGCGACGCCTGATCTCGGCGGCCCCGGTGACCAAGCAGGTCGTCGACCGCTTCATCCCCGGCGAGACCGTGTCCGACATCGTCCCGGTCATCGAGGACCTGACGGACAAGGGCCTGGAGCTGACGATGGACGTCGTCGGCGAGGACATCACCACCCCCGAGCAGGCCACCGCGGCCCGGGACGCCTACCTGGCGCTGATCGACCACCTCAGGGAACTGCAGCTCGGCGAGCGGGTCGAGATGTCGGTCAAGCTGTCCATGTTCGGCCAGGCGCTGGACGGCGGCCACGAGCTGGCCCTCGCCAACGTCCGCCCGGTCGTCGAGGCCGCCGCCGCCATCGGTACGACCGTCACCCTGGACGCCGAGGACCACACCACCCTGGACTCGATGTTCGCCATCCACGAGGAGCTGCGGAAGGACTTCCCGCAGACCGGCTGCGTCATCCAGGCCTACCTCTTCCGCACCGAGGCCGACGCCCGCCGCCTGGCCGCGTCCGGCAGCCGCGTGCGCCTGGTCAAGGGCGCCTACAAGGAGCCCGCCGAGGTCGCCTACCAGCAGAAGCACGAGATCGACAAGGCCTACGTGCGCATCCTGAGGACGCTGATGGAGGGCGAGGGCTACCCGATGATCGGGTCCCACGACCCGCGCCTGATCTCCATCGCGCAGGAGCTGGCCCACAAGGCCGGCCGTAAGCTCGACGAGTACGAGTTCCAGATGCTGTACGGCATCCGCAGCGACGAGCACCTGCGACTGGCCGCCGAGGGCCACCGCATGCGCGTCTACACCGCATACGGCACCGACTGGTACGGCTACTTCATGCGCCGTCTCGCCGAGAAGCCCGCGAACCTGCGCTTCTTCCTGCGCAGCATGGTCAGCAAGGGCTGAGCCCGAACACCCGCTCACGTACAAGGAGTTACGGATCTCATGGACGCTGTGACCCAGGTCCCCACCCCCGTCAACGAGCCGGTGCACGGCTACGCCCCCGGCTCTCCCGAGCGCTCCCGCCTGGAGGCCAAGCTCAAGGAGCTGGCCGGCAACCCGATCGACCTGCCGATGACCATCGGCGGCGAGAAGCGGATGGGCGGCGGCGAGACCATCCAGGTGGTCCAGCCGCACAACCACAAGGCCGTCATCGGCACCCTGCGCAACGCCACCGGGCAGGACGCGCAGGACGCCATCGACGCGGCTCTGGCCGCCGCGCCGGCCTGGCGCGCGATGGCCTTCGACGACCGCGCCGCGATCATCCTGCGCGCCGCCGAGCTGCTGGCCGGCCCCTGGCGCGAGACCATCGCCGCCTCCACCATGCTGGGCCAGTCCAAGACCGCCCAGCAGGCGGAGATCGACAGCCCCTGTGAGCTGGTCGACTTCTGGCGCTTCAACGTCCACTACGCCCGTCAGATCCTCGCCGAGCAGCCCCCGGCGAACTCGCCGGGCGTGTGGAACCGTCTGGACCACCGCCCGCTGGAGGGCTTCGTCTACGCGATCACGCCGTTCAACTTCAGCGCGATCGCCGCGAACCTGCCCACCGCCCCGGCCCTCATGGGCAACGTGGTGGTCTGGAAGCCGTCCCCGACCCAGACCCACGCGGCCGTCCTGCTCATGCAGCTGCTGGAGGAGGCGGGCCTGCCCAAGGGCGTCATCAACCTCGTCACCGGCGACGGCATCGAGGTCTCCAAGGTCGCCCTGGAGCACCGGGATCTCGCGGGCATCCACTTCACCGGCTCGACCAAGACCTTCCAGTACCTGTGGAAGACGGTCGGCAACAACATCGAGAAGTACCGCTCCTACCCGCGTCTGGTCGGCGAGACCGGCGGCAAGGACTTCCTGGTCGCCCACCCGAGCGCCGACCGCGCCGTGCTGAAGACCGCCCTGACCCGCGGTGCCTTCGAGTACCAGGGCCAGAAGTGCAGCGCCACCTCCCGCGCCTACATCCCGGCCTCCATCTGGAACTCGGGCTTCAAGGAGGAGTTCGCCGCCGAGGTCGACTACCTCACCATGGGTGACGTCACCGACCTCTCCAACTTCATCGGCGCCGTGATCGACGACCGTTCGTTCGCCAAGAACAAGGCCGCGATCGACCGTGCCAAGGAGGACCCGGCCTGCACGATCGTCGCGGGCGGCTCCTATGACGACTCGGTCGGCTACTTCGTCCGCCCGACCGTCATCGAGTGCACCGACCCGGAGAACGAGGTCTTCCGGACCGAGTACTTCGGCCCGATCCTCGCCGTGCACGTCTACGAGGACGAGAAGTACGACGAGATGCTGACCCAGATGGAGTCGGTGTCGGACTACGCCCTCACCGGCTCGGTCGTCTCCAACGACCGCGCGGCCGCGGCGTACACGATGGAGAAGCTCCGCTACGCCGCGGGCAACTTCTACATCAACGACAAGTCGACCGGCGCCGTCGTCGGCCAGCAGCCCTTCGGCGGCGGCCGCGCCTCCGGCACCAACGACAAGGCCGGTGCCCCGCAGAACCTGCTGCGCTGGACCCTGACCCGTGCCATCAAGGAGACCCTGGTCCCGCCGACCGACTACACCTACCCGCACATGGGCTGACCAGCCCCCTGCCACCCGCACACGGGCTGACCAGCCCCCTGCGACCACGGCCCGGAGAACCCGACCACCCGAGCGGGCTCTCCGGGCCGTGCCCAATTCCCGGCCCGTGCCCGGTGGCACGTGCGGCGGGCCGGACGGCGGCCACCGGCCGTGGCCGGAGCGCCGGGCGCGATACTGGCGCCATGACCCTTCGCCCGCGCCTCGCCCACACCGCAGACCTCGACCCGTCCGAACTCCGTGCCGTCCGAGCCCTGTTGGACGCGGCCTTCGACGGTGACCTCTCCGACGAGGACTTCGAGCACGGGCTGGGCGGCATGCACGCGCTCGTGCAGGACGGTGCCGGGCTCGCCGCGCACGGCTCGGTCGTGATGCGCCGGGTGCGGCACCGGGGGCGCTGGCTGCGCACCGGCTACGTGGAGGCCGTCGCCGTACGGGCCGACGTGCGGCGGACCGGGCTCGGCGGGCGTGTGATGTCCGGGCTGGAGCGGGTGATCGACCGGGCCTACGACGTCGGCGCGCTTTCCGCGAGCGACGAGGGCGCCCTGCTGTACCGGGCCCGGGGCTGGCAGCAGTGGCCCGGGCAGGTGCACGCGCTCTCGCCGGACGGGATCGTGCGGCTGCCGGACGAGGAGGGGGACGTGTACGTGCGGCCGGCCCTCGCCGGACCGCTCGATCCCGCCGGGGAGCTGGTCCTCGACTGGCGCGACGGTGACATCGCCTGACGGCGGTTCCGACGGCCCGGACCAGGATCCTGCCGGTGTTGCCACCGTGCGGCACCGGCAGCGGCGCGTCCCCGATCCGTTCGCTGTGCGACCACCGCGGAACCGGCCGCCACGTCGGCCGGACGAGGCCTGATCCGGATCCTGCGCGCCCTCGGCCGGTGGTACCCCGAACGCACGAAGACGCAGCTCAGGGGGGTGTGAACCGCTTCGCCGTCTCAGATAGTAGGAAGTCCGAGTAATTGTGCAGACAGACATGGGCGGCTCGCTTAAGTTTGTAGGAGCCGAACGTCTCGCTCGATCCAGCGAATGGCGGTCGTGAGCCGGCCCGTGCAGGCAACCCCTGCGGCCGACGCTCCCCGCCTCTTCCGGCGTCTCGAAACCCCCTTGCCGTGCTCCACGTTCGCCGAAGGAGTCGATTCCCATGGCCGAGACGACCGTCCGCCGCGTCCGCCACGTGTCCCGCGTCAGCGAGTCCGACCGCAAGAACGCCGCCGCCGCGCTCCAGCGTGCCCTGGACCGCCGGGACAACGGCGGCTCGACCGGCCACTGAGCCGGACCACCGCCCGGGAGCCGCACCCTCCCGCTCCCGGCTTCGCCCGAGCGGGAGGACCCCGCGGGGCGCGGCGTGGCCCTCACCCGCCGCGCCGCACCTCGAAGTGGTCGATCCGCTGCCCGTCCTGCCCCAGCGCGGACACCGCGAGCCGCGGCGACGTGCCGGCCCGCACCTCCACCGAGAGCAGCGAGAAACCGGTGTAGCGCACCCGGGACCACTCCACCGTCTCCGGCGCGCGGTCCTTGCTCTTCGTCCAGGCGAAGGTCCGCACCGCCTCGTGCCGGGTGACGTGCCCCTCGTAGCTGTCCTTGACGCCGTAGGGGAAGCCGTACAGGTCCCGGCCTCCGCCGCCCGCGGTGACGTACACGGTGCCGTCCCGGGTGGGGTCGGTGGAACCGCCGACGGGCACCGGCCGGCCGACCTTCCCGGCCTTGATCGCGTCCGTGCGCTCGTACACATGGTTGTGCCCGTTGATCACCAGGTCCACCTGGTGCTTCGCGAACAGCGGCAGCCACTCCCGGCGCACGCCCCCGTCCGAGGCGTGCTGGGAGGTGGAGTAGGCGCAGTGGTGGAAGAAGACGACCACGAAGTCGATGCCGTCGGCGGCCCGCAGCCGGCGCAGCGTCCGGTCCAGCCAGGCCGTCTGCCGGCCGCCGCTGAGCCCGAGGTTGGCGGGGATCTCGTACGACACGTCGTTGGCGTCCAGCGCGACGAAGGCGGCGTTGCCGTAGGTGAAGGTGTACGCGCCCGGTGTGCCGTGCGGGTCGAAGCCCGTCTCCGGCAGGGAGAACCGGGCCAGCTGGCCGCCGTAGCCGTCCGGCGAGTACCAGGCCTCCATGTCGTGGTTGCCGGTCGTCACCATCCACGGCACCGACCGGGCGACCGGCTCGTTCTGCTTCAGGAACAGGTCCCAGAAGCCGGGGTCGTAGCCGTCCGACTTCTTCCCGGCCCCGTTGACGTCCGCGTAGCAGATGTCACCGGCGTGCAGATGGAACGCGGGCTTCTGCCGCAGCACCAGATCGTCGTTGGTGTGCGCCGCCCGGCCCACGCCCTGGTCGCCGAAGGCCGTGAACACGAACCGCTCCGGACGCGCGGGCGCCGTGCGGAACGAGGCGATGGCCGGGCGGTGGGCGGCGGCGGTGGGCTCCCAGCCGTCGTGGCCGACGCCGTAGTAGTACGTCGTGCCGGGCGTGAGACCGTCCACGGCCGCGTGCACGTAGTACTGCTCCAGTGCGGGCCGCACCCCCTGCACGCCGGGCGTGTGCAGCGGGCGCACCTCGGCCGGGACCCGGCGCCCGAGGTCGTCGGGGCGCAGGCCGATGCGCACGTACGGCCGCTTCACCGCGAACGGCACCTGCCACGAGATCCGCATCTGCTTCCCCGGGTCGGCGCCGAAGGCCAGATGCCGGCCGAACGGGCGGACCACCGAGCCGGGCGCCTGCGAGCCGGCCGGGGCGGGGACCCGGGTGCCGGCCGCGCCGGGCCTCCCGCTGGACGTGGCCGCACATCCCGTCAGCAGGCCGCCCGCCAGCGCGCCCGCCGTCACCAGGGTGCGGCGGGGCAGCACGCGGGTGCGCAGGTACTCGTACTGCTCGGCCATGCTCAGCCGCTCGGCGAGCGGGCGAGGGATGCCGACGTCAGGGGTCTCCATGTGGGGGAACCTTCCACCGGAGCCCAACACCCTTCCCACGTACGGGTGAACGCCGGTCGACGGGACGACACCCGCAACCCATCCGGGTGTCCGCATGCCGGACAGGGTGTGTCATCCCATGGGACGAGGAGTAGGGTGCCGACATGTCTCGCAGCATCAATCTCGCAGTGATCCCCGGTGACGGCATCGGCCAGGAGGTCGTGGCCGAGGGTCTGAAGGTCCTCTCCGCCGTCCTGCCGCAGGATGTGAAGCTGGAGACCAAGGAGTACGACTTCGGCGCCAAGCGCTACCACGCCACCGGTGAGACCCTCACCGACGCCGACCTGGAACAGCTCAAGCAGCACGACGCCATCCTGCTCGGCGCGATCGGCGACCCGTCGGTGCCGTCCGGCGTCCTGGAGCGCGGCTTCCTGCTCAAGCTCCGCTTCGCCTTCGACCACCACGTCAACCTGCGTCCGTCGAAACTGCTCCCGGGTGTCGCCACCCCGCTCGCCGGCCAGCCGGAGATCGACTTCGTCGTCGTCCGCGAGGGCACCGAGGGCCCGTACACGGGCAACGGCGGCACCATCCGCAAGGGCACCGAGCACGAGGTCGCCACCGAGGTGTCCGTCAACACCGCCTACGGCGTCGAGCGCGTCGTCCGTGACGCCTTCGCCCGCGCCCAGGCCCGCCCGCGCAAGAAGCTCACGCTGGTCCACAAGAACAACGTGCTGACCTTCGCCGGGCACCTGTGGACGAACGTCTTCAACACGGTGGCCCGGGAGTTCCCCGAGGTCACCACCGACTACATCCACGTCGACGCGGCGACGATCTACCTCGTCACCGACCCGGGCCGCTTCGACGTCATCGTCACCGACAACCTCTTCGGCGACATCATCACCGACCTCGCCGCGGCCGTCTCCGGCGGCATCGGCGTGGCCGCGAGCGGGAACATCAACCCCTCCCGCGAGTTCCCCTCGATGTTCGAGCCGGTCCACGGTTCCGCGCCCGACATCGCCGGCCAGGGCAAGGCCGACCCCACCGCCACCGTCCTGTCCGTCGCCCTTCTGCTGCGCCACCTCGGCTACGACGCCGAGGCCGGCCGCATCGACGCGGCGGTCACCGCCGACCTCACCGAGCGCGCAGGCAAGCCCGCCCGCTCCACTTCCGAGATCGGCGACGCGCTCGCCGTACGCGTAGCCGGCTGACCCGCCGCGCTACACAGCAAGCCGCCGGGTCGCAACCGCACCCGGCGGCTTTTCCTGTGCCTCGCCGGGTGCCACCATCAACCCCTGGGCCGCTTCACCCCGATTCCGTCCGCTACCGCCCCCGCGCGATAATCGAACGCGGGGCCGCGTCATGAGGGAATGCTCGGACGTCCTAGCACCGACGACCGTCAGTACAGGCGTGAGCGCGACCCGTCACTACAACCGGTGAAGGACAACCACTGATGACGACGCCCACGATCGAGCTCAAGCCGTCCGCCAGCCCGCTCGCCGCTGCCGAGCGCGAGGCGATCCTGGCCAGCCCCGGCTTCGGCCGCCACTTCACCGACCACATGGTGACGATCAAGTGGACCGAGGGCCGCGGCTGGCACGACGCCCAGCTCGTTCCGTACGGCCCGATCTCCCTGGACCCCTCCACTCACGTCCTGCACTACGGCCAGGAGATCTTCGAGGGCCTGAAGGCCTACCGCCAGCCCGACGGCTCGGTCGCTCTGTTCCGCCCCGAGGCCAACGCCCGCCGCTTCCGCAACTCCGCCCGCCGCATGGCCATGGCCGAGCTGCCCGAAGAGCTGTTCATCGCGGCGCTGGACGCGCTGCTCACCCAGGACGCCGACTGGGTCCCGCCGCACGGCGGCGAGGCGTCCCTGTACCTGCGGCCGTTCATGTTCGCCACGGAGGCCGCGCTCGGCGTGCACCCGGCGAACGAGTACCTGTTCATGCTGATCGCCTCCCCGTCCGGCGCGTACTTCGCCGGCGGCGTGAAGCCGGTCACCATCTGGATCTCCGAGGACCACGTGCGCGCCGTCCCGGGCGGCACCGGCGACGCCAAGACCGGCGGCAACTACGCCGCGTCCCTGCTGCCGCAGGCCGAGGCCGCCGCGCACGGCTGCGACCAGGTCGTCTACCTCGACGCGGTCACCCGCACCAAGGTCGAGGAGAGCGGCAGCATGAACGTCGCCTTCGTCTACGGCGACCGGATCGTCACCCCGTCGCTCACCGGCTCCATCCTGGAGGGCATCACCCGCGACTCCCTCCTCCAGGTCGCCCGTGACCTCGGCTACACCGCCGAGGAAGGCGTGGTCACGCTCCAGCAGTGGCGCGAGGACGCCGCGTCCGGCGCGCTCACCGAGGTTTTCGCCTGCGGTACGGCGGCCGTGGTCACCCCGATCGGCCACGCCAAGACCAAGACGGACCAGTGGACCCACGGCGACGGCACGCCCGGCCCGGTCACCCAGCGGCTGCGCGAGGCCCTGCTCGGCATCCAGCGCGGCATGACCGAGGACAAGCACGGCTGGATGCACAGGATCGGCTGACGCCTTCTCCGACCGTCGCGGCGGTGACCGACACCCCTTGTGACCGCCGCGACGGCGCCCGGCCCCGATGGCGGTGACCGGCGGTGCCCGACGGCCTCGGCCGGGTCCGGCACCGCCGAGCCGTGCCGCCGGGCCGTGCCGTCGGGGCCGTCCGCCGCTGCGGCGGACGGACCGGTGCCGGCCGGCTTCCCGTGCGAGGGCGCCGACCGGATCAGGGTGCGGGTGAGGAGACCTCGCTCTCGGTGCGGACCGGTTCCTTGCCGAGTTCGAGGCGGGCCGGCACGGGCCGGGGCGTGAGCACCAGGTACACCAGTCCGCCGACCGCGCCCGACAGCAGGAAGCTGCAGTCCACGCCGCCCGTCAGCGTCAGCAGTGGGCCCTCGTACGACGGCAGGGACACCGCCAGCAGGCCGACCACGGCGCCGGCCGCCCAGGCCGCGGCGGCCTGCACGTTCCAGCCCGCCCGGTACCAGTAGACCCCGCCGTGCGAGCGGCGGTTGAAGACCTGCAGGGCGTCGGCGTCGTACACCCCGCGGCAGCGGGCGAAGCCGATGAGGGTGATGACCGCCCAGGGGGTGCCGATGGCGGTGAGCAGCAGGACGAAGGACGTCATCGCCGACTGGGCGTTCCAGGCGTAGTGTCCGGCGAAGACGCAGGCGGTGGCGACGACGGCCACGGTGTGGGTGGCGCGGGCGCGGGAGGCGCGGGGAAGGATCGCGTCCAGGTCCAGGCCCATGGAGTACAGCATCAGCCCCGCGTTGCCGACCGAGCCGGCCGTGGCGGCCAGCAGCAGCGGCACCAGGTACCAGGCAGGGGAGGCGGCGACCAGCGGTCCGGCGTAGTCGGTGGCCGCGCGGGCCGCGTACGCCGTGAAGGTGCCGAACAGCTGCGGTACCAGCAGGCCCAGGATCAGGCCGAGCCAGGTGGCGTGCAGGACGCGCCTGCCGCTGTGCCGGGCGGGGGAGATGTAGCGGGTGTAGTCGCCCAGGAGGGTGATGAAGGCGATGGGACCGGACAGGCCGGCCGCCACCGCGGCCAGGAACCAGGTGGGCCAGAAGGAGCCCAGCAGGTAGCCGCCCGCCTCGGGCAGCGCGGCGGTGGTGAAGTGCGGGGCGTAGGCGAGGACGCCGAGGAGCAGCAGGGCCGTCATGCCGATCGCGAGGACGCGGGACATGGCGAGCAGGACGCGGTAGCCGTAGACCGCGCCCGCGACGGTCGCCGCGGCGAGCACCGCGTAGACGAGGGCGTACGAGACCCCGTCCGCCGGCACCCCGAAGAGCCGGCCGAGGACCGTCAGCATCACGTCCCCGCCGATCCACACCGTCAGGGCGGTGTAGCCGAGGGCCAGCAGCAGTCCGACCACCGAGCCGACCAGCCGGCCCCGCACGCCGAACTGGGCGCCGGAGGACGTGGACAGGTTGGTCGCGGTGCGCAGGGAGACCAGCGCGAGCGGTGCCGTGAAGAGGGTGCCGACGACCGTGCCCGCCACGATCGCGCTCACCGACGCCCACCAGCCGAGCCCGAAGGACGGCGGCAGCCAGCCGAAGATGATCACCCCGAGACAGAGGTTGGAGCCGAGCAGGATCGAGACGAGGTCGCGTGGACCGCTGGTCCGCTCCTCGTCCGGGATGGTGTCGACTCCGCGCTGTTCTATCGGCATGGCTGGTCTCCTTCGACGGCCGCCTCTTCCGGTTTGAGCGACGTTCAATGTGGCGTGAACTGCTGGTGCGGGTCAATGCTTCTGTTTCATGAAATCTGTGTTTAGAGTGATGCTCTAAAGTGTGGAAGGCAAGGAGGTGCCGCGTCGTGAGACTGACCCCCACGGAACGTGACCGGCTGCTGCTCTTCGGAGCCGCGGAGCTGGCCCGGGCCCGCCGGGCACGCGGCCGCAGGCTGAACGTGCCGGAGGCAACCGCGCTGATCGCGGACACCGTCTGCGAGGCCGCCCGGGACGGACGACGGCTCGCGGAGGCCATCGAGGCGGCCCGGTCGGTGCTCGGCCCCGAGGACGTCCTGCCGGGCGTCGCCGACGTCGTCACCGAGGTGATGGTCGAGGCCGTCTTCGACGACGGCTCCCGGCTCGCGGTCGTTTCCGACCCCATCGGCGGCGGCCTCGGCGAGCGGGCCCCGGGCGCGCTGCTCCCCGGCCCCGAGCACGCCGACCCGCAGCCGGCCGTCCGGCTCCGCGTCACCAACACCGCGACCGTGCCGGTCTCCGTCACCTCCCACTTCCACTTCTTCGAGGCCAACCCGCGCCTCGACTTCGACCGAGCGCAGGCCTACGGCATGCGGCTCGCCGTCCCCGCGGGCTCCTCGGTCCGCTTCGGGCCGGGCGAGAGCGAGGAGATCGGGCTCGTGCCGATCGGAGGCGAGCGCATCGCGATCGGTTTCGCGGGCCTGGTCGACGGGCCGCTGGACGCGCCCGGAGCCAAGGAAGAGGCCCTGCGCAGGGCCGCCGCCTGCGGATACCTCGGAGTGACGCCGGAAGGAGGGGAGGAGCGATGAGCCGCTCGAAGGGACGAGAGGTGAGCCGGTCGATCCACGTCGACCCGCATGCCTACGCAGCCACCCACGGCCCCCGCGCCGGCGACCGCATCCGCCTCGGCGACTCCGGGCTGACCGTCCGCGTGGAGTCCGACTCCCAGAAGTACGGCGACGAGTTCCTCGCCGGCTTCGGCAAGACCGCCCGCGACGGGCTGCACCTGAAGGCCGCCGCCGTCCGCGAGACCTGCGACGTCGTGATCAGCAACGTCGTCGTGATCGACGCGGTCCAGGGCATCCGCAAGGTGTCCATCGGCATCCGTGAGGGCCGCATCTGCGCGATCGGGCGGGCCGGCAACCCGGACACCCTCGACGGCGTGGACGTCGTCGTCGGCACGGGTACGTCGATCGTGTCCGGCGAGGGGCTCATCGCCACCGCCGGGGCCGTCGACACCCACGTCCACCTGCTGTCGCCGCGCATCATGGAGGCCTCCCTCGCCTCCGGAGTGACCACGATCATCGGTCAGGAGTTCGGCCCGGTCTGGGGCGTCGGCGTCAACTCGCCGTGGGCCCTGAAGCACGCCTTCAACGCCTTCGACGCCTGGCCGGTCAACATCGGCTTCCTGGGCCGGGGCTCGTCCTCGCACGGCGCGCCGCTGATCGAGGCCCTCGCCGAGGGCGGCGCATCGGGCTTCAAGGTGCACGAGGACATGGGCGCCCACACCCGCGCCCTGGACACCGCCCTCCGGGTGGCCGAGGAGCACGACGTCCAGGTCGCCCTGCACAGCGACGGCCTGAACGAGTGCCTCTCCGTCGAGGACACCCTGCGCGTCCTGGAGGGCCGCACCATCCACGCCTTCCACATCGAGGGCTGCGGCGGCGGTCATGTGCCCAACGTGCTGAAGATGGCCGGCGTCCCGAACGTCATCGGCTCCTCCACCAACCCCACCCTGCCCTTCGGCCGGGACGCGGTCGCCGAGCACTACGGCATGATCGTCTCCGTCCACGACCTGAAGACCGACCTGCCCGGAGACGCGGCCATGGCCCGCGACCGTATCCGGGCCGGCACGATGGGCGCCGAGGACGTGCTGCACGACCTGGGCGCGATCGGCATCACCTCCTCCGACGCCCAGGGCATGGGCCGGGCCGGTGAGACGGTCCGCCGCACGTTCGCCATGGCCGGCAAGATGAAGGCCGAGCTGGGGCCCCTGCTCCCCCATGACGGGGAGGGCGGCGACGGCGAGGGCGACGACAACGCCCGCGTCCTGCGCTACATGGCGAAGCTGACCATCAACCCCGCCATCGCGCACGGCCTCTCCCACGAGGTCGGCTCGATCGAGCCCGGCAAGCTCGCCGACATCGTGCTGTGGCGGCCGGAGTACTTCGGCGCCAAGCCGCAGCTCGTCCTCAAGGCCGGCTTCCCCGCCTACGGCGTGGTCGGTGACCCCAACGCGGCCACCGACACCTGCGAACCCCTCGTGCTGGGCCCGCAGTTCGGCTCGTACGGCGCCACCGCCGCAGACATCTCGGTCGCCTTCGTCGCCCGGGCCGCCGTCGACCAGGGCAACGACACCATGCCGACGCGCCGCCGCCGGGTCGCCGTGCGCGGCACCCGCGGCATCGGCCCCGCCGACCTGCGGCTCAACGCCCGCGTCGGAGCGGTCGACGTCGACCAGCGCACCGGCCTGGTCACCCTCGACGGCGACCCGCTGCGCTCCGAGCCCGCCGACTCCGTCTCCCTCAACCGCCTCTACTTCCTCTAAGGACCCGCGACATGAGCACCCCCGCCGCCGACGGCTTCCGGATGCCCGCCGAGTGGACCCCGCACGAGCGGACCTGGATGGCGTGGCCCAGCCCGAACCCCACCTTCGACGACCCGGACGACCTCCGCCTGTCCCGCATGGCCTGGGCGTCGGTGGCCCGCGCCGTCCTCCGCTTCGAACCGGTGACGGTGGTGTGCGGCCCCGGCCAGTCCGCGGACGCCCAGGCGCTGCTCGGCCCGGGTGTCGACACCGTCGAGCGGGAGCTGGACGACGCCTGGATGCGCGACATCGGGCCCACCTTCCTGACCGACGGCAAGGGTGCACTGGCCGCCGTCGACTGGACGTTCAACGGCTGGGGCGCCCAGGACTGGGCCCGCTGGGAGCACGACTCCAAGATCGCCGCGTACGTCTCCGACCTCGCGGGCGCGAAGACGTACGCCTCGAAGCTGGTCAACGAGGGCGGCGCGATCCACGTCGACGGCGAGGGCACCGTGCTGCTCACCGAGACTGTGCAGCTCGGTCCCGAGCGCAACCCGCACTGGTCGAAGGAGGAGGTCGAGGCGGAGATCCACGCCCACCTCGGCACGCAGAAGGCGATCTGGCTGCCGCGCGGCCTCACCGGCGACTACCCTCCCTACGGCTTCGGCACCCTCGGCCACGTCGACATCGTGGCCGCCTTCGCCCGCCCCGGTGTCGTGGTCGCCCACCACCAGCCCGACCCGGCCCACCCCGACCACGAGGTCACCAAGGAGGTCATCGGCCGGCTGAAGTCCGCGACCGACGCCCGCGGCCGCAGGCTGGAGGTCGTCGAGGTGCCCGCCCCGACCGTCCTGGAGGCGGACGGCCACTGGGCCGACTACTCCTACATCAACCACTACCTCTGCAACGGCGGAGTCGTGCTGTGCGGCTTCGACGACCCGCGCGACGAGATCGCCGCGGGCATCTTCCGGCGCCTGTTCCCCGAGCGGACGGTGACCCTGGTGGATGCACGTACGATCTTTGCGGGTGGGGGCGGCATCCACTGCATCACCCAGCAGCAGCCGAAGGCATGAACCTGTAGGAGTCAGTGATGGCCGGTGCGGCACGGGCGCGGAAGAACGCGCCGCCGCGCGAGGAGATGCTCGCCGCCGCCATGGCCATGATCGCCGAGCGCGGTCTGGAGAAACTCACCATGGCGGGGCTCGGCCGTGAGGTCGGGATGAGCAGCGGCCACCTGCTGTACTACTTCCACTCCAAGGACGAGCTGCTGCTGCAGACCCTGGAGTGGAGCGAGGGCCGGCTGGGCGCGGAGCGCGCCCGGCTGCTCAACCGGCCGGAACCGGCCCGGGACCGGCTGGCGGCCTATGTCGACCTGTACGTGCCCGACGGCCACCGCGATCCGCACTGGACGCTGTGGCTGGAGGTCTGGAACCGCTCGCAGAACGCCGACGAGGAGGCCCGCGGCCGGCAGGCCGCCATCGAGAGCGCCTGGCACCGGGATCTGGTCGCCCTGATCGCGGAGGGGATCTCGCGCGGTGAGTTCCGGCGGGTCGACGCGGACCGCTTCGCGGCGAGGTTGCGGGCGTTGCTCGACGGTTTCTCCATCCACGTCGCCATCGGGCTGCGCGGTACGGATCGGGAGCAGATCCTCTCGCACGTGCGGGAGTTCATCTCGGATGCGCTGCTCGGTACGGCCGGCTGAACGCCGACGCCGTCGGGCTCCGGCGGGTAGGCCACTGCGGGCCGGCCGTGGCCGGTCGCGCAGTTCCTCGCGCCCCTTCGGGGGCTTTCCGGTGTGTGTCGCTGCTGGTTCGTCGTGGTTGGTCGCGCAGTTCCTCGCGCCCCTTCGGGGGCTTTCCGGTGTGTGTCGCTGTCGGTTCGTCGTGGCTGGTGGTGCGGTTCCCCGCGCCCCTTCGGGGCGCGGGGGCGCGTCCTTCCCCGTGCCGTTTCGGGGTGCTGTTCGGTGTCAGGTGGTGTAGCCGCCGTCGACGGCGAGGGCCGTGCCGGTGATGTAGCGGCCGCCCGGGCCCGCCAGGTAGGTCACCGCGGCGGCGATGTCCTCGGCCTCGCCGTAGTGGCCCAGAGCCGTGAGGGAGCGCTGGAAGGCGGCGGTCTCGCCGTCGGCCGGGTTCATGTCCGTGTCGATCGGGCCCGGGTCCACGACGGTCGCCGTGATGCCGCGCGGGCCCAGCTCACGGGCGAGGCCCTTGGTCAGGCCGACGAGTGCGGACTTGGCCATCGCCTGGAGGACGAAGTTGCCCCCCGGGACGCGGCCGTTGAAGCACGAACCGATGCTGATGATCCGGCCGCCGTCTCCCATGTGCCGGGCCGCTGCCCGGGCGGCCAGGAACACCGACCGCACGTCCACGGCGAGCGCCCGGTCCAGATCCTCGGCGGACACCTCGTCCAGCGGCCCGTAGGCCAGGAAGCCGGCGTTGTTCACCAGGACGTCGATGCCGCCCAGCTCCCGCACCGTCCGCTCCACGGCCTCAGCCGCGTCGTCCGGCCGGGTCAGGTCCGCCCGGACGGCCACGGCCCGGCCGCCGTCCGCCTCGATCCGCTCGGCGACCTCGCGCGCCCGGTCCTCGGCCTGGACGTAGGTCAGCGCGACCGCCGCCCCCGCGCCGGCCAGCCGCTTCGCGATCGCCGCGCCGATCCCGCGACTGCCGCCGGTCACCAGCGCCACCCTGCCGGTCAGTTCACCCATCGTTGCTTCCTTTGCAGACGGCTCGGATTTCGTCTGCCATCACGCTAGAAGCTGACACCGGTGTCAGGTTCAAGTCCGCGGCGGCGTGCACGGACGGACTCAACGCCGCGCCGGTGAGCACGAGTTCGGCCACGGCAGGCCGTGCGGCCTCGGAAAACCGCCGGGAACCGCAAGAGAGGAGTCGTTCCCTCCGGCATGGGCAGGAACGGCCCATGGGACGACAACACTGGAAGAAGATCTGGGTCGGCTCGGCGGGCAACATGGTCGAGTGGTTCGACTGGTTCGTGTACGCGAGCTTCGCCACTTACTTCGCCGGCGCGTTCTTCCCGAAAGGCAACCCCACCGCCCAGCTGATGAACACCGCCGGCATCTTCGCCGTCGGCTTCTTCATGCGCCCCGTGGGCGGCTGGCTGCTGGGCCGGGTCGGCGACCGCAAGGGCCGCAAGGCGGCGCTCACCCTGACCGTGACGCTCATGTCGGCGTCGGCGGTCCTCATCGCCGCGGCGCCCACCTATGCGGTCGCCGGCTACGGCGGCGCGCTCGTCCTGCTCGTGGCCCGCCTGCTCCAGGGCCTGTCGGTGGGCGGCGAGTACGCGGCCAGCGCCACCTATCTGACCGAGGCCTCGGACCCGAGGAGACGCGGCTTCGCCTCCAGCTTCCAGTACGTGTCCATGACCGCCGGGCAGATCGCCGGCCTCGGCCTGCTGATCGTCCTGCAGCGCACCATGTCCGACGACGCCCTGCACAGCTACGGCTGGCGCATCCCCTTCGTCGTCGGCGCGCTCGGCGCCGCCGTCATCTTCTACCTGCGCCGGAACATGCTGGAGACCGAGGTCTACGAGGAGGACACCTCGCACTCCGAGGAGCGCGGCACCCTGCGCGCCCTGTGGCAGCACCGGCGGGAGGCGTTCCTGGTCGTCGCGCTCACCATGGGCGGCACGGTGGCCTACTACACGTACACCACCTATCTGACGAAGTACCTCTCCAACTCCGCCGGCCTGTCCAAGGAGACGGCGACCCTGGTCTCGTTCACCGCGCTGATCGTCTTCGCCTGCCTCCAGCCGCTCGCCGGACGGCTCTCCGACCGCATCGGCCGCCGACCGCTGCTCATCACCTTCGCGGTCGGCTCCACCTTCCTCACCGTGCCGATCATGACCCTGCTGCGGCATGCGAACGGCTACTGGCCCGCCCTCGGTCTCGCCCTGCTCGCGCTGGTCGTGGTCACCGGCTACACCTCCATCAACGCCTGCGTGAAGGCCGAGCTGTTCCCGACCGGGGTGCGCGCACTGGGCGTGGCCCTGCCGTACGCCGTCGCCAACGCCCTCTTCGGCGGCACCGCCGAGTACGTCGCCCTGTGGTTCAAGGACGCCGGCATCGAATCGGGCTTCTACTGGTACGTGGCGGGCTGTGCCGCCGTGTCCCTGGTGGTGTACGTCGCCATGCGGGAGACGAAGGACCTGGACCTGGCCCGGGTGAGGGCCGGTCAGGACGCGGGCACGGGATCCAGGAGTCCAGTCTGACGCCCGCATCCTGAGACGGGCGGGGGACCGGGGGCGGGTTTGTGCCAGACTGCCCCCGTGCTCTCGTTCGCCATGATTATTGGCAGCAGGCGCGCCGGTCCGCAGTGACCACCTCGTACGACCAGGTGCGGGTGGCCACCGTCGTCCTCGACCCGCGCGCAGACCTCTCGCACCCGCGAGGGGTTTTTTCGTTTTCCGGCCCACCCGCAGCCGGCGGCGGAGCGCGAGGGACCATGGAGGAACGGTGGAGCCGGTCATTCCGGTAAAGACCGAAGATCCACAACAGGAGCCTTGAGACCATGACCGAGACGGCAACCAGCGAGCTCGACGACTCGTTCCACGTCTTCGACACCACGCTGCGCGACGGCGCGCAGCGCGAGGGCATCAACCTCACCGTCGCGGACAAGCTCGCCATCGCCCGGCACCTGGACGACTTCGGCGTGGGCTTCATCGAGGGCGGCTGGCCCGGCGCGAACCCCCGGGACACCGAGTTCTTCGCCCGCGCGCAGGCCGAGATCGAGTTCAAGCACGCCCAGCTGGTCGCCTTCGGCGCCACCCGCCGCGCCGGCGCGAAAGCCGCCGAGGACCCGCAGGTCAGGGCCCTGCTCAAGTCCGGCGCCCCGGTGATCACCCTGGTCGCCAAGTCGCACGACCGGCACGTGGAGCTGGCGCTGCGCACCACCCTGGACGAGAACCTGGAGATGGTCCGCGACACCGTGTCGTACCTGAAGAGCCAGGGCCGCCGGGTCTTCGTGGACTGCGAGCACTTCTTCGACGGCTACCGCGCCGATGCGGAGTACGCCAAGGCCGTCGTCCGCACGGCCTCGCAGGCCGGCGCCGACGTCGTCATCCTCTGCGACACCAACGGCGGTATGCTCCCCGCCCAGGTCCACGCGGTGGTCGCCACCGTCCTCGCCGACACCGGCGCCCGGCTCGGCATCCACGCCCAGGACGACACCGGCTGCGCGGTCGCCAACACCCTGGCCGCCGTCGACGCCGGCGCGACCCACGTCCAGTGCACCGCCAACGGCTACGGCGAGCGCGTCGGCAACGCCAACCTGTTCCCGGTCGTCGCGGCCCTGGAGCTGAAGTACGGCAAGAAGGTGCTGCCCGACGGCAGGCTGCGCGAGATGACCCGGATCTCGCACGCCATCGCCGAGGTCGTCAACCTGACGCCGTCCACGCACCAGCCGTACGTGGGCGTCTCCGCCTTCGCGCACAAGGCCGGCCTGCACGCCTCCGCCATCAAGGTCGACCCGGACCTGTACCAGCACATCGACCCCGAGCTGGTCGGCAACACCATGCGCATGCTGGTCTCCGACATGGCGGGCCGCGCCTCGGTCGAGCTGAAGGGCAAGGAACTCGGCATCGACCTGGGCGGCGACCGCGAGCTGGTCGGCCGGGTGGTCGAGCGCGTCAAGGAGCGGGAGCTCAAGGGCTACACCTACGAGGCTGCCGACGCCTCCTTCGAACTGCTGCTGCGCGCGGAGGCCGAGGGCAGGCCGCTGAAGTACTTCGAGGTCGAGTCCTGGCGGGCCATCGTCGAGGACCGGCCCGACGGCACCCACGCCAACGAGGCCACGGTCAAGCTGTGGGCCAAGAGCGAGCGGATCGTCGCCACCGCGGAGGGCAACGGCCCGGTCAACGCCCTGGACCGCGCGCTGCGGGTGGCGCTGGAGAAGATCTACCCGCAGCTCGCCCAGCTGGACCTGGTCGACTACAAGGTCCGCATCCTGGAGGGCAAGCACGGCACCCAGTCCACCACCCGGGTGCTGATCTCCACCTCCGACGGCAAGGGCGAGTGGTCCACGGTCGGGGTGGCCGAGAACGTCATCGCCGCCTCCTGGCAGGCCCTGGAGGACGCGTACACGTACGGCCTCCTGCGCGCGGGCGTGGAGCCCGCCCGGTAGTCACAGTGGAGGCATGACCTCAGACGCGAGTGACGTACTGTCCGGGGCCCGAGTGGCGACCCGGCTGCCCGCGCGGGACCTGGACCGGGCCCGCCGCTTCTACGCCGAGAAGCTCGGCCTGTACCCGGTGGACGAGCGGCCCGGCGGGCTGCTGTACCGGTGCGCGGGCGTGGACTTCGTCGTGTTCCGCTCGACGGGGGCCTCGCCCGGCACCTTCACCCAGATGGCCTTCGAGGTGGACGACATCCAGGCGGCCGTGACGGAGCTGCGCCGCCGGGGCGTCCTCTTCGAGGAGGTGGACGTGCCCGGATTCCGCACCCGGGACGGCATCGCCGAGATCGAGGGCAACTACCCGACCAAGGGTGCGCGCGGGGAGTGGGGCGCGTGGTTCCGGGACAGCGAGGGGAACCTGCTGGGCATCGGCCAGCTGATCCTGTGAGCCGCGGCCGGTTCGAAGGGGCCGGCTTGTCCGGTGGGGCGCGGCCGGTCCGACGGGGCCGGCTTGTCCCGTGGGCCGCGGCCAGTCCGGGGGAGCTGGCTTGTCCGGTGGGCCGCGGCCGGCCCCTGAGGCTCAGCGGACCTGTCACGCTCGGCTGCTGCTGCTGCTGCTGCTGCTGCTGCGCGGCTCGGCCGACGCCGTGCGGGCCGATCGGGTCCCCTGCGGCTGAGCCGCTCCCGTGTCGCTCAGGGCGCCCGCCAGATGTTGTCGAAGGCGACGTTCTCGATCCGGCGCCGCTCGCGCACCGCCTCCAGCTCGGTCACCGCGTCGCCGACCGCCACCAGCACGGTGACGACCGGCTCGTCATCGGGCTCGGCTGCGGCCGGGCGGTCGTCCGGGATGCCCAGGGTGGAGGCGAGGCCGGCGAGGACGGGCTCGTGGGACCACCAGCGGTCGGCCGCGTGCCGGCGGGCGGGGGTGTCGGCCGTGGGGTCGTCCCGGTCGTGCAGCGCGAACCAGCGCCGGCGCTTCCCGGTGAGCTGCCCCTCGGACTCCAGGACGTCCCGGTAGGCCGTGGCCAGCCCCTGCCCGCGCCGCCACAGCCAGTCCTCGACCGACTCGTACGGCTCCGTGCGGACCAGCGCGGCTCCCGCCTCGTCCAGCAGCCGGTCACCCGTGGTCAGCACCGGCCCCGGCACGATCCGCCCGTCCTCCAGGGTGAGCGCCCGGGCGCCGAGGAGGTCGATCAGCTCGGCCCCGGCCAGCGCCAGCGACAGATCACCCTGCTCGACGGGCTGCTCGCGGGGGATGTCCAGGCTGACGAGGAACAGATCCTGCGGTGTCGTCATGAGGACTCCAGGGTCGCCGGGTGCCGGGAACGGGCGGTCCTCCTCATCGTCCCCCAGCCGCCGGGCGGCCGCCGCTCAGCACGCGTCCTCGGCGAGCCGCTCGAACGCGCGCGAACTCATCGCCCGTCCGTCCGCCCAGACCTGGCCCGGCTTCAGCCGGACGATCTGTTCGGTGGTGAACTCCACGACCGCGTTGTAGGAGTCGCCGGTGACGTAGTGCCCGAACCCGAGTTGACAGGTGTGCCGGGGCCGCAGCCGCTGGGGACCCCGGTGCCGGGCCTCCCAGCGGGCGGGCGGGTCGAAGAGGGGGAAGCCGGCGTCGCCGTGCAGACCTTTCTTCCCCGCGTCCCATCCGGCGGTGGCGGGACCTTCCCCGGCACCGGGGGGCCGCCCGTCCAGGTGCGGGCCCTGGTAGGCGTCGTCGCCGCACGGGCGGAACACCGCGTACGGCGTCCCGTCCGCCCCGGCCCGTATCCCCGCGAGCGGCAGGTCGACGGCGCCACAGCCGCTGAGCAGCAGCATCCCGCCGACGATCCCCGCCGCCACGGCCCCCGTGCGTCTCATGGTCCGGTGTCCCGCCTACCGTAGAGTCCACTTCTGGTTGGCGGCCCCCGTGCAGGACCAGATCTGCGCCCGGGCCCCGTTCGCCGACGAATTGTCCATGACGTCGAGGCACTTGTCCGCCGCCGCGTTCACCACATCACCCGTGGACGCGTTGTACGACCACCGCTGGGCACCGGTTGTGTTGCAGTCGTACAACTGCACCTTGGCTCCGTCCGCCGTCGAACCGGAGACCACGTCCAGGCACTTGCCGAGCGCCCGGACCGAGCCGTCGGCCTGCACGGTCCACTGCTGAGCCGTGGTGCCGTTGCAGTCGTAGAGCTGCACCGCCGTACCGTTGGCGCTGGAACCGCCCGCCACGTCCAGGCACTTGCCGGCCAGTCCCACGAAGGCGCCGGTCGTGCCGCCACCGCCGGACTGGGTGCCGGACCAGGTGAAGGTGGCCGACGTCTTGCCGGGCAGCGAGTAAGTGGCGTGCTGAGACCCCCAGTTGATGGTGACCGTCTTCGCCGAGGACGCGTCGTTGTAGGCGATCAGCGCCTTGCTGCCGTCCGGGTTGCGCCAGGCCACGTTCGGCACCGCGGTGGACGCCGTGGAGGCGATCCGCTGGGCGCCGGGGCGGACGAACTTGGTCAGGTGGCCCATGGTGTAGTACTCGACCGTGTAGTCGACCGTCCCGCTCGCGCCGTCTCCGTTGTGCACGGTGATCAGACCGGTGCAGGTGCCGCAACCGCCGTTGTGCGGGCCCTTGTTCTGGTCCACGGCCAGCGACCACTTGGTCACCGACTTCGCCCAGTTGCGGGTGTAGTCGATGATGTCGGACATGTCCTCGCGCTGCTGGTTGGCGATCCAGGTGCCGCCGGAATGCTCGGTGCCGAAGGCGTCCAGCGAGGGGTACTGGTTGTGCACGGTCGTCTGCTTGGCGATGTCACCGCCGTAGCCGTGCCAGGCTACGCCGCCGAAATTGGGGTGGCTGCGCACGGCCGCGTCGTCCACGGCCTGGGCGGCGTAGGAGTCGTAGACGTCCCAGTTCCAGTCGTGCGCCAGCACCTTGGTGGCAAGGCCCGCCGACTGCAGCCTCGGCAGCAGCTCGTTCTTCGTGAAGTAGGCGAGCCCGCTCGCGTTCCAGCTCATCGACGGGTAGCCGGAACAACAGGTGGGTTCGTTCTGCACGGTGACGTAGGAGACGTCGACGCCCTGGTCCTTGTACCCCTGGAGGTACTTCACGAAGTAGGAGGCGTACGCCCCGTAGTCCTCGGCCTTCAGCCAGCCGCCGTTGAGCGAGCCGCTGTCCTTCATCCAGGCCGGTGCCGTCCACGGCGAAGCCATGACGGTCAGGGACGGGTTCAGCCGCAACGCCTGCTTCGTCAGCGGCACCACGTCCGCCAGGTCGTGCGCGAGGGAGAACTTCGTCAGTGACGGGTCGGTCTGGCCGGCCGGTACGTCGTCGTAGGTGTAGCCGTAGCGCGCGAGGTCGGAGGCGCCCATGGGGTTGCGCAGGAACGAAAGACCGATGCCGTCGGTGGGGGAGAACAGCTTGCGCATGGTCGCGTCCCGGGTCGACTGCGACAGCGCGCCGCTGCTGTTCATGAGCCAGGCCGCGGTGTCCGTGAAGGACGCGCCGCCACCGGTGAAGGTCTGGTACCGCGTGTTCTCGTCCACGGTGATGTTCTCGCCGCTGCCGCCCGTCCCGGACTGGAAGGCGAACGGCGTCTGCGCCTGGAGGCCGCGTACGACGTGCCGGCCGGCGGAGTCGTCGGTGGTGGTGAGATAGGCGGTGACCTGCTCACCGGCCGCTTGTGCGGGGGGTACGGCCACGCCGGCACCGGCGGCGGAGAGCAGTCCGGCCAGCAGCAGCCGGACGGCGCGGGGGGTTC
Source organism: Streptomyces sp. NPDC027663 (assembly GCF_055566415.1). Taxonomy (NCBI): domain Bacteria; kingdom Bacillati; phylum Actinomycetota; class Actinomycetes; order Kitasatosporales; family Streptomycetaceae; genus Streptomyces; species Streptomyces sp. NPDC027663. The sequence continues at coordinate 241,209 of NZ_JBVHSK010000007.1, read as the reverse complement.
TCCTCATGGTGCGTCGCCCTTCCTCTCGGGTCGGCAAAGCTGACGGGTCGTCTTGACGGCTGTGTGTGCCGTTAGTTAACTCACGACGTGATCTAAGTCATGAGTGAACCACGAGTGCTTAGGGAAGGTCCATGCCAAGAACCGCCCTGCTCGTCTCCGGGGCCCTGCTCGCCACCCTGCTGCCGCTGACCGCCGCCCAGGCGGCCGGCGATCCCGCGCCCACGCCTGTCCCCGTCGACCGCTTCGAGGGCGAGGTCCCCTTCGCCGCCCAGCCGGCCGAGGGCATCTTCACCTGGGGCGGCGACGCCGACGACCCGCCCGCCCTCCGGCTCGCGGACCGCGCCGACGCCCCGGGGGGCGGCAAGGTCCTCGCCGGCAGTTACGACATCAGCGGCTACGGCGGCTTCACGCACGACTTCGCCGCCACCGCACCGGCCCACGACTGGTCCGCCCACCAGGGCATCCGCCTGTGGTGGGACGGCCGGAACAACGGCAAGAAGACCACCTTCGAGATCAAGGACGGCGGCGCCCACGGCGAGGCGTCCGAACTCTGGACCGCGTCCTTCACCGACGACTTCACCGGCTGGAAGCGGATCGAGCTTCCCTTCACGGACTTCGCCTACCGCACCGACTACCAGCCCGTCGGCGGCATCGACCACGTCCTCGGCCTCAAGGAGATGTGGGGCTACGCCGTCACCCTCCCGGCCGGTGCCAAGGGCGACTTCGCCATGGACGACGTGGAGCTGTACGGCACGGCCGACCAGTCGCTGCGCGCCTCCGTCGGCACCGACGCACCCGTACACACGGTCCGGGAGGGCGAGACGGCCGAGGTGAAGATCACCGTGGCCACCACCGGCGCCCAGCCCCTCACCGGCCCGGTGACGGTCACCTACGCCACGGGCGAGGGCACGGCGACCGCGGGCAAGGACTACACGCCCGTCTCCGGCACCCTCACGTTCCCGGTCGGCACCGCGTCCGGCGCCGTGCGGACCATCGAGGTGCCCACCCGCCGCGACCGGGCGGCCGAAGCCGCCGAGACCGTCCCGCTCACGCTCACGGTCACCGGCGCGAAGGCCCCCGCGGAGACCCCGCAGATCGTGGTCGACGCGCACGGACTGCCGTACCTGGACGCCCGGTTGCCGGTGAAGAAGCGGGTGGCCGACCTGCTGGGCCGGATGTCCCTGGCGGAGAAGGCCGGCCAGATGACCCAGGCCGAGCGCGGCGCGGTCGGCCAGGGGAGCGACGTCACCGCCTACACCCTCGGCTCGCTGCTCTCCGGCGGCGGCTCGACACCCACGCCCAACACCCCCGAGGCGTGGGCGAAGATGATCGACGCCTTCCAGCTGCGCACCCGCGCCACGCGCCTGCAGATCCCGCTGATCTACGGCGTCGACGCGGTGCACGGCCACAACAACCTCTCCGGCGCCACCGTCATGCCGCACAACATCGGCATCGGCGCGACCCGGGACCCCCGGCTCGCCCGGCGGACGGGGTCGGTCACGGCCGCCGAGGTCCGCGCGACCGGCATCCCCTGGGACTTCGCGCCCTGCCTGTGCGTGAGCCGCGACGAACGCTGGGGCCGCTCCTACGAGTCCTTCGGTGAGGACCCGGCGCTGGTCGAGTCCATGGAGACCGTGATCCAGGGCCTCCAGGGCCGGGCCGACGGCCGGGACCTGAGGCGCGACGACAAGGTGCTCGCCACCGCCAAGCACTTCGTCGGCGACGGCGGCACCGCGTACGGTTCCTCCACCACCGGGACGTACACCATCGACCAGGGCGTCACCAAGGTCACCCGCAAGCAGCTGCAGGACATCCACCTGGCGCCGTACCGGGAGGCCGTCGAACGGGGCATCGGCACGGTCATGCCGTCGTACTCCTCGCTGGACATCGCCGGCGACGGCAAGGGCGCGGTGAAGATGCACGTCCGCGGCGACATGATCAACGGCGTGCTCAAGGACCGGATGGGCTTCGACGGCTTCGTCGTCAGCGACTGGAACGCCATCGACCAGCTCCCCGGCGACCGCGCCGCCCATGTCCGGTCCTCGGTCGACGCGGGCGTCGACATGATGATGGTGCCGTACTCCTACAAGGACTTCACCGCCACGCTCGTCGACGAGGTGAAGGCGGGCCGGATCGGCGAGGACCGCGTGAACGACGCCGTCTCCCGCATCCTCACCCAGAAGTTCCGGCTCGGGCTCTTCGAGCACCCCTACGCCGACACCTCCGGTGCCGCCGCCATCGGCTCCGCCGGGCACCGGGAGGTCGCCCGCCAGGCCGTCGCCGCGTCGCAGGTGCTGCTGAAGAACGCGGGCGGGCTGCTGCCGCTGGAGAAGAGCGCGAAGGTGTACGTCGCCGGGTCCGACGCCGACGACATCGGCAACCAGACCGGCGGCTGGACCCTCACCTGGCAGGGTGCCTCCGGGAACACCGTCCCCGGCACGACCGTCCTGCAGGGCCTGCGCAAGGCGGGCGGGAACGTCACCTACTCCAAGGACGCCTCCGCCCCGACCGCCGGCCACGACGTGGGGGTGGTCGTCGTCGGCGAGACCCCGTACGCCGAGGGCGTCGGCGACGTCGGCAACGGCCACGACCTGAAGCTGTCCGCGGCCGACCAGGCGGCCGTGGACAAGGTGTGCGCGGCCATGAAGTGCGCGGTGCTGATCGTCTCCGGCCGCCCGCAGCTGATCGGCGACCGGCTCGACGACATCGACGCCCTGGTCGCCTCCTGGCTGCCCGGCACCGAGGGCGAGGGCGTCGCCGACGTCCTCTACGGCAGGCGCCCCTTCACCGGACAGCTCCCGGTCACCTGGCCGAAGTCGGAGTCCCAGCTGCCGGTCAACGTCGGTGACACGTCGTACGACCCGCAGTTCCCCTACGGCTGGGGCCTGACTACCCTCACCCCGGTCCCGAAGGGCGGTACGGCCGCCTTGCGCGACCTCGCGGCCCGGGCGGCGGCGGCCGAGCGGCACGGGGACGACCGCACCGGGCGCGAGCTGGTGACCAGGGCCCGGCTGCTCGTCCAGCAGAGGGCGGCCGGCCACCTCACCCAGGGGGTGGCCGCGCCCTTCGCGGACGCCGACCACCTGCTGCTGACCGGACGATACGGAAAGGCGGTGCAGAAGCTGGCCGAGGCCTATCGGGCGGCCTGACCCGAGGCCCGGACGAATGACCGCTTTGGGGAGGCTTCGGGTAGTTTCGAGGTATGAAGGCCGTGCCGCGGATCCGAAGCCTCCCCGCCCTGCTCCTGGCCGTCCTCGCCCTGGTGCTGGCGACCGTCTGCGCGCCCGTCGCGAGCGCGGACACCAGCGTCTCCGCGATCGCCCGTGCCCTGCGCGAAAGTCCCGTCTACGTCGACCCGGCGGCCCGCGACCAGCTGTCCGCCGCGGACGCCGACACCCTCGCCGACCGCATCAAGGACGCGGACAGACCCCTGTTCATCGCGGTCCTCCCGGACGGATACCGCACCACGAACCTCTTCACCGACCTGCGCTCCGCGACCGGCGTCACCGGCCTGTACGGCATCCGCCTCGGTGACCGCTTCGACGCCCGCGCCGACTCCTCCGTCATGTCGGCCGGCGCCCGGCAGAACCTGGTCCGCAGCGTCCAGGGCGAGGACGCCAAGGCCCAGCTGACCGACTTCACCGACCGTGCCCTGGCCAACATGGGCGGCCACGCCCCGAGCAGCTGGGGCGGTTCGGCCCGCGACGGCGGCGGTGCCTCCACCACGGCGCTGATCGCGGCGGGCGCGGTGCTGGTGATCGGCGGCGCGGGCGCGTACGCACTGGTCCGCCGCGGCCGCAGGCGCCGCGAGGACGAGCAGCGGGCCGCCCTGGACCGGCTGCGGGTGGTCGTGGACGAGGACATCACCGCGTTCGGCGAGGAACTCGACCGCCTGGACTTCCACCCTTCGGAACCGGGCGCCGACGACGCGATGCGCGCCGACTACGAGCGCGCCCTGGACGCCTACGAGACCGCCAAGCAGCGAATGTCCGCCGCACGCAGACCGGAGGACGTCAGGCCGGTCACCGAGGTGCTGGAGGACGGCCGCTTCTCCCTGGCCCAGCTGGCCGCCCGCCGCGAGCACCGCCCCCTCCCGGAGCGCCGGCCGCCGTGCTTCTTCGACCCCCGCCACGGCCCCTCGGCCTCCGACGCCACCTGGACACCGCCCGGCGGCGCCCCGCGCCAGGTCCCGGTCTGCGCGGCCGACGCCACCCGTCTGGCCGACGGCCGCGACCCCGTGATCCGCGAGGTCGACACCGACTACGGCCGCCGCCCCTACTGGGACGCGGGCCCGGCCTACGGCCCCTGGGCGGGCGGCTACTTCGGCGGCGGCCTCCTCCCCGGCCTCCTCGTCGGCACCCTGCTCGGCGGCATGATGGCGACGCCCACGTACGCCGCCGACTACGGCACCGGGTACGGCGACTTCGGCGGCGGGTACGAGGGCGGCGACGTCTCCGGCACCGACTTCGACTCAGGAGACTTCGGGGGAGGGTTCGGGGACGGAGGCGGCGACTTCGGCGGGGGCGGAGGCGGAGACTTCGGCGGCGGCTTCTGAACGGTCACTTCACATGAGACCGGACGATCTTCCGCCGGGTGGCGTGGCGGACCCGTTCGGATTCGGCTTCAGCGGGCAGGACCGTGTGGTGTGAGTTCGGCTAGCCGAGCCGCTGAGCCTGTTGGCGGGCGGAGTCGGCGAAGCGGGGGTAACCGCCTCGCTCGAATGCTCCGACGGCCTCGCCTCGTCATACCGGTCGAGGTGCGTCAACGCCCGGCCGAAGCCGTTCATCGCCTGGGCCGCCCCATGGTTGTCGTGCGCCTCGCTGGAGAGAACCAGTGCACGGACGTGGGCCGTGGCCGCTTCCTCGTGGCGGCCGAGCTGGTTCAGGACGACGCCGAGACTGTTCTGGGTGGCTGCCTCGCCGCGCCGGTTGCCGCGCCGACTGTAGGTACCGAGGGCCTGGCGCACGCAGTCCTCGGCTTCGTCCAGTCGTCCTAGCTGGACGAGCAGTGTTGCCCAGCTCCCTCCCGTACTGGTCCACACCCCGTGCCCGCAGCGTCCGCGCCCGGTCGGCCGCCCTGCGCAACTCGGCGGTGAGGGTGGCGACGGGCCGGTGCCTGCGGCGTCGTAGCAGCTGGGCGGCGATCAGCAGGGCGAGGGGCAAACCGCCGCACAGCTCGCAGAGTTCGGCTACCGCCTCCGGCTCATCGGTCGCCCGGCGATCAGTCGGATCGAACTCCGTCAGCAGCCGCTCGACGAGATCCCGTGCGGCCCCGGGTTCCAGAACCTGGATCCGCAACTGCCGTACCGGAAGGGAGTCCAGGACGTCCCGCGAGGTGACCAGGACCCGTTGACCTGGGCCACCACCCGGGAGCAGGGGCGCGATCTGCTCGGGAGCCGACGCGTTGTCGAGCACGATCAGCACCGGCTCGCGTTCCGCCAGCCGCGACCGGTAGACGGCGTACCGCTCCTCCGGGGTCGGCGGCGTGTCCGCGTCGCGCACCCCGAGCGCCCGCAGCAGGGACAGCACGGCTTGGCCGGCCGTGGTCGGCACCTCCGGTGAAGAAGGCGGGCGCGGCCGGCAGCGCGGCGAGGCTGGTCGGAGCGGGACCGTAGTTGTGCTCCACCTTGCCGATCACGGGGTCGTTGAAGGTGCCGTCGCGAAAGTCGATGTGGTCGCCGGCGCTCACCGGTTCATCGTGGTGCACCGTCCGCGCCGCGTGGAAGACAATGCCGGAAACCTGCCGGAGGGGCGGAGGTCACCGGCGTTGTCGCCGCCGCGGGCTCACGCGCTCTTGATCGCCGAGATGTCGAAGACCAGCTTGATCTTGTCGGAGATCAGGACGCCGCCCGTCTCCAGCGCGGCGTTCCAGGTCAGGCCCCACTCGGAGCGCAGGATCTCGGCCTTGCCCTCGAAGCCGACGCGCTCGTTGCCGAACGGGTCCTTCGCGGCGCCGTTGAACTCCAGGTCGATGGTGAGCTGCTTGGTGACGCCGAGCAGGGACAGGTCGCCGGTGATGCGGTAGTCGTCGCCGCCCAGGGCCTCCGCCTTGGTGGAGCGGAACGTCATCGCGGGGAACTCGTCGATCTTGAAGAAGTCGGCCGACTTCAGGTGACCGTCACGGTCGGCGTTGCCGGTGTCGATGCTCGCCATCTGGACGTCGATGGTGGCGGTGGACTCGGTGGGGGCGGCGCCGTCCAGGTGCAGCGTGCCGGTGAAGTCCGAGAAGTTGCCCTTGACGTTGGTGACCATGGCGTGCCGGGCGACGAAGCCGATCGTGCTGTGGGACGGGTCGATCGTGTAGTCGCCGCTCAGTGCGGTCAGGTCGGGGCCGGCGGCAACCGGTGCGGCGGGGGCGGGGGTGGCGGCCTTGCGGTTGAAGATGCCCATGGCGTGCTCCTTGTTGAACGTTAAACCAAGCGTGCGTCTTCGACGGTAGACCCATTCTGTTCAGTTTTCAACATCATCCGGAACGTGTTTTCCTCGTTGCACACAGTCACCCTGTTCAACCCCCTGGCGGACCGGCGGCGCCTCGGGCACCATCTGGCTGCACCACCTGCACAGCCGACCCGGGAAACAGCACGGCCCACCGCAGGAAGGTCCCCATGAAGCCGTTGAAGGTCCGCACCCTTCTGACCGCTCTCGCCCTCGTCGTCGCGCCCGGCGTCGCCGTCGTCGGCGCCGCGGGCGACGCGTTCGCCGTCACCAAGATCAGCCACGCCACCGCCACCCAGATGTTCCGCAACGCCGGCATCACCTGGTCCTCCTCGGGCAACTGCTCCGACCGCAACAACCCCACCTGCACGTCCTTCGAGCAGCTCAACCTCGCCACGGCCCAGGGCGCCCAGACCCTCAAGGGAGCCGGCGGCTGCGCCCTCAACATCACCGGCGGCACGGAGACGGGCCACGCCTCGGGCACCTACTCGCACTGGAACGGCTACAAACTCGACTACGGCAAGAACACCTGCCTCACGTCGTACATCAAGAACAACTTCACCTACATCGGGCTCCGCGGGGACGGCGCCCCGCAGTACAAGTCCGGCTCCGGGAACATCTACGCCGACGAGGGCAACCACTGGGACGTCCTGTACTACAACTGCGGCGGCTGCTGATCCGGCGGGGAGGGCGGTGACCGGCCCATGGGCATGACCCGGCGCGCGTTGCTGCTGGCCGCCGCCCTCGCCGCGACGCCCGCGCCCGGCGCGCGGGCGGCCGACGACCCGTACGACGTCCTGCGCCGCCGCTGGCTCGGCATCGCCCTGGGCACGGGATACGACCCGGCCGCCGAGCCGTACGCCTCCCGGCTCGCCCGACTCGGGCACCAGGCGCGGGAGATGCAGGCCGGCATGGCCCCCGCTCCCGCCTCGCTCTGGCCCGGCCACCCCTTCGACCCGCCGTCCGGCATCACCTTCAGCTACGGCCGGCTGTGGACCATGGCCCAGGCCTACGTGCACAGCGGCACGGGCGCCACCGGCGACCCCCAACTCCTCGCCGGCCTCCTCCGCGGTCTCGACCACCTCTCCGGCACCGTCTACCGCCCCGCCACCAACCCCTACGGCAACTGGTGGGAGTGGCAGATCGGCAGCCCCCGTCCGCTCATGGACATCACGGCCGCCCTGTACGACCACCTCGGCCCGGCCCGCGTCGCGGCGGCCTGTGCCGCGGTCGACCACTTCATCCCGGACGCGCAGCTCACCGACTACTCCGGCACCTCCACCGGCGCCAACCGTGTCGACCTGTGCCGCTCGGTCGCCCTGCGCGGCATCCTGGGGCGCGACCCCGGCCGGATCTCCCTGGCCCGGGACGCCCTCTCGCCGGTCTTCCCCCACGTCACCCGGGGCGACGGCCTCTACGCCGACGGCTCCTTCGTCCAGCACCTCTGGGTCGCCTACTCCGGCACGTACGGCCAGGTCCTGCTCGACGGCCTGGGACGGCTGTTCGCGCTGCTCGCCGGTTCGGCGTGGGAGGTGCGGGACCCCGCCCGGCAGAACGTCCTGGACGGCGTCGAGCACGCCTACGCGCCCCTGATCCACGACGGACTGGTGATGGACTGCGTCAACGGCCGTGCCATCAGCCGGGGCCGGCTGAACTCGGACGACCAGCAGATCATGCGCAGCGACCACTACCACGGACAGGCCCTCATCGCGGCCATCGCCCTCCTCGCGGCCGGCGCGAGCGAGCCCGAGCGGGAACGCTGGCACGGCCGCATCAAGGGATGGATCGAACGGGACACGACGGTACCGATCCTGACATCACGCCAGTTCGGCGTGGCCGACCTCGCGCGGCTGCACGCCATCGCGGCGTCGCCCGGACCCGCGATCCGCGAACCCCTCGGCCACCGCCTCTTCCCGGCCATGGACCGAGCCGTCCACCGCACGCCCCGCTTCACCGCAGCCCTCGCCATGGCCAGCGACCGCATCGCCCACTACGAATGCGGCAACGGCGAGAACCCGCGCGGCTGGCACACCGGCTCCGGCATGCTCTCCTGGTGGCCGCGGGACCGCGGCGACCAGTACACGGACTGGTACTGGCCCACCGTCGACTGGTACCGGCTGCCCGGCACCACCGTCTCGACCAGGCGGCTCGCCGACCGGGCCGGCGGTGAGTGGGGTGCCCCCAGGCCGGACGTCCGCTGGGTCGGCGGCACCACCGACGGCAGCTGGGCGGCCGTCGGCCAGCACCTCAAGGGCCTCGGCTCCACCCTGGAGGCCCGCACGTCCTGGTTCTTCCTCGCCGACGCGGTCGTCTGCCTAGGCGCCGGGATCAGCTGCACCGACGGCGTCCCGGTCGAGACGATCGTGGACAACCGCAACCTGGGCGAGAACGGCACGCAGCCCTTCGTCCACGGCGGGAACTGGGCGCACCTGGCGGAGCACGGCGGATGGGTCCTGCCGTGCGGCGGCGAACTGCGCGCCCTGCGCGAGGACCGCACCGGCGCCTGGTCCGACATCAACACCGCCGGCAGCACCGAGCGGCGCACCCGGCGCTGGCAGACCCTCTGGCTCGACCACGGCACCGACCCGGCGGCCGCCCGGTACGCCTACGTCCTGCTGCCCGGCGCCTCCCGTGCCGAGACCGCCGCCCGGGCCGCCGACCGGCAGTGGCTGTCCGTCCTCGCCAACGACACCGCCCGCCAGGCCGTCGCCGTGCCCCGCCTGGGCCTGACCGGAGCCATCTTCTGGCGGGCCGGTACCGTGGGGGGCCTCACCGTCTCCGCCGCCGCGAGCGTGCTCCTCGTCCGCCGGGGCCGTACGGTCACCCTCTGCGTGAGCGAGCCGCCCCGTACCGGAGCCCCGCTGGAACTGGTCTGGAACCATCCGGTGCGCGCGGTCCGACGGGCCGACGACAGTATCGAGGTCCGGTCGGCCGACCGCCGTTTGAGGGTCCGTGTCACTCCGGGGATGGCATGTGCCACACACGAATGTGAGGTGGCTCTCAGGTGACCGCTTTGTGGCACACCTACAACGCCCCGGCCGTCTGAGCAGTCGGAACGGCTGCATGCGGGGATGGTTCTGTTCACTGGTACCAGGAAAACGGGCCGGAGACTGTACGGAGTCGACGGCTCGCATTCCTTCTGGTCCTTCGTAAGGTCACTACATGACCGTTTTGGAAGAGACGACGGGTGAGCCGACCGGTGAGCCGACGGACGCGCGCGGACGGGTCGCCGAGCTGCACGAGATTCGTGCCCGGGCCGTGGCCGGCCCCAGCGAGAAGGCGACCGAGGCCCAGCACGCCAAGGGCAAGCTGACGGCACGGGAGCGCATCGAGCTGCTCCTCGACCCCGGATCCTTCCAGGAGGTCGAGCAGCTGCGCCGGCACCGCGCGGTCGGCTTCGGCCTGGAGGCCAAGAAGCCGTACACCGACGGTGTCATCACCGGCTGGGGCACGGTCGAGGGCCGTACGGTCTTCGTCTACGCGCACGACTTCCGGATCTTCGGCGGCGCGCTGGGCGAGGCCCACGCCACCAAGATCCACAAGATCATGGACATGGCCATCGCGGCCGGCGCGCCCCTGGTCTCCCTCAACGACGGCGCCGGCGCCCGCATCCAGGAAGGCGTCTCGGCCCTCGCCGGCTACGGCGGCATCTTCCAGCGCAACACCAAGGCGTCCGGCGTCATCCCGCAGATCAGCGTGATGCTCGGCCCGTGCGCGGGCGGCGCGGCCTACAGCCCGGCGCTCACCGACTTCGTCTTCATGGTCCGCGAGACCTCCCAGATGTTCATCACCGGCCCGGACGTGGTCAAGGCCGTGACCGGCGAGGAGATCACCCAGAACGGCCTGGGCGGCGCCGACGTCCACGCCGAGACCTCCGGCGTCTGCCACTTCGCGTACGACGACGAGGAGACGTGCATCGCCGAGGTGCGCTACCTCCTCTCGCTCCTGCCGCAGAACAACCGCGAGAACCCGCCGCGGGTGGACTCCGCGGACCCGGTGGAGCGCCGCAGCGACGTCCTGCTGGACCTCGTCCCCGCCGACGGCAACCGGCCGTACGACATGGCCAAGGTCATCGAGGAGATCGTCGACGACGGCGAGTACCTGGAGGTCCACGAGCGCTGGGCGCGCAACATCATCTGCGCCCTGGCCCGCCTGGACGGCCAGGTGGTCGGCATCATCGCCAACCAGCCCCAGGTCCTGGCCGGTGTCCTGGACATCGAGGCGAGTGAAAAAGCTGCGCGCTTCGTTCAGATGTGTGACGCTTTCAATATCCCGATCGTCACCTTCCTGGACGTCCCCGGGTTCCTCCCCGGCGTCGACCAGGAGCACGGCGGAATCATCCGCCACGGCGCGAAGCTGCTGTACGCCTACTGCAACGCGACCGTGCCGAGGATTTCGCTCATCCTGCGCAAGGCGTACGGAGGTGCCTACATCGTCATGGACTCCCAGTCGATCGGCGCCGACCTCACCTACGCCTGGCCGACGAACGAGATCGCGGTGATGGGCGCGGAAGGCGCGGCCAACGTCATCTTCCGCCGGCAGATCGCCGGGGCCGAGGACCCCGAGGCCATGCGTCAGAAGATGGTCAAGGAGTACAAGGCCGAGCTGATGCACCCCTACTACGCGGCCGAGCGAGGCCTGGTCGACGACGTCATCGACCCCGCGGAGACCCGCGAGGTGCTGGTCAAGTCCCTGGCGATGCTGCACAGCAAGCACGCCGACCTGCCCTCCCGCAAGCACGGCAACCCCCCGCAGTAACCCGGCGGACCCGCCGCGGCAACCCCGCGGACCCCACTCCCACGGAGACTGACACCCATGAGCACTCCTGACATCCGCGTCGAGAAGGGCCACGCCGAGCCCGAGGAAGTCGCCGCCATCACGGCCGTCCTCATGGCCCGCGCCGCCGCCCGCCCCGAGCCCACCGCCCAGACCCACCGCGGCCGCGCGAGGGCAGGCTGGCGCCGCCTGGAGCGCGAGGGCGGCTTCCGGGCACCGCACAGCTGGCACTGAGTTCCATGGCGTGACCCACGGCCCCGCCTCCCGCTCGGGAGACGGGGCCGTGGTGTGTCCGAAGCCGTGCCGTGTTCAGCGCAGGGTGAGGGTGACGCCGGGGAGGTCCGGTGGGGCGACGGTGCCCGCGCCCGTCTCGCAGCCGGCCAGTTCCAGCTGTCTCAGCCGCGTCATCGTGCGCAGGCCGTCCAGTCCGCCGGGCAGCGAACACCGGGTCAGCGCGAGCTTGACGAGTCCGGGGCAGGCCGCGACCAGGCGGCGGGGCAGGTCCCGGGCGGCGAAGTCGTACAGCAGCAGGCCGCGCAGCCTGGTCGCCGCCGACAGGGGCGCGAGTTCGGGCAGATCGCTGTCCGGGACACCGAAGAGAGCCAGGTACTCGAGGCCACCGAACCGGTTCAGGAAGCCCAGCCCGGTCTCCGCCGAGACGTACGTGAGCGCCAGCGAGGGAAGCCCCGGCAGGACCGGGAGATCCTTGATGCCGTCGGGGTCGGACACGGGCAACTGCACCAGGCGCAGTGCCCGCAGATCGGCCAGGGCTTCCGGATGCCGGATCGACGCCTCCCCGATCAACTGGAAGAACTCGAGCCCCGGGTGCTCCTTCAGCGGGGACAGGTCGGCCGTGCCTCGCACGGCGCACGCAAGCTCCTGGAGCGGAGGAAACCCGGCGAGGAGGGACAGGTCCTGGAGACCGCACTTGATCCACAGCGTGGTCAACGACCTCAGCCGCACCGCCGCCCGCAGCTGGGCCGAGTGCGTCAGGACCACCAGGTGCTGTTCCAGCGGAAGCCGGCCCATCACCCGGTCGGCGTAGGCGTGCGCGTCGAAATAGGCCCACGCGTCGATCAGCGCGGCCACCACGTCCCGCCGCCCGTCCTCCGCATACCCCTCCAGCAGCCCCAGCGCCTCCTCCCCGCCGATCAGCGCCACGACACGCACCGTCTGTACCGCCGACTTCGACGTCAGATCCTGCAGGGAACGCGGCAGTCGCCGCAGCAGGCTCGGGCCGACCGCCGCCAGCGCGGGCGGGTCCGTCTGCCGTCGCGGCGGAAGAAGCCCGGACACCGCCTCCTCCAGCCGCTCGGCGAGCCCGTCGGACACCTCCGGTACCGTCTCCTGGCAGGCCGCCGCCAGCAACCGCAGCTTCCTGCCGTACCGCGGTTCGTCCCGCGCCCGGTCCAGGACGCCGCCCAGCAGTTCCTCCCGCTGCGGACGGTTCGCATGGCCCGCCGCCATGATGATCGTCTCCCGCCACAGATCCAGGTGGGCCCGCTCGAGCAGGTTGCCGATGCGGTCCTCCTCGGTGGCCTCCTCGGCGGCCAGGTACTCCTGGAAGGTCCGGTGGACGAAGTCCAGGCGGCCCTCGGCGGGGGAGCGGAGGATCCCCGCGCGGTCCCGGAGCTGCTCCAGGACCCGGGCACCGTCCTGCTCCTCCAGATGCCGCATCCCCGTGAGCTTCCTGCCGACGTGCACGGCCGCCTGCTCCAGCCCGATCACGCTGCGGTTGTTGTCGGACAGCCGCCACGCCAGGTCCCGCAGCAGCACCAGCTTGTCGTTCAGGCTCAGCCGGCTGTCCACCGCGCTCGGCACGTTCCGGTCCGCGTCCCGTTCGTGGACCAGGGTGTGCAGGGCGTTGCGGTACAGCTCCATCCGGTCCCGGGGGAGCTGGCTGCCCCGGTTGAGGTGCATCGCGCAGAGCATCGCCGCCAGCAACGGCGTACCCGCCAGGGACCGAAGGTGTGGACGGTCCTTCAGACTGGCCAGCAACGACTGCTCGTAGTGCGGGAGTTGTTCTGCGGTACAGGGCAGGTCGTCGCCCAGCTCCCGTACCGCCTGGTGCCATTGCCGCACGAAGGCCGCCAGGTCGGGCGGGGTCATACGGTCCAGGTGCAGTGCCGTGAAGTCCTCGCGGCGCAGCCAGTCGGCACGTGCGGCAGCGGGACGCGAGGTGACGACGACCCGTACCGTTCCGTACGCCGTCAGCAGCCCGCGCAGCCACTCCCGTACGCCCCGCCGCTCGCCGTCCAGCAGTTCGTCCACGCCGTCGATCAGCAGCAGGGCGTTGCCGTCGGCAAGCCGGCGTTCCACCCACGCCTTCGGCATGACCCCGGTGATCTGCCCGGCCACCGAGTCCAGCATCGCCTCCGGCCTCGGCAGTTCCCGCCCGCTGTACTCGCGCAGTTTCACGAACACCGGTGTCAGGCCGTTCCAGTCGGCCAGCTCGCCGGTGAAGGCTCCGCGCGCCGCCGTGATCGCCAGCCAGCGCAGCAGTGTCGTCTTGCCCGAGCCGGCCTCGCCCCGCAGCAGCACCCGGGTGGCTCCGCCGAGAGCCGCTTCCACCCGCATCCCCGCGCTGTCGCCGGGCTCCTCCCAGTGGCTCATGTCGTGTCGCAGCGCGGGCACGGCGTGAGCCGGGCGGCGCCGGCTGCCGTCGTCGCCCGTGGCACGCAGGCTGACGTAGGCCACCGAGAGCCGGACCTGTGCCCCCACCCGGTCGGACGTGCGCCGGAACAGCTCCGTCTCGTCCAGGCTGTTGCTGACCAGCTCCAGATAACGCCGCCGGAACTCGCCGTCCCGGTCCGTCCCCTCGGGCGCGAACAGGGAGCGGTCAGGCAGGCGTTCCAGCACGCGGGCGATCTGTGCGCCCAAGGACGTCGTACGCGCCAGCAGCTCGCTCAGCGCCCGTTCCTCGAAGACCGGCAGGCCCTGCACGATCCTGACGTAGTACTCGACGCACTCCGCGAACAGCACCTCGAACAGGCGGCTTTCCGCCTCGCCGAGGCCCACCGGCGGCCGTACCGAACCCGTCACCCGGCGCACGATCTCCGCCGGTCTCGCGTCCGCCGCCAGGATCGCCTCGTCCGACAGGTCCGCCGCCGCGAACGTGTCGCACACTCCGTCGACCACGGCCTGCCGGCTGCTCTCCTCCAGGCCGGGGAACTCCCTGTCCAGGAACGGCGCCAGCCGGTCGTACACCGCGTCCGCGATCTCCTCGAACTGCCGTTGCACACCGCGCTGGAAGCGCAGCCCCGACACCCGCAGCCGGATCAGGTCGGCCATGTCCATCCGGCGTTCCTGCTCCCGCCGCTTCCCCCCGAGCCACATCTGGGCCGCGGCTCTCGCCACGGTCGTGCCCAGACGTAATGCCGCCACCTCAGCACTCATCGCGCACCCCCTCCATCGCGCCGTCCAGTGTGGCAGGGGGGTACGACAAAGGGGCCCGTTCCCGATGGAGAGGGCCCCTTCGACAAGCGGGGTCGGCTACCGCAGGCGCGCCATCAGGGCGTGCTCGACGAGAGTGATCAGCGCCGACTTGGCATCCGCGCGGTGGCGGGCGTCGGTCGTGATGATCGGGGTGTCGGGGCCGATCTGCAGCGCCTCGCGGACCTCGTCCGGGTTGTACGGCTGCTGGCCGTCGAATCCGTTGAGGGCGATGACGAAGGGCAGGCCCGAGTTCTCGAAGTAGTCGACCGCGGGGAAGCAGTCGGCCAGGCGCCGGGTGTCGACCAGGACGATCGCGCCGATGGCGCCGCGCACCAGGTCGTCCCACATGAACCAGAAGCGGTCCTGGCCGGGGGTGCCGAACAGGTACAGGATGAGGTCCTGGTCCAGGGTGATACGGCCGAAGTCCATGGCCACCGTGGTGGTGGTCTTGTCCCCGGTGTGGGTGAGGTCGTCGATGCCGGCCGAAGCGGACGTCATGACGGCCTCTGTGCGCAGCGGGTTGATCTCCGAGACGGCGCCGACGAACGTGGTCTTGCCCACGCCGAAGCCGCCCGCCACCACGATCTTCGCGGAGGTGGTGGAGCGGGAAGGACCGCCGCTAGAGCTTGCGAAGTCCACTGAGCACCCTTTCGAGCAGTGTCACGTCTGGCTGGCCACCGGCGTTCTCGTCGCCGCCGGGCTGATGGATGGCGACCAGGCCCGCCTCCGCCAAGTCGGCGACGAGAATCCTGGCCACGCCGAGGGGGATCGTCAGCAGGGCCGAGACCTCGGCCACCGACTTGATCTCCCGGCACAGGTTGCAGATCCGCTGATGCTCGGGCAGCTGGCCCTGCATCTGGTGCGGAGCGGCGGTGGTGTGCACCAGTGCCTCGATGGCGAGCTGGTAGCGCGGGCGGGTCCGGCCGCCGGTCATGGCGTACGGCCGCACCAGGGGGTTGTTCGACGCCGCGGCCGGGGCCGGCTCGGGACGACGCTGCGGCTGTACCGGCTGGATACGCGGGGCCTGAGGCTGGTCGTACGGCGACGGGCCCGGGCCCTGCGGGGCGTACGGCTGCCGGTGGCTGGGTGCGGAGGGGAAGTTGTACCGGTTCGCCGAACCGTCGCCCTGACCCTGGGCAGGGCCGTACGACCAGTTGCCCGAAGACGAACCGCCTGGGGGTGTTGCCACTTTCTCCTCCTCCGACTGCGCCGGGCACCCATCCGTGTGGAGCCGCGTCCCGAAACCTTACGGCCCCGGGACGCGAATACGCACCGTCCGTTGATTAGTTGAGAAGGCTTCCCTGGAGCTCCGCACGGAGATCCGGGGTGAGGACCGTGCCCGCGCGGTCCACCAGAAGGGCCATCTCGTACCCGATGAGGCCGATGTCCGCCTCCGGGTGCGCCAGGACCGCGAGCGACGAACCGTCGGAGATGGACATGATGAAGAGGAATCCCCGCTCCATCTCCACAACCGTCTGATTCACGCTGCCTCCCTCGAAGATCCGGGAGGCGCCTGCCGTCAGAGACGTCAGACCGGAGGCGACGGCCGCGAGCTGGTCGGCGCGGTCGCGGGGGAAGCCTTCGGACATCGCCAGAAGGAGTCCGTCGGCGGAGACCACCACCGTGTGGGACACCCCCGGGGTGTTGTCCACGAAGTTGGTGATCAACCAGTTCAGGTTCTGTGCCGCCTGGCTCATCGGGCTCACACTAACGCTCCTGGTTGTAGGTGCTGTCAGGACCGAAGCCCTGGCCGTTCGTTTCACTGCCTGCGTTGCGTCCGCGCTGGACGCCTCGACGCAGGTTGCTCAGCCTGCCCCGGACGTCCTCCGGGGCGCGGGAGACCTGTGGGCCTCCCTGAGGGGTGCTCTCGGCGGTGCCCTCGACCAGATTGGCCTTGGGTACCCTCCGCGGCAGACCGGAGGCGGTGACCCCGCCTGCCTTGGGCTTCCGGAGCTGGGCGGCCTGCTGCCACCGTGCGTCGTTCGCCGACCGCCAGCCGCTGTCTGCGTCGGAGCCCGGAGCGTTGCCCGGGGTGGGGGCCGGCGATTCCTTCTGCGCCCGGGCCGTGCCGTTCGCGGGGCCGGCGCCGTGGGAACCGCTCGCGGCGGACCCGCGGCGGGGCAGCCCGGCGTCGGTCAGCTCGTGTGCTGCGGGAGAGGCCGTTTCCGGACGGTCGAAGCCTACGCGGTTCCGCTCACTCGCGTCAGTGGCCTGCGGGGACTCCGTTTCCGGAGCGTACTGGGCCGGATAGCCGTTCTGGTAGCCGTCCTGCTGCGGCCAGTCGTCCTGGTAGGACGGTGCCTGGGCAGGCTCCGCGTACGCGGACGCGGGCTCCGGGTAACCACCGTTCGGGGAGAAACCGTCGTGCTGCGGTGCCTCGCCGTTCGGCGCGTAGTACTGCTCGTCGTACTGCTGCTCGTACTGCTGCTCGTACGACGCCTGCTGCTGCTCCCCGTACGCCGGAGCGTCGTAGGCCTGCCGCGGGTGTTCGTCGTAGGCCTGCTGCGGCTGCTCCCGGTACGCCTGCTGCCCGTCGTAGAGCGGGTCGGCGTAGCCGCCAGGGGCCTCGCCCTCCTGCTGCGGCTCGCCGGACTGCGGGCCGTGCGTCTGGGCCTCCAGAGCGGCGCGGCGCTCCTCGCGCATCAGGGAGCGGCCGACGGGGTCCAGCCCACGGATGTCGTCGGGGACCTCCGTGTACCGGCTGTCGTCGAAGCCGAGTTCGGCAGCCGTACGCATCGGCTGCACCTGGTTGAAGCTCTCACCCTGGAACTGCTGCTCCGGGATGATCTGCGAGACGGTGAACTCCTCGCGGTCCAGCGGGGCCTCGCCGCCGCCACCGTGGGTGATCGCGTCCGGCAGCATGACCAGCGAGGTCGTACCGGCCTGCTCGCCCGAGGGGCGCAGCTGGACCCGGATGCCGTGCCGGTCGGACAGCCGGCCGACCACGAACAGGCCCATGCGCTGGGAGATCGCGGCGTCCACGGTCGGCGGGTTGGCCAGCTTGTGGTTGATGTCCGCGAAGTCCTCGGCCGTCAGGCCGATGCCCTTGTCGTGGATCTCGATCATGACGCGGCCGTCGGGGAGACGGGTCGCGGTGACGCGGACCTTGGTCTGCGGGGAGGAGAACGTGGTGGCGTTCTCCAGCAGCTCGGCCAGCAGGTGCACGAGGTCGGTGACCGCGCGGCCGTGGATCTCGGCCTCCGGCACGCCGGACAGCTCGATGCGCTCGTACTGCTCCACCTCGGAGGAGGCGGCGCGCAGCACGTCGACCAGCGGGACCGGCTGGTCCCAGCGGCGGCCGGGCTCCTCGCCGGCGAGGACCAGGAGGTTCTCGCCGTTGCGGCGCATACGGGTCGCCAGGTGGTCCAGCCTGAAGAGGTTCTCCAGCTGGTCCGGGTCGGCCTCGTTGTTCTCCAGGTCGGTGATCAGGGTCAGCTGGCCCTCGATCAGCGACTGGTTGCGGCGCGACAGGTTGGTGAAGATCGCGTTGATGTTGCCCCGCAGCAGGGCCTGCTCGGAGGCGAGCCGGACCGCCTCGCGGTGGACCTGGTCGAAGGCGCGGGCGACCTCGCCGATCTCGTCCTTGGTGGTGATCGGGATCGGCGTGACCCGGGTGTCGACGCGGCCGGGGTCGGTACGGGAGAGCTGGTCGACCAGCATCGGCAGCCGCTGCTCGGCGATGCCGAAGGCGGCGTTGCGCAGCTGGCGCATCGCGCGGCTCATCTGGCGGGCCACCAGGCCGGCCAGGATGAACGCGGCCAGCAGGGCGATGACGACCACGGCACCGGTGATGAAGGCGGAGGTCTTGGCGTCGTCGGCGATGTCCGAGGCCTCGTTCACCGCCCTGTCGGCCATGTCCGACTCGATCTGGCGGTAGGCCTTGTACTTCAGCGTGTTGACCGCCCACCAGTTGTCGGCACTGATGCCGTTCGAGGCGAGCTGGTCACGGGTGGCCGTGCTGGTGTCCTGCATGGTGGCGAGCGCCGTGACCATGTCGGTCGGTTCGGCGGGCGGCGGGACGTACTTCGGGTTGCTGCCCTTGGCCTTCGCGGCCATGGCGGCACCGTCGGCCTTGATCTTCTCCCCGGCGTCCTCGAGCTTCTGCGCGTCGGCCTCGGTGCCACCGCCCTTGTACTCCTCCACGGCGATGCGCTCGAGGTAGGCGTACGAGGACAGGGAGACCCGCTGGGTCGCCAGGTTGGGGGCGTCCGGGCCGGGCTTGACCAGCAGGTGCGTGCCGATCGACCGCTCCAGCGAGAGCGCCGCCTTGGTCAGCGAGATGGCGTAGACGGTACGGCCGTAGGAGGTGATGTTGCCGGTGCCCAGACCGAGTTCGTTGGCGAACTCCATCAGGGGGTGGCTGATCGTGACGTAGCTTTCCTCGGTCGTCACGCCGATGCTCTTCGGGGTGTACGCCCGCTGCCGTATCTTCGCCAGCTGGGGCTCGACCTCGTGGAACAGCCTCAGCCGGCGCTCCAGGCCCGCCTCGGCCGGCATGCTCTTCGTCGCCTCGTCGAAGACGTCGGCGGCCTGGTCGGTGGCCTTGCGGGCGCCGGCGACGAGCTGCTTGCTCTGGGCGTCCTTCTTGTTCAGCAGCAGCGGGGCCGCGGTGACGTCACGCTCGTTCTCGAGGGCGTCGGCGTACGTGAGGGCGGCACGCACCAGGCGGGCGGTGTTCTCGGCGTCGCGGGCCTGCTGCCAGGTGTCGATCGAGTTCTTCACCTGGAAGCCGCCCATGACGAGACCGACCGCCACGGGTATGAGCAGGATCGCGTTCAGACGGGTCGGTACCCGCCAGTTCCGCGGGGAGAAGCGGCCGCCGCTGGGTGCGGGAGGGGCCGCGGGCTCCGTTCCGGGCACGGGGGTGGGCGCCGCAGCGCGCGGCGGCGGGGTGAAGTTGCCCCGCGCCGACGGCTCGGGACCGTTCTTGCTTCGCCTCACTCGACCAACAACCTCTCGGCGGTCGGCACCATCGTCGTGCCGCAGTCTCTCAGAGCCCGGTTCGTCATCGACCACTCAGTACGCACTCAGTACGTCTTTGACCATTGGGCAGTTCAGGCATTCCAGCACGTGGACCAGCGCGATTCCAAACAGCGGAAACCCTGTGACGAAGCCGTTGTAAGCGCTAGATAAAACGGTCATAAAGAGCGAGCCCCGCCAAAAGGCGGGGCGTTTGTGAGCACAGCGGTACCGCCCGACCGCGTCGCGTGGTGACACCGGGCGATTCCTCTGCCGAACTGTTATGAACAGCGAAGCCGGCCGTGTCAAAGGCCACAGCCGGCTCCGATCTCAATACGACAACTGCCATGACGCACGTCGTGTTTGAGTGCTACCTCAGTCGCGCCATGAGGGCGTGCTCCACCAGCGTGATCAGCGCACTCTTCGCGTCGGCACGGTGCCGGGCGTCGGTCGTGATGATCGGGGTGTCGGGGCCGATCTGCAGCGCTTCCCGCACTTCCTCGGGGGCGTAGGGCTGCTGGCCGTCGAATCCGTTGAGCGCGACGACGAAGGGCAGGCCCGAGTTCTCGAAGTAGTCGACCGCGGGGAAGCAGTCGGCCAGGCGCCGGGTGTCCACGAGCACCACCGCGCCGATGGCGCCGCGCACCAGGTCGTCCCACATGAACCAGAAGCGGTCCTGGCCGGGGGTGCCGAACAGGTACAGGATGAGGTCCTGGTCCAGGGTGATACGGCCGAAGTCCATGGCCACCGTGGTGGTGGTCTTGTCCCCGGTGTGGGTGAGGTCGTCGATGCCGGCCGAAGCGGACGTCATGACGGCCTCTGTGCGCAGCGGGTTGATCTCCGAGACGGCGCCGACGAACGTGGTCTTGCCCACGCCGAAGCCGCCCGCCACCACGATCTTCGCGGAAGTGGTGGCCCGGCCCGCGTCAGAGCTTGCGAAGTCCACTGAGCACCCTTTCGAGCAGCGTCACGTCCGGAGCGCCGCCGTTGTTCTCGTCGCCACCCGGCTGGTGGATGGCGACCAGGCCGGCCTCGGCGAGGTCGGCGACCAGGATCCGGGCCACCCCCAGCGGCATGGCCAGCAGCGCGGAGACCTCCGCGACCGACTTGACCTCGCGGCACAGGTGGCAGATGCGCTGGTGCTCCGGGAGCAGTCCCATGAGCGCTGCCGGGTCTGCCGTGGTGCTGATCAGCGCCTCGATGGCCAGCTGATACCGCGGCCGGGTCCGGCCGCCGGTCATCGCGTAGGGCCGTACCAGCGGCTGGTCGCCCTCGTCCCCGTACGGCTCCGCGTACGGATCATGAGAGGCGGTGGGCGGGGTCATGAATCCTCCGGGCTGGACAGCAAGTCGGTCAGTCAAGCCGTCTGACGGGGCCGTGGGGGGATTGTGGCGGCCGGACGGTGTTTTAGTGAGGTGGGTGGTGCCGGGGGCGGTCAGTGAAGCAGACTGCCCTGCAGTTCGGCGCGCAGGTCCGGGGTGAGTACCGCACCCGCGCGGTCGACGAGCAGCGCCATCTCGTAGCCGACGAGACCGATGTCCGCCTCGGGATGAGCCAGGACCGCGAGGGACGACCCGTCCGAGATGGACATCAGGAAGAGGAACCCGCGTTCCATCTCGACGACCGTCTGCGCCACCGTGCCGCCCTCGAAGATCCGGGACGCCCCGGCCGTCAACGAGGTCAGCCCGGACGCGACGGCCGCCAGCTGGTCGGCGCGGTCCCGCGGGAAACCTTCGGACATCGCCAGCAGAAGGCCGTCGGCGGAGACCACCACTGTGTGCGACACCCCGGGGGTGTTGTCCACGAAGTTGGTGATCAACCAGTTCAGGTTCTGTGCCGCCTGGCTCATCGGACTCAACTAACGCTCCTGCTGGTGAGTGGGGCTCGGGTAGCTGCCGGTCTGGCCGCTGCCGGCCTGACGGCCCTGAGCGATGCCCCGACGAAGATTGGTCAGCCGTCCGCGTACGTCGTCAGGCGCACGCGAGACCTGCGGACCGGCTTGGTGCTGTTGCTGCTGGGCCGTGCCGGCCACGAGGTTCGCTCGCGGCACGCGGCGCGGCAGGCCGGAGGTGGTGACTCCGCCCGCGGCCGGCTGCCGGACCCGCTCGGCCTGCCGGACGAGGTCGTCGTTCGGCGAGGTGCGCCAGGATCCGGTGTTCGAGGCGGAACGCTGCGGCGCGGGCGCGGGCGCGGGGGCCTGCGACTGCTGCTGCTGCGGAGCCGGCGCGTCGCCCTGCTGCTGACTGCCGTGGAACCAGTTGGTCTCGAGCGTGTCGTACAGCGGGGTACGGCCGTCACCCGGGCCGCTGGCCGGGGGCAGGGCCTCCGGCTCGTGGCGGACCGGACGCTGCTGGGGGGCCGCCGGGCGCTGGGCGCCGAGGCCGTCGCGGCCGGCCGGCGGCTGCGGACGCTCGAACTGCCCGGTGTGCGCGGGGTTCTGACGGCCCGGCAGGGCGTGCTGCCCGGTCGAGCTGCCGTCGTAGCCGCCGTCGTACGCCTGCGGGGCCGCGAACTGGCCCGTGTTCTGGGCGCCGTTGTCCGGCTGCCCGGGCGCCGGCGTGCCGAAGACGTCGGGGCGGACGAAGGAGCCGGTGCCCTGCGGGCTGCCGGCGCCGTCGAAGCGGCCCGGCTGCCGCCCGGCGTCGGGACGAGCGAACTCGCCCGTGCCCCGGGCGGCGTCGGGACGCGCGAACTGGCCGGTCTGCTGCGGGTTGTCGGGGCGTCCGTACTGGCCGGTCTGCTGCGGGTTGTCGGGGCGTCCGTACTGGCCGGTCTGCTGCGGGCTGTCGGGACGCGCGAACTGGCCCGTCTGCTGCGGGTTGTCCTGGCGTCCGAACTGGCCCGTCTGCTGGGCGGAACCGTTGCGGCCGGTCAGCTCCGGGCGCGGGAACCCGCCCGTGCCGGCCGGGTTCTGCGCGTCGCTCCGGGGAATCGCCGGCATCTCGGCGGTCGAGCCCGGGCCCTGCTGGCGGTCGTCCACGCGCGGCATGCGCGCGGTCTGCGTCGGGTCCTGCTCGTCGTGGCCGCGCGGGGCGTCCAGCGAGGCACGCGACAGCGGGGACTGGTTGTCGGTCCAGCCCGAGTTACGGGGCTGCGACTGCGGGTCACCGCCGGGCAGCTCGGCCCGCGGTCCGCCGCGCGGCGGCAGCTGGGGCTGGCGGCCCTGGTCGGGGGCGGCGCCGGGCCGCTTCTGACCACGGCCACCGAAGGCACCCTGCTGCTGTCCGCCCGGGTTCGCGGCCTGCAGGCCCTGCGGGGCACCCGGCGTCTGACCGCCGAAGCCGCCCGCACCGGAACCCGCCGGCGCCGGCCGGCCCTGCTGGGCACCGGGACCGCCCTGGGGACCACGCGCTCCGCCCGGCGCACCGGGACGGCCGCCCTGGCCCGCGCCGGGCAGCGCGGCCCGGGGGCCCTGGCCGGAGCCGACCTGGCCGCGCGTACCGGGGCCGGCACCGAGCAGACCGCCGCCGGCCGGGGCGCCACCGAGGGCACCGCCGTTGCCGCCGTTCTGCCGACGGGCCGCGGCCGCACCGGCGGCGGCCTGCGCGGCGGCGGGACCACCGGTCGAGGGCGCGCCGGGCTTGCCGGGTACCGGCTTCTTGCCGCCCTGGGCGACGTCCACGGGCAGCATGACCAGTGCGGTCGTACCACCGGAGTCGGACGGGCGCAGCTGGATGCGGATGCCGTGGCGCTGCGACAGACGACCGACCACGAAGAGGCCCATGCGGCGGGAGACGGAGACGTCCACGGTGGGCGGCGAGGCGAGCCGCTCGTTGATCGCCGCGAGGTCCTCGGGGGAGAGGCCGATACCGGTGTCGTGGATCTCGATCAGCACGCGGCCGTCGGGCAGCGCGTGACCGGTGACCTTGACCTTGGTCTGCGGCGAGGAGAAGGAGGTCGCGTTCTCGAGCAGCTCGGCGAGCAGGTGCACGAGGTCGTTGACGACGCGGCCGGCGACCTCGGTCGTCGGCACCGCGGCCAGCTCGATGCGCTCGTACTGCTCCACCTCGGACGCGGCGGCACGGAGCACGTCGACCAGCGGGACCGGGCGGGTCCAGCGGCGCCCGGGCTCTTCACCGGCGAGGACGAGCAGGTTCTCACCGTTACGGCGCATACGGGTGGCGAGGTGGTCGAGCTTGAACAGCGAGGACAGCTGGTCCGGGTCGGCCTCGCGGGACTCCAGCTCCGAGATGAGCGAGAGCTGGCGCTGGATGAGGCCCTGGGAGCGGCGCGAGAGGTTGGTGAACATCGCGTTGACGTTGCCCCGGAGAAGGGCCTGCTCGGCGGCGAGACGGACGGCTTCGCGGTGCACGTCGTCGAAGGCCGCGGCCACCTGGCCGATCTCGTCCCGGGAGTGCACACCGACCGACTCCACGGACGTGTCGACGTCCTGCGGGTCGGACTCGGACAGCTGCTTGACCAGCTCGGGCAGGCGGTCCTGGGCGACCTTGGTGGCGGTCTCCTGCAGGCGGCGCAGCGAGCGGATCATGGACCGGGCCACGACGAACGCGCCGACCAGCGACACACCGAGAACGATCAGGATCAGCGCACCGGAGATGATCGCGTCACGCTGGGTCGCGCTCTTCAGCTCGCGCGCCTTCTGTTCCATCTCCTCGAGCAGCGTGTGCTCGATCTTCTTCATCTGCTCGATCTTGGTCGAGCTGGTGTCGACCCAGTCCTTGTAGGACCGCGCCGGCAGCTGCTGGAGGCCGTCCGGGGACTCGAAGGAGCGCTTGGCGTAGGTGTCGGCCGACTTGATCGTGGCGTTGCCCTCGTCGATCGGCTTGAGCAGCTCCTCGGCGTTCTGGTTGGCGTAGATCTTGCGGAAGATCGCAAGCTCCGAGCCTTCGCTCTCGTAGGCGGACTGGCCGTAGAGGCGGTCGTTCTCGGAGAGGTCACCCTTGGAGGAGGGGGTCGCGGGCAGTGCGGCGGCGATCATGGCGCGCTGCACGGAGGCGTACTCCTTGGCGGTGGAGAAGGCCGCCAGGGCGCGGGTGCGCGAGATCATCTCCGGGTTGCTGGACGCCTCGGCCATGTCCTGGGAGAGGCTGATCAGCTGGGTGATGAGCCGGTGGTAGGACTCGACCGTCTGGGTCGCGTTGTCCTTGGACGTGTACGCCTTCTGGCGGATCTTGGCCAGGTCGTCCAGCTGGTTGGCGAGACCGACGAGCGCGTCGCGCACGCCCTGCAGGTTGCCGTCCTTGCTCGCCGCGTCGATGTCCTCGGAGGCGTCGAGGAAGTTCTCGCGGGCCCGGTCGGTCTTCTCCTGGAAGCCCTTGATCTGGAAGTCGGTCGCCTTCAGGCCACCGCGGGACAGCGGGCCGGCGGACTGGTCGCGCTCGTCCTGGAGCGCCTGGGCCAGTTCCGTGGCCTGCTTGGTCATGTCCGTCAGCAGCTTCATGTTGTCGAGCTGCTGGATGTCGTCCATGGACTGGTCGATACGCAGCGCACCCAGCGAGGTCGCCGCGACCACCGGCAGCGCCAGCAGCGACACCAGGCGCGTGGAGATGCGCCAGTTGCGCAGGGCCAGGCGCGAGCCGGGTCCGGTCGGGCCCTGGACGGACTTCACCGGCGGGGTGGGGTTCCCCGGGGAAGCCGTCGTGGTGGCCGTGGATGCCGTCGCACCGGAGCGCCCGCCGCGCTCACCGCCGTCTCCGGTCGGACCCGGGCCCGGGTTCTGGGCGTGCTGGGGCGAGGAGCTGCCCTTCATGGGGCCAGTCCCGTCGTGCGACTCCGGCTCCGCCGAAGCGCTGCCATCCCTCTTGAAACGTCCCTGCACTAGCGTCGCAACCTCTGGACCAGGCACCCCTCCGCGAAGGGAGGGACACGGTGTCGGCGTTGTGGAGGGCGTCCTGAACACGCCCCCAGGTGGTCTTGAGTGACCGGCGCTGGTTCCCCCCTATCCAGCCGCCGCTCGGCGCTGTGCTGCGCCCTGCGCGCCGGCTCGATCCCGCGGCGGTCCGTGGAATTCCAGCACAGTGCCGGATCTCCAACAAGGGCAGTGTCCCGAGCTGTGACCTACATGACGGAACGTGAGTGTCACATCACCGGTAGTGGAACCGCATTCAGTGTAAACCGGGCATTCCGTGGCGAGTTGCAGCTCGGTGCAAGGTGTCCCAGTCGCCATGATCAGGAGCGGAATGATGGGTTCAGGGGGCCAATGTCCGTTTCGTTAGGGCGGGTTGTCGGCCGGAATTGACCGCTTTGCCCGTGAGTTCGTGAGCAAACTCACACGCTTATCGGGTGCAGTTGGCGCCTTCGGCGGGGAACCGGATGTTTAGCCTGACGCTTTACAAGAACGACTGCTCTGCCCACTCGACCAGAGGCCACAGGACGACAACGGTGAAGACGACGATGATGTTCCGCACGATAGCCAACCCGCGGCGCACGACCCTGGCACACCTCGACGACGCCGGTGAAATGCACACGCCCGAGCTGCCGGAGCACTCCGTCGACCTCCCCGCCCAGACGGCCAACCCCCGGCGCACCGTCCTCGTGGACGTCCCGGCCGGCGCGGGTGTCGCGGCGGGCGAGTAGCCCACGGCTCAGGCGGGCGCGGCCGGAAGGATCACTCGAGGGTCCTTCCGGCCGCGCCCGTCTTTTTCCGGCGCACCCGTTCGTCTCACCGGCGACGGACAAGTTCGCCTCGTCGGTGTCGTCGGTGTCGTCGGCGGGGGGCAAGTGCGTCTCGCGTGCGGGGGACGAGTAACGGGGACACATGAGCGCGTGTTCGTACGACCCGCGTCTGACCCGCCTCTGACCTGCGACGACGCCCCCGGAAGCGAATAACTCCCCATAGCTCCGTTAATCTGGGGCGTCAGTACGCCGGTCTAGTTGAGGGGCGCAAGGATCCCGTGCGCATCGCCAGGTTCTCCATCGACGGGAACGTAGCCTTCGGCGCGGTCGAGGGCGACAAGCAGGACGAACTCGTCCTCGACATCATCAAGGGCATCCCGTTCGCGGACTACGAACTGTCCGGTACGAAGGTCCCGCTGGGCAAGGTCAGGCTGCTCCCGCCGGTCCTCCCCAACAAGGTCGTGGCGTTCGGCCGCAACTACGCCCAGCACGCGCGCGAGCTGGGCAACGAGGTACCGGAAGCCCCCTTCGCCTTCTTCAAGCCGTCCACCTCGGTGATCGGCCCCGGCGACGAGATCCAGTACCCGCCGTTCTCGCAGGAACTGCACCACGAGGCCGAGCTGGCCGTCGTCATCGGCCGCATGTGCCGCGAGGTGCCGCGCGAACGCGTCAAGGACGTCATCTTCGGCTACACCTGCGCCAACGACGTCACCGCCCGTGACGTGCAGAAGCGTGAGAAGCAGTGGGCCCGGGCCAAGGGCTTCGACACCTCCTGCCCGCTCGGCCCCTGGGTGGAGACGGACCTCGACCTCGCCCGCGCGAACGACTTGACCATCCAGCTCACGGTCAACGGTGAACAGCGCCAGCTGGGCCGCACGAGCGAGATGATCCACTCCATCGAGGACCTGGTCGTCAACATCTCCGAGGCCATGACGCTGCTTCCCGGCGACGTCATCCTCACCGGCACCCCCGCGGGGGTCGGCCCCCTCAACGTCGGCGACGAGGTCGCCGTCACCATCGAAGGCATCGGCACTCTCACCAACAAGGTTGTCAAGCGTGGCTAGCGCACCCGGCTCTCCCGTACGCGTCCGTTTCTGCCCCTCGCCCACCGGTAACCCCCATGTGGGCCTGGTCCGCACCGCCCTGTTCAACTGGGCGTTCGCCCGGCACCACCAGGGCACCCTGGTCTTCCGCATCGAGGACACCGACGCCGCCCGCGACTCGGAGGAGTCGTACGACCAGCTGCTCGACGCGATGCGCTGGCTCGGCTTCGACTGGGACGAGGGCCCCGAGGTCGGCGGCCCGCACGCCCCGTACCGCCAGTCGCAGCGCATGGACATCTACGCCGACGTCGCCCAGAAGCTCCTGGACGGCGGGTACGCCTACCGTTGCTACTGCTCCCAGGAGGAGCTGGACACCCGCCGCGAGGCCGCCCGCGCCGCCGGCAAGCCCTCCGGCTACGACGGCCACTGCCGCGACCTGAGCGCCGAGCAGGTCGAGGAGTACCAGGCCCAGGGCCGCACCCCCATCGTCCGCTTCCGCATGCCGGACGAGGCGATCACCTTCAACGACCTGGTCCGCGGCGAGCTGACCTTCACCCCGGAGAACGTGCCGGACTACGGCATCGTCCGCGCGAACGGCGCCCCGCTGTACACGCTGGTCAACCCGGTCGACGACGCCCTGATGGAGATCACCCACGTCCTGCGCGGCGAGGACCTGCTCTCCTCCACCCCGCGCCAGATCGCGCTCTACAAGGCGCTGACCGAGCTGGGCATCGCCAAGCAGACCCCGGCCTTCGGCCACCTGCCGTACGTCATGGGCGAGGGCAACAAGAAGCTCTCCAAGCGTGACCCGCAGTCGTCGCTCAACCTCTACCGCGAGCAGGGCTTCCTGCCCGAGGGCCTGCTCAACTACCTGTCCCTGCTGGGCTGGTCGCTCTCCGCGGACAAGGACATCTTCTCGATCGACGAGATGGTCGCGGCCTTCGACATCGCCGACGTGAACCCCAACCCGGCGCGCTTCGACCTCAAGAAGTGCGAGGCGATCAACGGCGACCACATCCGCATGCTGGAGGTGAAGGAGTTCACCGAGCGCTGCGCGCCCTGGCTGAAGGCCCCCTTCGCACCGTGGGCGCCGGAAGACTTCGACGCGGTCAAGTGGGAGGCCATCGCCCCGCACGCCCAGACCCGCCTGAAGGTCCTGTCGGAGATCACCGACAACGTCGACTTCCTGTTCCTGCCGGAGCCGGTCTTCGACGAGGCTTCGTGGGCCAAGGCGATGAAGGAGGGGTCCGACGCCCTGCTCCGCACCGCCCGCGAGAAGCTCGAGGCCGCCGACTGGACCTCCCCCGAGTCCCTCAAGGAGGCCGTCCTGGCCGCCGGCGAGGCCCACGGCCTGAAGCTCGGCAAGGCCCAGGCCCCGGTTCGCGTGGCCGTCACCGGCCGCACGGTCGGCCTGCCGCTCTTCGAGTCGCTCGAGGTGCTGGGCAAGGAGAAGACGCTGGCGCGCATCGACGCGGCACTGGCGAAGCTCGCGTGACCGAGCGGCATCCGACAGGGGCGGCACCCGGAGTTCCGGGTGCCGCCCCTTCGTCGTCGGGCCGGACACCTTCGGCGTGATGTCCGTCACGGACGGCGGCGAACGGTGGCTTTCCACGGCCGGCTGATCGCCTTCACCTGCGGCCGGAGCGACGGCGTCCCCTGGCCGGCCGTACGGTGTCCGGCGAGATCCTGCCGCGTCACCGACCTCTCCGGGGGCGGGTACCGGACCGGCCTCGGCATTCCCGGGACGCGCCGGGCGTCCCGGGGCTACGTTCGGATCATGAGCATCGAGGCCCTGGGAGCGTCATGACGATCAGAGCCGTCGTCTGGGACGTGGACGACACCCTCTTCGACTACACGACCGCCGACCGCGAGGGCATGCGGGCCCATCTGGTGGCCGAGGGACTCCTCGCCGGCTACGGGAGCGCCGAGGCGGCCCTGCTCCGCTGGCGGACGGCCACCGACCAGCAGTGGGCGCGGTTCGCCGCCGGCGAGAACACCTTCCAGGGCCAGCGCCGCGACCGCGTGCGGGTGTTCCTGGACGCGGAGCTGACCGACGCGCAGGCCGATGCCTGGTTCCAGCGCTACCTCGGCCACTACGAGACCGCCTGGAGCCTCTTCCCGGACGTCCTGCCCGTGCTGGAGGCCCTCGCGACCAGCCACCGGCACGCGGTGCTGTCCAACTCCAGCCTCGTCGTCCAGGAGCACAAGCTGCGCACCCTCGGTGTCCTCGACCGCTTCGAGACCGTGCTGTGCGCCGCGGAGCTGGGCATCTCCAAGCCGGAGGCCGGCGCCTTCCTGGCGGCCTGCGAGGCGCTGGGCCTGCCTCCGCACGAGGTGGCGTACGTCGGCGACCACCCGGAGATCGACGGGCGGGGGGCCGCCGAGGCCGGGATGCTGTCCGTGTGGATCGACCGCGGGAAGGCCTACGCGCGGGCCGTCGGGGAGGTGGTGGCGCACCGGATCTCGACCCTCGCCGAACTCCCGGCGCTCGTCCGCGCGGATACCCGTTTTGGAGCCCCGTCCACCTTCAGGTAATGTTCTTCCTGCGCCGAGGGGAGCGGGCCGAAAGGCCGGAACCCCGAGGAGCAAGCTAGAACGAGAACCCCACAGGGGCTTGAGTTCCAGTGGCCTATGGTGTAATTGGCAGCACGACTGATTCTGGTTCAGTTAGTCTTGGTTCGAGTCCAGGTAGGCCAGCTCGCAGAGCTTATCTGCAAAGCCCCCGTTGTGTAGCGGCCTAGCACGCTGCCCTCTCAAGGCAGTAGCGCCGGTTCGAATCCGGTCGGGGGTACTGATCTCGATCTTGTCGGGATCGCTAGGGCCCCCGTTGTGTAGCGGCCTAGCACGCCGCCCTCTCAAGGCGGTAGCGCCGGTTCGAATCCGGTCGGGGGTACTGACTGGTCTAAGCCATCATTGGTCTATGGTGTAATTGGCAGCACGACTGATTCTGGTTCAGTTAGTCTTGGTTCGAGTCCAGGTAGACCAGCTCGGATCTGCGGAAACGTAAGATCCACGCCCCCGTTGTGTAGCGGCCTAGCACGCCGCCCTCTCAAGGCGGTAGCGCCGGTTCGAATCCGGTCGGGGGTACACAGTCGGAAGGGCCCTCCCTCGGGAGGGCCCTTCCGCGTGTTCGGGGGTCACTTCTCCTCGAACCGCCGGCGCGACTCCTCGGCCTGCGCCAGCCGGCGCAAGCCGAGGACCACCGGCTCGTACAGGACGGTGAGCGCGACGGCCGCCTCGACCTGCTCCTCCGGCGCGTAGCGCTCCACCATGTCCAGGTCGTCGACGGCGGCCTGCGCCATGACACGGCCGTACGGCTCCAAATCGGCCACGGCGCACGGGTATCCGAGCCGGGCGAGCGTGGTGATCGCGGTCACCAGCATCTCGTACGCCGGTGCGGTCGGGGTGTTCGTGGTCGCGCGGCCCGGGCGCCAGCCGAGGTGTTCGAGCAGCTCGTCGGCGGTGCGCCGGGCGGATGCGGTGGCCGGGTCGGAGTCGTCGGGCGCGGGGCCGTGCGGCAGCGCCCGCACCGCCGTGCCCAGGCGCCTGTTGCGGCTGAGTCCGTCGTCCTGCAGGGCGGCGAGCACCTCCCGGGCCGAGTTCACCGGGACCCGTCCCACCTGGATGAGCGCCCGCACCAGCCGCAGGCGGCGCAGGTGCTCCTCGTCGTACTCGGACTGGGTGGCCGTGATCCGGTGCCCCGGGTGCAGCAGCCCCTCGCGCAGGTAGTACTTGATCGTCGCGGTGGAGACCCCGCTGCGTGCGCTCAGCTCCGCAAGCCGCATGCCGTGCCGTGCCCTTCCCTCTTGCGCCCCTCGTTGGGGAGTGTCACTATCCAAGCATGGATAGCGGAGCTATCCAATCTGTCGGAGCGACGTGAGCGACGTGGGGGAACGTATGGGAGACAAGTTGGTCGAGGGGCGCATGACCGCGGCGCACGAGGGCGGTGTCGTCGTGTTCCTCATCGGTATGCGCATCAACAGCTTCGCGGCCGTGCGCAGTTGGTGGCCGGTCGCGAAGGCCATGGGCCCGATGCTCGCGGAACTCCGCAGCGACCCGGACAGCGGGCTGCTCGGTTTCAAGACGCTGCGCGGCGGACTGCGCGAGGTCTACCTCGTGCAGTACTGGGAGTCGCAGGAGAAGCTTCTCGCCTACGCCTCGGCGCCGGACCGCCGGCACCACCCGGCCTGGGCGGCCTTCAACCGGCGGCTGCGGGAGGGGAGGGGCAAGGTGGGCTTCTGGCACGAGACGTACGTCGTGCCGCCCGGGGCCCACGAAACGATCTACATGAACATGCCTGCGTACGGGCTGGGAGAGGTCGCCGGAGTGATCCCGGTCGGCCGCCGGGGCGACCGGGCCGCCGCCCGCCTGCGGGCCTCCTGAGGGACCGGGCCTGCCCGGACCGGCCACCGGACCGCCTCCCGCACCGGCGTCCGCCTTGCTGGGGGGGGGCCGGGGGTTCGGAAGCCCGGGGGCCCGTGAGCGCGGGGGCCCGAGGGTCGGGAGCACCGGAGGCCCGGGGCGTCCCGGGGGCCGAGTGCGCGGGGGTCCGGGGCGTCCCGGGGGCGCCCGGGGGAGATCTGTGCCGGTGTTCGTCCGGCCGAGGTCCCCGGAGGGCACGTGCCGGTGTGCCGGTGTGCCGAAAGCCCGCGAAGGGCCTGCCGCGGCGTTGAGGCAGGCCCTTCACGGGTTGTCGGTGGAGATGCTCAGCCCGAGCGGCGCAGGGCCTCCGAGAGGCGGCCTGCCGCGTCGATGACCGCCTGGGCGTGCATACGGCCCGGGTGGCGGGTCAGGCGCTCGATGGGACCGGAGACGGAGACGGCGGCCACCACGCGGTTCGAGGGGCCGCGTACGGGCGCAGAGACGGACGCGACGCCCGGCTCGCGCTCACCGATGGACTGGGCCCAGCCGCGCCGCCGTACGCCCGACAGGGCCGTCGCCGTGAAGCGGGCACCCTGCAGGCCCCGGTGCAGACGCTCCGGCTCCTCCCAGGCGAGCAGGATCTGCGCCGAGGAGCCGGCCTTCATGGTGAGGGTGGAGCCGACCGGGACCGTGTCCCGCAGGCCGGACAGACGTTCCGCCGCGGCCACACA
The DNA here is from genome assembly GCF_055566415.1 of Streptomyces sp. NPDC027663. Lineage (NCBI taxonomy): Bacteria > Bacillati > Actinomycetota > Actinomycetes > Kitasatosporales > Streptomycetaceae > Streptomyces > Streptomyces sp. NPDC027663. The sequence continues at coordinate 208,893 of NZ_JBVHSK010000007.1, read as the reverse complement.
GATCCGCATGTCACCCTGGCGCCGGTAGAGCTGTGCACTCTCGCCGGTGACATCACGGAGGTGGGTGAGCACGGGGCCCGCCGTCGCGAGCAGGCGGTCCTCGCCCGCCGCCGCCGCAAGCTCCGCGAGGCGCGGTCCGAGGATGAACCGTCCCTGCATGTCGCGTGCCACCATGCGGTGGTGTTCCAAAGCCACGGCCAGGCGGTGAGCCGTGGGTCGTGCCAGTCCGGTGGCCCCGACCAGACCCGCGAGGGTGGCCGGACCGGACTCCAGAGCGCTCAGGACGAGGGCCGCCTTGTCCAGAACGCCGACGCCGCTACTGTTGTCCATGCAACGATACTCACGTCTCACTCTGTGAAACGCAAGTTCAATTTTCCGTGGAACGCGCCACCCTGGAATCACACAGCGGCCCGCAGACCAGCGGGCCTGGCGGTGGACGCCCGGAATCACCACTTCATGGGGCCCTCACAAGGGCAGTCGCCGCTTCCTCAAGATCTCTAGTTGGGCCGGTGGACGTTTGCCGGCCGGAGGGAAAGCGATGGGTAGGACACTCGCGGAGAAGGTCTGGGACGACCACGTCGTCCGGCGAGCCGAGGGCGAGCCCGACCTCCTCTACATCGATCTGCACCTGCTGCACGAGGTGACCAGCCCCCAGGCCTTCGACGGGCTGCGCAAGAGCGGCCGCCAGGTGCGCCGTCTCGACCTCACCATCGCGACCGAGGACCACAACACCCCGACCCTCGACATCGACAAGCCCATCGCCGACCCGGTCTCCCGCGCCCAGCTGGAGACGCTGCGCAAGAACTGCGCCGAGTTCGGGGTGCGCCTGCACCCGCTGGGCGACGTCGAGCAGGGCGTCGTCCACGTGGTGGGCCCGCAGCTGGGCCTGACCCAGCCCGGCACCACCGTCGTCTGCGGCGACTCGCACACCTCCACGCACGGCGCCTTCGGTGCGCTGGCGTTCGGCATCGGCACCTCCCAGGTGGAGCACGTGCTGGCCACCCAGACGCTGCCCCTGGCCCGCCCGAAGACCATGGCGATCACCGTCGACGGCGAGCTGCCCGAGGGCGTCACCGCCAAGGACCTGATCCTGGCGATCATCGCGAAGATCGGTACGGGCGGCGGCCAGGGCTACATCCTGGAGTACCGCGGCTCCGCCATCGAGAAGCTCTCGATGGAGGCCCGGATGACCATCTGCAACATGTCGATCGAGGCCGGCGCCCGCGCGGGCATGATCGCCCCCGACGAGACCACCTTCGCGTACCTCCAGGGCCGCCCGCACGCCCCCGAGGGCGCCGACTGGGACGCGGCCGTCGCGTACTGGAAGACGCTGCGCACCGACGACGACGCCGTCTTCGACGCCGAGGTCGTCATCGATGCCGCCGAGCTGTCGCCGTTCGTCACCTGGGGCACCAACCCCGGCCAGGGCGCGCCGCTTTCGGCGGACGTCCCCGATCCGGCTTCGTACGAAGACGCTTCGGAGCGCTTCGCCGCCGAAAAGGCCCTGGAGTACATGGGGTTGGCGGCCGGACAACCGCTGCGCTCCATCAAGGTGGACACCGTCTTCGTAGGCTCCTGCACCAACGGCCGCATCGAGGACCTGCGCGCGGCCGCCGGCATCCTGCGGGACCGCAAAGTCGCCGACGGCGTACGGATGCTGGTCGTCCCGGGCTCCGCGCGGGTGGGTCTGCAGGCCGTCTCCGAGGGCCTGGACGTGGTCTTCAAGGAGGCCGGCGCCGAATGGCGGCACGCGGGCTGCTCGATGTGCCTCGGCATGAACCCCGACCAGCTGGCCCCGGGCGAGCGCTCCGCCTCCACCTCCAACCGCAACTTCGAGGGCCGGCAGGGCAAGGGCGGTCGTACGCACCTCGTGTCGCCGCAGGTCGCGGCGGCCACCGCCGTCCTGGGCCACCTGGCCTCCCCGGCCGACCTGACCGACGTCCCCGCGCCCGCTGGAGTCTGAGAACCATGGAAGCCTTCACCACCCACACCGGCCGGGCCGTGCCGCTGCGCCGCAGCAACGTCGACACCGACCAGATCATCCCTGCTCACTGGCTCAAGAAGGTGACCCGGGACGGGTTCGAGGACGGACTGTTCGAGGCCTGGCGCAAGGACCCCGAGTTCGTCCTCAACCGCCCCGAGCGGCAGGGTGCCACTGTTCTGGTCGCCGGCCCGGACTTCGGCACCGGCTCCTCCCGCGAGCACGCCGTCTGGGCGCTGCAGAACTACGGCTTCAAGGCCGTGATCTCCTCCCGCTTCGCGGACATCTTCCGGGGCAACTCGCTGAAGAACGGCCTGCTCACGGTGGTCCTCGACCAGAAGATCGTGGATGCGCTGTGGGAGCTGACCGAGAAGGACGCGACTGCTGAGGTCACTGTGGACCTTGAGGCGCGTGAGGTTCGTGCCGAGGGCATCACCGCCTCCTTCGAGCTGGACGAGAACTCCCGCTGGCGGCTGCTGAACGGCCTGGACGACATCTCCATCACCCTCCAGAACGAGGCCGACATCGCCTCCTACGAGACCAAGCGGCCCGCCTACAAGCCGCGGACGCTCCAGGGCTGATCCGGCACGGCCCGGAACCCCCGCGCGGGTCTGGTTTCGGCCACCTCAACGCCCCGCCTGTACCCCCGCTCGCCACGATCGGGGGTACAGCCATGTCTGCACCCGAACGGCCCTGTGGCGTCGGCCGGGTTCGCTCAACTTCCCACGTTACAAGGGGCGTTGCTCGGGTACGTGAGTGCTGGGTTCGCGGCCTCCGCAAGTGCCTGGAAGGCCATTTGAGGCGGCAGTTGCCCCCTGCGCAGGCGACAACTCGCCCCAGATGGCACAATCTGTGCATGGAACACGACGGCCAACTCCAGCTCTATGCGGCGGTCGCGAACCAGCTCAAGGAAGCGCACACAAGAGTGCGCGCACTGCAAGTCCCGGAGGGCGTACGGATGGCGCTGACCCGGAAGCTGCTGGTCATTACGGCCGCGGCCAAGCACGATCTCGCCGACGCGGCAAGCCGGCTCGATCGGTTCATGGCGGACCTCGACGCGGATCGGATCCCCGACGAGGACCGCTGAACCGTCCGTGACGGCCGAGTCCGCTGCGGCACGAGGGTGATAAGCCCGTTTCGTGTTTGATTTGCGGTATATATCTGCCTAACGTGCGAAAAAGCTTGAACACTTTCGTTCTGGCGATGTCTCCGAAGGGGAAGACGTGAACAAGGCGCAGCTCGTAGAAGCGATTGCCGACAAGATGGGTGGCCGCCAGCAGGCCGCCGATGCTGTCGATCATGTTCTGGACGCCATCGTCCGCGCGGTCGTCGCGGGCGAGCGGGTCTCTGTCACCGGCTTCGGGTCCTTCGAGAAGGTGGACCGCCCCGCCCGCTACGCCCGTAACCCCCAGACGGGCGAGCGGGTTCGGGTCAAGAAGACCTCCGTGCCGCGCTTCCGCGCCGGTCAGGGCTTCAAGGACCTGGTGAGCGGCTCGAAGAAGCTTCCGCGGGGTGGCGAGGTCTCGGTCAAGAAGGCGCCCAAGGGCAGCCTGACCGGCGGCGCCGCGGCGACGGTCAAGAAGGCCGCCGCGAAGAAGACCACCAAGGCGGCGGCGAAGAAGACGACCGCGAAGAAGGCGGCGCCGGCGAAGAAGACCACGGCCGCCGCGAAGAAGACCGCGGCGAAGAAGGCACCCGCCAAGAAGACCACGGCGACCGCCAAGACCACCGCGGCGAAGAAGACCACCGCCAAGAAGGCGACGGCCAAGAAGGCCCCGGCGAAGAAGGTCACCGCCAAGAAGGCCCCGGCGAAGAAGTCGACGGCCCGCAAGACCACCGCGAAGAAGGCCACGGCCCGCAAGGCGACGTCGTAAGGACGCCAGGGCACTCATGCGCCGGGCCGGGCTCCCCTGGGGAGCCCGGCCCGCGGCGTGTGTAAGGGCAGTTACAGGGTTTGAAGGGTTACGAGAGTGATGCGCAGGGCGTCGCCCTTGCCCTCGGTCTCGATCCGCACGCGCTGACCCGCCCGCAACAACCGCAGGCCTCCGGCGTCGAACGCGGCGGCATCGAACGGAACCGGGGTGCCGTCGTCGAGGAGCACCTGTCCGCTGCGGGTGTCGGGGTCGTAGGTGTATGCGGTGGCATGCATGGCCTTCAGCCTACTGGTCGCGGCGGATGCGCGTTCCGGCACGACGAGGGGGCGGACGGCCCGGCGGGCCGCCGGTTCGGCGCGGTCGCGCGCGAGTTCCCCGCTCCCCTTCGGCGCGCGGCCCCGGTCCCGTACCGCATGCCCTTACGACCCCGGGATCAGCAACCCCGCCGACACCGCGGCGGTATACGGTCCGACGCCCAGCGCAAGAGCCGCCCGCAGATCGTCCCCGGTGTCCACGTCCTGCCGTACCGAATCGACGCCGGTGAGCAGAAGTTCCGTCGCGCCGGAAGCCCCGTGGCGGGAACGGGAATCGATTCCGAAGGCCGGCCGCAATTCCATATCCGGCCCCGCGGTCAGCAAGGTCGTCCCGGAACCGGCCGCATCCGCGAGAAACGCCCGGGGGAATTCCGCCGCCGCCCCCAGGACGACGGCCAGTTCCGTCGCCCGCAACGCCGGCAGATCGGCGTTCAGAGCCGCCACCGGCGCACCGGGCCGGAAATCCCGCACCGCCGCCGCGCCGTGCGCCAGCGCGGCGTTCAGGCCGCTCGCCGGCGTGTCCGGGACGATCCGTGCGCCCAGCCCCGACAGCTCGCGCGCCGCGGCCTCGTCGTCCGTGACGACGGCCACATCCGACACGGCCGCGCAGGCCACCGCCGCGGCCACCGTGTCCTGCGCGAACGCCAGGGCCAGCCCCGGGCGCACCCCGTCCCCCGCGGTGTCCGCGAGCCTGCTCTTGGCCCGCGTAAGGGGCTTCAGGGGGATGACCAAGGTCCACTGCACCGGCGTACCGCCCCTCTCCTGTCGCCCTCATTGTCCCCGCGCCATCTGGTGTCCAGAGTGGCGGGGCGTACGGTGTTCTCGACAGACCGGCGGCCCGGGGCCACACTTGTGCGGCCCCCGCCCGGGTGGCAGTCCTAGAGGAAGGTGTCCTTGTGCCCCGCCGCAGAATCGGCTTCTGGTACCGCTTCGCCGCGGTGATCTGCAAACCGCCGCTGGTGGTTCTGATCAAGCGGGACTGGCGTGGAATGGAGCACATTCCGGCCGAGGGCGGATTTATCACCGCGGTGAACCACAATTCCCATGTGGACCCCTTCGCATACGCGCACTATCAGTACAACACCGGGCGGGTTCCGCGATTCCTGGCGAAGAGCGGGCTTTTCAAGAAGGGATTCGTCGGCGCCGCCATGCGCGGCACCGGACAGATCCCCGTCTACCGCGAGAGCACCGACGCCCTCAGCGCCTTCCGCGCCGCGATCGACGCCGTGGAACGCGGTGAGTGCGTCGCCTTCTACCCCGAGGGCACCCTCACCCGCGACCCGAACGGCTGGCCCATGACCGGCAAGACCGGCGCCGCCCGCGTGGCCCTGCAGACCAAGTGCCCGGTCATCCCCGTCGCCCAGTGGGGCGCCAACGAACTGCTCCCGCCGTACGCCAAGAAGCCCGACCTCTTCCCGCGCAAGACCCACCACGTGCTGGCGGGCCCGCCGGTGGACCTCTCCCGCTTCTACGACCAGGAGATGACCCCGGAGCTGCTGAAGGACGCCACCGAGGTCATCATGGCGGCCATCACCCGCCTCCTGGAGGACATCCGCGGCGAGAAGGCGCCCGAGACGCCCTACGACCCGCGCCGCGAGCGGATCGAGCAGCGCCGCCGGACCCAGGCGCAGACGCAGGGCAGGCAAGTGGAAGGGCAGAGCAAGTGAGCGCACCGGTAAAGGCGGCGGTCTTCAGCGCCGGTTCGTGGGGCACCGCCTTCGGCATGGTGCTCGCCGACGCCGGCTGCGAGGTCACCCTGTGGGCCCGTCGGGCCGAGGTCGCCGAGGCGATCAACACCACCCGCATCAACCCGGACTACCTGCCGGGCGTCGAACTCCCCGAGAACGTCCGGGCCACCACCGACCCCGCCGAGGCCGCGGCCGGCGCCGACTTCACGGTCCTGTCCGTCCCCTCCCAGACCCTCCGCGCCAACCTCGCCGAGTGGGCCCCGCTGCTCGCACCGGACACCGTCCTCGTCTCCCTGATGAAGGGCGTCGAACTCGGCTCCACCATGCGGATGAGCGAGGTCGTCGAGGACGTCGCCAAGGTCGGCCGCGACCGGATCGCGGTCGTCACCGGCCCCAACCTGGCCCGCGAGATCGCCGCCCGCATGCCCGCCCTGGCCGTCGTGGCCTGCACCGACGAGACGGTGGCCCAACGGCTCCAGGCCGCCTGCCACACGCCGTACTTCCGGCCGTACACGAACACCGACGTGGTCGGCTGCGAACTCGCCGGCGCGGTCAAGAACGTCATCGGGCTCGCGGTCGGCATCGCCGACGGCATGGGACTCGGCGACAACGCCAAGGGCTCGCTCATCACCCGCGGCCTCGCCGAGACCACCCGGCTCGGCCTCGCGATGGGCGCCGACCCGCTGACCTTCTCCGGACTCGCGGGCCTCGGTGACCTGGTGGCCACCTGCTCCTCGCCGCTGTCCCGCAACCACACCTTCGGCACCAACCTCGGCAAGGGCATGACCCTGGAGGAGACCATCGCGGTCACCCGGCAGACCGCCGAGGGCGTCAAGTCCTGTGAGTCCGTGCTGGATCTGGCCCGCCGGCACGGCGTCGACATGCCCATCACCGAGACGGTCGTCAGCATCGTGCACGAGGGCAAGTCGCCGGTCGTCGCCCTCAAGGAGCTGATGGCCCGCAGCGCCAAGCCCGAGCGACGCTGAGCGACCGGCCGGGGGACGCGGAGTCACTGCGGTCCGGCGGGCGCTGACTCGGGGCATACCAGCAGGTACTCTCATCGCGATATGAGCACCGAGAACCTTCCCCAGAGCCCTGAGCAGCCGTCGCGCAAGCCGCGCGTGGCCGTCGTGTTCGGCGGGCGCAGCTCCGAACACGGGATCTCCGTGGTCACCGCCGGCGCCGTCCTCAACGCCATCGACCGGACGAAGTACGACGTCCTGCCGATCGGCATCACCGCGGACGGCCGCTGGGCGCTGACGGTCGACGAGCCGGAGCGGATGGCCATCACCGACCGCCGCACCCCCCGCGTCGAGGAGCTGGCGGAGTCGCACGAGGGCGGCGTGGTGCTCCCCGTCGATCCCGCGAACCGCGAGGTCGTCTACAGCGAGCCCGGCTCCGTGCCCAAGGCGCTCGGCGAGGTCGACGTCGTCTTCCCGGTGCTCCACGGCCCCTACGGCGAGGACGGCACCCTGCAGGGCCTGCTGGAGCTGTCCGGGGTGCCGTACGTGGGCTCCGGCGTGCTCGCCTCGGCCGTCGGCCAGGACAAGGAGTACATGAAGCGGGTGTTCACCTCCTTCGGGCTCAAGGTCGGCCCGTACGTGGTGATCCGGCCCCGCGAGTGGGCCCAGGACGAGTCCGCCGCCCGAAAGAAGATCGTCGACTTCGCCGGCGAGCACGGCTGGCCGCTGTTCGTGAAGCCCGCGCGCGCGGGTTCGTCCATCGGCATCACCAAGGTCGACGAGCCGTCCGGCCTGGACGAGGCGATCGCCGAGGCGCAGGCGCACGACCCGAAGATCCTGATCGAGGCGGCCGTACGGGGCCGTGAGATCGAGTGCGGCGTCCTGGAGTTCGAGGACGGCCCGCGCGCCTCCGTCCCGGCCGAGATCCCGCCGCCGGACGCGCACGCGTACTACGACTTCGAGGCCAAGTACATCGACTCCACGCCCGGCATCGTCCCGGCGCCGCTCACCGACGAGGAGACCGCCGAGGTGCGGCGTCTCGCGGTCGAGGCGTTCGAGGCGGCCTCCTGCGAGGGCCTGGTGCGCGCGGACTTCTTCCTCACCGAGGACGGCGAGTTCGTGATCAACGAGATCAACACCATGCCCGGCTTCACGCCGATCTCGATGTACCCGCAGATGTGGCAGGCGACCGGGATCGGCTACCCCGAGCTGGTCGACCGTCTGGTGCAGGCGGCGCTGCGCCGCTCGACCGGACTGCGCTGACCCCCCGCGGGGTCAGGGCCGCATGGAGGCCATCCCCCGCGGGACCGCCTTCTTGACGGCCGCCGCCAGGTCCATCAGCACCTGGGCGCTGTCGTCCGGCCCGGACAGCTTCTCCGGCAGGGTCACCTGCACATACGCGCGACGACGGGACGTGGTGAACTGCCACGTCCCGTCGTCCTGCTTCTCCATCAGCCAGTCGACACCGTTGACCCCGCCCGCAATCGCGTTCGGGTCGTCGCCCAGGGCCACCTTGGGGTCGACCATCTTCGGCGGCCGGACGATGCCGCAGCGCAGTATGATCGCCGGGCTTCCCCAGCCCGCCGTGTAGGCGGACCGGGGCTCGGGGTCCCGGCGGCTCTGCCCGTTCACCTTGGCGGGCAGCACCTTGTCCAGGTCCCGGCAGAGCGGGGCGGTCTTCGCGTCGGGGGTGGGAACTGCCACGGTGTCGCTGTCGTCTGCCGTGGAGCAGCCCGCGACCGCGATGAGCAGGACCGGTGCGAGCAGGCCGAAGGGCCGGTGACTGAAGAAGTTCACCGGCCAAGCGTAGACGGGGGCTACAGATGCACGACCGGGCAGGTCAGGGTGCGCGTGATGCCGTCCACTTGCTGGACCTTCGCGACCACCATGCGACCGAGTTCGTCGACCGTGTCGGCCTGGGCGCGCACGATGACGTCGTACGGTCCGGTCACGTCCTCGGCCTGGAGCACTCCAGGGATCTTGCTGATCGTCTCGGCGACGGTCGACGCTTTGCCGACCTCCGTCTGGATCAGGATGTACGCCTGTACCACGGAACCTCCAGAGCGGCCACGAGGATCATGTGGGGAAAAGGAACGCCACGGTATCGCGTCGCCGCTCCCCGCGGGGAGACCTGCGGGAACCGGGCTTGCGCGCCAGGGTGCAGGCACTGCGGAAGTTGACGGCCACGAGGACCGGATCGGCCGCCGTCACGACCGCGACGACGGTCATCTCGACCGTATCGGGGACACTGATGACGCGCGACTGGGCACGGCATGGGAGAGAAGGGGAGCAAGGGACATGAAGGGCACTGTTGGTGAGCTCGGGGAGTTCGGGCTCATCAGGGAGCTCACCTCCCGTCTCACCACCACCCCGGCGGTCCGGGTCGGCCCCGGCGACGACGCCGCGGTGGTGGCCGCGCCCGACCGCCGGGTGGTGGCGAGCACCGACATCCTGCTGGAGGGGCGGCACTTCCGCCGCGACTGGTCCACGGCCTACGACGTCGGCCGCAAGGCGGCGGCGCAGAACCTCGCGGACATCGCCGCCATGGGCGCCGTACCGACCGCGCTGCTGCTCGGCCTGGTCGTCCCGGCCGAACTGCCGGTCACCTGGCCCACCGAGCTGATGGACGGCCTGCGCGACGAGTGCCAGGTCGCGGGCGCCTCCGTGGTCGGCGGCGACGTCGTACGCGGCGACACGATCATGGTGTCGATCACCGCGCTCGGCGATCTGCGCAACCAGGAGCCGGTCACGCGCGCGGGTGCCCAGCCCGGCGACCTCGTGGCCGTCACGGGCTGGCTGGGCTGGTCCGCGGCCGGGTACGCGGTGCTGTCCCGCGGTTTCCGGTCGCCGCGTGCCTTCGTGGAGGCGCACCGCCGCCCCGAGCCGCCGTACCACGCGGGCCCGGCCGCCGCGGCGCTCGGTGCCACCGCGATGTGCGACGTGAGCGACGGCCTGATCGCCGATCTCGGGCACATCGCCGAGGCCAGCAAGGTCCGCATCGACGTCCGGTCCGGCGCGATCGACATCCCGACGCAGATGAACGACATCGGTCAGGCCGTCGGCGTCGATCCGCTGCAGTGGGTGCTGACCGGGGGAGAGGACCACGCGATCGTGGCGACCTTCCCGCCGGACGTCAAGCTCCCGGCCCGCTGGAAGGTCATCGGCGAGGTCCTGAACCCCTCCGCGCTGCCCCAGGTGACGGTCGACGGGGCGCCCTGGACCAGCAAGGGCGGCTGGGACCACTTCGGGGACATCGAGTCATGATCCACGCTGCGGTCCCCCGGGTTCTCACGGTGGCCGGCTCCGACTCCGGCGGCGGCGCCGGCATCCAGGCCGACCTGAAGACGATGCTCGCCCTCGGCGTGCACGGGATGAGCGTGATCACGGCGGTGACCGCGCAGAACTCCGTGGGCGTCCAGGGGGCCTGGGAGCTGCCGGTGGAGGCCGTACGGGCCCAGTACCGCAGCGTCGTGGACGACATCGGCGTGCAGGCCGTGAAGACCGGCATGCTGGCCTCGGCCGAACTGGTCGAGGCGGTCGCCGAGTTGATCTCCGGCACGGACGCGCCGGCCGTGGTGGACCCCGTGGGCGTCTCCAAGCACGGCGACTCGCTGCTGGCCGCCTCCGCGCTGGATTCCGTACGGCGCGCGCTGCTGCCGGTGGCGACCGTGGCGACCCCGAACCTCGACGAGGTGGCCCAACTCACGGGGGTGCGCGTCGAGTCCGAGGACGACCTGCGCCGGGCCGCGGAGGCCGTGCTGGAGTACGGCCCGCGGTGGGTGCTGATCAAGGGCGGGCACCTGTCCGGGGACGCCGTGGATCTTCTGACGGACGGCTCTGCCGCGCACTGGCTGCGCGCCCCGCGCCACGACAACCGGCACACGCACGGTACGGGCTGCACGCTGGCGTCCGCGATCGCGTCGGAGCTGGCGAAGGGCCTGACCGTGCCGCAGGCCGTCACAGCGGCCAAGGAGTACGTCACCGGGGCGATCGCCGCCGGCTTCCCGCTGGGGGCGGGGATCGGACCGGTGGACCACGGGTGGCGCTTCCGCGCTTGATCCCGGGCAGGGCGGGCACGGCGGGAGGCGGCGGCTCCGCGGCTTCGGCGTGGGCGGTGGCTTCAGCAGGGGGCGGTGGCTCGGTGGGGTGCGGCGGGTACGGCAAAAAGCCGGTCCACCCTCAGGTGGACCGGCTCAGTGCAACGAACCAGGCAGTGGCCGCGCGCGGATGGGGGTCCCCCCGCTCGAGCGAAGTCGAGAGTGGGGGATGTAGCGTCAGCGCGAGACCTTGCCGGCCTTGATGCACGAGGTGCAAGCGTTCACGCGCTTCGGCGTCCCGCCGACCACGGTACGCACACGCTGGATGTTCGGGTTCCAGCGGCGGGACGTACGGCGGTGCGAAAACGAGATGTTGTTGCCGAAGCCCGGCCCCTTGCCGCAGACGTCGCAGTTGGCAGCCACGGGTCACTCCAAAGACTTCAGATGCACTTACGGTTGATCCCGGCATGCCGGGATCGAGATCCTAAGACATGAGATCTTGAGTGGCGTTGCCAGGGGAATGGCCCGATCGGATCGGGCAACCGGAGCAGCATACAACGACTGCGTCCGTACAACGAAACTACCATGGCAGCTCAGGGCCCCGCTCCCGGCCCTCTTCCGGAGGACACCGGTCCGGGGTCTACGCTGCGTCCCACGTCCAGCCAGCTCAGGGAGGCGCAGGTGGCGCAGGTGCCGCAGACATTCTTCGATGCTCTCGCGGTGCGCACCTGGTGCGGTCTGGCGCTCCGGGCACTGGGGCGGGCCCGTGAGGAGATCGACGCGATCAACGTCTATCCGGTGGCCGACGGCGACACGGGAACGAACCTGTACCTGACCCTGGAGTCGGCGGCGATGGCCGTGGAGGCCGTGTTCGCCGGGTACGAGACCGGTGCCGGCGAGCCCTCACCGGCCGACGCCGTCCGCGCCATGGCCCATGGTGCCCTCATCGGCGCCCGCGGCAACTCCGGGACGATCCTCGCGCAGCTGCTCCGGGGGATGGCGCAGGTGCTCGGGGAGGCCGGTGACGCCTCTCGCATCGACGGCCCGGAGCTGCGGCTGGCCCTGCGCCGGGCCGCCGACTCCGCCCGGCAGGCCGTGGCCCACCCGGTCGAGGGCACGGTGCTGACGGTCGCCTCGGCCGCCGCCGACGCCGCGGAAGGAGCCGAGGGCGACTGCGGGACGGTGGCGCGGGCCGCCTACGCGGGCGCGCGGGCGGCCCTGGCGGCGACTACGGGCCAGCTGGCCGTCCTGCAGCGGGCCGGCGTGGTCGACGCGGGCGGACGCGGGCTGGTGACGGTGCTGGGGGCGCTGGTGGAGGCGTTCACGGGGGAGGCGGTACGTGACGCCCCGAAGGCCGTGAAGTCGGTGAAGACCGTGAAGACGGTGAACGCCGTGAAGAGCGTCGGACCCGCGAAGGCTGCGGAGGCCGTCGGGGCCGCGAAGGTCCTGAAGGCTGCGGAGGCTGCGGAGGTCGTGCAGGTTGCGGGAGCCGCGAAGGCTGCGGAAACCGCGAAGGCTGCGGAAACCGCGAAGGCTGCGGAGGCCGGTAAGGCTGCCGAGGCCGTTTCCGGTTCTGGCGCGCACGCGCGCGAGGAGTGCGTTTCCGACGCCGGTGCCTGCGCCGACGGAGCCGAGACCGCCGGGCCCGCGTTCGAGGTGATCTACCTCCTGGAGGCCGACGACGCGGCCGTGGCCCGGCTGCGCCGCCGGCTCGACGCGCTCGGGGACTCCCTGGTCGTGGTCGGCGGCGACGGGCTGTGGAACGTCCATGTGCACGTCGACGACGCCGGCGCCGCCGTGGAGGCAGGCGTGGAGGCCGGGCGGCCGTACCGGATCCGGATCACCCACTTCGGGCTCGGCGACGTCCACACCGGCCGCCAGCGCCCGCCGCGCGAGCGTGCCCAGCGGGCCGTCGTCGCCGTCGTGCCGGGCGAGGGCCTGGCCGGGCTGTACACCGAGGCCGGTGCGACCACCGTCCTCGCGCGCCCCGGGGAACCGCCGGCCAGCGGGGAGCTGGTGCAGGCGGTACGGCGTGCCCACGCGCGCGAGGTGGTGCTGCTGCCCAACGACGCCGAGCTGCGCCACACGGCCGCCGCGGCGGCCGAGCAGGCCCGTGCCGAGGGTATCCGGGTGGCCCTGATCCCGACCCGCTCGGCGGTCCAGGGCATCGCAGCGCTGGCGGTGCACGAGCCGGAGCGCCGGTTCGACGAGGACGTCGTCCAGATGACCTCGGCGGCGGGTGCGACGCGGTACGCCGAGGTCGTCGTCGCCGAGCACGAGTCCTGGACGACGGCAGGCATCTGCCAGGCCGGGGACGTGCTCGGCCTGATCGACGGCGACGTCGCGGTGATCGGCCCGGACGTCACCGCCACCGCCGAGACCGTGCTGGACCGGATGCTCCAGGCAGGCGGCGAGCTGGTCACGCTGGTCGTCGGCGACGAGGCACCCGAGACCGTCGCCACGCACCTGGAGGCACGCGTACGGGAGTCCTACCTGGCCGTGGACACGCTGGTGTACCGCGGCGGCCGGCAGGGCGCGCTGCTGCTCATCGGTGTGGAGTGAGCCGGAAGACCCCGCGCGGACACCGGCACCTGCCCTCGCACCCCTCGGGCCGGCCCCATGGGGCGCGGATCGTGCCGGGGGCCACTGGGTGAGCGTTTTCCGGGCCTGCTCGTCGGTTGGTGGCGGTCCCGGGGGCGTGCAGCGGGCTGGGAGCCGCCGGGTGAGCGTTTTCCGGGCTTGCTCGTCGGTTGGTGGCGGTTCCGGGGGCGTGGGGCGGGCTGGGGGGCATCCCGCCGGCGTCGTCCTTGAGCTGCTTGTCGTTCCGGGCCGGTGCGCGGAAGTGGGGGTGAGCCGGGAGGCGCCGGGCGGTGCCTCCCGGTGACCTCTCACCGTTCCGGGGCCGCCTCGGGCAGCTCGAGCATCTGCCGGGCCTCCGCCTGCCGGGCGCGGACGGTCTCGTCGCCGTCGTCGGCGCCCTCGTAGGCCGCGAGCACGCCCCGCGCGCGTGCCATCGCCTCGGCGGGGCGGCCGAGGTCGGCCTCCAGCCAGCCGGCGGCGAGTGCGGCCCCGGTACGGCTGTGCAGTCCGTCCGTGCCGAGTGTGCCGAACAGTCCGGCGGCACGCTCCATCTGGACCAGCGCCGCCTCGAAGGCAGCCTGGATCACCGCGTCCTCGGCCTCCTCGGCCACCGAGCGGGCCAGCAGGTCACCGAACTGGCGGTGGGTGTGGCCGAGTTCGGCCGTGAGCTGCTCCCGGGCCACCGGATCGGCCGCACCCTCCAGCGCCCGCTCGCACGCGGCCACCGCGTCCGCCATCAGCGCCCGTGCGCCCACCGCCCCGGCCTCCCCGCGCAGCGCCAGCCAGCCCCGGGCGCGCAGCGAGCGCACCAGGAACTGCGGGTTTCCGAGCGAGCGCCACAGCTCGCCCGCGCGCGCGTACGCCTGGTCCGCCTCTTCCAGCAGCCCGGCGTTGCTCAGCGACTCGGCGGCGAGGTGGGCGAGCGTGGCGTGGTCCTGCTGCTCCGGCCAGTGCCGGGCGATCTCGGCGGCCTCCAGCCGGCGTTCGGCGGCCGCCCGGTGCTCGCCCAGCTCGCTCAGGCAGTCCCCGAGCCACCACTGCGCCTGCACGACGGCGCCGTCGCCGTGCGTCTCGGCGGACAGGTCGGGCAGCGCCGACTCCAGCACCTCGGCGGCCTCCGCGCACCGCCCCTGGTGCAGCAGGAACCCACCCAGTTGCTGCCGCGCCCAGGCGCCCACCGTGCCACTCTCGCCCGCCTCGTCGGCCCAGTGCGCGGCCTCCAGCGCATGCTCCGCGGCTTCCCCGGGCTCTCCCCGGGCGCCGACCACCTCGGCGAGCTGCAGATGCAACTGGGCCCGCCCGACCGGCTCCACGTACGGACCGCCGTGCTCCAGGGCGGCCCGCAGTGCCCGCTCCGCCCCGGCCAGGTCTCCGAGCTGATGAGCCAGCGCCGCGACCTGGACCTCGTACTCCACCGCGAACCACGGCAGCCCGGCGGCCACGTACTCGGCGGCGGCCCGCCGGAACAGCTGTCCGGCCCGCTCGGCGTCCCCGCTCCGCACGGCCAGTTCGGCGAGCATGGCCCGCGCCTCGGCGGCCCGCGCGGCCAGCCGCACGTCGTCCCCGGCCCGCCCGTCGACGAGCGCCAGCACCTCCCGCACCGCCTGCTCGGCGTCCGCAAGCCCGGTCGCGGCGTGTTCTGCGGTCTCGTTCCTGGCCCGTACCGCCTGCTCACCCTCCGCAGGCCCGGTCCCGGTGTGTTCTGCGGTCTCGTTCCTGTCCTGCACCGCCTGCTCGGCCTCCGCGGGCCCGGCCCCGGCGTCTGCTGCCGTCTCGTGCACCTTCCGCATCAGGATCCGCGCCCGGCTCATCACCACCGACGCCGTCTGCCGCATCCCCGTGGCCTCGGCCGCGTACAGCGCGAGTACCTCGTCGTACAGGGCGGCGACCGTGGTCAGCGCCGGGTCCACCTCGCCACTCAGGGCGCGGATGTACGCGCCACGCGCGCGTGCCGCCAGTGCCTCCCCGGGATCACCCGCCTCGGCGTACAGCCCGGCGGCCCGCTCGAACAGCGCGATCCCCTCCGGGCCGCGGGCCATCGCCTCGTGGTCGGCGATCTCCGCGCGGTCGCGGGGGTCCAGCTCCACGCCCTCCGCTGCCTGCGCGACCGCGGCCCACGCCTCCAGGGCGTGCGGCTGGAGGGTGTCGGAGAGCCGGCGTGCCTCGGCCAGCAGGGCGGCCAGGCCGGGCTCGTCGGAGCCCTGAGCGGCGGGCGGCGCGGCCACCGGCGCGGGCGCCGGGCGTACCGTACGGACGCCCAGCGGCAGCCGGTCCACCAGCGGGCGCTGGTCCATGCGGGCGCGGACACGCTCACCGACGTACGCGGTGCCGTTGCGCCGGTCGAACCGCCCGGCCAGTTCCAGGGCCTCCGCGCGCGCGTGGGCGGCCAGTTCCACCGCCGTCCACGACCGCCCCGCAGGGCCCGGCACCCGCTGCCCGCCCAGCCCCAGCTCGGTCAGCCGGTCCGTGAGCAGTGCCACGACGGCCAGGAAGTCGAGCCGGCTGCGCGGATGCCCGGTGTCGGTGAAGTACGCCGGCCGCTCGGCCAGCAGCTCCAGACCGCGGGCCTCGTTCCCGGTGAGCGCGCAGAACTCCACGTGGTAGGCGTACGCCTCCCGCATGCTCTCCATGGGGCGCACCAGCCGGAAGCCACGCAGATGGTGGGCGCGGGCCTCCTCCGCGCGGCCGAGCCGCAGCAGCGGGGCCAGCGAGGACGCCAGCACGGTGTGCGGTTCGTGTGCGCAGGCGAACTCGCCCTCCAGCACCGGCCGCCACAGCTCCAGGGCCTGAGCGTCCCGGCCGCACCTGACCTGCCAGGCGCCCTGCGCGTGCAGCTCACAGGCATGGCAGTCGGCCATCCGGTCCCGGTCGGCGGCCAGCCACGCGGCGTACGCCCGCCCGGCCCGCTCCAGGTCCCCGAGGTGCGCGGCGACACTGAACTCGGCGCTTCGCACGGCCCGTTCGGAGTGCCCGGCGAGCCGGTAGCGGTGCTCCATCTCGCCGAGCCACCGCTCGATCGAGGCGAGCGGGATGTGCGGCTGGTCCAGCATGCCCGCCGACATCCACTTGAAGACCCAGTGCAGCGAGTGCGTCTCGTACTCGTCGAAGTCCCCGGGCCGTTCGTCCCACATGCGCAGCAGCCGCGCGAACGGGACGAACATCTTGTCCTTCTCGGAGCTGTAGTTGTAGACCTTCAGCTGGTGCCCGAGCGCCTCGATCACGGCGAGCGGGACGTCCAGCTTCTCGGCCTCGGCGAGCAGTTGCTCCGCGCGCGCGTTGCGGGCCGGGCCCTCCGGCTGCTCGGAGTTCTCCGCCAGCGCACGGCGCAGCGCGTCGAAGTCCGTGATCCCACTCATCGTCCGTCCCCCTCTCCGAGGGTCGCCCATTCGAGCAGCCCGATGAACGCCCGGTTGAGCAGCGCCGAGTCGGCCGGCCGCAGCGGACGCTGCGCCATCAGCAGGGCCTGCCCGTACAGCGACTCGGTCGCGGTGCCGATCAGCTCCGGGTCCCGGAGCGAACCGATTCGCCGGATCAGCGGGTTGAGATGGTTGAGCACCAGACGCGCGCGCGGGGCGCTGCCGCGCAGCGAGCCCAGGATGCCCGCCCACAGGTCGTCCGCCTGCTCCTCGGCCGCCGCGCGGGCCTGCTCGTGCCGGGCGGCCCGGTCGTCCAGGTGCAGCGCGGGCACGGACAGCGGATGGAAGGCCCGCAGGACGACGTCACAGCCCAGCGGGTCGAGCCGGTCCCGCGCGGCGGCCAGGAAGCCGGACAGCGCCAGTTCCTCGGCCGGGTCGACCGTGTCCAGGTGCGCGGTCACGGTGTCCGCGTCCAGCTCGGCCACCACCGTCCCCGGCCGCACCCCCGGCAGCGCCTCCACCAGTTCGCTGTCGTACGTGTAGCCGCCGTTGACCACGCCGACGCCCTGGGCCGCGGCGATCGGCGCGACCTGCCGGTACTCCTCGACCGTCCGCGTGAAGTGCACCACCGGGTGCCGCTGCGCGAACTCCTCCAGGGACAGCTGTCCGTCGGTCGTCTCGAACGGCAGCCACGGCAGCATCGTGCGCAGCATCTCCCGGTCGTGCCGGGCGAGGGACTTCACGCCCAGGTGGTGCACGGCGAGAAAGGCCGCGAGGCGCTCCGGATCACCGGCCGCGAGCCCGGTCAGCCAGGTCCGGATCCTTTCGCCGAGCGCCTCCCGCACGGCGGCGAGCGTCTCGTCCTCGTACAGCGACTCGCGCGAGGCGGTGGGCCGCAGGCTGTCGGTGTCCAGCACACACCGCACGAAGAACGCCCAGTCCGGCAGGAGCTGTTCGGCCCGCTCGGTCAGCAGCATGCCCTTCAGATGCACCCGGTGGGTCGCCCGCTGGGCCGGGCTGACCGCCGCCGGCAGCACGTACGCCACTCCGCGGACCCCGGCCAGCGGCACGTCCAGGTCGATCGAGTCCAGCGGGGTGAAACCGAACAGCTCGTCGCAGTGCCGGGCCAGCGCCACCCGGCGGCCTGCGGGGCTCGGATGGGCCCGGTCCCAGGGCGCGGGCAGCTCCGTGACCGGCTCCTCGCCGACCCGGACGTCGTACGGCAGCAGAGACCCGAAGTCCCGGGCCAGGGTGCGCACCCGCTCGGGCGCCAGCCACTCGGCCGCTCCGGCCCGTGCGGTCAGGTACACGGTCGTGCCCGCCTCGGGCCGATCCGCGAAGGGCAGCGTCCGCACGGTGTACGAGCCGTCGTCGCGGGCCGTCCACTCCACCGGCGGGGCGTCGGGCGTACGGGCGCTGCGGCTGACCACCCGGATCCGCTCGGCGACCACGAAGCACGCCAGCAACCCGATGCCGAACTGGCCGAGGAACTCCGACCGGGCCTCGTGCAGGCCCTCGGCCCGCTTGGAGCTGCGGCCGATGGTCGCCAGCAGACTGTGCACGTCCGACTCGGTGAGCCCGATGCCGCTGTCCTCCACCCGCAGTCCGCCGTCGGCCGCGTACAGCCGGACCCGCGCCGGGGCTTCGGGGTCCGCGGCCCGCCGGGCGGTGATGGCGTCCACGGCGTTCTGCAGCAGCTCGCGCAGGTACACCTTCGGGCTGGAGTAGAGGTGATGGGAGAGCAGGTCCACCAGACCACGCAGGTCGACCTGGAACGTATGAGGTGTGTGAGGCGACTGGGAAGCCTGGGATGCCTGTGAGGTCTGGGAGTCCATCGTCACTGCGCCGGAGGGGGGAGTGCGGGCGGCGCGGGGTCGGGCGGTCCCGTACGGGCGGTGACCGCGAAGGATGGCCGGAGCGCGTCATCCTAGAGCCGGAACAGCCCACCTGACCAGGAGTTTCCCTGATGTTTACGGCACCTGGGGCCGAACCCGCGGGGCATCCCGGGACGAACCCGCAGGGCAGCGTCTGCGGCATTGTCAGTGGCGTGGTGTGCAATGGATCCCGTGCCCGCACTGCAAGAACCGCTCAAGAAGGTGCTCGGCCCCGCCACCGCGAAGGTGATGGCCGAGCATCTCGGCCTGCACACCGTCGGCGACCTTCTCCACCACTACCCGCGCAGATACGAGGAGCGCGGCCAGCTCACCCACCTCGCCGACCTCCCCATGGACGAGCACGTCACGGTGGTCGCCCAGGTCGCCGACGCCCGCCTGCACACCTTCGCCTCGGCCAAGGCCCCGCGAGGCAAGGGCCAGCGCCTCGAAGTGACCATCACCGACGGCAGCGGCAGGCTCCAGCTGGTCTTCTTCGGCAACGGCGTCCACAAGCCCCACAAGGAGCTGCTGCCGGGCACCCGCGCGATGTTCGCCGGCAAGGTCTCGGTCTTCAACCACCGTCTGCAACTCGCCCACCCGGCCTACGAGTTGCTCCGCGGCGACAGTGAGGAATCCGTCGAGACCTGGGCCGGCGCCCTGATTCCCCTCTATCCCGCCACCGCCAAGCTGGAGTCCTGGAAGATCGGCAAGGCGGTCCAGACGGTCCTGCCCAGCGCCCAGGAGGCCCTCGACCCCCTCCCCGACTCCCTGCGCGAGGGCCGCGGCCTGGTCACCCTCCCCGAGGCCCTGCTCAAGATCCACCGCCCGCACACCAAGGCGGACGTCGCCGACGCCCGGGCCCGCCTGAAGTGGGACGAGGCCTTCGTCCTCCAGGTCGCCCTGGCCCGCCGCCGGCACGCCGACGCCCAACTCCCGGCCGTACCGCGCAGACCCAGGCCGGACGGCATCCTCACGGCCTTCGACGACCGCCTCCCCTTCACCCTCACCGAGGGCCAGCAGAAGGTCTCCCGCGAGATCTTCGACGACCTGGCCACCGCCCACCCGATGCACCGCCTGCTGCAAGGAGAGGTGGGCAGCGGCAAGACCATGGTCGCCCTGCGCGCCATGCTCGCGGTGGTCGACGCGGGCGGGCAGGCGGCCATGCTCGCGCCCACCGAGGTCCTCGCCCAGCAGCACCACCGCTCGGTCACCGAGATGATGGGAGAGCTGGCCGGTTGGGGCCTGTGGCGCGACGCGCCCTCGCAGGAGGACGGTGGCGGGCGACGGGAGGGCGGCATGCCGGGCGGCGCCGAGCACGCCACCAAGGTGGTGCTGCTCACCGGCTCGATGGGCACGGCGGCCCGCCGCCAGGCGCTGCTCGACCTGGCCACCGGCGAGGCCGGCATCGTCATCGGCACGCACGCCCTGATCGAGGACAAGGTCCAGTTCCACGACCTGGGCCTGGTCGTGGTGGACGAACAGCACCGCTTCGGCGTGGAGCAGCGCGACGCCCTGCGCGGCAAGGGCAAGCAGCCCCCGCACCTCCTGGTCATGACCGCAACCCCCATCCCGCGCACGGTCGCCATGACGGTCTTCGGCGACCTGGAGACCTCGGTCCTGGACCAGCTCCCGGCGGGCCGCTCGCCGATCGCCAGCCACGTCGTCCCGGCCGCCGACAAGCCCCACTTCCTGGCCCGTGCATGGGAACGCGTCCGCGAAGAGGTCGCCGACGGCCACCAGGCGTACGTCGTCTGTCCCCGCATCGGGGACGAGGAGGACGACCCGAAGAAGGCCAGGAAGAAGTCACCCGAGGACGAGGCGGAGAAGCGGCCGCCGCTGGCCGTCCTCGAGGTGGCCGACCAGCTGAGCCGCGGCCCCCTCCAGGGCCTGAAGGTCGAGGTGCTGCACGGCCGTATGCACCCCGACGACAAGGACGCCGTGATGCGCCGCTTCGCGGCCGGCGAGACGGACGTCCTGGTCGCCACCACCGTCATCGAGGTCGGCGTCAACGTGCCCAACGCCACCGCCATGGTCATCATGGACGCCGACCGCTTCGGCGTCTCCCAGCTCCACCAGCTGCGCGGCCGGGTCGGCCGTGGCTCCGCCCCCGGCCTGTGCCTGCTGGTCACCGAGATGCCCGAGGCCGGCGCGGCCCGCCAGCGCCTGAACGCGGTCGCCTCCACGCTGGACGGCTTCGAGCTCTCCCGCATCGACCTCGAACAGCGCCGCGAGGGCGACGTCCTCGGCCAGGCCCAGTCCGGCGCCCGCACCAGCCTGCGGGTCCTGGCCGTCATCGAGGACGAGGAGATCATCGCGGAGGCGAGACAGGAGGCGGCGGCGGTCGTGGCGGCGGATCCGGAGCTGGAACGGCTTCCCGGCCTGCGCACGGCCCTGGACGCCCTGCTGGACGAGGAGCGGGAGCAGTACCTGGAGAAGGGTTGACCCGCGGCGCCCCGACAGGGGCGCGGGGCACTGCGCGACCAGCCACAATGAACCGTAACGCCGCCCACGAAGAAGGACTCCCGTCATGACCCGCGTGATCGCCGGTACGGCCGGCGGCCGTCGCCTCTCGGTACCGCCCGGCACCGGAACCCGGCCCACCTCCGACCGCGCACGCGAGGCCCTCTTCTCCACCTGGCAGTCCCTGCTCGGCGGCCCCCTGGACGGCGAACGGGTCCTCGACCTCTACGCCGGCTCGGGAGCCGTGGGCCTGGAGGCCCTGTCCCGGGGCGCGAGCCACACCCTCCTGGTCGAAGCCGACGCCCGCGCGGCGAAGACCGTCCGGGAGAACGTGAAGAACCTCGGCCTCCCGGGCGCCGAAGTAAGAGCGGGCAAAGCGGAACAAGTCATCCGGACCGCACCCCCCGCCGAACCGTACGACCTGGTCTTCCTCGACCCCCCGTACGCCGTCTCGGACGACGATCTTCGCGAGATCCTGCTCACACTCCGCGCGGAACGCTGGCTCGCTGAGCAAGCGCTCGTCACCGTGGAGCGCAGCACCAGAGGCGGCGAATTCCACTGGCCGGACGGCTTCGAGGCGATCCGGTCCCGCCGTTACGGCGAGGGAACGTTTTGGTACGGTCGCGCCGCCTCTACGTGCGAAGACGCACGATGACCGGACCGGAGAGCGAGGGATCACAAGTGCGCCGCGCCGTCTGTCCCGGGTCGTTCGACCCGATCACCAACGGACATCTCGACATCATCGCCAGGGCCTCCCGTCTCTACGACGAGGTCTACGTCGCGGTGATGATCAACAAGTCCAAGAAGGGCCTGTTCGAGATCGAGGAGCGGATCGGCCTGATCCGCGAGGTCACCTCCGAGTACGCCAACGTCCGCGTCGAGGCGTTCCACGGCCTCCTCGTCGACTTCTGCAAGCAGCGCGACATCCCCGCCATCGTCAAGGGCCTGCGCGCCGTCAGCGACTTCGACTACGAACTCCAGATGGCCCAGATGAACATCGGCCTCACCGGCGTCGAAACGCTGTTCGTGCCCACCAACCCCACCTACAGCTTCCTCTCCTCCTCGCTCGTCAAGGAGGTCGCGGCCTGGGGCGGAGATGTCTCCCACCTGGTGCCCGCCCAGGTCCTGGAGGCCCTGAACAAGCGTCTCGCCAAGGACTGATGGGGCTACAGTCGTCCCGTCCGTCTCCAACCCGGCTGTAGAGAGTGGCGAGCACAGGTGGACGTGCAGAAGAAGCTCGACGAGATCGTCTCCACGGTCTCCGGCGCCCGGTCCATGCCCATGTCGGCGTCGTGCGTGGTCAACCGCGCCGAGCTGCTCGCGATGCTCGAAGAGGTGCGCCAGGCCCTGCCCGGCTCCCTCGCGCAGGCGCAGGAGCTGATCGGCGGCCGTGAGCAGATGGTCGAGCAGGCCCGGCAGGAGGCCGAGCGGATCATCGGGAACGCGCACGCCGAGCGCGGCTCGCTGATCTCCGACACCGAGATCGCCCGCCGCTCCCAGGCCGAGGCCGACCGGATCCTCGCCGAGGCCCGCACGGAGGCCGAGGAGATCCGCGCCGAGGCCGACGACTACGTCGACTCCAAGCTCGCCAACTTCGAGGTCGTGCTCACCAAGACCCTCGGCTCGGTCGGCCGCGGCCGCGAGAAGCTCCTCGGCACCGGTCCGGGCCTGGACGAGAACGGCTACGAGGACGAGGACGCCCCCGAGCGCAGCCAGGACCCCGAGACCCTGCGGCACAACGCCGACTCCTACGTGGACGCCAAGCTCGGCGCCTTCGAAGCGGTCCTCGCCAAGACCCTGGAGGCGGTCGGCCGGGGCCGGCAGAAGCTGCACGGCCGGATCGCCACCGACGACCTCGGCGCCCTCGCCGACGACACCACGACCTTCCAGCACTCCAGCGACGCCGACTACCTCGCCGATCTCGCGGCTCTCGCGGACAGCGACCGCGCGGACCGGCGGCAGCCGGAGCCCGCGCAGCCGGTGCAGCCGTCGTACGAGCCGCAGACCGCCTACGCCCCCGCCGCCGGCTACGCCCCGGCAGGAGGAGCCCCCGTCCAGCAGCAGGACCCCTACGCGGGCTTCCCGCAGCAGCCGGACTACGCGCCGCAGCACGACCCGTACGGCTACCAGCAGGCCGACCCCTACTCCGCCACCTCCGGCTTCGCTCCGGCGGAAGGTGCCCCCTTCCAGGGTTCCTACGACCCCCGGCAGGCCGCCTACGACCCGCAGCACCAGGCCCAGCAGCCCGCACACCAGCCCCAGCCCCAGCAGGGCTACGCCCTCGACGAGACCAGCCTCTTCGACACGAGCATGATCAGTGCGGAGCAGCTGAGGGCGTACGAACAGGGGCGGGGCCTCTAGCGGGGGACCGGATTGGGCCCTGAGCGAAAGGTCCAGTATCCTGGCTCTTCGGTCGCGCGTATGCCCGCGATCAACGCTGCCCGGAACACCGACGGGTGGTGTCCCCACGAGTTCGAAGATCGAAAGCAGGAATGGCCTCCAACGCCCGCCTCGACCACCGCAACCCCCTCGTGTTCGACACGCACGAGCTGGGTCGGCGTCCTGGCGCGCTGCAGCGCCTGACCCGCACGATCGACGCCCCCGCCGACCTCGGCATCCAGGGAGTCATCGGAGTGCCGCAAGGCGCCCCGGTGGAGCTCGAACTCCGGCTCGAGTCGGTCATGGAAGGGGTGCTCGTCACGGGCACCGCCCGTGCACAGGCCGAGGGGGAGTGCGTAAGGTGTCTGGAGCCGGTCGGGCTGGAGCTCGAAGCGGACTTCCAGGAGCTGTTCTCGTACCCTGACGCCGACGACCGGGGCCGCGTGATCGCGGAACCGGGCGACGACGCCGAGGACGACGAGGACAGGTTCTTCCTCGAGGACGGCCTGTTCGACCTCGAACCTCTGCTGCGCGATGCGGTGGTGCTCGCACTGCCGATGCAGCCGGTGTGCCAGGAAGACTGCCCGGGCCTGTGCTCCGAGTGCGGAGCGCGGCTCGCGGACGACCCGGACCACCACCACGACGCCGTCGACATCCGTTGGGCGGCATTGCAGGGACTCGCCGGTTCACTCGAAGACGGCGAGAAGGACGAGATGAGCGGCGGCGCGCTTCCTTCAGCACGCGCCGACGAGAAGCAGGAGAAGTAGCCGTGGCTGTTCCGAAGCGGAAGATGTCGCGCAGCAACACGCGCCACCGCCGGTCGCAGTGGAAGGCTGCGGTCCCCACCCTGGTTGCGTGCGAGCGCTGCCACGAGCCCAAGCAGCAGCACATCGCGTGCCCGTCTTGCGGCACCTACAACAAGCGCCAGGTCCTCGAAGTCTGAGCGGGCTGGTGAGAGGCACTGTGTCCAGTCCGAAGAAGGACGCCAAGGCGGACGGTTCCGCCAGGAAGAAAGTGGACAACCAGGCCTCGTCCCATGCGCTTCTGGAAGGGCGGCTCGGCTATCAGGTCGAGTCCGCCCTTCTGGTGCGCGCGCTGACCCACCGTTCCTACGCGTACGAGAACGGCGGTCTGCCGACGAACGAGCGGCTGGAGTTCCTCGGGGACTCCGTGCTCGGCCTCGTCGTCACGGACACGCTGTACCGCACCCACCCCGACCTGCCCGAGGGCCAGCTGGCCAAGCTGCGGGCCGCGGTGGTCAACTCGCGTGCGCTGGCGGAGGTCGGCCGCGGCCTCGACCTGGGCGCCTTCATCCGGCTCGGCCGTGGTGAAGAGGGCACGGGCGGCCGGGACAAGGCGTCCATCCTTGCCGACACCCTCGAAGCGGTGATCGGCGCGGTCTATCTCGACCAGGGCCTCGACGCGGCGTCCGAGCTGGTGCACCGGCTCTTCGACCCGCTGATCGAGAAGTCCTCCAACCTCGGCGCCGGCCTGGACTGGAAGACGTCCCTGCAGGAGCTGACGGCGATCGAGGGACTCGGCGTGCCCGAGTACCTGGTCACGGAGACCGGCCCCGACCACGAGAAGACCTTCACTGCTGCTGCCCGCGTCGGAGGCGTCTCGTACGGCACCGGCACCGGCCGCAGCAAGAAGGAGGCGGAGCAGCAGGCCGCCGAGTCCGCCTGGCGGTCCATCCAGGCCGCGGCGGACGAGCGCGACAAGGTGGCCAAGGAGCCCGTCAAGGAGACGGCCGACCAGGCCGTCAAGGGCGGCGACCCGTCGTCGTCCGCCTCCGCCTGACGACAGCAGTACCGAGCGCCCGTCCCGCCTTGCACGCCGGGGCGGGCGCTCGGCCTTCATCCCATGGTCCGTACAGGGGTCCCGATGCCCGAGTTGCCCGAGGTCGAGGTGGTCCGGCGCGGTCTGGAGCGCTGGGTCGCCCATCGCACCGTCGCCGAGACCGAGGTACTGCACCCCCGTGCCGTACGCCGGCACCTGGCCGGCCCCGACGACTTCACGCACCGGCTCAAGGGCCACCACATCGGCACCCCCCAGCGGCGCGGCAAATACCTGTGGCTGCCTCTGGAGGAGACGAACCAGTCCGTCCTCGCCCACCTCGGCATGAGCGGCCAGCTGCTGGTCCAGCCGCACTCGGCGCCGGACGAGAAGCATCTGCGCATCCGTGTCCGGTTCGCCGACTCCCTCGGCACCGAACTGCGCTTCGTCGACCAACGCACCTTCGGCGGACTGTCGTTGCACGACAACACCCCCGACGGCCTGCCCGACGTCATCGCGCACATCGCACGCGACCCGCTCGACCCGCTCTTCGACGACGAGGCCTTCCACCAGGCGCTGCGCCGCAAGCGGACCACCATCAAACGGGCCCTGCTGGACCAGTCGCTGATCAGCGGGGTCGGCAACATCTACGCGGACGAGGCCCTGTGGCGCGCCCGCATCCACTACGAGCGTCCCACGGCCAACTTCACCCGCCCGGTCACCACGGAACTCCTCCGCCACGTCCGGGACGTGATGAACGCGGCCCTCAGCGTCGGCGGCACCAGCTTCGACAGCCTGTACGTCAACGTCAACGGCGAGTCGGGCTACTTCGACCGCTCCCTGGACGCGTACGGCCGTGAGGGCCTGCCCTGCAAGCGCTGCGGCACCCCCATGCGCCGGCGCCCCTGGATGAACCGGTCCAGCTATTTCTGCCCGCGGTGTCAGAAGGCCCCGCGCGTCTCGTCGTAACGCGTCCGGGCCGCGAGGACGTCGTCCATGGCGTCCTCCACACAGTGGATGAGCGCGAGCAGCCGCTCGGCGACCTGACGGCCCAGGTCCGTGAGTTCGTAGTCCACGCGGGGCGGGTTCGTCGGCTGGGCCTCGCGGTGCACCAGGCCGTCCCGCTCCAGCGCGTGCAGCGTCTGGGAGAGCATCTTCTCGCTCACCCCGTCGACGCGCCGGCGCAGCTCGTTGAAGCGCAGCGAACCCTCGTACAGCGCGCCGAGCGTCAGTCCGCCCCAGCGGCCCGTGACGTGCTCCAGCGTTCCGCGTGACGGGCAGGCCTTGGCGAAGACGTTGTAGGCGAGGTCCTCGTGGTCCCCGGTGGTGGCGCTCATACCACAAGCGTACGCCAATGCAGCGCTAACCACGAGGTTGCACTAACCTGAAGTTAGTGCTCTCCTTGAGTCAGTGCTTCGAGCTGCCCCTACGAGGAGTCTTCTGTGACCACCCCTGTCGTTTCCATCGCCTACCACTCCGGCTACGGCCACACCGCCGTCATCGCCGAGGCCGTCCGCGCCGGCGCTCTCGAGGCGGGCGCCGAGGTCCACCTGATCAAGGTCGACGAGATCACCGAGGAGCAGTGGCAGACGCTGGACCGCTCCGACGCGATCGTCTTCGGCTCGCCCACCTACATGGGCACCGCCTCCGGCGCCTTTCACGTCTTCGCCGAGGCGACCTCCAAGCGCTGGTTCGGCCAGGACTGGAAGGACAAGCTGGCCGCCGGTTTCACGAACTCGGGTTCCAAGAGCGGCGACAAGCTGCACACCCTGCAGTTCTTCCAGACGCTCGCCGCCCAGCACGGCATGCACTGGGTCAACCTCGGCCTGCTCCCCGGCTGGAACAGCAGCACGGGCTCCGAGAACGACCTCAACCGCCTCGGCTTCTTCTCCGGCGCCGCCGCCCAGAGCAACAGCGACGAGGGCCCCGAGGCCGTCCACAAGGCCGACACGGCCACGGCCGAGCACCTGGGCCGCCGGGTGACGGAGACGGCGAAGCTGATCGCGCGGGGTCGCGCTGCCGCGTGAGCGGGTCCGGTGAACGGCCTGCCTGACCGGGGAGACGAGCGGTCACGCAGGAGGCGCTGAGTTGCAGGCCCGCTCCGCCCGGAACATCCTGATCAGAGGGTGCGATATCAGCACACGGCGTACGTCGTGTGCCGGGGGCGGAGCGGGCCAGGAGTCGTACGACAGGGGAAGCGCCATGAGCACCGAGCATCCTCAGGACCCTCAGCGGACTCCCTACCAGCCGTATCCGTCGGGCGGGGCGCAGCAGTACCCCCCGCCCCACCCGTACTCGCCCCAGCCCGGGCCGAGCGGCAAAGCGGTGGCGTCCATGGTCACCGGCATCGTGTCTCTCATCGTGCCCTTCGTGGGCATCGTCACCGGCATCATCGCCATCGTCCTGGCCGTCAAGGCGCGCAACGAGATCCGGCAGACCGGGCAGAAGGGCGACGGTCTGGCCGTCACCGGGCTCGTGACGGGCATCATCGCGTGCATCGGCTACGGCATCTTCGTGCTGTTCCTCATCATCGGAGCGATCGCCCAGGCCGCTCCGCTGCCGTGAGGGGCGCGGACGCCGCGCTGCCGTGCCGGACGCACCTTGCGGACGCTTCCTCGGCGTCAGTAGCCGAAGTCCTGCGTCCACCAAGGCCCGCCGGAGCCGAAGTGGACGCCCACGCCCAGGGTCTTGAAGTCGCAGTTCAGGATGTTGGCGCGGTGACCGGGGCTGTTCATCCAGGCCTGCATCACGGCCGCCGCGTCGGCCTGGCCGCGGGCTATGTTCTCGCCGCCGAGGTCGGTGATGCCGGCCGCCGCGGCCCGGTCCCACGGCGTCCTGCCGTCCGGGTCGGTGTGGTCGAAGAAGCCCCGCGTGGCCATGTCGTCGCTGAACATCTCGGCCAGCCCGGTCAGCGAGGAGTTCGCCGACAGTGGGCTGCAGCCCACCTTCGCCCGCTCCTCGTTGACGAGCTTGAGCACCTCGGCCTCGACGGCGGCCTCCCGCGAAACCGTCACCGGCGAGGAGGTCGGCGCCGGCGCTTCGGTGGGCGTCTTCGGCGGAGTGGGCGTCTGCGACGGGGTGGGCGTCTGTGACGGGGTGGGCGTCTGTGACGGGGTGGCCGTCTGCGACGGGGTGGGCGTCTTCGACGGGGTGCCCTTCGGCTCAGCAGGCCTGGAGGGCGAGGAGTGCCTGGACGGCGTCGTCCTCGGTGCCGGAGCCTTGGTGGCCGTCTTCGACGGCGTCCGCTCGGGGGAGGCCGGCTTCGAGGCGGAGGGTGAGGGCGAGGGGGAAGCGGAGGCGGAGGCCGACGGGCTCGGGGACCCGGTGCGCTCGGCGGTGCCACCGCCGGCGGTGCCCTTGTCGCCGCTGTCGGCGCTGCCCGACGTACCGCCCTGCTCGCTGGCCGTGTTGCCGGGCGAGCCCACGGCCTGCACCCGGTCCACGGTGTGCGAACCGCCGCCGAGCCGGTAGTTCTCCAGGCCGGGCAGCACGCCCGTGGCCGCTGCGACCGTGCCGAGCGCGACGACCGCGGACACCCCGAGCAGGCTCGCACGAACCGGCCGCCCGGCCGTCCGGTCGCGCCGGTGGCCGTGGGGCGAACCGCCGTCCGGGGTGAAACCGCCGGCCGCGGAGGGGGTCATCGACCGGGCCGACGCCTGCTCGTCGTCGGCCGCGAAGAGATAGGCCTGGGCCTTGGCGGTGGCGTCGGCGTAGGCCTCGGGGTTCAGGTAGGGCGCGATGCCCATGGGTATCTGCCGCTCACCGTCCGGCGCGTGCGCGGACGACTGCGGGGAGGAGTGCCCGGGGTGCTCGTCGCTCCCCGTGGCCGAGCCGTGCGTGTGCTTGACCCCGTCGGCGGGGCCCGTGGCGGCGCGGCCGGCGGCGGAGCGTCGGTGGCGTCCCATGTCCTTGCCCTCTTCCTCGTGCGCGCGGTCGACCGGTGCCTGCGCGGCGAGCGACTCGTGGCGAGTGACTCCCTCTGGCCAACCCGACTCACTCGATCGAGTGAGTTTTCATATGCGATGCATTGGGTCCGGACGGTACCTCATGCCGCTTGGCGGCGATGTGTCCCGAACGACACCGGCCGGTTAGGTTGCACCCATGAACGAGGAAGTGCGACTGGTCGCCTGGGTGCGTGGACGCGTGCAGGGCGTGGGTTTCCGCTGGTTCACGCGTGCCAAGGCACTGGAGATCGGCGGCCTGAGTGGTTTTGCTCTCAATTTGGCCGACGGCCGGGTCCAGGTGGTCGCGGAAGGGGCACGGGCAGGCTGCGAGGGACTGCTGGACTGGCTCCAGGGCGGCGACACGCCCGGACACGTGGACGGTGTCACCGAGATCTGGGACACACCCCGCGGCGGCTACGACGGTTTCGCCATTCGCTGAGCCGGTTCTGTAAAGCCGTGCAGGCAGGAGCACGGCGAGCTGCCAAAGGCACATGCGGGAAGCAGAAACGGCCTGGTGGTTGCCAAGAACGGCCGGGCGTGGCAGGCTCCGCTGGTACAGCTGATCGTCACGCCCTGAGGGCCCGGATGAGTCCCGCCGCCGCCGATTTCCCGGCCGCGCGCCCCGGTTCGCCCGCCAATACAGGGCGTGATCGTGTTGACCGTCAAACTTTTTGGTGAGACGCTGAAAGCCCCGCGCACCCTAGCTGTTTGGCATGGAGCAACAGCAGAGCAACACTCGGATGTGCCAAGCACCGCGGGTGCGAATCCCTCACGACCCACACCGCATCGGTCGGTCACTCAGTGTGGAGGACCATCCATCATGGCAAAGGCGCTTCTCGGTTACGTCGGCGGCTCCGACCCTCGACTCCTCGCCGAGATGCGACGGCTGCAGCAGCGCGTCCAGGACCTGGAGTCCGAGCTGGTACGGATCCAGGCGGAGAACG
The DNA here is from genome assembly GCF_055566415.1 of Streptomyces sp. NPDC027663. Classification (NCBI taxonomy): domain Bacteria; kingdom Bacillati; phylum Actinomycetota; class Actinomycetes; order Kitasatosporales; family Streptomycetaceae; genus Streptomyces; species Streptomyces sp. NPDC027663. The sequence goes on along the minus strand of NZ_JBVHSK010000007.1, from coordinate 178,724 downwards.
AAGCGCTGTCGGCTGCCGCCTCTCAGGACAGGATCATGGAGAGCATCGACGCACACCAGGCGGAGCCTGCGCTCACCTGATCGCTGCATCGCTCCACGACCAGCAGTCGCAGCGAACAGGCTGCCGTATCAACCGCTCATTTGATCCCGCGGCTGCAATCCAGCCGTAAGAGCTGCAAGGGACGCTTCGGCGTCCCTTCTTTTCTTTCCCCCGCGCATCCTTTCACCCTCTTTAACGTCTGGTGTGCCCTGCATGTTCAATGACGAAACCGTGGGGTTGCGAGTGTTCGTGGAGTGGGATAGCGGCGGCAGGTAGAGTCCAGCGCCGTGCACCTCAAGGCCCTGACCCTGCGCGGGTTCAAGTCGTTCGCGTCCGCGACCACGCTCCGGTTCGAGCCGGGGATCACGTGCGTCGTCGGACCCAACGGCTCGGGCAAGTCCAACGTCGTGGACGCGCTCAGCTGGGTCATGGGCGAACAGGGCGCCAAGTCGCTGCGCGGCGGCAAGATGGAGGACGTCATCTTCGCCGGCACCACCGGCCGCCCCCCGCTGGGCCGCGCCGAGGTGTCCCTGACCATCGACAACTCCGACGGTGCCCTGCCCATCGAGTACGCCGAGGTCACCATCACGCGGATCATGTTCCGCAACGGCGGCAGCGAGTACCAGATCAACGGCGACACCTGCCGCCTTCTGGACATCCAGGAACTCCTCTCCGACTCCGGCATCGGCCGCGAGATGCACGTGATCGTCGGCCAGGGCCAGCTCGACTCCGTCCTGCACGCCGACCCCATGGGCCGCCGCGCCTTCATCGAGGAGGCCGCGGGCGTCCTCAAGCACCGCAAGCGCAAGGAGAAGGCGCTCCGCAAGCTGGACGCGATGCAGGCCAACCTCGCCCGCGTGCAGGACCTCACGGACGAACTGCGCCGCCAGCTCAAGCCCCTGGGCCGCCAGGCCGCGGTCGCGCGCAGGGCCGCCGTCATCCAGGCGGACCTGCGCGACGCCCGCCTGCGCCTGCTCGCCGACGACCTGGTACGCCTCCGCGAGGCCCTGCAGACCGAGATCGCCGACGAGGCGGCCCTGAAGGAGCGCAAGGAAGCCGCCGAGCAGGAGCTGAAGAAGGCGCTCCAGCGGGAGGCCCTGCTGGAGGACGAGGTACGGCGGCTCACCCCCCGCCTCCAGCGCGCCCAGCAGACCTGGTACGAGCTGTCCCAGCTGGCCGAGCGCGTCCGCGGCACCGTCTCGCTGGCCGATGCCCGGGTGAAGAGCGCCACCTCCGCGCCCCCCGAGGAGCGGCGCGGCCGGGACCCCGAGGACATGGAACGCGAGGCCGCCCGCATCCGCGAGCAGGAGGCCGAGCTGGAGGCCGCCCTGGATGCGGCGCAGCACGCCCTGGACGACACGGTCGCCCACCGCGCCGAACTGGAGCGCGAGCTGGCCGTGGAGGAGCGCCGGCTCAAAGACCTCGCCCGCGCCATCGCCGACCGCCGCGAGGGCCTGGCCCGGCTGTCCGGGCAAGTCAACGCGGCCCGCTCCCGCGCTTCCTCCGCCCAGTCCGAGATCGACCGCCTGGCCACGGCGCGCGACGAGGCCCGGGAGCGCGCGGTGCGTGCCCAGGAGGAGTACGAGGCTCTGCAGGCCGAGGTCGACGGACTCGACGCCGGCGACGCGGAACTGGCCGGACGGCACGAGGAGGCCAGGCGCCGGCTCGCCGACGCCGAGGCGGACCTCGGCGCGGCCCGCGAGGCGGTCACCACGGCCGAACGCCGCCGCGCCGCGACCCAGGCCCGCCACGAGGCGCTGGCGCTGGGCCTGCGCCGCAAGGACGGCACCGGAATACTGCTGGCCGCACGGGACCGGCTCACCGGAGTGCTGGGCCCGGCAGCGGAACTGCTGACGATCACGCCCGGCTACGAGATCCCCCTGGCCGCGGCCCTCGGCACGGCGGCCGACGCGATCGCCGTCACCACCCCCACGACGGCGGCCGAGGCGATCCGCCTCCTGCGCAAACAGGACGGCGGCCGAGCAACACTCCTCCTGTCAGCCGCCCCCGGCCCCGACGCCCCCACGGACGACTCCGATGGTCCCGTGCCCCACAGAGCCACGGGGAACGGCACCCCCGGCCACGACGCACCCGCGGACGACCATGGCGGTTCCGCGCCTCATGGGGGCGCGGGGAACGGCGCGACCGGCCACGACGCACCCGCGGACGACCATGGCGGTCCCGCGCCCCACAGGGGCGCGGGGAACGGCGCGACCAGCCACGACGCACCCGCGGACGACCAGCCGCCCGGCACCCCCCTCCCGGCCGCGGCCCTCGTCCGCGGCCCCGCCGACCTCATGCCTGCGGTCCGCCGCCTCCTGCAGGGATGCGTGGTCGTCGGCACCCTGGAGGACGCCGAAGACCTCGTCCACACGCACCCGGACCTGACCGCGGTGACCGCCGAAGGCGACGTACTCGGCGCCCACTACGCGCACGGCGGCTCGGCCGGGGCACCCAGCCTGCTGGAGGTCCAGGCCTCCGTGGACGAGGCCGCGGCCGAGCTGGCCGAGCTGGCGGTCCGCTGCGAGGAGCTGGCCGAGGCCCAGCACGAGGCGGCCGAGCGCCGCAGGCATGCCGCCGCGCTCGTCGAGGACCTGGGCGAGCGGCGCCGCGCCGCCGACCGGGAGAAGTCGGCCGTGGCCCAGCAGCTGGGTCGGCTCGCCGGCCAGGCGCGAGGTGCTGCCGGGGAGGCCGAGCGCTCGGCCGCGGCGACCGCACGCGCGCAGGAGGCGCTGGAGAAGGCAGTGCAGGAGGCCGAGGAACTGGCCGAACGGCTGGCCGTCGCCGAGGAGATGCCGGTCGAGGAGGAGCCGGACACCTCCGCGCGCGACCGGCTCGCCGCCGACGGCGCCAACGCCCGGCAGACCGAGATGGAGGCCCGCCTCCAGGTCCGTACGCACGAGGAGCGGGTCAGGGGACTCGCCGGGCGTGCCGACTCGCTCGACCGGGCCGCCCGCGCCGAACGCGAGGCACGCGCCCGTGCCGAGCAGCGCCGGGCCCGGCTGCGGCACGAGGCGGCGGTCGCGGAGGCCGTGGCCTCCGGCGCCCGCCAGCTGCTCGCGCACGTCGAGATCTCGCTGGCCCGGGCCGAGCAGGAGCGCGCCGCCGCCGAGGCCGCCAAGGCCCGGCGCGAGCAGGAACTGGCCACCGCGCGCACCGCCGGACGGGACCTGAAGGCCGAACTCGACAAGCTGACGGATTCGGTGCACCGCGGCGAGGTACTCGGTGCCGAGAAGCGGCTGCGGATCGAGCAGCTGGAGACCAGGGCGCTGGAGGAACTGGGTGTCGAACCGGAGGGGCTGGTCGCGGAGTACGGGCCGCATCAGCTCGTGCCGCCCTCGCCCCCCGCCGACGGCGAGCAGTTGCCCGACGACCCCGAGCACCCGCGGAACCAGCCGCGCCCCTTCGTACGGGCGGAGCAGGAGAAACGGCTCAAGGCCGCCGAGCGGGCGTACCAGCAGCTGGGCAAGGTCAACCCGCTGGCGCTGGAGGAGTTCGCTGCGCTGGAGGAGCGGCACAAGTTCCTCAGCGAGCAGCTGGAGGACCTGAAGAAGACCCGCGCCGACCTGCTCCAGGTGGTGAAGGAGGTCGACGAGCGCGTCGAGCAGGTCTTCACGGAGGCCTACCGCGACACCGCCCGCGAGTTCGAGGGCGTCTTCAGCCGCCTTTTCCCGGGCGGCGACGGACGGCTCGTGCTCACCGACCCCGACAACATGCTGACCACGGGCGTGGACGTCGAGGCGCGTCCGCCGGGCAAGAAGGTCAAGCGGCTCTCCCTGCTGTCGGGCGGCGAGCGCTCGCTGACCGCCGTCGCGCTGCTGGTGTCGATCTTCAAGGCCCGGCCCAGTCCGTTCTACGTGATGGACGAGGTCGAGGCCGCGCTGGACGACACCAACCTCCAGCGGCTGATCCGGATCATGCAGGAGCTGCAGGAGGCCTCGCAGCTGATCGTGATCACGCACCAGAAGCGCACGATGGAGGTCGCCGACGCGCTCTACGGCGTCTCCATGCAGGGCGACGGCGTGTCCAAGGTCATCTCCCAGCGGCTTCGCTGACCCCCTTTCAAGATCAACTGACTCTGTGTTCACTTCTTGAACACCGAGTCCTTAGGTGTATCGAAAAACTCACAGCCGTTGAACTATTGACTTCGAAACTTGAAGGCATAGTCTCTGCAACGTTGCTTTTACCTTCAGGTGTAAGCGGTGCGGACGGATGCGCCGCGCATGACCTGGAAGGGCTCGCCCCCCACTGCGGCAGCGTTGCCGCGGCCCGAGGAGATACACGTGACCAGCACAGCGCAGGCACCTCAGTCACGAGCCGGAACGGCTCATCCCGAACATCTCGGGCACGTCATCTTCATCGCAGCGGCTGCCGCCATGGGCGGCTTCCTCTTCGGCTACGACAGCTCCGTCATCAACGGCGCCGTCGAGGCCATCCGGGACCGCTACGACATCGGCTCCGCCGCCCTCGCCCAGGTCATCGCGATCGCCCTGATCGGCTGCGCCATCGGCGCCGCCACCGCCGGCCGCATAGCCGACCGCATCGGCCGTATCCGCTGTATGCAGATCGCCGCGGCCCTCTTCACCATCAGCGCCGTCGGCTCCGCGCTGCCCTTCGCCCTGTGGGACCTCGCCTTTTGGCGCATCGTCGGCGGCTTCGCCATCGGCATGGCCTCCGTGATCGGCCCGGCCTACATCGCCGAGGTCGCCCCGCCCGCATACCGCGGCCGGCTCGGCTCCTTCCAGCAGGCCGCGATCGTCGTCGGCATCGCCATCTCGCAGCTGGTCAACTGGGGCCTGCTCAACGCCGCCGACGGTGACCAGCGCGGCAAGCTGATGGGCCTGGAGGCCTGGCAGGTCATGCTCGGTGTGATGGTCGTCCCGGCCGTCCTCTACGGCCTGCTGTCCTTCGCGATCCCCGAGTCGCCGCGCTTCCTGCTCTCCGTCGGCAAGCGCGAGCGCGCCAAGGAGATCCTCGCCGAGGTCGAGGGCAAGGGCACCGACCTCGACGCCCGCGTCGCCGAGATCGAGCACGCGATGAAGAGCGAGCACAAGTCGTCCTTCAAGGACCTGCTCGGCGGCGGCTTCTTCTTCAAGCCGATCGTCTGGATCGGTATCGGCCTTTCGGTCTTCCAGCAGTTCGTCGGCATCAACGTCGCGTTCTACTACTCCTCGACGCTGTGGCAGTCCGTCGGTGTCGACCCCGCGGACTCGTTCTTCTACTCCTTCACGACGTCGATCATCAACATCGTCGGCACCGTGATCGCGATGATCTTCGTGGACCGCATCGGCCGCAAGCCGCTCGCCCTCATCGGCTCGGTCGGCATGGCCGTCGGCCTGGCCCTGGAGGCCTGGGCGTTCAGCTACCACCTGGTCGACGGCAAGCTGCCGAGCACCCAGGGCTGGGTCGCCCTGGTCGCCGCCCACGTGTTCGTCCTCTTCTTCGCCCTGTCCTGGGGTGTGGTCGTCTGGGTCATGCTCGGCGAGATGTTCCCGAACAGGATCCGTGCCGCCGCGCTGGGCGTGGCCGCCGCCGCACAGTGGGTCGCCAACTGGGCGATCACCGCGAGCTTCCCGTCGCTGGCCGACTGGAACCTGTCCGGTACGTACGTGATCTACACGGTCTTCGCCGCGCTCTCCGTCCCGTTCGTCCTGAAGTTCGTCAAGGAGACGAAGGGCAAGTCCCTGGAGGAGATGGGCTGACCGGCCCCCGACTCGGGGAGAAGGGCCAAGACCCCGCTGCCCCTCTCCTCGTACCACCCGCCGCCCCCGGCCCGGCCACTGCCCGGACCGGGGGCGGCGGTGCAGTACGGTCACGGTCACCGGCCGGGGACGCGGGCGCCGGTCTCCTCCGGCGCACAGGGCCCGGCCTCGACGGGTGGCCCCGCCGGTTCAGCCCTCCAGGCCCGCCGGTTCAGCCGTCCAGGGCCCCGGTTCAGCCCGCCAGGGCCGGAAGCACCCGCTCCGCGAACAGCCGCAGACTGCGCCAGCCCTCCTCCACCGGCATCCCGCCCGCCAGCGGGTGCAGGACGAGGCTCTCGGCGCCCAGCGCCACGCACTCCTGCGGGGTGAGGATCCGGTACACGCCCTCCGCGCGCAGCTCCGCCACCGTCGTGGCCGCCGACTTCACCGCCGAGCGGATCTGGTCCGACTGCCAGGAGGCGTACGTCCGCGCCTCGTGCAGGAAGTGGCTGCCGTACTCGGCCCACGCCCGGTCCGGGTCCTCGGCGACATGCAGCAGCGGGGTCTCCGCGGCCGGCATCATCACCCAGCCCTCGGTGCCGTACTCGGTCAGCTTCTCCTTGTAGTACGCCTCCAGCTCCGGCAGATGCGCGCTCGGGAAGAACGGCAGGCCGAGCCGGGCGGCCCGGCGGGCGGCGGCCCTGGAGGAGCCGCCGACCAGCAGCAGGGGGTGCGGTTCGGTGTACGGGCGCGGGGTGATCCGCACCCGGCGGCCGCGGTACTCGAACTCCTCGCCGGTCCATGCCCGCAGCAGCGTCTGCAGCACCTCGTCCTGGATCCGGCCCCGGCGCTTCCAGTCCACGTCGAACAGGGCGTACTCCTCGGGCCGGTAGCCGATGCCGGCCACCGTCACCAGCCGTCCGCCGCTGAGGAGGTCCAGGACGGCGATGTCCTCGGCCAGCCGCAGCGGGTCGTGGAGCGGGCCGATCACCGCCGACACGGTCACCGCGATCCGGCGGGTCGCCCCGAACACAGCGCCCGCGAAGGCAAACGGCGACGGCAGCCAGTTGTTGTCGGCGCCGTGGTGCTCCTCGGTCTGCACGGTGCTGATGCCGTGCTCGTCCGCGTACGCCGCCATCTCCAGGGCGGCCCGGTAGCGGGCGGAGAGGGCGGCGGGCCCGGAGCCGGGAGCGACGAGATTGAAACGTACGACCGTGACGGGCATGCGTGGTCCCCCTCCGGTGCGATGCGGTGGAGATGCGGTGGGAGGGGACGATAGCTGACTGAGTGTCAGATGGCCATGGGGCTCGGGGTGCCACCGGAGCAGCCGCTCCGGCTGGGCGGGTGGTCAGACGCCGGCGGTCGCGGGCTCCTCGGCGGGCTCGTCGGCCTGCGCCGGGGTGACCACCGCCGGCTTGGGCAGCGCCGCGTACAGCGCGCCGGAGATCACGATCGTCGCCACCCAGCCGAGGCCGTACTCGCCGATCACGTTGTTCTTCGCCAGCGGGCCGGTGAACCAGTCCGAGGTGGTGAACATCAGGCCCGACAGCAGCCCCACCGCCCACGCCGCCACGGCCGCGGGGGCGAAGCCGCCCCGGTACCAGTAGGCGCTGGTGCGGGTGGTGTCTGCCATGGCCCGGCCGTCGTACTCCGTGCGGCGCAGCATGTCCGCACCGAACACGCCGACCCAGGCCGAGAAGGCGACGGCGAGCAGGGACAGGAAGGCGATGAACGAACCCATGAAGCTCGTCGCCACCAGCATCAGCACCCCGCCGAAGATCAGCGAGATCACGGCGTTGACCGAGACCGCCCAGTGCCGCGGCACCTTGAAGCCCAGGGTCTGCGCGGTGAAGCCCGCCGAGTACATCGACATCGAGTTGATCAGCAGCATGCCGATCAGTGCGATGAACAGGTACGGCACCGCGATCCACGTCGGCAGGATCTCGCCGAGGAAGGACACCGGGTCGGTCGCCGAGGCCAGGTCCGGTGTGGACACCGCCATCACCGCGCCCATCAGGACCATGGGCAGGACGACCACGCCGGCGCCGCCGACCGCCGTGCCCACGATCGCCTTCGAGGACGCCGTACGCGGCAGGTAGCGCGTGAAGTCCGGCGCGGACGGGATCCAGCTGACACCGCCCGCCGCGATCATGCCGACGCCGGTGATCACCGCGGCCGTGGAACCGGCGCTGTGGTCCATCACCTTCGACCAGTCGGTGTTCGCCACCAGGTAGGCCAGGACCAGCACGGAGAAGACGCCGAAGAGGTACGTCGCGTACTTGTTGCACTTCTGCACGGCGTTGATGCCGAGCCCGGAGATCGCGAAGGTCGCGACGACGAACGCCAGCAGCATGACCATGTCCAGCACGCTGTTCGCCTTGATGCCGAACAGGATGTCCAGGATGGAGAGCATCGCGTAGGCGCCGGTCACCGCATTGATCGTCTCCCAGCCCCAGCGCGCGATCCAGATCAGCGAACCGGGCAGCAGGTTGCCGCGCTGCCCGAAGACCGCCCGCGACAGCGCCATGCCGGGCGCGCCGCCCCGCTTGCCCGCGATGCCGATCAGGCCGACCAGGCCGTACGAGACGACCGGCGCCGCCACCGCGACGACCAGTGCCTGCCAGATGTTGAGCCGGTACGCCACGACCAGGCTCGCGCCCATGGTCAGCAGCAGCACGCTGATGTTCGCGCCCACCCAGGTGGGGAACAGCTCACGGGTCTTCGCGGTGCGCTCGTGGTCGGGGACCTGCTCGATACCGCGGGTTTCGAGAGCGCCTTCGGTCTCGACGGTTTTGCTCATGAAAGAGGTGCCAGACATGGGGGGACAAGGTGACGTGGGGGACTCTACGCGCGTGGATAGAGTCGCCACCATCGTACTTTGCTCCGAGTCCTCTCCTTTGGTGGCCTTTGTCTCTGAGAGGAAGGCACAAACAGGGCTCCTGCGAACCCCATGGCCGATACTGGTCGAGTTATGGAAACCGTCATCCTTGCTGTAGTCATCGCCGTGGTCGTGCTCGTCGCGATCGGCGGGCTGATCGTGGGCACCCGGCGCCGGAAGCCGCTGCCCCCGCCGCCCCCCTCAGCGCCCGACATCACCGCGCCCCCGGCCGAGCCGCACGTCGGCGACGAGGCCGAGACGCCGCGCGACGAACCGCGCCGCACGATCGAGGAGGTGGATCTCCCCGGCGGCCCCGCACCGGTCGCCGTGGAGGAGCCTCCCACTGTCGAGGCTCCCGAGATCGAGATCCCGGAGCCCACCGCAGGCCGGCTGGTCCGCCTGCGCGCCCGCCTGTCCCGCTCGCAGAACGCCCTCGGCAAGGGCCTGCTCACCCTGCTCTCCCGCGAGCACCTCGACGAGGACACGTGGGAGGAGATCGAGGACACGCTGCTCACCGCCGACGTCGGCGTGCAGCCCACCCAGGAACTCGTCGACAACCTGCGCGAGCGCGTGAAGGTGCTCGGCACCCGCACCCCCGTGGAGCTGCGCGGTCTGCTGCGCGACGAGCTGCTCAAGCTGGTCGGCACCGACGTCGACCGCACCGTGAAGACCGAGCCCGAGGACCGCAAGCCCGGCATCGTGATGGTCGTCGGCGTCAACGGCACCGGCAAGACCACCACCACCGGCAAGCTCGCCCGAGTGCTCGTGGCCGACGGCCGCACGGTCGTCCTGGGTGCCGCCGACACCTTCCGCGCCGCCGCCGCCGACCAGCTCCAGACCTGGGGCGAACGCGTCGGCGCCTACACCGTGCGCGGTCCGGAGGCCGGCGATCCCGCCTCCGTCGCCTTCGACGCGGTCAAGGAAGGCAAGGAGATGGGGGTCGACGTCGTCCTCATCGACACCGCCGGCCGCCTGCACACCAAGACCGGTCTCATGGACGAGCTGGGCAAGGTCAAGCGCGTGGTCGAGAAGCACGCGCCGCTGGACGAGGTGCTGCTCGTCCTGGACGCCACCACCGGCCAGAACGGCCTGGTGCAGGCCCGCGTGTTCGCCGAGGTCGTGGACATCACCGGCATCGTGCTGACCAAGCTGGACGGCACGGCCAAGGGCGGCATCGTCGTCGCGGTCCAGCGCGAGCTGGGCGTGCCGGTGAAGCTGGTCGGGCTCGGGGAGGGCGCGGACGACCTCGCGCCGTTCGAGCCGGAGGCGTTCGTGGACGCCCTGATCGGTGACTGACCCCGGCTCCGGACATCGGAGGTGCCTCGGATCCTGGGCACGTTCCCAGGATCCGGGGGAGATTCCCAGGTGCTTGCGAGAAGCGCCCGGCCCCAAGGTGCAGTTGGGGGCGGGCGCTTCGCCTGTGTCGGGCGCCTGGTCGGCGCCTGGTGGATCGGGCACCTCGCCGGGCTGGATGCCTGGTGGCCCGGGCTCCTGACCGGGCCGGACGCCCGGTGGACCGGGGGCGTGCCGGGCGCCTCGTGGGCCTGGCGCCTCGGCGGCTCCCCGCCGCTACGCCCGCGCCCGCGACCGGTGCGCCACGTAGGCCAGCGTCCCCAGTACCAGGCGCGCCGCCGGCGGCCGGGTCGCCGCGTCCAGCGCGGGCGGGCGCAGCCAGCGCACCGGCCCCAGGCCGCCCCGGTCGGAGGGCGGCGCGGTGACGCAGGTGCCGGGGCCGAGACCGCGCAGGTCCAGCGCGGCCGGGTCGTCCCAGCCCATCCGGTACAGCAACCGGGGGAGGTCGGCGGCGGCGCCCGGCGCGACGAAGAAGTGCGCGCGGCCGTCCGGCGTCGCGGTGACCGGGCCGAGGGGGAGACCCATGCGCTCCAGGCGGGCCAGGGCGCGGCGCCCGGCCGGCTCCGAGACCTCCAGGACGTCGAACGCCCGGCCGACCGGCAGCATCACCGAGGCCCCCGGGAACTCGCCCCAGGCCTTGCTCACCTCGTCCAGCGTGGCCCCGGCCGGCACCTGGGACGCGAAGTCCAGCGGATGCGCGCCCGGCGCCGGGCAGTCGGCGTGCCCGCACGAGCACTCGCCCCCCGCGGCCCGGGCGCCCGGCACCACGTCCCAGCCCCACAGCCCGGTGAACTCGGCGACGGCGGTGCACTCCGAGGAACGGCCGCGCCGACGCGTGCCGGAGCGGATCTCGCGGATGCCGCCGATCGTGAAGCCCATGCCCCCTCCAACGGGTCCAGCGCGCCGGTGGTTACGACACGGAACGAGACGGAAGCGGAACGTAACGTTACGACTTCGCCTGCCCCCGGTCCCGCAGGTGCAAGGCGGCGCTTCGAGGCGCGCCGGGTGGCACACCGGGAGCCATGCGCCCCCGAGTGCATCACTCCGCCTACTTCCGGCCGTCCTATGTCAAGTGAATCGCGACGAGCCGACCGTGAGTTCATTCGAAGGGGTGGCGAATGGTGGCGTTTCCGGGATCCACGTGGCTGAGCGGGTGATCGTAGAATTACTGTGAGTGTGCGAGTCCCCGGGGCACATGCACTCGTGGGTATGCCGGAGGCAAGTCGTCGACTCGTTCGAAGGGTGAGAACCGGCGGACGGGAAGCCGTATTTACCGGCATTCTGATAGGGCTTGGCGCAGGCGGCGACAAGTGGTCTCAGGGATGGGGGCGTTCCAGTGAGCGGCAACGGCAGTAGCGGGACGAACGCTGACAAGCGCCCCAACGAGCTGCTCGGTTCGTGGTTCGTGCGCAGCGGCTGGTCCAAGGGCGAGCTGGCCCGCCAGGTGAACCGCCGGGCACGCCAGCTCGGTGCCAATCACATCTCCACCGACACCTCCCGCGTGCGCCGCTGGCTGGACGGGGAGAACCCGCGCGAACCGATCCCGCGCATCCTCTCGGAGCTGTTCTCCGAGCGCTTCGGCTGCGTGGTCTCCATCGAGGACCTCGGCCTGCGCGCCGCCCGCCAGTCCCCCGCGGCATCGGGCGTCGACCTGCCCTGGACGGCCCCGCAGACCATCGCCCTGCTCGGCGAGTTCTCCCGCAGTGACCTGATGCTCGCCCGGCGCGGCTTCCTCGGCACTTCCCTGGCGCTGTCCGCGGGCCCGACCCTGATCGAGCCCATGCAGCGCTGGCTCGTGCCCACGCCGGGCCTTGCGGCCCCGCCCGAGCCGGAGCCCGTCCTCGACGCGCGCAGGCCGGGCCGGCTCTCCAAGCCCGAGCTGGACCTGCTGGAGTCCACCACCCGCATGTTCCGCAGGTGGGACGCCCAGTGCGGCGGCGGCCTGCGCCGCAAGGCCGTCGTCGGCCAGCTGCACGAGGTCACCGACCTGCTCCAGGAGCCCCAGCCCGAGGCCACCACCCGCAAGCTCTTCCAGGTAGCCGCCGAACTGGCCGAACTGGCCGGCTGGATGTCGTACGACATCGGCCTCCAGCCCACCGCCCAGAAGTACTTCGTGCTGGCCCTGCACGCCGCCAAGGAAGCCGGGGACAAGCCGCTCGGTTCCTACATCCTGTCCAGCATGAGCCGCCAGATGATCCATCTCGGCCGGCCCGAGGACGCGCTGGAGCTGATCCACCTCGCCCAGTACGGCAGCCGCGACTGCGCGAGCCCGCGCACCCAGTCCATGCTGTATGCGATGGAGGCCCGCGCCTACGCGAACATGGGCCAGCCCGGCAAGACCAAGCGTGCCGTCCGCATGGCCGAGGACACCTTCGCCGAGGCCGACGAGTGGGACGAGCCGGACCCCGACTGGATCCGCTTCTTCTCCGAGGCCGAGCTGTTCGGCGAGAACTCCCACTCCTACCGCGACCTCGCCTACGTCGCCGGTCGCAGCCCTACTTACGCCTCCCTCGCCGAGCCGCTGATGCGCAAGGCGGTGGAGAAGTTCGCCGAGGACAGCGAGCACCAGCGGTCGTACGCGCTCAACCTCATCGGCATGGCCACCGTGCACCTGCTGCAGCGCGAGCCCGAGGAGAGCACGAGCTACGCCGTCCGGGCGATGGAGATCGCAAAGAAGGTCCGCTCCGAACGTGTGAACACTCGTATTCGAAAGACGGTCGACACGGCCGTGCGCGACTACGGCGAGCTGGCCGCCGTGTCCGACCTGACCGACCAGCTCGCCGCCGACCTGCCGGAGGCCGCCGAAGCGGTCTGACCACCCCGAGCAGCACATGCCCCGGCCGTGGCCGGTCCTCCCGAACTGCCCGACTCGGCTCCCCCACGCCAGGTCATCGAGAGGCCCGCCGCGGCCGGACCCTTTGGATGCCCAGGCGGTCCCTGTATGCCCGCGGTCCCCGTATGGGGGCGGTTCCCTGTATGCCCGCGGTCCCTATGCCCGCGGTCCCTGTATGCCCAGGCTCGGGCCCTGAGCGCCAGACGGTCTTGTGTGCCAGGCGGACCCTTTGTGTGCTCGGGCCGGGCGCCGCTCTCCCGCCACGCGATTGCCCCCCGTCATGGTTCCTCCACGCGTGGTCGCGGTGCGGATCCGCAATGGTTGCGCCAAGATAACGATCGATCCGCCGGACATCCTGCAGTTCATGGACGCGTAACACGCAAGGCGCCTTCGTCACCCCGGCGAAACAACGAGGGGCTTCCACCGAAACCGCGCTGCGCCAATCTCATGGCGCATAACCGGCCCACCCCTCAACCACCCGGACCGCTCAGGCACCGCCCGCACGGGGCCGTACCAACCGACGAGGAGACGCCGATGGCACCAGCCATCACGCTTGCCGCGGAGGCACCCAAGCTTTCCTCCGCGAACACAGGCTTCATGCTCATCTGTTCCGCCCTGGTGCTGCTCATGACCCCGGGCCTGGCCTTCTTCTACGGAGGCATGGTCCGCGTCAAGAGCACCCTCAACATGCTGATGATGAGCTTCATCAGCATGGGCATCGTCACCATTCTGTGGGTGCTCTACGGCTTCTCCCTCGCCTTCGGCACGAAGAACAGCCTCATCGGCTGGAACACCGACTGGTTCGGCCTCAGCAACATCGGCCTGACGGAACTCTGGGACGGCTACACCATCCCGGTCTTCGTCTTCATGGTCTTCCAGCTGATGTTCGCGATCATCACACCGGCCCTGATAAGCGGCGCCCTCGCCGACCGGGTCAAGTTCTCGGCCTGGGCGCTCTTCGTCGCCCTGTGGGCCACGATCGTCTACGTACCGGTCGCGCACTGGGTGTGGGGTGCCGACGGCTGGGCCTACAAGCTCGGCGTGATCGACTTCGCGGGCGGTACGGCGGTCCACATCAACGCGGGTGCGGCGGCGCTCGGCGTCATCCTCGTCATCGGCAAGCGCGTCGGCTTCAAGAAGGACCCGATGCGCCCGCACAGCCTCCCGCTGGTCATGCTCGGCGCCGGTCTGCTCTGGTTCGGCTGGTTCGGTTTCAACGCCGGCTCCTGGCTCGGCAACGACGACGGCGTCGGCGCGCTGATGTTCGTCAACACCCAGGTCGCCACCGCCGCCGCCATGCTGGCCTGGCTCGTCTACGAGAAGATCCGGCACGGCGCGTTCACCACGCTGGGCGCCGCCTCCGGCGCGGTCGCCGGACTGGTCGCCATCACCCCGTCCGGCGGTGCGGTGTCCCCGCTCGGCGCGATCGCCGTCGGCGCCATCGCCGGTGTCGCCTGCGCCGCGGCCGTCGGCCTGAAGTTCCGGTTCGGCTACGACGACTCCCTCGACGTCGTCGGCGTCCACATGGTCGGCGGCATCATCGGCTCCCTGCTCATCGGCTTCTTCGCCACCGGCAAGGGCCAGTCCACCGCGGCCGGCGTCTTCTACGGCGACCACACGTGGACCCAGATGTGGAAGCAGTGCGCCGGTGTCGGTGCGGTCCTCGCCTACTCCCTGATCGTCTCCGCCGTCCTCGCCCTCCTGCTGGACAAGACCATCGGCATGCGGGTCACCGAGGACGAGGAGATCTCCGGCATCGACCAGGCGGAGCACGCCGAGACCGCATACGACTTCAGCGGCGCCGGCGGCGGTGTCACCGGGAGCCTCGCCGCCCCGGCCCTGGCCGCAGCGCAGAACAAGAAGGTGGACGCATGAAGCTCATCACCGCCGTCGTGAAGCCTCACCGGCTCGACGAGATCAAGGAGGCTCTGCAGGCCTTCGGCGTCCACGGCCTCACGGTCACCGAGGCCAGCGGGTACGGCCGTCAGCGGGGCCACACCGAGGTCTACCGCGGTGCCGAGTACACCGTCGACCTCGTCCCGAAGATCCGCATCGAGGTGCTGGCCGAGGACGACGACGCCGACCAGCTGATCGAGGTCGTCGTCAAGGCGGCCCGCACGGGCAAGATCGGTGACGGGAAGGTCTGGTCCGTGCCGGTCGAGACCGCCGTACGGGTCCGCACCGGCGAGCGCGGCCCGGACGCGCTCTGATCACGACGAAGGACAGGAGTCGCTGGGTGACGGGTACGGATGTGCGAAACGAAGCGGATGACTCGGGACCCAGCGGCTATGCGGCGGCCCGGCTGCGCCTCCTCACCGAGGGGGCGCGGTCCGGGCCGCCGCGCCGTGCCGCCCTCGCCGGACTGACCGACGACTGGCTCGCCGGCCTGTTCCGCGCGGCGGCCGGAGAACTGCCCGGTGTCTCGCTCGTCGCCGTCGGCGGCTACGGCCGTGCCGAGCTGTCCCCGCGCAGCGACCTCGACCTCCTGCTGCTGCACGACGGGTCCGCCCCCGGCGCCGTCGCCGGCATCGCCGACCGGCTCTGGTACCCGGTCTGGGACCTCGGCCTCGCCCTCGACCACTCCGTCCGCACCCCCGCCGAGGCCCGCAAGACGGCCGGCGACGACCTGAAGGTCCACCTCGGCCTGCTGGACGCCCGCCACCTCGCCGGCGACTCCACCCTGACCGCCGGCCTGCGCACCGCCGCCCTCGCCGACTGGCGCAACCAGGCCCCGGCACGCCTCCCCGAGCTCCAGGAACTCTGCGCCGAACGCGCTGCCCGCCAGGGCGAGCTGCAGTACCTGCTGGAACCCGACCTCAAGGAGGCCCGCGGCGGTCTCCGCGACGCCACCGCCCTGCGCGCCGTCGCCGCGTCCTGGCTCGCCGACGCCCCCCGCGAGGGTCTGGCCGAGGCCCGCCGCCGCCTGCTCGACGTACGCGACGCCCTCCACCTGGCCACCGGCCGCGCCACCGACCGGCTGGCCCTGCAGGAACAGGACCAGGTGGCCGCCGAGCTGGAACTGCTCGATTCCGACACCCTGCTGCGGCAGGTCTACGAAGCGGCGCGCGTGATCGCGTACGCCAGCGACGTCACCTGGCGCGAAGTGGGGCGCGTACTGCGCTCGCGCGCCGTCCGGCCGCGTCTGCGGAAACTGGCGAGGGAGCGAAGCACCTTCCTCAGAAGGGCGATGGCGGGCGACGGGCCGGGCGGCGGCAAACCCGTCGCCGAGCGCTCCCCGCTCGCCGAGAGCGTGGTCGAGCAGGACGGTGAGGTCGTGCTGGCCCGCACCGCACGCCCCGAACGCGATCCCGTGCTCCCGCTGCGCGCCGCGGCCGCCGCCGCCCAGGCCGGCCTGCCGCTCTCCCTGCACGCCGTACGGCGCATGGCCGCCACCGCCCGCCCCCTGCCCACGCCCTGGCCCGCCGAGGCCCGGGAACAGCTGGTCACCCTGCTCGGCTCGGGCCGTCCCACGGTCGACGTCTGGGAGGCGCTGGAGGCCGAGGGCCTGATCACCCGCCTCCTCCCCGACTGGGAGCGGGTCCGCTGCCGCCCCCAGCGCAACGCCGTCCACCTCTGGACCGTCGACCGGCACCTGATCGAGACCGCCGTCCGCGCCGGCGAATTCACCCGCCGTGTCAGCCGCCCCGACCTGCTCCTCGTCGCCGCCCTGCTGCACGACATCGGCAAGGGCTGGCCCGGCGACCACTCGGTGGCCGGCGAGATCATCGCCAAGGACGTCGCCGCACGGATCGGCTTCGACCACGCCGACGTGGCCGTGCTGGCCACACTGGTCCGCCACCACCTGCTCCTCATCGAGACGGCCACCCGCCGTGACCTCGACGACCCCGCCACCGTCCGCTCGGTCGCCGATGCGGTCGGCAGCCAGAGCACCCTGGAACTGCTGCACGCCCTCACCGAGGCGGACGCCCTCGCGACCGGCCCGGCCGCCTGGTCCTCCTGGCGCGGCTCCCTCGTCACCGACCTCGTACGACGGGTCTCCGCCCTGCTCGCCGGGGACGCCCCCGACGAACCCGAGCCGGCCGCGCCCACGGCCGAGCAGGAGCGTCTCGCCATCGAGGCCTTCCGCACCGGCGGCCCGGTCCTCGCCCTGCGCGCCCAGGCCGAGCCGGCCGCCGGCGAGGAACCGTCCGGCGCCCCGGAACCGCTCGGCGTCGAACTCCTCATCGCCGTACCCGACCAGCCGGCCGTGCTCCCCGCGGTCGCCGGCGTCCTCGCCGTGCACCGGCTCACCGTCCGAACGGCGGAGCTGCGCGCCCTGCGCCTGCCCGGCGACGTGGAGGACGGCTCCGTCCTCCTCCTCAACTGGCGGGTCGCCGCCGAGTACGGCTCGCTGCCGCAGGCGACCCGCCTGCGCGCCGACCTCGTCCGCGCCCTGGACGGTTCCCTGGACATCGCCGCCCGGCTCGCCGAACGCGACGCGGCCTACCCCCGCCGCCGCGGCTGGACCGCCCCGCCGCCCCGCGTCACGGTGGCGCCGGCGGCCTCCCGCCACGCCACGGTGATCGAGGTCCGCACCCAGGACGCCCCGGGCCTGCTGCACCGCATCGGCATGGCCCTGGAGAAGGCGGGCGTACAGGTGCGGAGCATGCATGTGAGCACGCTGGGAGCGAACGCGGTGGATGCGTTCTATGTCACGACGGGAGCGGGGGAGCCGTTGCCCGCCGGGGACGCCGCATCGACCGCCCGGGCCCTGGAGGAGACGCTGCGCGGATGACCTTGCCCCGGTGTCTTCGACGCCGGGATACCCTGGAGGGCGATTCCCTTCCAGACCGTCACCGACCCCGAGGACCGCGAGCGCCGTGTTCGACACTCTCTCCGATCGCCTGTCAGCGACTTTCAAGAACCTGCGCGGCAAGGGACGGCTCTCCGAGGCGGACATCGACGCCACGGCCCGTGAAATCCGTATCGCGCTGCTGGAAGCCGACGTGGCGCTGCCCGTCGTGCGTGCCTTCATCAAGAACGTCAAGGAACGCGCGCTCGGTGCCGAGGTCTCCAAGGCGCTGAACCCGGCCCAGCAGGTCCTCAAGATCGTCAACGAGGAACTGGTCACCATCCTCGGTGGCGAGACCCGGCGCCTGCGGTTCGCCAAGCAGCCGCCCACCGTGATCATGCTGGCCGGCCTCCAGGGTGCCGGTAAGACCACCCTCGCGGGCAAGCTCGGCCACTGGCTCAAGGAGCAGGGCCACTCGCCGCTGCTGGTCGCCGCCGACCTCCAGCGTCCCAACGCCGTCAACCAGCTGAGCGTCGTCGCCGAGCGCGCCGGCGTCGCGGTGTACGCCCCGGAGCCGGGCAACGGCGTCGGCGACCCGGTGAAGGTCGCCAAGGACTCCATCGACCACGCGAAGGCCAAGGTCCACGACATCGTGATCGTGGACACCGCCGGCCGCCTCGGCATCGACGCCGAGATGATGCAGCAGGCCGCGGACATCCGGGACGCGGTCTCGCCCGACGAGATCCTGTTCGTGGTCGACGCCATGATCGGTCAGGACGCCGTCAACACCGCCGAGGCCTTCCGCGACGGCGTCGGCTTCGACGGCGTGGTGCTGTCCAAGCTCGACGGTGACGCCCGCGGTGGTGCCGCCCTGTCGATCCGGCAGATCACCGGCAAGCCGATCATGTTCGCGTCGAACGGCGAGAAGCTGGACGACTTCGACGCGTTCCACCCGGACCGGATGGCCTCCCGCATCCTCGACATGGGTGACCTGCTCACCCTGATCGAGCAGGCGGAGAAGACGTTCAGCCAGGAAGAGGCCCAGAAGATGGCCTCGAAGCTGGCGTCCAAGAAGGGCCAGGACTTCACCCTGGACGACTTCCTGGCCCAGATGGAGCAGGTCAGGAAGATGGGCAGCATCAGCAAGCTGCTCGGCATGCTCCCGGGCATGGGCCAGATCAAGGACCAGATCGCCAACCTGGACGAGCGTGAGGTCGACCGCGTCGGCGCGATCATCAAGTCGATGACCCCGGGCGAGCGCCAGGACCCGACGATCATCAACGGCTCGCGCCGCGCCCGTATCGCCAAGGGTTCCGGTGTGGAGGTCAGTGCGGTCAAGGGGCTTGTGGAGCGGTTCTTCGAGGCCCGCAAGATGATGTCCCGCATGGCCCAGGGCGGCGGCATGCCGGGCATGCCGGGGATCCCGGGCATGGGCGGCGGCCCCGGCCGGCAGAAGAAGCAGCCGAAGAAGGCCAAGGGCAAGCAGCGCTCCGGCAACCCGATGAAGCGCAAGCAGCAGGAGCTGGAGGCGGCCCAGCGCCGCGAGGCCGTCGAGCAGGCCGGTGGCGCCTTCGGCCTGCCGGGCCAGCAGGCCGGTCAGGACTTCGAGCTGCCGGACGAGTTCAAGAAGTTCATGGGCTGACCGCCCGTCGTCCGTGTTCACGGGCCAGGCCCGGTTCACCGGCCCGGCCCGTACGGTTGCAGGGGCGCCCTTCCGGCGGAAGGGCGCCCCTGCGCGTGCCGCCGCCGGACCGGTGTCGTACCGTCCGGGTATGACCAACCCGGCCCCGCCGCGCAAGTCACCGGACCAGCCGTGGCGTACCGAGGGCGCCCCGGAGGAACCGCCGCAGACTCCCGGGGGACGGCGGATACGGGGCGGCTGGTGGCGGTTGATCCTCACCGCGCTGGTCGTGTACCTGATCGCCAACCTGGTGCTCTCCTACTTCGACCAGGCGAACGAACCGACGATCTCGTACACCGAGTTCAGCAAGCAGGTGAACGAGGGCAACGTCGAGAAGATCTACGCCAAGGGCGACTCCATCCAGGGCCAGCTCAAGAAGGAGCGGAAGGATCCGGACGGCGGGGCGCAGTACACCAAGTTCAACACCGAGCGGCCGTCCTTCGCGGATGACGGCCTGTGGACGAACCTGACCAAGCACCACGTCAACGTCACGGCCGAGCCCGTCGTCCAGCACCGCAGCTTTCTCGCCAACCTGCTGCTCTCACTGGCGCCGATCGTGCTGCTGATCGCCGTGTGGGTGTTCATCGCACGGCGGATGAGGGCGGGGCTCGGCGGCGCGGGCGGCATGCTGGGCCGGAAGGCGCCGCCCAAGCCCGTGGAGCTGGTGCCGGGGGAGAAGCGCACCACGTTCGCCGACGTGGCCGGCATCGACGAGGTCGAGGGCGAGCTGAACGACGTCGTCGACTTCCTGAAGAACCCCGACGCCTACCGTCGTATGGGCGCCAAGATGCCGCGCGGCGTGCTGCTCGCGGGGGCGCCCGGCACCGGAAAGACACTGCTCGCGCGGGCGGTCGCCGGGGAGGCGGGGGTGCCGTTCTTCTCGGCGTCCGCCTCGGAGTTCATCGAGATGATCGTGGGCGTGGGCGCGTCCCGGGTGCGGGAGCTGTTCGCGGAGGCCCGCAAGGTCGCGCCGTCGATCATCTTCATCGACGAGATCGACACCATCGGCCGGGCCCGCGGCGGCGGCGCCTCGATGGGCGGCCACGACGAACGCGAGCAGACTCTCAACCAGATCCTGACCGAGATGGACGGCTTCTCGGGCTCGGAGGGCGTCATCGTGATCGCGGCCACCAACCGCGCCGACATCCTCGACCCGGCGCTGACCCGGCCCGGCCGCTTCGACCGGGTGGTCCAGGTCTCGCCGCCGGACCGCAACGGCCGCGAGGCCATCCTGGAGATCCACACCCGTGACATCCCGCTCGCCGACGACGTCGACCTGGCCCAGGTGGCCCGGACGACGCCGGGCATGACGGGCGCGGAGCTGGCGAACCTCGCCAACGAGGCCGCCCTGCTCGCGGTGAAGCGGAAGCAGGAGCGGGTGACCCGGTCCGATCTGTCCGAAGCCCTGGAAAAGGTGCAGCTCGGTGCGGAGCGTCCGCTGGTGATGCCGGAGGAGGAGCGCCGGCGCACGGCGTACCACGAGAGCGGGCACGCCCTGCTGGGCATGCTGCAGCCCGGCGCCGACCCGGTCCGCAAGATCACGATCGTGCCGCGCGGCCGGGCCCTGGGCGTCACCTTGTCGACTCCGGAATCGGACAAGTACGCGTACACCGAGGAGTACCTGCGCGGCCGGATCATCGGCGCCCTCGGCGGAATGGCGGCCGAGCACGTCGTCTACGACGTGATCACCACCGGCTCCGAGAGCGATCTGGAGCAGGTCACCAACATCGCGCGCGGCATGGTGTCCCGCTGGGGCATGAGCGAGGAGGTCGGCCGCCTCTCCGCGCTCCCGAACGACGCCCAGCAGGCGTACGGCCTCGCCGCCGCCCCGCAGACGCTGGACGTCATCGACGGCGAGATGCGGCGGATCGTGGACGAGTGCTACGAGGAGGCGTGCCGCAAACTCCGTGACCACCGCGGCCGGCTCGACGCCCTCGCCCAGGCCCTGCTGGAGAACGAGACGCTGGAGGAGGCGGACGCGTACCGGATCGCCGGGATCACCCGCCTCACCAAGGGCGGCGAGGACCAGGACGGGGGGCACGAGGCAGCAGCGCGCTGACCAGGGCATGCGGGGGAGCGCGCGGGCCAGGGCAGTGGGAGAGCGCGCGGGCCAGGGCATGCGGGAGAGCGCGCGGGCCAGGGCACGTGGTCGGAGCGTGCGGGCCAGGGCACCGGGCTGCGGCGCGCTGACCAGGGCATGAAGCCGAAGCGGGCGGGCCAGGGCACACCGGCTGCAGCGCGCGGGCCACGGCCCGGAGTCGAAGAGGGCGGGCCAGCTGTTCCGTCCTAGGGCACTCGGGCGATGAGATAGCGGAAGACGTTCGGCATCCACACGGTGCCGTCCGGGCGCCGGTACGGGTGCAGGGCTTCCGCCAGCTCCTTGTCGACCTGCTTGGCATCGGTCGCCGTGATCGCCGCGTCGAACAGCCCGGTCGACAGCAGGCCCCGTACGGCGCTGTCGAGATCCGCGTACCCGAACGGGCAGGCGACCCGCCCCGAACCGTCCGGTCCGAGCCCGGCCCGCTGGGCGACCTCCTCCAGGTCGTCCCGCTCGGCGGGCCGCCAGCTGCCCGGGCCGTGCACCGGATCGGCCAGTTTCGTCGCCACCCGCAGCACCGACGAGGTGGCGCAACGCTCGGGTGGGCCCCAGCCGGCCAGCACCACGGCGGCTCCGCGTGCGGCCAGCGGCACCGCGGCGGCGAGGAGTTCGCCGAGCCCCTCGGAGCCACCCGCGAGGCCGCCGATCGGCTCCAAGGCGGTCACCAGGGTGTACCGGGCCTCCGCGCCGGCCGCGTCCGCGGGCGAGCCGCCCACGAGCCGTGGGGCCGTACCCGCGCGCGTGTCGTGCGTGCCGCTTCTGCTCCTGCCGGGCGGGCTGCCCGGCAGCAGCCTCTCGCGGGCCAGGGCGAGCCGCTCGGGGGAGGCGGAGTCGGCACCGGTGATCGCGGCGCCTCTGGCGGCCGCCATCAGCAGGGCGAGCCCGGAGCCGCAGCGCAGGCCCAGCAGCCGGGTGCCGGGGCCCACGTCGAGTCGGTCGTACACGGATTCGTAGAGCGGCACCAGCATCCGCTCCTGGATCTCGGACCAGTCACGCGCGCGTGCGCTCGGGTCCACGCGGGGTACGGAGCCCGCGTGAGACGTGTGCTGCCGCACGAGCGTAGGTGTCATAGGTAAGCGCCCCAATCCGCCGACAGTTCGCCGCTGCGCCCGGTTGTGTGGCCCCCGTGCCGTGCGCGCGCACTTCCCACGTATGCCAGGTAACTCCCGGCTCGCGGTGCCGTCCAGGGGTCGTGGGGCCCGGCTTGGGTCCGTGACGCATGTGTGGCGAGATTTCACGTCCCCGCAATCTGGATGGCCGTACGGTGTCCGCGCCCGCGGGCCGGCCGGTGAGGGGGGCCGGGGCGGCGGGCGGTAACGTCACGGAGGCCGGTGACGCTGATCGGAGTGAGGTCGCGTTGCGAGACGGCCGAAACCCCTCTTGTGCCGCAGCCGGTCACCCCCGCATCAGGGATCACGGGCGGGGCGTAGTGCGGACTACGCACCGGCTTGGTAGGAGCTGTGAGGCTTCTCCGCAGATCAGCGCACCCGCCCTCGTCAGGACGCATCAGTGG
This sequence comes from Streptomyces sp. NPDC027663, assembly GCF_055566415.1. NCBI lineage: Bacteria > Bacillati > Actinomycetota > Actinomycetes > Kitasatosporales > Streptomycetaceae > Streptomyces > Streptomyces sp. NPDC027663. The sequence continues at coordinate 155,916 of NZ_JBVHSK010000007.1, read as the reverse complement.
CAACTGACGGGTACGTGCAAATTATTTGGGATGCCCCGGAATAGGAACACAGCGGCACCTCCGCTCGTTGTCATTACGTGAGCACGACACAGACACCACCTGTTCTCGCCGCAGAGCTGGCGCAGGCGTGGGCCGATATCCAGCGGTACCACCCCGAGCTGCCGGACCTTGCCGCGCCAGAGTCCCTGATCGGGGAGTCGTCGTCCGCGTGCGGGCACGAACTCTCCTTCGAGCGACTGCTCCATGAGGCAGTCCACGGCATCGCCGCCGCCCGTGGGATCCGCGACACCTCCCGGGCCGGGCGCTACCACAACCGCCGTTTCCTCGCGATCGCCGAGGAGCTGGGCCTGGACCACCCGGAGGAGCCGCACCCGAGCAGCGGTTTCTCGCTGGTCACGCTCAACCCCGAGGCGAAGCGGCGCTACCGCCCGACCATCGAGCGGCTGCAGCGCGCGCTGAAGGCCCACACGGCGGCGACCTCGGCCGACACCTCCCGCACCTTCCGCGGCCCGGCCGCCCGGCACGGCTCCTCCGGCGGCGGCGTCCGTGTCAAGGCGGTGTGCGACTGCGGCCGCAATGTCCGGGTGGTTCCGTCGGTCCTGGCCCAGGCCCCGATCGTGTGCGGCGGCTGCGGCAAGCCGTTCCGGATCCCGGAGGTCGTGGGAGCGGCGGTGAGCTGACCCTGCGACTGCTCGTGGCAGCCGCAGGCAGCTCGCGACCGCGGGCGGCAATTTCACAGCACCGGGCAGTGCACCCGACGTGACCTCACCTCCACGCCGGGTGCCTCCCAGCCATGCCCGGCCGCAGCCGTCGCCCCCTCGGACAGGAGCGACCGCAGGGTGTGGCACAATGGCTAGCTGTACTCGACAGTCGCACAGGACCCCTCTCTCCTCCGGCTGACGCGTCCATCGGGCACTCGGGTACCGCAACCCCACGCGGCGTCTCGCCGTGCCCAACCACGTCAAATCCAGGAGAATCCACTCCCGTGGCAGTCAAGATCAAGCTGAAGCGTCTGGGCAAGATCCGTTCGCCTCACTACCGCATCGTCGTCGCCGACTCCCGCACCCGCCGTGACGGCCGTGCGATCGAGGAGATCGGCAAGTACCACCCGACCTACAACCCGTCGGTCATCGAGGTGGACGCCGACCGCGTCGCGTACTGGCTGGGTGTCGGCGCGCAGCCGACCGAGCCCGTCCTCGCCATCCTGAAGAAGACCGGCGACTGGCAGAAGTTCAAGGGCGAGCCGGCTCCCGCGCCGCTGCTCGTCGCCGAGCCGAAGGCCACGCGTCCGTCGTTCGAGGCTCTCGGCGGCGACGACGAGGGCAAGGGTGAGGCGATCACCCAGAAGAAGAAGGCTGAGAAGAAGGACGAGGCCGCGGCTGAGTCCGACTCGACCGAGGCCTGAGCAGCATGCTCGAAGAGGCGCTTGAGCACCTCGTGAAGGGCATCGTCGACAACCCTGACGATGTGCAGGTCGCCTCGCGCGACCTGCGCCGCGGGCGCGTGCTCGAGGTCCGGGTCCACCCGGACGACCTCGGCAAGGTGATCGGCCGCAACGGCCGCACCGCGCGTGCCCTGCGCACCGTCGTGGGCGCCATCGGCGGCCGTGGTGTCCGCGTCGACCTCGTCGACGTGGACCACGTCCGCTGACGCTTCATCGCAACCGGCTCGGGCCGGGGAGGGCCACTGGGCCGTCCCCGGCCCGCAGTCGTATGGGCGGCATGCCCCGGCAGGACGCCGTGCAGGACATGACAGGAGAATTGGACACGTGCAGCTGGTAGTCGCACGGATCGGCCGCGCCCACGGCATCAAGGGCGAGGTCACCGTCGAGGTACGTACCGACGAGCCCGAGCTGCGGCTCGCCCCGGGCGCCGTCCTGGCCACCGACCCGGCCGCCACCGGGCCGCTCACCATCGCCACCGGCCGCGTGCACAGCGGCCGTCTGCTCCTGCGCTTCGAGGGCGTCCACGACCGCAACGGGGCCGAGGCGCTGCGCAACACCCTCCTCATCGCAGAGGTGGACCCCGAGGAGCTGCCCGAGGGCGAGGACGAGTACTACGACCACCAGCTGATCGACCTCGACGTGGTCACCGACGACGGCACGGAGGTGGGCCGGATCACCGAGATCTCTCACCTGCCCTCGCAGGACCTGTTCATCGTGGAGCGCCCGGACGGCAGCGAGGTGATGATCCCCTTCGTGGAGGAGATCGTCGCCGAGATCGACCTGACGGAGCAGAAGGCGGTCATCACGCCGCCCCCGGGCCTGATCGACGACCGCGCCGAGATCGACTCGACCCGCGACACCGAGGACGAGTCCTGATGCGCCTCGACGTCGTCACGATCTTCCCCGAGTACCTGGAGCCCCTGAACGTCTCCCTCGTCGGCAAGGCACGCGCGCGTGGACAGCTGAACGTCCAGGTGCACGACCTGCGCGCGTGGACGTACGACCGGCACAACACGGTGGACGACACGCCGTACGGCGGCGGCCCGGGCATGGTCATGAAGACCGACCCCTGGGGCGACGCCCTGGACACCGTCCTCGCCGACGGCTACGAGAGCGGCGCCCAGGCCCCCGCGCTGATCGTCCCCACCCCGAGCGGCCGTCCCTTCACCCAGGAACTGGCCGTCGAACTCTCCGAGCGCCCCTGGCTGATCTTCACGCCGGCCCGCTACGAGGGCATCGACCGGCGGGTCGTGGACGAGTACGCCACCCGCATGCCGGTCTACGAGGTGTCCATCGGCGACTACGTCCTCGCCGGCGGCGAGGCGGCCGTCCTGGTCGTCACGGAGGCCGTGGCCCGGCTGCTGCCCGGCGTCCTCGGCAACGCCGAGTCCCACCGTGACGACTCCTTCGCGCCCGGCGCGATGGCCGGCCTCCTCGAAGGCCCCGTCTACACCAAGCCGCCCGTCTGGCGTGGCCGGGACATCCCGGACGTGCTGCTCAGCGGCCACCACGGCAAGATCGCCCGCTGGCGCCGCGACGAGGCCCTGCGGCGTACGACCGCGCACCGGCCCGATCTGATCGAGCGCTGCGAGCCCAAGGCGTTCGACAAGAAGGACCGCGAGATGCTCTCCATCCTCGGCTGGGAACCGGACCCGGAAGGGGAGCCGTACGGCCGATTTTGGCGCCGGGCCGAGGGCATGGAAGAATAGACCGCTGTTGTGCGTCCGTCCGGCGTGCGCCCCTGCCACAGGGGGACACGACGCCCGCCCGAACCGCACCGCAAACCTCTGGAACCCCTAGTTTCCGTTGATGACCTGTGGCATCAGCGAGGAAAGCAGACGAAATGTCTCACCTGCTCGACACCGTCGACGCCGCGTCGCTGCGCAGCGACATCCCGGCCTTCCGCCCGGGTGACACCGTCAACGTCCACGTCCGCGTCATCGAGGGCAACCGCTCCCGTGTGCAGCAGTTCAAGGGCGTTGTGATCCGCCGCCAGGGCGCCGGTGTCCGCGAGACCTTCACGGTCCGCAAGGTCTCGTTCTCCGTCGGCGTCGAGCGCACCTTCCCGGTGCACACCCCGATCGTCGAGAAGATCGAGCTGGTCACCCGTGGTGACGTGCGCCGCGCCAAGCTGTACTACCTCCGTGAGCTGCGCGGCAAGGCCGCGAAGATCAAGGAGAAGCGCGAGAGCTGAGCGCTCTGAAGGAGTCCCACAGCGGGGCGGGATAGCATCCTGCTCCGATGGACACCGAAGCACAGCCGACGAAACGCGACCGCTCCTCCCACCCCGGTACTCCGGGGGCGGAGGGCCGGTCGCGTTTCGCGTTGGTTGCGCGGATCGCCGAGTGGCTCCCGGGCGGCCGGATCACCCTCACCCTCTTCGCCGGCCTGGCCTTCCTGCTGCTCCTCAACACGTTCGCGGTGCAGCCCTTCCAGATTCCGAGCGGATCCATGGAACAGGCATTGAGGATCGGGGACCGCGTTCTCGTAAACAAGTTGGCGTACCGTTTCGGTGCCCAGCCGCGCCGCGGCGACGTGATCGTGTTCGACGGCTCCGGGTACTTCGGGGACGCCGACTACGTCAAGCGTGTGGTCGGGGTGGGGGGAGACCACGTGGTCTGCTGCGACCAGAAGGGAAGGATCGAGGTGAACGGCCGGCCCGTCGACGAGACGGCGTTCCTCTATCCCGGGGACAGTGCCTCCAGCGTGCCCTTCGACGTCGCCGTGCCCGCCGGGCGCCTCTTCGTGCTCGGCGACCACCGCAGTGACTCCAGCGACTCCCGCGACCACCTCGGCTCGCCCGGCGGCGGCATGATCCCCGTCGGCGACGTCATCGGCCGGGCCGACTGGATCATGTGGCCGTACCGCCACTGGACGCATCTGACCCGGCCGTCCGCCTATGCGCGCGTGCCCGACGCACCGGCGGAGGGCGCCCATGGGTAACCGCGGCAAACCGCGCGGGGTGCCCAGCAACCCCGCCGAGAACCTGCTGCCCACCGGGGTCCGCCGCACCTCCGCGCCCGGTGGCGGCCGCACGCGCGCGGAGCGCCGGAAACTGCAGCGCAAGGTCAAGCGCAAGCGCAGGCGATCGGCCGTCCGGGAGATCCCCCTCCTGATCGGTGTCGCGGTCCTCATAGCGCTCGTCCTCAAGACCTTCCTCGTCCAGGCCTTCGTGATCCCGTCCGGATCCATGGAACAGACGATCCGGATCGGCGACCGCGTCCTGGTCGACAAGTTCACCCCGTGGTTCGGCTCCCAGCCGCAGCGTGGCGACGTCGTCGTCTTCCACGACCCGGGCGGCTGGCTCCAGGACGAGCAGACCACCAAGAAGAACGACCCAGTCGTCGTCAAGCAGCTCAAGGAAGGCCTGACCTTCATCGGCCTGCTGCCTTCCGACAACGAGAAGGACCTGATCAAGCGGGTCATCGGGGTCGGCGGCGACCACGTCAAGTGCTGCGACGCCCAGGGCCGCGTCACCGTCAACGGAGTACCGCTCACCGAGGGCGACTACCTCTACCCAGGGGACGTGCCCTCCACCATGCGCTTCGACATCACCGTCCCCAAGGGAAGGCTGTGGGTGATGGGCGACCACCGGGGCAATTCCGCGGACTCCCGCTCCCACCAGGACACCGCCTACGGCGGCACGGTCTCCGTGGACTCGGTGGTCGGCCGGGCCATGGTCATCGGCTGGCCCGTCGGCCACTGGACGCGTCTGGAAGAACCTAAAACCTTTGCAAGCGTCACCGACTCCGTGTCGGGGACGACCGCTGCAGCTCGGCCGTCGCATAGGGTTGCCTACGAGAATCCGAACGGAATGACCCACCTCCCGACCCCTGCGGAACTCCCGCTCGTTATGGGAGTGGTGGGCCTGCACCGTGTACGGGGCAGGCGGCGGCACAGAGTGAGGAGTTGGCGTGGGGGATGTGGCGGTTGGCGCACGGTCGGGACACGACGGCGAGGAGCACCGCGGGCATCCCGTGGAGCCGTCGTCCGTGTCCGCACCGGACGGCGCCATGACCTCCGGGAATGACGCGGCGGCCGGCGGCGAGGGCTCGCCCGCGGGCGAGCAGCGGCCCCGCACCGACGACGCGGGATCGGACGAGGCCGCGTCGCGGCCGAAGAAGCAGCGCTCCTTCTGGAAGGAGCTGCCGATCCTGGTCGGTATCGCGCTGGTCCTGGCGCTGCTGATCAAGACGTTCCTGGTACAGGCGTTCTCGATCCCGTCCGACTCGATGCAGAACACTCTCCAGCAGGGTGACCGCGTCCTGGTGGACAAGCTCACCCCGTGGTTCGGCTCCGAGCCCGAGCGCGGCGAGGTCGTCGTCTTCCACGACCCGGACAACTGGCTGGCGGGTGAGCCCACGCCGACCCCGAACCTGGCGCAGAAGATCCTCAGCAAGATCGGCCTGATGCCGTCCGCGGACGAGAAGGACCTCATCAAGCGTGTGATCGGCGTGGGCGGCGACACGGTCGAGTGCAAGGGCAGCGGCCCGCTGCGGGTCAACGGCAAGGCACTGAACGAGCCGTTCATCTACCCCGGCAACACGCCGTGCACGGTGGACGAACAGGGCGGCCAGTTCAAGGTGAAGGTTCCCAAGGGCTACATCTGGGTCATGGGCGACCACCGTCAGAACTCCCGTGACTCCCGCTACAACCAGTCGGACAAGCACCACGGCATGGTCCCCGTCGACGAGGTCGTCGGCCGCGCGATCGTCAAGGCCTGGCCGATCAACCGCTGGGGTACCCTCCCGGTCCCGGACACCTTCGACCAGCCCGGCCTCGGCCGGCAGTCCTCCGCTGCCGCGTCCCTGACCGTGGCCCCGCAGGGCATGGCCGTCGCCGCGGTGCTGCCCGTCATGGTGTGGCGGCGCGGCCGGAAGAACCGGCTGGACTCCACGGCCGTGCGGAAGACGTCCGCCGGGCAGAGCTGACGCCGACCGTGCGGAACGAGGGCCGTCGGGCAGTGGTGACGCCGACCGTACGGGACGAGGGCCGCCGGGCAGTGGTGACGCTTGTGGTGACGTCGGCGATGCGGAAGTCGTCTGTGGCTCAGTGACGCTGCCGGTGGGCGGTCCCGCCCGGTTGGGGCTGCCGAGGCGGCCGTGGGCCGTGGCTGGCCGTAGGCCGTGGCCCGGTCCGCCCCCGGTGACCTCCCGTCGGAAAAGGGGGGCTGCCCCTGGTCGGTACCGCCGGGTAGGGTGCGGGTCCATGGGTGGCGAGAGCATGACGCGTACGGCCCCGCAGGGCGGCGGCACCGGTACGGCACGGGCCGGCGGCGGGCGGACCGGGCAGCGGCTGTCCGGGGTGGCCGTGGCGCTCGGCCTGGTGCTGTTCCTCGGCGGATTCGCGTGGGCGGCCCTGGTCTACCGGCCGTACACCGTGCCCACCAGCTCCATGACCCCCACCATCGACGCCGGCGACCGGGTGCTGGCACAGCGCGTCGACGGCGACGAGGTGCGCCGCGGTGACGTGGTCGTCTTCGAGGACAAGAGCTGGGTCACCGGCGCCAAGGTGGTCAAGCGGGTGGTCGCCGTCGGCGGAGACACCGTCGCCTGCTGCACGAACGGCAAGCTGACCGTCAACGGCAAGGAGATCGACGAGCCGTACCTGCCCAAGGGCAGTCTGGCCGAGATCAAGAACTTCCCGAAGGTGACCGTGCCCGAGGGCCGGCTGTTCCTCCTGGGCGACGAACGCCAGGGCTCCCTGGACTCCACCGCCCACCTCACGGACGCGGCACAGGGCACCGTCTCCCGCAACGCCGTCTCCGCTCGCGTGGACGCCGTCGTCTGGCCCTGGAACGGCATGCTCCAGCGCCCCTCCGGCTTCGAGGCGCTCGGTGCGCTCTCCCAGCCCGGTCCGCTGCGCACGATCGAGCTGCTGGTCGTCGCCGGCGCCGTCCTGGTCCTGGGCGGCGGGGCCTACGGGCCGATCGCGGCGAGGATGAGCCGCTCCCGCGCCCGAGGGGCCCGCCCGGAGGCGGCCGGTGCCCGCTGAGACCCGGCGGCCGACCGAGGAGACGTACGAGCCTTCGCGCCCGGCTGGCGAGGCCTACGAGCCTTCGCGCCCGGCCGGGGAGGCCTACGAGGGCGAGAGCGGCCTGCGCAAGGTGGCCCGGGTGGTGCTCCTCGACCCCCAGGACCGCATCCTCCTGCTGCACGGCCACGAGCCCGACGATCCGGCCGACGACTGGTGGTTCACGCCCGGCGGCGGTGTGGAGGGCACCGAGACGCGCGAGGAGGCCGCGCTGCGGGAACTCGCGGAGGAGACCGGCATCACCGAGGTCGCTCTCGGTCCCGTGCTCTGGCGGCGCCGCTGCTCGTTCCCGTTCGCGGGCCGCCGCTGGGACCAGGACGAGTGGTACTACCTGGCCCGTACGGCCCAGACGGTCACCGCGCCGACGGGGCTGACGGAACTGGAGCGGCGCAGTGTCGCCGGAGCGCGCTGGTGGACGTGTCAGGAACTGACCCGGGCACATGAGACGGTGTATCCGACCAGACTCGCCGAGCTGCTGCGCACGCTGCTCGTCGAAGGTCCCCCGGCCAGCCCCGTGACCCTCGACACGGAAATCGTCTGAGGGATCCCCGGACTGGCGCACAATGGTGGGATCGCACGGCTGAAGGGGAACATGCCATGAGCGCCGAGGACCTCGAGAAGTACGAGACCGAGATGGAGCTGAAGCTCTACCGGGAGTACCGAGATGTCGTCGGTCTGTTCAAATACGTGATCGAGACCGAGCGGCGCTTCTACCTCACCAATGACTACGAGATGCAGGTGCACTCGGTTCAGGGCGAGGTGTTCTTCGAGGTCAGCATGGCCGACGCTTGGGTCTGGGACATGTACCGACCGGCACGCTTCGTCAAGCAGGTCCGCGTCCTCACGTTCAAGGACGTGAACATCGAGGAGCTGAACAAGAGCGACCTGGAGCTGCCGGGCGGCTGATGACCTGCGGTTTCGTCAGGTGTCGCCCGCTCGGGTGAGGGAGTTTTCCACAACCGCCGAGTAGTCCCCAAAGATCAACTTCGGGGGACGGGATGCGTGACGGTTGGCGCCGGAGGTGGTGCCGACATGAACGCACGAGAAGCAATCGGCAAGTACGGCGAGGACCTGGCCGCCCGGCGGCTCGCCGAGGCCGGCATGACGATCCTGCAGCGCAACTGGCGCTGCGGACGGTCCGGCGAGATCGACATCGTGGCGCGCGACGGAGACGCGCTCGTCGTCTGCGAGGTGAAGACCCGCCGGGGCGGGAACTACCAGCACCCGATGGCCGCGGTGACCCCCGAGAAGGCCGCCAGGCTGCGCTCCCTCGCCGAACACTGGATCCAGGCCCACGGCGGAGCCCCGCCGGGCGGCGTCCGCATCGACCTGATCGGCGTCCTCCTGCCCGGCCGGGGTGCCCCGTCCGTCGAACACGCGCGGGGGGTGGCCTGAGTGGGATTCGCCCGTACGTGCTCGGTGGCCCTGGTCGGCGTCGAGGGGGTGGTCGTCGAGGTCCAGGCCGACCTCGAACCCGGCGTCGCCGCCTTCGCCCTGGTCGGCCTGCCGGACAAGAGCCTGACGGAGAGCCGTGACCGGGTTCGGGCGGCGGTGGTGAACTCGGGTGCGGCCTGGCCGTCCAAGAAGCTCACGGTGGGGCTCAGCCCCGCGTCCGTCCCCAAGAGCGGCAGCGGCTTCGACCTCGCGGTCGCCGCGGCCGTCCTCGGCGCGGCCGAGCGGATCGACCCCCGCGTGCTCGCCGACATCGTCATGATCGGCGAGCTCGGCCTGGACGGCCGGGTACGACCGGTCCGGGGCATCCTGCCGGCGGTCCTCGCCGCGGCGGACGCAGGATACGAGCAGGTGGTCGTACCCGAGTGCGCGGTGCCCGAGGCCTCCCTTGTGCCGGGCGTGTCCGTGCTCGGCGTACGCAGCCTGCGCCAGCTGATCGCCGTCCTCACCGACGAACCGGTGCCCGACGAGGAGCCCGTGCCCGGGGACGTCCGCCCGGACCCCTTCCTCGCGGGACTGGCCCTGCCCGGGACGGGTCTCGGCACGGGAGCCCTCGGTGGTGCACACGCCCCCGACCTGGCCGATGTCGCAGGCCAGCAGACGGCGCGTGCGGCGCTGGAGGTCGCCGCGGCCGGCCGCCACCACGTCTTCTTCAAGGGCCCACCCGGCGCCGGCAAGACGATGCTCGCCGAACGCCTGCCCAGGCTGCTGCCCGAGCTGAACCGGGCCGAGTCCCTGGAGGTCACGGCGGTCCACTCGGTGGCCGGCATGCTCCCGCCCGGCCACCCCCTGGTCGACACGCCGCCGTACTGCGCCCCTCACCACTCGGCCACGATGGCCTCCCTCGTAGGCGGCGGGAACGGCCTGCCCCGACCCGGCGCGGTGTCCCTGGCTCACCACGGGGTTCTGTTCCTGGACGAGGCCAAGGAGTCGGACTTACGCCGGGAGGAGCAAGGTACACCATCGGCCCAACAGGTGCGCGAGGCATTTGACCTCTGCGCCGCTCAGAGGCCGCAGTGCGGCCCGCGTGGCAGCAAGGTGCGTTGCCGGTCGCCCCCTGCTGTGATCGGCCGCCAGGCGCCCCCACAGCGCCATGCCGCGGCACTTCATGCAAGTACGTGCATACCCACGTTCATGCATGGACGGCCGAAGGTGACCCTCGTACCGTCGTGTCCAACGGTCCAACCGGGGCCGTGAACCAGGGGGTTTCGCATGGCGCGCGAGGAGCTGACTCGGCTTACCGGAAACGGAAACGGCGAGTGCGGTGAAGACGACTGCCCGAACGTGTACCGCACGGATCGGGGGACGTTCGTTGTGCAGGGCGACGTATCCGAAGCCTTCACTCCGCCGCAGGGGGAAGGGCTTGTGGAGATTCACGAGAGCGTCCTTCGGGAGGCGATTCGTGCTCTTGGATGGTGACGAGTGGCGGGCAACGCTTCGGGAATTCCGGTCGGAAGCATGGCGACTGGAGACCCTGCCCCAATACCTCGTACCGCAGGAGTCCAGCGAACTCGAAGCCTTCCGCTGCGGTAAGCGAGTCGACCCGCATACTTACTCGTCCGCATACACGGAAGACCTGAAGCGGCTACGTGGTGAAGGGAAGCGCAAGGGGCGGGTGCACATCGTGACTCGGCCGCTGTCCGAGTACCTGCAATTCGAGTTCTCCCGGTACTACGCCCCGCACGTACTTGCCGGGGAAGACATTCGAATCCTCGATGTGACGAACCGAGAGAATCCATTGCCGGACGTTCAGGACTTCTGGATGTTCGACCGCTCGACGATCGTTCTCATGCACTACGAGGACGACGGAACACAGATCAGTCGCGAACTGTACGAGGGCGAGCCGGCCGACTTCATCGAGTACCAACGAATCGCCGTCGCCGAGTCGGTCCCGTTCTTGGAGTACGTGAAGGAGTGACGTTCGAAGCCGAGCAGCTCGGCGAGTCCGGCACGGAACTTGCTTCGCTGCTTCGAGACCTACGCAAGCGAGCCGGTCTCTCCGGGGATCGGCTCGCAGCGCGCTGCAACATGTCTCAGTCCAAGGTGAGCCGGATCGAGAACGGCAAGACAAAGCCATCGCTCGTCGACGTCGAGCAGATCCTGAGAGCCCTCGAAGCTCCCCCGGAACTTGTCGCCGAAGTTTCCGCGCTCGCCAGGCTGGCCAACACTGAATGGCGGAACCTTCGAGAGCTTCGCCGCAAGGGACTCGGCACACGACAGGCGGAATTGAAGGCGCTCGAAGCGTCCTCGGCTCACATGCGCTACTTGCTACTTTCGATGGTTACCGGCCTACTTGCCACGCCGGAATACGTACGGGCAAGCCTCGCCCACTCCCCGGCAGATACCAGTAAAGCGGTGGCAGGAAAGCTGGAACGGCAAGCCGTTCTCTACGACGTCTCGAAGCGGTTCACATTCATCCTGACCGAGCAGGCGATTCGCTGGCCGGTCGTTACGCCGTTGGCATTGGCCGAGCAGATGGACCGATTGTCTTCCCTGTCCTACCTCCCGAATGTGCGCATCGGAGTGATTCCCGTTGGGGCGACAACCCCCACAACTCCGCTGAACACCTTCACGATTTACGACAGTTCCTTGGTCACCATCGAAACCTCGGCGGGAAGTGTCGTACTGCGCGATGGGCGAGACATTCAGAGCTACTTGAAGGAATTTGCGGGATACGAGGAATGCGCACTGTTCGGGGAGGAGCTTCGGGAAAGGCTCGCCGAATGGTCGGCCGCATGTCGCTCATGATCTTCAGTCCACAACGCGACTGAAGTGCGAACCGATGCACGTTCCACGGGATCATCCTTCGGCAGACATGAAGTCGCGGGGAGGTCGCACGGATGAGCGCTACGCGGACGACAGAGACGGGACCGGTACACCTGCCACTCCCGCTCCCGGAGCCGGAACCCGTGGCGAGCTGCCGCGATTGCCTTCACATCGCTGTGACCCGAACCAACGCCAGATCGGTCGGGGACTACTCGAAGGCGTCCGATGCGAACGTGGTTCTCCGGACCCACCTACGGGAAAGGCATGGGGCCGAGTGATGGACATGCATACGTGGCGAGACAGCCGAGCGCGGGCCACCGATGCGGCCGAGGCACTTCGGGCGGCACTCGCCGCCCTCGGCGTCCCCGAAAGCGTCTGGGGGACCATGCGCCCCATGGTCACCCACAACGGTAGGGCGTACGTGCACGTAGGCATGGTGCGAGCTGATGTGGTCGAGCAGATGGCCGAGGCCATGAAGACGCCGGAGAGTGTTCAGTGACTCGCGCCGTCTTGCGCTACGTGAAGCACCGGATCACACAGCAGCCGGACACTGACGTCACCTTCGAGGCCGAGTGCACGACGTGCGAATGGAAGGCGACGCCTTCCGCCGATGGCGCTGCGGTCGACGTCGAGTGCATGAGCCACACCGGCCGAACGGGACACGCGACGTTCCGGCGCTTGTGCACGTCGCTCGCTCTCGTCGCGCGAGCCGAGTAACGCGCAGACTCCGGCACGTCTCGGGACGGCGAGGAAGGCCGAGGCGTGCCGGTTGAGACAGCCCCTGTCGGTCGTTCCCCCATGACTGGCAGGGGCTCCGCGCGTCCTCGGCCGGCTGCGAGGGCTCGACGCTGACCGGGTGCAACCGGGGAGGGGTGGCCCATGACCCCCTGAGCCGAGCTTTCCGCACCGCCACGTCTTACCGCCTGCTTTTGCGCCACGGTTTCAGGGTCGTCGCAGGCCAGGGTCACCGCCCCATGGCACCCAGGACGCTTTTCAGTCCAAGCCAGACAAGCGATGCGGTTCCCACCGTCATCATCACTCTGTTGGTGAAGCGATGTGGATCGGGTTGTGTTGCGGCCGTGCCTTCTCGGACTGAAACGTCAACCAGTGGCGCTTGAACGCATCGAACTTCCGCCCTGGGGCCGTCCACGAGGAAGGTGGCGCGAGTCACCTGCTTGCGAGCCAGGAGCGTCGGCGGAATCAGGACAACATGAGGTGAGGTCGTGTCAATACCGACAGCCGGGACAACTGCCCCCGAGGGAGACGACGTCACTCCAAGTACGCCGACCACGTCGGCGCCAAGATCAAACTTCAGGGCTTCGCCGCCATGGAAGTGCGTGCCAGTGATGTCGTGCCGCCCAGTGTTCCGGATTTCCAGTTCGACAATGCGGGGGCGGCTGACTGGTGTCCCGTGGTGTGTCACCTGCAGCGCCCCCGTCTGGTTGTGGGAGGCAATGAACAGGGACGCATTTGTGCGTGTGCTGTAGTCGAGACGTCGCTTCGGGTTCGAGGCTCGCGTGGTCGCAAAGGCCCCCAGCACGCCAACAGCCACTGCAACGATCGTCGTGATGACGAACTGCCACCACGAGCCGGATTCCCACCAGTCCCCCGCCAACGTGTCCATGGCCGGAAGCTACATGACGGCTGTGGCCTCGCCGCAACTCCAGAGCAATCTCAGCTTGGCCGGAGAGTGTGAACACGCGGTTCAGGCCGAGTCTTCCTCGTCCGTGAACGACTCGGGCTCGTAGCGCTTCATGGCCTCGCGGCGCTCCTTCTCGAACTGAGCTTGGATCATCTCAGGAGTGATCCCCCGCTGCCTCGCCAGAGGGTCAAACACCCTCTCGGTCAACCGCTCATCCGTCTGGGTGAACAGTCGGCAGTCCGCCTTGAGGTCCGCGCACAACTTGGCCCTACTCGACTCGCCGACCATCTCTTGGATGCGCTCGCGCCAGAAGTGGTGAACCAGGAAGTTGCGCCGCTTCAGGCTGCTGGTCAGGTCGTCCACTACTTCCGGGTAGGCGCTCACGTACGGCTCGGCACGCTTGATGAGCTTGCCCATCATGTCCTTGAACCCCTGCGTCCATGGGTCGCGGATGAGCCGTTCCCCCTGCTCCTCCGCCGTGATGATCCTGGCCATGGCGAGGGTGTTGACGAGGGTGTGTTCGAGGACGTTGGCCTTGAAGATGGCCAGCCCGAAGAGGGCGTACACGGTCTTGTGGTCCGTGTCGTTGTCGTACTCGTCGTCCGGCTCGGGCTCCGGATCCTCGCGCCAGGTCGGCTCATGCCTGACCACGTACAGTCCATCCATGCCCTCCAGTGTGCTGGCTTGACGAAACAACTCGTACCGAATTTCGGGCACTTGGTCATCGGCTCAAGCGCCCATCGCCTCGACGATCACTCCGCCCAGGGGCAGACCTGTACGGCGCTGCGCCTGCCACGCGTCGAACTTGCGATGGCATGACTTCGCCAGCGGCGCGTAGTGCTCTGGGGCGACGGAGTACAGACAGCCGGTGTCGTCGATCTTCGCCGCCGGGTCCGTGCCGAGGTACGCCCAGTCAGCGGCCTGCCGGCCGCAGCCACAAGCGCACTTCCACTCGGCAGCCTTGCCGTGCTCGCGCGTCACACGGTTGTGTGCCCCGATGTACGACACGCCGTCACCCTTCCAGTTGTGCGAGGAGTGGGAGCGCAACGGCTTGTCGGCCTGCGGATCGCCGTGCACACGGACACGCTGTCCGTGCGCCAAGCAGAGGCCGCGCACACGGTGCGGACGGCCGCACGACTCGATGCCGCACAGCCTGTGTCCGTCGGCGGCGATGATCGGGGAGTAGGTGGTCACTGTGTAAGTCCTCCTTGTGATGAGGCGCCCTGTCGGGCGCCGCTTGGGCAGAGCTGCAACGGCAAGGTGAAGTCGCTTGCCGTGAGGGTCTTCGGGAAGGGGGGCGCGGTAGCGCCCCCAATGAGCAGGGGGGCATGCGTCAGGGCGCCCGTAGGGCGTCACAGAGCAGAGCTGCAAGACGTCTTCGGAAGGGGCCGGGCGGGAGCCCGGCCACAGCGCAGAGCTACTTGCTGCCTGCTCTCGCCGTTGCCCGAGACGGACTGTGTCTGTTCGCGCGGAGACTCCGCCAGGAGTCGAGCACGACAGTGTTCCTACTCTGGCCAAAACTCCGGGACCGACCGGCGATGCGCCGGGTTTCCATGCTCTGGCCACAACTTCTCAGGCGGCATCGTCGAGCCAGTCGTCAGCGTCGACCCAGCCCAGCCACTCCGTGGCCCGGTCTCCGGGCTCCAGACTGAACGTCGTCTTCGCTCCGCGCTTGACGCCGATCGTCTCGACCCTCAGCCAGCCGGCGTCGACGAGCACCCGTACGCCTCGCTCGGTGTAAGCGCGCTCTCTGCCAGCGCTGTCCCGGACGCCTACCGCATCGGCCAGTGAGCGCCAGGGCACAGTCACGCGGGAGTCGTCGCCGCAGAGCCGGGCAAGTTGCTTGGCCACCCGTTGGCCGCTGCGAGGCACGCACTGGATGACGTCGGCGTACCACTGGGCAGCCTGCCCGGTTGGCGGGTAGTGCTCGGCCGCCAGGGCGTATCCGCGCTTCCGTAGCCTGGTTCGGTTCTCCTCGATCTTGGGGAACAGGTCTTCGAGCATGGGTCACCGCACCGGCCGGGCGAGCTGCCAGGTGTCGTAACCGAGGCGCCGGAGGAAGCCCTCCTCTTGGAGGGACCGAAGTCCCGACTCAAACTCGCCTGCGGGGATGGAGCACTTCCGGGCCAGCTCCCGAGGGGAGAGCTGGAACGGCTCGCTCGCGGGTAGCGTGAGGTAGCGGGACGCGTAGTCGACCCAGGACGGGGCGGCGGGCTTGGTTTTGCGCACGGGTGTGCGACCTCCTTCTGTGGATGGGAGATCGCGCGTACCGTTCGCGCTCGGGGTGCCCTCGGCTACCCCTGCCAGCCCCTCGGGATGGCGGACTCTCGCGGAGTGTCCAGCTCTATCGCCGTCGAGCGGCGGGAACTACGGTCCGCCTCGAAGAGGCGGAAGAGGGTTTGTACATGATGCCGACCGATCCGGTCAACTTCGCACCAGCCGGCGATCTGCCAGCCGAGCGTCTTGCCCGGCAGCACCCAACGCCCGAAAGCGTCACGCTGTCAGGTGGGGCCGATGAAGGTCGGCTCCAGGTGGTCGATCTCCCTCGGTCACCAGCAAGTTGCCCTTGGGTACTGTCCCTGTATGGATCAGGGGGTAGCAGGCTTGTTGGGGGCCGCAGTGGGCGGCGCGATCGGCGTGGTCGGCACCGTCAGCGCAGCATGGCTGGCTGGACGTGGGCATCGACGAAGCCAACATGAACAGTGGCTGAGGCAAGTGCGCAGGGATGCCTACGCGCACTTCGTCGCCTGCCTGCACCGGGTAGAGCGGGTCGTTGGGGAGACAAGTAATGCTGCCGTCCAGGGGAGGCCAGTGCCGGACGGCTGGCCGGAGGAGATGACGCAGGCCGGCGAAGCGCTGTCGGTTGTAATGCTCGAAGGACCTGACGAGATCTACGAGGTGGCCTTGGGGGTGTTTCATCTGGCGCAAGAGTGGTGGTACGCACTGCAATACGAATACGGGGACCCATCGCCGGGGGACACCTACCACCAAACCCCCAGCACCGACATCGGGGCTGCGACGGAGATGTTCTTGCAGGCGGCCTCACGCGTTCTCCGCGCCTCAGATCAGGGTCTACTGTCCGCCTCGCCTCGAACCTGAAGTCTCGGCCCCCTGGTGGTTGGCCAGGGGGCGGCGCTCGCCCATGCCGAGGGACACCTGAACGATGGTGCCGGGAGGCAGGCTGCGCAGCTCCTCACGGGTGAGCTTTCGAGGGGCGCCCTTGGCAGGCGCCCCGGTACGTCAAGCGGGAGACGTACGTACGTGAACCGGCATGCGGTCGACGTGCGCGGCCGGGCTCGTCAGGCGGTCCGCAGCGCGCGAAGTCGAGCGCACTCGGCCTCGGTTTTGCGGACGGACGCCGGGACGTAGCAGACCCGCTCAGGCCGCACGAGCGAGACGACGAGAGAGCCGAGGTGTGCTGCCTCGGCCAGGACGACGGAGAAGGACAGGGCGGCGGTGATGGTCTCGGCCATGGGCTGTGGCTCCTTCGGGTAGCGGCGGCTCGGGCTGAACCGCTCAGCACCACCCCCCCGGGTGGACTGGACGGGGGGATGACGCTCAGCGAGTCAGCCGACCTTGGAGACGAGCTCGACGCGGACGCCGACCACGTTCAGGTCGTTGGAGCGAGGCAGGAACTCGGACGCGTTGTCGACCTTGCCGACGCCGGGGAAGAACTTGTCGGACAGAGCCCGGACGCCGTCCGTGGCGGCACGTCGGAGCATGTCGACAGTGACGCTCGGGGTGTTGGCTTCGAGGTCGTACTCCGCCTCGACGGTCACGCGCCGCGTCTCGCCAGCCTGCGTGACCTTGAACCGCTTGGACCGGATGGCGGCGGTCATCATGTGGTTGCGGGCTCCCTTGCCAGAGGGAGCCAGGGACAAGCCAGCCATGATCTCGCCGGTGATCGGGTACGCCTTGACCATCTCGACGGCCACGCTCGACGCTACCGCGCTGATGCCGGTCTCGTCCGGGGCCTGGGTGATGGACGGGACGTCGGCGTGCGCGTAGAGCTTCTGCACTCGGATCACGTCCACGATGAAGTCGCTTCGCTTCTCCGTGTTCTGGTAGATGCGGCCACGCTCGACGTCCCAGCCGCGGGCCTGGAACTCTTCCTGAACGTCGCGGTAGTCGATCTGTTGGAAGTGGGGGAGGCGGAAGCTGCGGATCGTCAGTTCGGCGGCGAGGATGCCGCCCTTGTCGGTGGCCTTGGTCTCTTGAGTGACGACGATGACCGGACCGGCGGCCATGTCCTCGGGTGCCTCGGCCGGACGCACGAAGGTGGGGATCACCTCGGCCGCGTACGGGACCAGCTTCGAGACGGCCTCGGCTACCAGCTCGGCGAGGCGAGCGTCAGTCTGCGGGGCCGCCTTCGTCAGCCGGTCAGCCTTCGCGTGCTGGCCGGTGAGGAGGAGTTCGGCACGCTCGACGGCGGCGCGGGCCTCGGCCAGTTCCGCGGCCGAGTGCGAGTCTTCGCCCCGCGTGAACGAGCTGAGGATGCCTGACAGCCGGGCCTCGGCCTCCTCGCGCTCCTCCTCGCGGGTCGTGGCGAGTTCGTGCGCCTGCTCGATCTCGGCGAGCAGCTTGGGAGCCTCGGTGAGTACGGCCGCTTCCTGCTGGGCGACGAGGACGGCGAACGTCTTGCGGGTGGACTTGGTAGCCATTGGTTGAGTGACCTCCATGGTCTGGGCTGTGTGTATGGGTCGCGCGCACGCGAGCCGGCCGTCTGGCGCAGAGGCGCTGAGAGGCTGCGTGCGGGCATGAAAAGGCCCCTGTGACCTCAGGCCAGAGGGGCGGGGAGAGACGGGGAGAGCGGCCAGTCAGACCGCCTCGGGGGTATTCAGTCGATGACCGTCCAGGCGTCATCATCAGCGGTGGTTGTGTCGTGCTCGGTGACCGGCTCGGGCTCGCCGTCGACGGGGGTTCGCTCCGCCGTGCGGCGCTTCACGTACTCGACATACGAGGCGGGGTAACCGGTCGCTCCGGGGTGCGGCTCGGGCATCACTCGGCGCTCTCGAAGAGGTCGCGGTAAATGGCGGAGACGTTCATGGTGCGACGGCCGTTCTCGTCGAGCCGCTCGTAGGGCAGCCATACGGCGCCGATGGGCCGCCGTAGCTTCTCCCGGAAGTTGTTCGGCGAGTAGCCAAGCCACCGGGCCGTGTCGTTCAGCGCCCACCACTGGTCATCGTCGCGGAAGTTGCCAAAGCTCATCGGCCAGCCTCCCGAGCAGCCTGCTCGACTCGCCGTCGCTCGTACAGGATGGACGTCCCCACGCGGATGTAGGGCAGGGTTTCGACGCCTTCTGAGCGGCGACGACGCAGAGTGCCAGGACTGACGCCCAGGACGCGCGCAGCCTCATTGGTGCTCACGTAGTTGGACGGGTTGAACTCGAAGGGCACGGGGCGGTGCCTCCCTTCTGTCGGAGTGAGGAACGGCGCTGTCGTTCGGCGGTGTGCCAAAAGAAGGAGCCCGCCCGGTTGCTCCAAAGAGAGCGGTTGGACGGGTCCTGTTGGTGGAGAGTGATCCCCTCGCCAGCCGCGGGGAGCGAGGAGAGGTCTGAGGGGCTGGGCTCTGCCTCGCCCCCATCGGCCAGTGACGGAACCGATGGGGGCGAGACTCTGCGACCGAGGCGCCACAGCCCAGGAACGAACCTCGGTCCAGGTGGGGGAGCTCGTTCGCCCGGAGGAGTGAACAGCGAGCAAGCTCAACCCATTGAGACGTGCCGAAAGGAGTGATGCACGCCGTGAGACATCGGGGGAGCGCCGTCGCTCGACGCCGCCGAGAACCGGGGGAGAAGCACCCCACCTACAAAGATCGAGCTGAGCAAGGTTTCTGGAACCTGGGCCCGCTGTGACGCTCGCCACGCGAGCTTGCGGGGACCTCTCTACCTACTGATACGCAGAACGATCACGGCTTGTCGCACGAGTGCGGGGGAGCTGAGACGTGGATCACGTCGACGCTTGGACGTCAATTCCCCTCACTTGCTGGTGGGCAGTGGATCTTGGTTTGTCGCGCTCGGCTCGGCGTGACGCCGATCACCTGATTGTCAGACTCTCCGTCTACCGTGCGGGCATGGACATGAACGACCCGCAAGACGTAAGCGCAGCGTTCTGGGCACAGATCCTCGGCTTCACCATCAGCGAGGAGCCGCCCCCCGCCGGACTCTCCGCTCGGCCGCATCGAGCGGTTCGCCGCCGAGCACGGTTACGCCGCGCTCAGGGACGAGCACTTCGAGGCCGCGATGGAGGGGCGCCCCTTGCTCCCCTGACATGGGCTGTCCAGGCCTCACGGGGCAGGGGCCGACCGCGACAAAGCAGAATGTCGCCTCATGACGACGTGGTTGCTGCCGGTCCTTACCGCCCTGCTCGGATACCTGGGCCACTGGGCTCAGCAGACCCTCGCGCACAAGCACGATCGCAGGACGAGGGACAGGGAGCGTGCTCTCGAACTGCGCTCGAAGTTGCAAGAGCTGATCGCGTACGAGGACGAGCAGTATCGGCGCGACGGTCGAGAACGGCTGACGCAGATACGAAACGATGCTGCCCTGCTGCACGACGCGAGATTGCGCGAGAGGGTCCTGTTCGACTGTGAGTACGCCTGGAACTGGGCGGTAGTCGAGTCGGACACGAGCCGTCGAACAGTCTTCGCCGACTTCCTCGGTGACGCTGTCACCTGTCTGACTGCCGCAGCGCGAGGAGACAGCCTGCCGGAGTTGTCTGACGAAGCGGGGTGGCTGGTACTGCACTTTCAACACAGGGAGCGGCGGGCTCTCTCTGCGACGCAGGCCGCCGCGATGATGATGGAACACGACGTCGACCCGGACTGGGCGGAGGTCGCCTTCGAGCAGTGGCGGGCCCGGCGCCGAGCCGGCCGATGGCGGCGACGCCTCGTTCCGTACCGGCTCCGCCGTAACCGTTCACCCAGCAGGGGAGTGCTGTGAAAGCGGAGAGGGCCCCCGAAGGGGCCCTCTCTCTTGTTCATGCCTGATCAGGCTGTGTGCTCAGCGGCGAGGCCGCGCACCCGCTCGTAAAGATCCCGCGGGAGCAGGAGCTCAACCCTTCCGAGGGTGTGCCGGACTGTTCCCTCGGTCTGTCCGATCTCCACCAGGGGGAGTGCCTTCGGCAGCTCCTCCCTGTGGACGATCGCCTTCACTCCCGCCTCGCGGAGTTCCCTGTTTTTGTCCGCCGCGGACGTGAGCTCTGCCCACCTGTCTGCGTATGTCTGACCAGTGGGAATCTCCTCCCATGCGTCCGGTACCACCGGCATGGCGGCGAGTGACTCGCGCTTCGCTTCGAGTCGGAGGTACTCCTCCCGGTACTCCTGCTTACCGAGCTCGGAGGAGTAGAGCCCTGCCTCGCGATCCTCGCGGAGCTCGGCCAGAGCGCGCGTCACCTCAGCCACGTCCTTTGTGTGGTCGACCCCAGGGCGGTAGGTCCGGCGGATGATCTGTGCATGACCCGCGGCTTGGAGGAATGCCTCCTCGATGGCCTCCTCCAAGTGCTTGGCTCGGATGGCCTCACTCTGTCCACACTCGGCGCCGGTGATGTTGCGGGAGCTGCACCGGTAGTACATGTGGTTTCGGCCGTTGTTCCGGTACAACGCCCGACCGCAGACGCAGAACGCCACCTGAAGGAGGGGGGACCGGTCGTAGCGGTTGCCGGACTCTGGGCGACGGTTCCCGTCGAGCTTCGCCTGAAGCTCGTCCCACTCCCTCTTGCTGATGAGCGGCTCGGCCCGCTGAAGCGGGAGCCCCTCGGCGTCCCGGACGAGACGAGTCCTCTTCTCCTTCGTACCGTCCGGGAGTGAAACCTCCTCGGTCATCTCGACTCGGCCGAGAAGCGTGTGGGAACGGAGGAGCTTCAGCAGATTGCCGACGCGCCAGACGGCGCCCTTCGGCTCCTTCCCGCTCCGGATGCGCTGAGCATCCAGAGAGGTAGGGATCTTGCTCTCATTGAGCCATCGGCACACAGCATTGGTCGCCTCGCCGTTGATCGTCCGCCGGACGATCTCTCGGACCACCTTCGCTGTCTCCGTGCCGTACTCGTCCGGCTCCAGCCTCCAGCCTTCGCCCTCGGCGTCTTTCACGGCCCGGTACCCGTACGGCACGAAACCGCCCCGCCAACGGCCCGACTTCATGAGATGTGTGTACGAGGACTTCGCACGAAACTTGATCGCTTCGAGCTCGCCCTCCGCGAACGCTGCGATGAGCTGAAAAAGGATCTTGCCCATGGGGGAGGAAAGGTCGAAACCGTCCTCCGCTGCGGCGACCTCCTTGCCGTGCTCCCCTGCCCATTCGACGAGCTGGGCGATGTGCAGGACGCGTCGGGAGATCCGGTCGAGCTTCATGCCGCAGAGGATGTCCCACTCATCGGCTCGGGAGAGCTCCCACGCGAGGCGCTGCTCCACTGCGCTCACGTCCTTGCCGATGGTCGACGGAAGCCACTGACCGAGGCCCGGTCGTTCCCACGGAGCGATGGCGCCGGATACGTCGACGTCCTCGACCCAACCGACGACGGTGTGTCCTCGGCTGTCCGCCCAACGCTGGATGGCTACCTTCTGCCGAACGACTGAGGTCGACTCGTCTGACGCTCTCGACAGGCGCAGCGCGCCCAGAACCCTTGCCATGCTTTGTGTTCCTCCTGCTCAGGCCAGCACCTTACGTGCTGGCGCACTGGGCGGAGTAAGTCCGGTTCCTTGGATGAGGCCGCCGAGTTCCACAGCAGCGTCCTCGATGCTCTGCGCCAGCCCCTGGAATCGGGCCAGGTCGTGATCGCCCGGGCGGCAGGGATGCTGCGGATGCCGGCCCGGTTCCTCATGGTCCTCGCCGCGAACCCGTGCCCGTGCGGTCGTCACGGGCGAGGGGACGACGTCTGCGAGTGCAGGCCCTCCTCGATCAAGCGCTACCGCGCGCGGCTGTCCGGCCCGCTGATGGACCGAGTGGACCTGCGGGTCACCGTGGAGCCGGTCGCGCGCGCCGAGCTGCTCCGGATGCACACCGGTGCCGAGCCGACGGCCGCCGTGGCCGACCGGGTCAGGCTCGCACGGGAACGGGCCGCCCGACGCTTCGAAGGACTGCCCTGGCGCACCAACAGCGAGGTACCCGGACACGAACTGCGCACCCGGTGGCACGTACAGCCCGGGGCTCTGGTCAAGGCCGAGGAGGACCTCGACCGGGGCCTGCTCACGGCCCGCGGCCTCGACCGCGTCCTCCGGGTCGCCTGGACGCTCGCCGACCTGGGCGGCCGCGGCCGGCCCTCGGCCAACGACGTGAACTGGGCCCTGGAACTGCGCACCGGCGTCCGCCGGGGTGCCCTCTTGGAAGGAGCCGGCAGGTGAGGGACGGCGGACCACGGACGGACCGCCCGGAGCCCGCCCCGGCCCCGGGTATCGCACCGGACGACGGGCTGCTCGGCCCTCTCTCCTGCGCGGGCGCCCCGGCCCCGGGTATCGCACCGGACGAGGGGCTGCTCGGCCCCCTCTCCTGCGCGGACGCCCCGGCCCCGGGTGGCGTGCAGGAGGAGGGACTGTCCGGCCCTCTCTCCTGCGCGGAGTCCGACCCCGCCTCGGGCGGCGCACCGGACGACGGGCTGCGAGGTCACGTCCTTCGTCCGGCGCCGGACTCGACCCCGGGCGGTGGACTTCTGGGCGGTGGACCTCCGGGCGGTGGACCTCCGGGCGGCGGACCGGAGGGCGAACTGCTCGGCCGCGTCTTTCTCGCTCGGGTCATCGAGCCGGGGGACGAGGCCGGGGGGCGGTGGGTGCGGGAGTTCGGAGTGGGGGAGGTCGTGCAGTGGCTGCGGTGCGGCCGGGAGGCGTTGCCCGGGGTGAGCGGGACGCGGTGGGCGGGGCTCGTCGCGCGGGCCCGGCGGGCCGAGCCGGAGCGGGATCTCGAGGCGGCCCGGGCCGCGGGGGCGCGGTTCGTGTGTCCGGGGGACGCCGAGTGGCCGGGGCAGCTCGACGACCTCGGGGACGCGCGGCCCCTCGGGCTGTGGGTGCGGGGCCGGCCGAGTCTGCGGATGTGGGCGCTCCGGTCGGTCGCCGTCGTGGGTGCCCGGGCCTGCACCGAGTACGGCACCCACATGGCCGCGATCCTCGCCTCCGACCTCGCCGAACGCGGCTGGGTGGTGGTCTCGGGCGGAGCGTACGGCATCGACGGCGCCGCCCACCGCGGCGCCCTCGCCGCTCACGGCGCCGCCGTCGCCGTCCTGGCCTGCGGCGTCGACCGGCCCTATCCCCGCGGCCACAGCGCGCTCATCGGCCGCATCGCGGAGCAGGGACTCGTCGTCGGCGAGCTGCCGCCCGGGGACCACCCGACGCCCAGCCGGTTCATCCTGCGCAACCGGGTGATCGCCGCCCTGACCAGGGGCACCGTCGTCGTGGAGGCCGCCCCCCGCAGCGGCTCGCTGGCCACCGCACGGGCGGCACAGCGACTGGGCCGGCACACCATGGGCATCCCCGGCCCCGTCACCAGCGCCCTCTCCGTCGGCGTGCACGAACTGCTGAGGGGCGAGGCCGCCCTGGTCACCGACGCCGCCGAGGTCGTCGAACTCGTGGGCGACATGGGTGAGCTGGCCCCTGTCCGGCGCGGCCCGGTCCTCCCGCGTGACCTGCTGGAACCGGCAGCAAGAAGCGTGCTCGCCGCCCTGCCCGGCGACCGCGCGGCCCCCGCCGAGGAGATCGCGCTCGGCGCACGGACCACCCGGGACGAGGCGATCGCGAAACTGTACGAACTCCGAGCACTTGGTTACGTCGAACGACATGGCGACGGCTGGAAGTTGACACGCCAGGCGATGATTTCGGTCCGGAGTGGTCACGGTCCGTGCTGACCGAGCCGGTTCGGCCGTCCGGGGGAACGCCCGACGCCCTTGGCGTTTCCCGGAGTTGGCCCCTCCTGTCGGTCACGCAGAGCGAGCTGGGGCAGGTCGTCACGCGCCCGGCGCGAGCGCCCCGCGCAGGAGTGGTGCCTCGCTGTTCGCACACCGCGACTCCTCAGTCACGCTACGCTCACGAAGGCGGTGGCGCAGATCGCGCCAACCCGGCACCAGACCGACACCTCACCCAGGCAGCCCACTTCACCTCCCCATCCCCCACCCGTCCACTTCAGAGCACTTCACGGCACTTCACGGCAGAACGGCACAAGGCGACGAATGCCCCAGCACACCTCCGGGTCCGACCGGGCGGCGATCCCCCCAGCCGCCCGCGACGGTGGCAGCGTGCGGCCGCCCGCTCCCTCGACGCTCGACGAGCTGTGGCGGTCGTACAAGGCGACGGGGGACGACCGGCTGCGGGAGCAGTTGATCCTGCACTACTCGCCGCTGGTCAAATACGTGGCAGGCCGGGTGAGCGTCGGGCTGCCGCCCAACGTCGAGCAGGCCGACTTCGTCTCCTCCGGAGTGTTCGGGCTGATCGACGCGATCGAGAAGTTCGACATCGACCGGGAGATCAAGTTCGAGACGTACGCGATCACCCGGATCCGCGGCGCGATGATCGACGAGCTGCGGGCGCTGGACTGGATCCCCCGCTCGGTCCGGCAGAAGGCGCGCAACGTCGAGCGGGCCTACGCCACCCTGGAGGCGCGGCTGCGCCGGACGCCGACGGAGGGGGAGGTCGCCGTCGAGCTGGGCATGGAGGTCGATGAACTCCATGCCGTGTTCAGCCAGTTGTCGCTGGCCAACGTGGTCGCCCTGGAGGAGCTGCTGCACGTCGGCGGCGAGGGCGGGGACCGGCTCAGTCTGATGGACACGCTGGAGGACACCGCCGCCGACAACCCGGTGGAGGTGGCCGAGGACCGGGAGCTGCGGCGGTTTCTGGCCCGGGCGATCAATACGCTGCCGGAGCGGGAGAAGACCGTGGTCACGCTGTACTACTACGAGGGGCTCACCCTCGCCGAGATCGGCAACGTGCTCGGGGTCACCGAGAGCCGGGTCAGCCAGATCCACACCAAGTCGGTGCTGCAGCTGCGGGCCAAGCTGGCGGGCTTCGGACGCTGAGTCCTCCCGTCCGGGACGGCGTGTCCGTAAAGTGGTCGATGTGCCAAGGATTCGAGCGGCCTCCGTGGCCGAGCACCGGTCGATGCAGCGAGCCGCCTTGCTGGACGCGGCTCGCTCCTTGCTGTCCGAGGGCGGTACGGAGGCGCTGACGTTTCCCGCGCTGGCCGAGCGGACGGGGCTGGCGCGGTCGTCCGTGTACGAGTACTTCCGGTCCCGTGCGGCCGTGGTCGAGGAGCTGTGCGAGGTCGACTTCCCGGTGTGGGCGGCGGAGGTCGCGGCGGCGATGGAGCGCGCCGCCTCGCCCGACGGCAAGGTCGAGGCGTATGTCCGGCAGCAGCTGACCCTGGTCGGGGACCGGCGGCACCGGGCGGTCGTGGCCATCTCCGCGAGCGAGCTGGACGCCGGCGCCCGGGAGAAGATCCGGGCGGCCCACGGCGGGCTCGTCGCGATGGTCGTCGAGGCGCTGGGGGAGATGGGACACGAGCAGCCCAGGCTGGCGGCGATGCTGCTGCAGGGTGTCGTGGACGCGGCGGTGCGACGGATCGAACTGGGCGCGGCGGGGGACCCCTCCGTGGTGACGGACGCCGCGGTGGCGATGGCACTGCGGGGTGTGCAGGGCTGAGCTTCGGGCCGGGCGCGGCGGAGGACTCCTCTGTCGTGGCGGGCGCCGCGGTGGCGATGGCGCTGCGGGGTAGGGCTGAGCTTCGGGCCGGGCGCGGCGGAGGACTCCTCTGTCGTGGCGGGCGCCGCGGCGGTGGTGGCTCTGCCGGGCGTGCAGGGCTGAGCGGCCCGGCTGTCGGCGACCGCGGGCGCCCGGAGGGGCGCGGGGAACTGCGCGACCGGCCACAGGCGGTCCGCGGCTGCGGCACGAGCGACGGCCCGCGGCTGAGCCGCGAGCGGCGGCCCGTGGCTAGGGCACGAGCGGCAGCAGCCTGGACGGCCCCCTGCGCAGCAGCCACGGCGGAAGCAGCGACAGGGGGTCCAGGTAGGTCACTCCCCTCAGCAGGCCCCAGTGCACGCACGTCGTCGGTGCGCAGTGTGACCCGCTCGGCTCCGACACTCCCACCACCTCGCCCGCCGCCACCCGCGCCCCCTTTTCCACCGAAGGGCGCAGCGGCTCGTACGTCGTGCGCAGATCCGTGTCCGCCAGCTCCACCGACACCACGCCCCGCCCGGCCACCCGGCCCGCGAACGACACGCGGCCCGGTGCCACCGCCCGTACCGGAGAGCCGGCCGGGGCCGCCAGGTCCACCCCCCGGTGCCCGGGCCCGTAGACCGTCGCCGGTGGCCGCCACCCCCGCAACACCGGAGGCCGGGCGCCGACCGGCCAGGTGCGGGCGAGGGGTGGGACCGGGGGATGCAGGGGTGCCGGAGGTGCCGGACGTGGGCGATCTGCCCAGGCCGGCGGGGTGAGGGCCAGCATCGTCACCCCCAGTAGCAAGACCGCTCGCACGGCCGTGGATCGCATTGCTCGTGGCATGCCGGAAGCGTCCCGTACTCGCGCCGAACACGGCCGGAGCCTGTGGACCACCAGCCGGTTGTGGACAGCGGCGTCACCCGGTGCCCCGCCGGTCCCGTACACTTCTTCTGGCGATCCGGGTCACCGGGTCGACTTCGCACGCCCCGGTACGGCAGCCGGCAACGGTTCCTACCAAGCGCCTCTCGGTCCTTCGCGGCACGGCGCATCGCGGGCGTCAGGCGCGACCGCCGTCCGGCGGGCGCGGCACAACCGAGAACACCAAGGAGATACGGCCATGGCCGTCGTCACGATGCGGGAGCTGCTGGAGAGCGGCGTCCACTTCGGTCACCAGACCCGTCGCTGGAACCCGAAGATGAAGCGCTTCATCTTCACCGAGCGCAACGGCATCTACATCATCGACCTGCTCCAGTCGCTGTCGTACATCGACCGCGCCTACGAGTTCGTCAAGGAGACCGTCGCCCACGGCGGCACGGTCATGTTCGTCGGCACGAAGAAGCAGGCGCAGGAGGCCATCGCCGAGCAGGCCACCCGCGTCGGCATGCCCTTCGTCAACCAGCGCTGGCTGGGCGGCATGCTCACCAACTTCTCGACCGTCTACAAGCGTCTGCAGCGCCTCAAGGAGCTTGAGCAGATCGACTTCGAGGACGTCGCCGCCTCCGGTCTGACCAAGAAGGAGCTGCTGGTCCTCTCCCGCGAGAAGGCCAAGCTGGAGAAGACCCTCGGCGGTATCCGCGAGATGCAGAAGGTGCCCAGCGCCGTCTGGATCGTGGACACCAAGAAGGAGCACATCGCCGTCGGTGAGGCCCGGAAGCTGAACATCCCGGTCGTCGCGATCCTCGACACCAACTGCGACCCCGACGAGGTCGACTACAAGATCCCGGGCAACGACGACGCGATCCGCTCCGTCACCCTGCTCACCCGTGTGATCGCCGACGCCGTCGCCGAGGGCCTCATCGCCCGCTCCGGCGTCGCCACCGGCGACAAGGGCGAGAAGGCCGCGGGCGAGCCGCTCGCCGAGTGGGAGCGCGACCTGCTCGAGGGTGAGAAGAAGGACGAGGCTCCGGCTGCCGAGGCTCCGGCCGCCGAGGCCCCTGCTGCCGAGGCCCCTGCTGCCGAGGCCACCGCCGAGGCCGCCCCGGCCGAGGGCGAGAAGGCCGCCGAGGCCGAGCAGGCCTGACGTCGGTGTGAACGGCGGGGGCGGCTCCCGGCAGCGCCTCCGGCGCGGTGAAGTCCGCCCCCGCTGTTCATCCGCAGGTCGGCACGGCGTATGCGAACCGCGACTACATGTGGAACGCACACCGTGCGGATCTTCTGAAGATCTTCCAGACTTCGAGAAAGACTCACAGACTCATGGCGAACTACACCGCCGCCGACGTCAAGAAGCTCCGTGAGCTGACCGGCGCCGGCATGATGGACTGCAAGAAGGCGCTGGACGAGGCCGAGGGCAACGTCGACAAGGCCGTCGAGGCGCTGCGCATCAAGGGCCAGAAGGGCGTCGCCAAGCGCGAGGGCCGCTCCGCCGAGAACGGCGCCGTGGTCTCCATCATCGCCGACGACAACTCCTCCGGCGTTCTGGTCGAGCTGAAGTGCGAGACGGACTTCGTCGCCAAGGGCGAGAAGTTCCAGGCCGTGGCCAAGGCCATCGCCGAGCACGTCGCCAAGACCAACCCGGCCGACCTCGAGGCCCTGCTCGCCTCCGAGATCGAGGCCGGCAAGACCGTCCAGGCGTTCGTGGACGAGGCCAACGCCAACCTCGGCGAGAAGATCGTCCTGGACCGCTTCGCGCAGTTCTCCGACGGCTACGTCACCGCCTACATGCACCGCACCATGCCCGACCTGCCCCCGCAGATCGGTGTCCTGGTCGAGCTCGACAAGCCGAACGCCGAGGTCGCCAAGGGCGTCGCCCAGCACATCGCCGCCTTCGCGCCGAAGTACCTCTCCAAGGACGAGGTGCCGGCCGAGGTCGTCGAGTCCGAGCGCCGCATCGCCGAGGAGACCACCCGCGCCGAGGGCAAGCCCGAGGCCGCGATCGCCAAGATCGTCGAGGGTCGTCTGAACGGCTTCTTCAAGGACGCCACGCTGCTCGGCCAGCCGTACGCGCTCGACAACAAGAAGTCGGTCCAGAAGGTTCTGGACGAGGCCGGTGTCACCCTGAAGCGCTTCTCGCGCATCAAGGTCGGCATCTGAGTCCGTACCGCGATCGACGCGCGACCCACGGAGAAATCCCCCGGGAAATCCCGATAGGGTCGACAGCAGTCGTCCGCGCACACCGCCGCACCCCGGCGTGGGGCGGACGGCAGCAGATCTGACGAGGAGGCCATTGCCGCGTATGGGAGCGAAAAGCAACCCCATCGGCAATGGCCTTCTTCGTATGTGCAACACCTGAAAGAGGCGGGATCCCCCATGACCACCAAGGCCCAGAAGAGCGACGACGGCAAAGTACGCGGCCGGTTTCTGCTGAAGCTGTCCGGAGAGGCCTTCTCCGGTGGCGGGGGCCTGGGCGTCGACCCGGACGTGGTGCACAAGATCGCCCGCGAGATCGCCGCCGTCGTGCGTGACGGTGCGCAGGTCGCGGTCGTCATCGGCGGCGGCAATTTCTTCCGCGGCGCCGAACTCCAGCAGCGCGGTATGGACCGCGCCCGCTCCGACTACATGGGCATGCTCGGCACCGTGATGAACTGCCTCGCCCTCCAGGACTTCCTGGAGAAGGAGGGCATCCAGTCCCGCGTGCAGACCGCCATCACCATGGGCCAGGTCGCCGAGCCGTACATCCCGCTGCGCGCCGTGCGGCACCTGGAGAAGGGCCGTGTGGTCATCTTCGGCGCCGGTATGGGCATGCCGTACTTCTCCACCGACACCACCGCCGCCCAGCGCGCCCTGGAGATCGACGCCGAGGCGCTGCTCATGGGCAAGAACGGCGTCGACGGGGTGTACGACTCCGACCCCAAGACCAACCCGGACGCCGTCAAGTTCGACGCCCTGGGCTACGGCGAGGTCATCACCCGTGACCTCAAGGTCGCCGACGCCACCGCCATCACGCTGTGCCGCGACAACAAGCTCCCGATCCTCGTCTTCGAGCTTCTGGCGGAGGGCAATATCGCCCGCGCCGTCAAGGGTGAGAAGATCGGCACGCTGGTGAGCGACCAGGGCAGCCGGGACTGACCGGCACACCCCGGCGCCCGACCGCCTGTCCGAGGGACGGACGGGACGCGCCCTGGCCGGGGGATGGACAATGTCCTGCCGGTCGGGAACCGTGCAGGGAAGAAGACGCGACGCAGCCGGCCGCCGACCGACTTCAGGAACCGCAGCCGGGCCTTACTCAAGACACGCAGGAGCAAGTGGTGATCGAAGAGACCCTCCTCGAGGCCGAGGAGAAGATGGAGAAGGCCGTCGTGGTCGCCAAGGAGGACTTCGCCGCGATCCGCACCGGCCGTGCGCACCCGGCGATGTTCAACAAGATCGTGGCCGACTACTACGGTGCCCCGACGCCGATCAACCAGCTGGCCTCGTTCTCCGTGCCGGAGCCGCGCATGGCGGTCGTGACCCCGTTCGACAAGAGCGCGCTGCGCAACATCGAGCAGGCCATCCGCGACTCCGACCTGGGCGTCAACCCCAGCAACGACGGCAACATCATCCGTGTGGTGTTCCCCGAGCTGACCGAGGAGCGCCGCCGCGACTACATCAAGGTCGCCAAGGGCAAGGGCGAGGACGCGAAGGTCTCGATCCGTTCCGTCCGCCGCAAGGCCAAGGACGCCATCGACAAGCTGATCAAGGACGGCGAGGTCGGTGAGGACGAGGGCCGCCGTGCGGAGAAGGACCTCGACGACCTGACGGCGAAGTACGTCGCCCAGGTGGACGAGCTTCTCAAGCACAAGGAAGCGGAGCTGCTCGAAGTCTGATGAGCGACTCTTCCTGGGGGGCACCGCCACACGTGGGGCAGGCCGGGTACTGGGGGCCCACCGAGGGTGGGCCTGTCCAGGGGGCCGCCCCGGCGGGTCCCGCGTACGATGCGCCTGAGGCGCAGCAGACTCGCCCCATGCCCATCGTGCCCGAGGTACCCGTGTACGGCGGGAGCCAGGACGACGACCGGGGGGCCGCTCGGCTGAGCGGCCCCTTGTTCGGAGATGTGACGTTCCAGACCGGGGGACTCCCGGCCGAGACCCAGAACCCGGAGCCCATGCCCGACGCCCCGCAGACGCCGCCGGCGCCGCAGAAGAAGAGCGCGGGCCGCGACCTGAGCGCGGCCATAGGCGTCGGTGTCGGGCTCGGTGTGGTGATCATCGCCTCTCTGTTCATCGAGAAGGCCGTGTTCGTAGGCGTGATCGCGGTCGCCGTCGTCGTCGGCCTGTGGGAGCTGACCAGCAGGCTGCAGGAGCGCAAGGGCATCAAGGCGCCGCTCGTGCCGCTCGCGCTGGGCGGTGCGGCGATGGTCGTCGCCGGCTATGTGCGCGGCGCCGAGGGCGCGTGGGTCGCCATGGCCCTCACCGCCCTGGCCGTCCTGGTGTGGCGCATGACCGAACCCCCGGAGGGCTACCTCAAGGACGTCACGGCCGGTGTCTTCGCGGCGTTCTACGTGCCTTTCCTGGCCACGTTCGTCGCGCTGATGCTCACTGCCGACGACGGCCCGTGGCGGGTGCTCACCTTCCTGCTCCTGACGGTCGTCAGCGACACCGGCGCGTACGCGGTCGGCTGGCGCTTCGGCAGGCACAAGCTCGCCCCGCGCATCAGCCCCGGCAAGACCCGTGAGGGCCTGCTGGGTGCGGTGCTGTTCGCGATGGCCGCGGGCGCGTTGGCCATGCACTTCCTGATCAACGACGGCACCTGGTGGCAGGGTCTGCTCCTCGGCCTTGCGGTCGCGGCCAGTGCCACCCTGGGCGACCTCGGCGAATCCATGATCAAGCGGGACCTGGGCATCAAGGACATGGGCACCTTGCTCCCCGGTCACGGCGGCATCATGGACCGCCTGGACTCGCTGCTGCCCACGGCTCCGGTCGTGTGGCTGCTGATGGTGGTGTTCGTCGGCAGCAGCTGACGTCGGCGGCTCACGTCGGCCGCCGTCAGATGACGCTCCCGCGGTTCGGCTGTCGGTAGCGGATGCCTCCCGCGGTTCGGCTGCGGTCAGCTGACGCCTCCCGCCGTCCGGCCGCTGATGCCGGATGCGGTCGGCTGTGGCCGCAGTCGCGGTCGCGGTCGCAGTTGCAGGCGGCCCGCCGTGGCCGTCGGCTCGTCGTGGCCGTCGGCTCGTCGTGAGCCGGGCATCGTACGGGCTTGCGGGCCCCCGTCCTGGACGCAGGGCGGGGGCCCGTCGGCGTACCCGGATGTCGCAGCAGAAATCGCCGGGGCCGGTCCGGCGGCCCCAGACTCCCTCAGAGGACGGTCTTCTCCGCCGCCCGGTGACGCAGCAGGGAGTGTGCCCCATGCCCCTCGACCCAGCCCCGGCCCCCGCCCGGACCCCCGTCCCCGCCTCGCCCCCGGTCAGGCTCTGGGCCGTCGACGACCTGCCCGCACTCGACCCCGACCCGTTCCTGGACGCACTGCTGCGCGAGGAGCCGGTCACCCGGATCAGGCTGCCGCACGGCGAGGGGCACGCCTGGCTGGTCACCCGGTACGAGGACGTCCGCTTCGTCACCTCCGACCCGCGCTTCTCCCGGGAACAGGTCGTCGGCCGCCATGTCACCTCCATGCGCCCGGTACCGGTCGCCTCGCAGTCGGCGGGCGTGCAGTACATCGATCCGCCCCGGCACACCCGGCTGCGCCGGGTCGTCGCCCGCGCTTTCACCGGGACGAGCATGCAGCGGCTGCGCCCGCTGGCGGAGCGCAGGGCCGCCGATCTGCTGGACGCGATGGAACACGCCGGCGCACCGGCCGACCTCATGGAATACCTGCACGGCCCCTTCCCGATCGCCGTGGTCCGCGACTTCCTCGGCGTGGACGAGCGGGACTGGCACCGCTGGGCCGAGACGGGCGAGGCTCTGCTGTCGGCGGGCGCCGACTCCAGGGAACGCGCCAAAGCGGCCGCCCGTGCCACCCGGGCCCGCATCGCCGAACTGCTCCAGCGCCGCCGCGAGGAGCCCCGCGAGGACCTGGCCGGCGTGCTGGCGCAGGCCGCGCAGGCCGGCGAGATCACCGACGACGAGGCGATCTCCCTCGCCACCGCCGTCCAGGTCAGCGCCGGGCACGCGGTCCGCAACAACAGCGGCTCGATGATGTACGCGCTGCTCACCCACCCGGATCAGCTGGACCGGCTGCGCCGGGAGCCGGAGCTGCTGCCACGGGCCGTGGAGGAACTCTTCCGCTACGTCCCGCACCGCAACGGCGTCGGCATTCCCCGGGTCGCGACCGACGACGTGGTGGTCGGCGGCCACCTGATCCGGGCCGGCGACGTGGTCTACAACGCGTACGTCGCCGCCAACCGCGACCCCGAGGTCTTCCCCGACCCCGACGCCCTGGACTTCGACCGGGACAACGGCCCCCACCTGGCCTTCGGGCACGGTCCGCACCACTGTCTGGCCGCGATCATGGCCCGTATGGAGGCCGAGGTCATGATCGGCACGGTCCTCGCCCGATTCCCCCGGATCCGGCTCGCCGTGCCGCCGCAAGAGGTCGGGTTCCAGCTCCAGGGCCTGATCCGTGGCCCCAGGACCCTGCCCGTGACCTGGTGAGGACAGGCGTCATGGACCTGCGGCTCAACGACAAGGTCGCCGTCGTCACCGGGGCGAGCAAGGGCATCGGCCTGGCCATCGCCGAAGCGTTCGCCAGGGAAGGCGCGCGGGTCGTCGCCGGCAGCCGGAGCGTCACCCCCGAGCTGGCGGCGCTTCAGGAACAGCACCGCGTCACCGCGGTCCCCGTCGACCTGTCCACCGCGGACGGACCGGAGACGCTCGTCCGGACCGCGGTGGACCGGTACGGCAGGGTGGACATCCTGGTCAACAACTTGGGCGCCGCGACGCCCCGCCCGGGCTTCCTGGACACCGACGACGCCGAGTGGCAACGGATCTTCGACCTCACCCTGTTCAGCGCGGTCCGGGCGAGCCGCGCGGCGCTTCCCCACCTCCTGGAGGCGGACGGCGCCGCCATCGTCAACATCAGCTCCATCAACGCCCGTCTGCCCTTCCCCGCGGTCGTGGACTACTCCGCGGCCAAAGCCGCCCTGACGAGCCTGACGAAGTCGCTGTCCGAGGAGTTCGCCCCGCGCGGCGTCCGGGTCAACGCGATCGCCCCCGGCCCGGTCCGCACCCCCTTCTGGACCGCCCCGGGCGGCTTCGCCGACGCCACCGCGGCCCAGGCCGGCACCAGTGCGCAGGAAGCCATGGACGTCGTCGTCCCGAGGAGCATGGGCATCTCCACCGGCCGCGTCACCGAACCCCACGAAGTCGCCGACCTGACCCTGTTCCTCGCCTCACCCCTCGCCGGCAACATCACCGGAGCCGAGTTCACGATCGACGGCGGCCAGGTCAAGACGGTGTGACCCGGCCTGGGCCAGGAGGAACGGGCACGACAGGGAGGCCACGGGCGGCAGTTGCACGACGCCGGCCGGATGCCCCCGGGCGACGCGCAGGGTTGCTCAGACGTGCATCTGCTCGTCCGTGGCCGAGCGGCGGCCTCCGTACGAGGTGACCAAGGCGTCAGCGACGTCCGCCGCGTCCGCGGCGGCTACGTCCGCCGGGTACTCCGGCAGCAGGTCGTCCCAGATGGGCAGCCACGACCCATACAGCTGGGCCTGCCCCTCGGGC
Source organism: Streptomyces sp. NPDC027663 (assembly GCF_055566415.1). NCBI lineage: Bacteria > Bacillati > Actinomycetota > Actinomycetes > Kitasatosporales > Streptomycetaceae > Streptomyces > Streptomyces sp. NPDC027663. The sequence goes on along the minus strand of NZ_JBVHSK010000007.1, from coordinate 121,379 downwards.
CGGGCGAAGAACCAGATGTGCAGGTGTGCGGCCCCGTCCCCGATCCGGTAGACGTGGGCTCGGGAGACATGTGCCAGTGCCTGCACATGGCGGACGATGTGTGTGGTCAGCACCCCCAGCTCGGCGGCCATCTCGTCGGGCAGATCCGCCATGTCGTAGTGGTCGCGGGGGTACAGCATCAGCACCAGCGGCACACCGACGCCCGTGACCCGGGCCAGACGCCAGCGCTCGGTGAACCAGATGCCTTCGTCTCGGGCGCGGCACACGTCGCAACTCGCCGGGTCCTCGCCGTGCCGTTCCGGCTCGGGCAGAACGGGCGCGCGCAGCGGCGCGACGCGCAGTCCCTCAGGTTCGAACGGGCTTACGTCCCAGCTGGTCATCCGGGCCAACGGAAGCCGGAGCGCAGCGTCCGCCGCCGCACGCGCGTGGTCGTGGAACTCATCAGGTCGCAAGGCCATGATCGGAGACTAACGCGGTCTGCCGGTGCCCTCTGCCGTTGCCCTGACGGGCAATACGATCGCGAAAACAGTCCTCAGTCGGCCATCAGGTCGTTCTCGACGGCGGGAGCCACGCGGGAGAGCCAGCGTTGCGTCTCCGCCGGCTCCAGGATCCGGTCGAGCCGGCGGGTCGGAATCATGTGCTCGAACACTCGACCCACGCCCAGGGCGTAGCTGCCGTTCGGCGGATGCAGGACGAGCACGCGGGTGCCGTCGAGGGGTGCTGTCCCGGCCGGCACACCTTGCGGACTGACGTAAGTCCCATGGCCGTCGAAGAGGCGGAGATCGCCGTCGCGGGTCAAACGCAGCGCGGCGCGCGGTGTTTGACGCGCCAGTCGGTGAAGGCGGTGCAGGGGGCTGCTTCCGAAGTCGTTCAGTCGACCTGTCATCCTGGGTGGAGCGTGTCGAATCGCTCCAAGGCTTTCTCGGCATTCCTGATCAAGTCGTCTGCTGTGTGGGCTTGGCGAGAAGCAGTGGTCAAGCGCTGTTCCTCGTTCATGTAGCTCTCAACTACCCACCGTGCGCACCGTTGGTAGGTGCCTTGAGTGGCGTCGAGCAGAGTTGAGAGCAGCGGATCACGGACCAGCGGCTGTAGCTCGGCAATGCGCCGCAGTGCATCCTGGCCCTCAGCCTGCTCCCACCACCCCCTATCCCTGTAATGGCGGCTGGCCTCTTCCCCGATCCGCCTCAGCTTGAGCAGTAGACCCTGAAGCTCAGCGGGCGGCCCCTGCCTGCGTCGTTCTTCAAGCTGTCGTTGGCGCCGCATCTCACGATGCTGCTGCCAAGCAGCCCAGATCCCGGCAGGCCCTCCAATCGCGCAACGATTCCGCCAGCTGCACTCAGCCAATCCGTCGTGCCTGACATGCCTTCCCCTCCCGCTCCGTGCCCCTTCCGTGCCCGATGCAGGGGGAACGGCGGGAACCACGGGCTTCGTGGTGGCTGCACGTAGCGCTATGGACGATCTGCTCCACGTGAGCAGATCGGAACGGCAGACAGCGGCAGCTCAGCCCGGGCGCACGGCCTCACCCGCTGGGCCGTCCCCGGCCGACCGGGGCCGCCAGTGACGACCGGTGACGCCTACCGACGGCAGTCGTAGCGAGCGACGGCCCCAGGTCACCCAAGTGGATCTGAGACACTGGTACAGCCATGCCTAAGCCCGGAGAACTCACTTTCGTCGTGCCGCGCGGAGCCAAGAAGCCGCCGCGGCATCTCGCCGACCTCTCGCCCGCCGAGCGCAAGGACGCCGTGGCCGAGATCGGGGAGAAGCCGTTTCGTGCCAAGCAGCTCTCGCAGCACTACTTCGCGCGGTACGCGCACGACCCCCAGGAGTGGACCGACATTCCGGCCGGTTCCCGGGAGAAGCTGCGCGAGGCGCTGTTCCCGGACCTGATGACCGTCGTCCGGCATCAGTCCACCGACCAGGGGACCACGCGCAAGACGCTGTGGCGGCTCTTCGACGGCACGCTCGTCGAGTCCGTGCTGATGCGGTACCCGGACCGGGTCACCATGTGCATCAGCTCGCAGGCGGGATGCGGGATGAACTGTCCCTTCTGCGCCACGGGGCAGGCCGGGCTCGACCGGAACCTGTCCACCGCCGAGATCGTCCACCAGATCGTGGACGGCATGCGGGCGCTCAGGGACGGCGAGGTTCCCGGTGGGCCGGCGCGGCTGTCCAACATCGTCTTCATGGGGATGGGCGAGCCGCTCGCCAACTACAAGCGAGTCGTCGGTGCGATCCGGGCCCTGACCGATCCCGCCCCGGACGGGCTCGGGCTGTCGCAGCGCGGGATCACCGTGTCGACCGTCGGGCTCGTGCCGGCCATCCACCGGTTCGCCGACGAGGGCTTCAAGTGCCGGCTCGCGATCTCCCTGCACGCCCCCGACGACGAGCTGCGCGACACCCTCGTCCCCGTGAACACGCGGTGGAAGGTGCGCGAGGTGCTGGACGCCGGATTCGAGTACGTCGAGAAGTCGGGCCGTCGGCTGTCGATCGAGTACGCGCTGATCCGCGACATCAACGACCAGGCCTGGCGTGGTGACCGGCTCGGCCGGCTGCTCAAGGGCAAGCCCGTGCACGTCAACCTCATCCCGCTGAACCCCACGCCGGGCTCGAAGTGGACCGCGTCGCGGCCTGAGGACGAGAAGGCGTTCGTGGAGGCAATCGCCGCGCACGGTGTGGCCGTCACGATCCGGGACACCCGTGGTCAGGAGATCGACGGAGCCTGTGGTCAGCTCGCTGCCACCGAGCGGTAATCTGGCCACGTCCACACATCTTCATAATCCGACAGGGGAGCGCCACAGCGCTGAGAGTGCGGCGGACAGGGCCGCAGACCCTCTGAACCTCGCCCAGGTCATTCTGGGTAGGGAGTTCGGTCATCACTCAAGCTGTTGCGCCCTGCCCGGGTTCTCCCCGTGAGAGGCCCGGGCAGGGCCGCGTCTCTTCCTGGCCAACCCCAGGAGGACATCCAGTGCACATCAAGACCTTCGTGGCCGTGGCCGTAGGACTCGGCATGGTCACGCTGTCCGCGTGCGGTTCGACCGACGACAAGGGCTCCGCGGACACCAAGACCGTGACCCTGGTCAGCCACAACTCGTGGAGCGTCTCCAAGAGCGTCATCAAGGACTTCGAGAAGCAGTCCGGGTACAAGGTCCGGTTCCTCGAGGACGGCGACGCCGGGCAGGCGGTCAACAAGGCGATCCTGACCAAGGACAACCCGCAGGGCGACGTCCTCTTCGGCGTCGACAACACCCTGCTCTCCCGGGCCCTGGACAACGGCCTGTTCCAGCCGTACGAGGCCAAGGGACTCGACAAGGTCGGCGCCCAGTACCAGCTCGACAAGGACAGGCACCGGGTCACACCCGTCGACCACGGCGACATCTGCGTCAACTACGACAAGGCGTACTTCGCGCAGCACAAGCTGACCCCGCCGCAGTCCTTCGCCGACCTCGCCAAGCCCGCGTACAAGGACCTCCTCGTCACCGAGAACGCGGCCACCTCCTCGCCGGGCCTCGGCTTCCTGCTCGGCAGCGCCGCGCGGTTCGGGGACGACGGCTGGCAGGACTACTGGAAGAAGCTGAAGGCCAACGGCGTCAAGGTCGTCGACGGCTGGGACCAGGCGTACTACCGGGAGTTCTCCGGATCGTCGGAGGGCAAGAAGGCCGGTGGCGACCGGCCGCTCGTCGTGTCGTACGCCTCCTCCCCGCCCGCCGAGGTGATCTACGCCAAGAAGCGGCCCAGCACCGCACCGACCGGCGTGGCCACCGGCACCTGCTTCCGGCAGATCGAGTTCGCGGGGCTGCTGAGCAACGCCGGGAACACCGAGGGCGGCAAGGCGTTCCTCGACTTCCTGGTCTCCCGGCAGTTCCAGGAGGACATGCCGCTGAACATGTTCGTCTACCCGGTGGTGCAGGGCGCGAAGGTCCCCGCGGACTTCACGAAGTACGGGCCGGCCGCCGAGCACCCCGAGACCATGGCCCCGGCCGAGATCGCCGGCCACCGTGACCAGTGGGTCAAGTCGTGGACGTCACTCGTACTGAAGTAGCCCGGTCCCGGCGGGGGAACGCGGCGCGGCTCGGGCTGATGGCCCTGCCCGTCGCGTTCTTCGCGCTGTTCTTCGCCTGGCCCGTGGCCGCTATCATCGCGCGCGGGCTGAAGGTGGACGGCGCCTGGCGGTTCGGGCGCATCGTGGACGTGGCCGGACAGCCGGACATCCGGCACGTGCTGTGGTTCACCACCTGGCAGGCGCTCGCCTCCACCGCGCTCACCCTGCTGCTCGCGCTGCCCGCCGCCTACGTCTTCGCCCGCTTGGACTTCCCGGGCAAGCAGCTGCTGCGGGCCGTCGTCACCGTGCCGTTCGTGCTGCCGACCGTCGTCGCCGGGAGCGCCTTCCTGGCGCTGGTCGGGCACAACGGGCTGCTGGACGAGCTGTGGGGGGTACGGCTGGACACCACGGTGTGGGCGATCCTGCTGGCCCATGTCTTCTTCAACTTCGCTGTCGTCGTACGGACCGTGGGCGGGCTCTGGTCCCAGCTCGACCCCCGGCAGGAGGAGGCCGCCCGGATGCTGGGTGCCTCGCCGTCGGCGGCCTGGCGGAAGGTCACCCTGCCCGCGCTCGCGCCGGCCGTGGCCGCCGCCGCGCTCATGGTGTTCCTGTTCACCTTCACCTCCTTCGGTGTGGTGCAGATCCTCGGTGGCCCCACCTTCTCCACCCTCGAAGTGGAGATCTACCGGCAGACCACCGACGTCTTCGACCTGTCCACGGCCGCCGTCCTCACCCTCCTCCAGTTCGCCGCCGTCGGCGCGATCCTCGCCGTGCACGCGTGGACGGTACGGCGGCGGGAGACCGCGCTGCGGCTCGTCGACCCGAGGGTGACCGCCCGCCGGCCGCGCGGCGCCGGTCAGTGGGCGCTGCTCGCCGGGGTCCTCGGCACCATCGCCCTGCTCCTGGTCCTGCCGCTCGCCGTCCTCGTCCGGCGCTCGCTCGACGCGCCCGGCTTCGGCTACTACCGGGCACTGACCGACGCGGACGGCGGTACGTTCCTGGTCGCGCCCGTGACCGCCGTGTGGACCTCGCTGCAGTACGCCCTCGCCGCCACCGCCATCGCCGTCGTGATCGGAGGTCTCGCCGCCGCGGCGCTCGCCCGGCGGGACGCGGGGCGGCTGGTACGGGGCTTCGACGCGCTGCTGATGCTTCCCCTCGGCGTCTCCGCGGTGACCGTCGGCTTCGGCTTCCTGATCGCGCTCGACGAGCCGCCGCTGGACCTGCGCCAGTCCTGGATCCTGGTGCCGCTCGCCCAGGCACTGGTCGGCGCCCCCTTCGTCGTACGCACCATGCTGCCGGTGCTGCGCGCGGTGGACGTCCGGCTCAGGGAGGCGGCGGCCGTGCTCGGGGCCTCGCCCTGGCGGGTGTGGCGGGAGGTGGACCTGCCGATGGTGCGGCGCGCGCTGCTGGTCGCGGCCGGGTTCGCGTTCGCCGTCTCGCTCGGCGAGTTCGGGGCGACCGTGTTCATCGCCCGGCCCGACAACCCGACGCTGCCGGTCGCCGTGGCCCGGCTGCTGAGCCGCCCCGGCGAAGTCAACTACGGCCAGGCGATGGCCCTTTCGACCATTCTGATGGTGGTGTGTGCCGCCGCGCTGCTCGTTCTGGAGCGGCTTCGCACCGACCGGACGGGGGAGTTCTGATGCTGCTGAGCCTCGATGCCGCGACCGTACGCTTCGGTGGCCGCGCAGTGCTCGACGCGGTCGGCCTGGATGTTGCCGAGCACGAGGTGGTGTGTGTGCTCGGGCCCAGCGGCAGCGGGAAGTCGACCCTGCTCAGGGCGGTGGCGGGTCTGCAACCCCTCGACGCCGGGCGGGTGTTGCTCGACGGCCGGGACCAGACGGGGGTGCCCGCGCACAAGCGCGGTGTCGGGCTGATGTTCCAGGACCACCAGTTGTTCCCGCAGCGGGACGTCGGCGCGAACGTGGCGTTCGGGCTGCGCATGCACGGTGTCGGCAAGGCCGAACGGGACAGTGAGGTCGGGCAGTTGCTGGAGCTGGTGGGGCTGCCGGGGGCCGCCCGGCGGGCCGTGGCCGGGCTGTCCGGCGGGGAGCAGCAGCGCGTCGCGCTCGCCCGCGCGCTCGCGCCCCGGCCCCGGATCCTCATGCTGGACGAGCCGCTCGGCCAGCTCGACCGCTCGCTGCGGGAGCGGCTCGTGGTCGAACTGCGGGAGCTGTTCGGGCGGTTGGGCACCACGGTGCTCGCCGTCACGCACGACCAGGGCGAGGCGTTCGCCCTGGCCGACCGGGTGGTGGTGATGCGGGACGGGCGGATCGCGCAGACCGGCACGCCGCTCGAGGTGTGGCAGCGGCCCGCCGATGCGTTCGTGGCACGCTTCCTCGGCTTCGACAACGTGGTCGAGGCGACCGTCTCCGGTGCGGCCGCCGACAGTCCCTGGGGCAAGCTGCCGGTGCCCGACGGCTGCGCACAGGGCAGCCGTACGGTCCTGGTCCGCCCCGCGGGGGTCCGGCTCGGGCCGGCCGACCAGGGCCTGCCCTGCACGGTCACCGCCCGCACCTTCAAGGGCACCCATGTCACCGTCCACCTCCAGCCGGAGGGCGCCCCGCGGCTGGAGGCCGCCTGTGCACTCCGGGACGCACCGGAGGCCGGGGCGACGGTCGGCGTGGAGTTCGACGGAGCCGAAATCGTCGTGCTCGACTGATCACGCGCCCATAGGGTGAAGCCATGCCTTCGCTCGCGCATGACCGCTACTGCGATGAAATCGCCCATCAGGTCGACCGGTTGAGAGCCGTGCTGGCCTCCGGCGCCGACCTCTCCGCGACCGTGCCGACCTGCCCGGACTGGTCACTCGAAGACCTCGTACGGCACATGGGCGGGGCCCTGCGCTGGGTGGACGCCCTGGTGCGCAGCCGGGCGCAGGAGAACATCCCGCCCGAGCAGGTGCCGCTGGCCGGGGGGCCGCAGAAGCGCGGCGACGCCGGCGCCCTGGACAAGTGGTTCGCGGAGAGCGGCGCACTGGTCGCCGGCGCGCTGCGCGAGGCCGGCCCGGATGCCGTCGTGTGGGGGTGGGCCGGGGTGCTGAACGCCGGGTTCTGGGCCCGCCGCATGACCCACGAGATCACCGTGCACCGCGCCGACGCCACGCTGGCGGCCGGACTGCCCTACGAGGTCGCCCCGGACATCGCGGCGGACGCGCTGGACGAGTGGCTCGAGATCGTGCGCTGGGTGCAGCGGACCATTCCGCACGGGGCGGCGAAGGAACTGCGCGGCCCGGGCAAGAGCATTCATCTGCACGCCACCGACACCGGCCCGCAGGCGAACGCCGAGTGGCTCGTCGAACTCGGCGAGGACGGGATCGGCTGGCGGCGCGGGCACGAGAAGGCCACGGTCGCCCTGCGCGGCCCGCTCACCTCGGTGCTGCTCGCCTTCTACCGCCGGCTGCCACTGGACAGCCCCGGCCTGGAGGTGCTCGGCGAGCGGGAGCTGCTGGAGTTCTGGCTGGAACGGGCCACCTTCGGCTGACGCACGCCGGAGCGGGCCAGGTTCGGCGACGCACGCCGGAGCGGGCCACCTTCGGCTGACGCACGCCGGCCGGTGAACGACCGCGGCCCGTCCCCCGGGTCGGGGGACGGGCCGCGGCTTGCTACGGCGGTGGGGCGTCGGGCGCTGATCGGCGGTCCGGCATCAGCCGCTGTTGCGTGCTCCGCGACGGCGGATGCCGAACCAGACCGCGCCACCGCCGACGAGCACCAGGGCTCCCGCGACACCCGCGATCAGCCCGGTGTTGGATCCGGCACCGGTCTCGGCGAGGTTGGAGTCACCGACCGCCGGGGAGGGCGCGTTGTCCGAGGTGCCCGCCGGGGCGGAGCTGGACTCGGAGGCCGAGGGGGCCGGGGTCGCCGGCTCGGCCGGAGCGGACTTGGACGGGGACGGGGACGAGGACGGGGACCGCGTCGCGGTGGCCGTCGGCTTCGGGGGCTTGCTCTCGGTCTTGCAGGCGGTGGACGGGGTCACCAGGTCGGGCTGGATGTCCTGGTCGACATTGGCGGCCTTGACGTGGACCCGGTAGGTGGCGTTCGGCTTCCAGTCCTCGGAGAAGGTGAGCTGGACACCTTCCTTCGAGCCCTTGACCGGCTGCTCGCCGACCTTGCTCTCGACGCCGCCCACGCCCTTGAGGAAGACGCTGATGGTGCCCTCGGCGGCGGAGGGGTCGGTGTCGGTGACGACGATGACGCCCTTCTCGCCGTCGCACTTGGCTTCGGCGGAGAAGTCCTTGATGTTGCAGGCGAGCGCGGAGCCGGTCAGGCCCAGCACCAGCGCCGCGGACCCGGAGGCGACACCCAGAACGCGCACGGAACGGCGTACGCTACGGCGAGTCATGGACAACGTTTGTCCTTTACAGAGTGCAATTGCGGGGGGTGGAGGGGGAGTCGGGGCGACGGATGAGGTGAGGCCCCAGCACCCCCGGGAGGCTCACAGGTTTATAAGTGCTCCATAAGTAGTGTCAACGCATATGCCATCCACGGCCGTTGACTTTGCCCTCTTATTAACCGCCGAGACGTTTGATCGCGTCCGTGGCCTGCTCGATCCGGTCAACAAGGGCGATACGGGACTCCAACGCCCGCCCCCGGGCCAGCGACTGCAGCAACGGCCAGGCCGGCAGCTCCCGCGTCCAGTGCTCACTGTCCACGAGCACCATCGGGGTCGGCTCGCCGCGCGACTCGTAGTAGTTCGGCGTCGCGTTGTCGAAGACCTCCTGCACGGTCCCGGCGGCGCCCGGCAGGAACACCACACCGGCGGTGCAGCGGGCCAGCAGGCCGTCCTCACGCGTGGCGTTGGCGAAGTACTTGGCGATGTGCGCGGCGAAGGCGTTCGGCGGCTCGTGACCGTAGAACCAGGTGGGTATGCCCACCGACTCCCCGCCCCCGGGCCAGCGTTCGCGCACCTCGAAGGCGGCGCGCGCCCAGTCCGTGACCGAGGGCCGGAACGAGGGCGCCTTGGCCAGCAGCCGGAGCGCGTCCTCCAGCATGCCGTCGGCGAAGGGAGCGGCGTACGCGCCGAGGTTGGAGGCTTCCATGGCACCCGGGCCGCCGCCGGTGGCGACGGTGAACCCGGCGCGGGTCAGCTCGCGGCCGAGCCGGGCGGCACCGGCGAAGGCGTCCGTGCCGCGGGCCATCGCGTGACCGCCCATGACGCCCACCACCCGGGTGCCGGCGAGGAGTTCGTCCAGGGCGTCGGAGACGGCGTCGTCGTGGATCGCGCGGAGCATCGAGGAGAAGATGTCACCGTCGGCCTTCGTCCGCTGGAACCAGGCGTAGGCCCGCGCGTCCGGCGTCGCCTCGTAGCCCTCCTCCAACGACTCGAACAACTCAGCGGGTGTGTAGGTGAAACCCCGGTACGGATCGAACGGAAGGCCCGGGACCGGCGGGAACACCAGGGCGCCTGCGGTCCGGACGTGGGCGGCGGCCCCGGGGTCCATCGGGCAGCCGAGGAAGACGGCGCCCGTCGCGTCGAGGCGGAGCAGGACATCGGTACGGCCGGTCAGATCGACGGCCTGGACGCGGAAGCGGGCGAGCGAGCCGTGCTCGGCGACCACCTCGTCGAACTCCGCGAGGGACTCGATCTCGTGGTCGTGGGCGGCCATGGGGGTCCCCCCTGCTCGAGCGGAGTCGAAGGCGTGGGGGAGCGGCTGGGCGGGTGTCGGATGCACCCGCCCATGCTGGCACGGACGTTCGGGTCGTGGGGATCAGCCCTGGACGGCAGCCGGGTCCATCCACATGATTTCCCAGGTGTGGCCGTCGAGGTCGTCGAAGGCGCGGCCGTACATGAAGCCATGGTCCTGGGTCTGGCCGGTCTCCGTGCCGCCGGCCGCGATCGCCTTGCCGACCAGTTCGTCCACCTTCTCGCGGCTCTCGGCGCTCAGGCAGACCAGCACCTCGCTGGTCGTCGTCGCGTCGGCGATCTGCTTCTTGGTGAAGGTCGCGTAGAACGGCTTGGTCAGCAGCATCGCGACGATGGTGTCGCTGATCACCACGGAGGCCGCCTTCTCGTCACTGAACTGCGGGTTGATCGTGTAGCCCAGCTCCGTGAAGAACTTCTTCGAGGCGTCGAGGTCGTTCACGGGCAGGTTCACGAAAATCATCTGCTGGTACATGGGGGCCTCTCCCGTCCGGGTCGTACGCGGTTGTCGCGCTCGGTGGGGTAGACCGGCGGCCCGCGCCGGACTCATCGGTCGCCGGGAATCTTTTCCGCGCCCGGCGCTCAGCGGGCCGACGGCAGCGCCGACAGCGCGCCGACCACCAGGACGAGCGGGCCGCACAGAGCCAGCAGCGCGGCCGCGCGGAGAGCGGCGGCACCCCGCAGCATCGTGGCCGGTGCGCCGAGGCGCAGCAGCGCCGCGATGGTGTCGGCGCGGCACTGGCGGGCTTCCACGGCCGCGGTGAGCAGGGTGGCGACCGTGCAGCCGGCGACGACGAGCGCGCCGAGGGTGGTCAGCGGGCCGAAGTCGGGGGCCGGGTCGTCGTACAGGACGGTCATGGCGTAGCCGGCGGACGCCACCGCGCAGACCACTCCCAGGGGGCGGCCGATGCGGGTGGCCTCCGTCATCAGCACCCGGCCGGCCAGCAGTCGCAGCGCTCCCGGGCGGACGGACTGCAGGAGCCGGCCGCAGAGGTGGGTGAGGCCGGGACCTGCCACGACCAGGCCGGTGGCGGTGAGGAGCCAGCCGAGGAGCACGGCGAGGGAGGGATCGGGGGCGGGGTCTTCGGCGTAGGCCTGGCCGGCCAGACCGACGGTGAGCAGGACGATGCCCCAGGGGAGGCCGGCCGGGGGCTCGCTGGTGGGGGGCGCGCTGGGGAGCACGTCGGGTCCGTCGGCGGGCGCGGTCGGGAGTGGGTCCGGGCGTCCGTCGGTCCCGGCGGCCGGCGTGGGGGCGGTGGCAGGTGCGATGGGGGGCGTATCGGTCCCGTCAGCGGGTGGGACGGTGGTGCGCGGGACGGTGGTGCGCGGATCGGTCGCGGTGCCCGTGGGCGTGTGGTTGCCGTGCGTGCCCGCACCCGCCGTCGCGCCGGCCGCACGGCCGCGGGCAGGTGTGGCGCCCGCGGGCCGGGTGCGGATACGCGCGCCGAATCGTCCGTACGCCCCGAACGTCTCCCGCGTCGTCGCCCCGCGGTACGCGCCGAAGCGGCCGAACCCCCGGCGGTCCGCGGTGGCCGGGCGGGGGTCCCTGGGACGCAGGGCCAGGGCCACCGTGGTGGTGGCCGTCGCCGGGGGCACGGCCAGCAGGGTCAGGGCCGCGGGGAGCGGGAGTGGCTGGTCCGCGGCCAGGAAGCCGGCCGCCGCGCCGTCGAACGGCATGCCCGTCAGATCGCCGCGCAGGTGCAGGAAGAACAGCAGGGCCAGCATCGAGCCCAGGGTGCAGGACAGCGCCGTCGTCAGGGCGGACACGGCCATGAGGCGGGCGGGGCCCAGGCCCACGGCGGACAGGCCGGGGCGCGGCCGGGTGCCGGGGTCGGTGCGGGCGACCGCGAGCGCGAAGTACACCGTCGCGGCGAGCGGCACCACGCACCAGGCCAGGCGCAGCGCGGCGGAGCCCGCGTCCTCGGGGTGGCCCAGGGCGTGGCCGAGACAGGAGAGGAGCAGGAAGCCGGTGCCCGCCGCGGCCGCGGCCACCAGCAGGCGGCGCAGCTGGACGGCGGGCCGGGCGGCGCGGGTCAGACGGAGAGCGAGCACGCGGCCCGGCCTTCCGGTTCGGGGGCGTCCGGCAGGTGCACGGTGCGCACGCACCGCCCGTCCAGCAGGGTCACTGTGCGATCGGCGAGAGCGGCGGTCTCCGCGTCGTGCGTGGCGAGGACCACGGTGATGCCGTGCGAGCGGGCCGCCGCGATGAGCATGCGCAGCACGTGGGCGCGGTCGGCGCGGTGCAGCGGGGCTGTCGGCTCGTCGGCGAAGAGGACCGCCGGACCGGTGGCGAGGGCGCGCGCGATGGCGACGCGCTGGCGCTCGGCGTGCTGCAGCTCGTACGGGCGGCTGCGGGCCTTGTCGCCGACGTCCAGACGCTCCAGCCACTCCTGCGCGGCGGCCTTGGCCCGGCGCCGGCCGGTGCCGCGCAGCATCAGGGGGAGGGCGGCGTTCTCCCAGACGTTCAGCTCGGGGACCAGGACCGGCTCGGGGTCGATCCAGCCGAAGCGGTCCCGGCGCAGCCGCTCGCGAGCCATCGGACCGAGGGTGTGCACGGGCGCGCTGTTGAACCAGACCTCGCCGCACCGCACCGGCACCTGGCCGGACAGGCAGCGCAGCAGGGTGGTCTTGCCGCTGCCGCGGGGGCCGCTGACGGCGAGGATCTCGCTCTCGCGTACGCCGAGCGAGACCCCGGTGAGGCCGGGGGAGCCGTCCCGGTGCGTGAAGTGCAGGGAGCGTGCCCAGAGCACGTCGTTGTCCGGCGGGGCCTCCATGGGCGTACACCTCGGTTCTGATCCGTGTTCCCGTGCCTGATCCCTCGTGCGGGGGAACGAAGACTGGGCCGATCGGTCACTGCACGCTAGGCAGCCCACCCGGGCGGGGCCGGACAGCACACGGCCCCGGGCCGCCGTTCTCACTCGAACGGGCGGCACCGGGGCCGGTGTTGATCAGCTGATCGGATGCTCCGGGATCAGAGCTTGGTCCACGCTTCCGTCAGCGTCGCGCGCAGGATCTGCTCGATCTCGTCGAAGGTCTCCTGGTTGGAGATCAGCGGCGGGGCGAGCTGGATCACCGGGTCGCCGCGGTCGTCGGCACGGCAGTACAGGCCGTTGTCGAACAGCGCCTTGGAGAGGAAGCCGTACAGGACGCGCTCGGTCTCCTCGTCGTTGAAGGACTCCTTGGTGTGCTTGTCCTTCACCAGCTCGATGCCGTAGAAGAAGCCGTTGCCGCGGACGTCGCCGACGATCGGCAGGTCGTGCAGCTTCTGCAGCGTCTGCAGGAAGGCGCCCTCGTTGTCGAGCACGTGCTGGTTGAGGTTCTCGCGCTCGAACAGGTCGAGGTTGGCGAGGCCCACCGCGGCTGACACCGGGTGGCCACCGAAGGTGTAGCCGTGCAGGAAGGTGTTGTCGCCCTTGTAGAACGGCTCGGCGAGGCGGTCGGAGACGATGCAGGCACCGATCGGGGAGTAACCCGAGGTCATGCCCTTGGCGCAGGTGATCATGTCCGGGACGTAGCCGAACTTGTCGCACGCGAACATCGTGCCGAGGCGGCCGAAGGCGCAGATGACCTCGTCCGACACGAGCAGGACGTCGTACTTGTCGCAGATCTCGCGGACGCGCTGGAAGTAGCCGGGGGGCGGCGGGAAGCAGCCGCCGGCGTTCTGCACCGGCTCCAGGAAGACCGCGGCGACGGTGTCCGGGCCCTCGAAGAGGATCTGCTGCTCGATCTGGTCGGCGGCCCAGCGGCCGAAGGCCACCGGGTCGTCACCGAAGATCGGGGCGCGGTAGATGTTGGTGTTCGGCACCTTGTGCGCGCCCGGGACGAGGGGCTCGAACGGTGCCTTCAGGCTGGGCAGACCGGTGATGGACAGGGCGCCCTGGGGGGTGCCGTGGTAGGCGACCGCACGGGAGATGACCTTGTACTTGGTCGGCTTGCCCTGGAGCTTGAAGTACTGCTTGGCGAGCTTCCAGGCGGTCTCGACGGCCTCGCCGCCACCGGTGGTGAAGAAGACCTTGTTCAGGTCGCCCGGGGCGTGGTCGGCGAGGCGCTCGGCCAGCTCGACGGCCTTGGGGTGGGCGTAGGACCACACCGGGAAGAAGGCCAGCTCCTGGGCCTGCTTGAAGGCGGTCTCGGCGAGTTCCGTGCGGCCGTGACCGGCCTGGACCACGAACAGGCCCGCGAGACCGTCGAGGTAGCGCTTGCCCTTGTCGTCGTAGATGTAGGTGCCCTCACCCCGGACGATGGTCGGGACGGGGGAGTTCTCGTACGAGGACATGCGGGTGAAGTGCATCCACAGGTGGTCGTACGCGGTCTTGCTGAGGTCCTTTGAACTCACGGTTATCGGGTTCCCCACATGTAGGTCTGCTTCTTCAGCTTCAGGTAGACGAAGCTCTCGGTGGAGCGCACGCCGGGCAGCGCCCGGATGCGTTTGTTGATGACGTCCAGCAGGTGGTCGTCGTCCTCGCAGACGATCTCGGCGAGGATGTCGAACGAGCCCGCGGCCATCACCACGTACTCGACCTCCGACATGGCGGTCAGCGCGTCCGCGATCGACTCGACGTCACCCTCGACGTTGATCCCGACCATCGCCTGCCGGCGGAAGCCCACGGTGAGCGGGTCCGTGACGGCGACGATCTGCATCACGCCCTGGTCCAGCAGCTTCTGCACGCGCTGGCGCACGGCCGCCTCGGAGAGGCCCACGGCCTTGCCGATGGCGGCGTACGGCCGGCGGCCGTCCTCCTGGAGCTGCTGGATGATGGCGAGGGAGACGGCGTCCAGCTGAGGACTGTTGCCGTTCCTGGACTCGCGGGACGAGTCCCTCTGGTCTGCGCTTCGACTGGCCACGACCTCACTGTGCACGACGTCTCGATAGTTCTGCAACCCTCAAGCGATGAAATTCGTTGTTTGAAGGACCCAGGCTTGCGGATTTCGCAGATCGGCTCGCGGTGGGGGTGTTGAAAACGTGGGGGCGCCGATTAGGGTGGGGTGTCTCAGCGACTGGACAGCCGGAGCGGGCTGGACAGGCTGGGCGCTCAAACCCTCGAACCAGATCAGGAGGCCGGCAGTGAGCACCGAGCTGCGTCGTCTGCGCAACTACATCGACGGTGAGTTCCGGGACGCCGCCGACGGACGGACCACCGAGGTGGTCAACCCCGCCACGGGCGACGCGTACGCGACCGCGCCGCTGTCCGGGCAGGCGGACGTGGACGCCGCCATGGAGGCCGCGGCCCGCGCCTTCCCGGCCTGGCGCGACACCACGCCGGCCGAGCGGCAGAAGGCCCTCCTGAAGATCGCGGACGCGTTCGAGGAGCGTGCCGAGGAACTGATCGCGGCCGAGGTGGAGAACACGGGCAAGCCGGTCGGGCTGACCCGCTCCGAGGAGATCCCGCCGATGGTCGACCAGATCCGCTTCTTCGCGGGCGCGGCCCGGCTGCTCGAGGGCCGCTCGGCGGGCGAGTACATGGACGGGATGACCTCGATCATCCGCCGTGAGCCGGTCGGCGTCTGCGCGCAGGTCGCGCCCTGGAACTACCCGATGATGATGGCCGTGTGGAAGTTCGCCCCGGCCATCGCCGCGGGCAACACGGTCGTCCTGAAGCCGTCGGACACCACCCCGGCCTCGACCGTCCTGATCGCCGACATCCTCGGCTCGATCCTTCCCAGGGGCGTCTTCAACGTCATCTGCGGCGACCGCGACACCGGCCGCATGATGGTCGAGCACGAGACCCCGGCGATGGCCTCCATCACCGGCTCCGTACGCGCGGGCATCTCGGTCGCCGAGTCCGCCTCCAAGGACGTCAAGCGCGTCCACCTGGAGCTGGGCGGCAAGGCCCCGGTCGTCGTCTTCGAGGACACCGACATCGCCAAGGCCGTCGAGGACATCTCCGTCGCGGGCTTCTTCAACGCCGGCCAGGACTGTACGGCCGCGACCCGCGTCCTCGTCCAGGAGTCCATCCACGACGAGTTCGTCGCCGCGCTGGCGAAGGCGGCGTCCGAGACGAAGACCGGTCAGCCGGACGACGACGACGTCCTCTTCGGTCCGCTGAACAACCCGAACCAGCTCAAGCAGGTCTCCGGCTTCATCGACCGCCTCCCCGCCCACGCCAAGGTCGAGGCGGGCGGCCAGCAGGTCGGCGACAAGGGCTACTTCTACGCCCCGACCGTCGTCTCCGGTCTGAAGCAGGACGACGAGATCGTCCAGAACGAGGTCTTCGGCCCGGTCATCACCGTCCAGTCCTTCAGCGACGAGGACCAGGCCGTGGAGTGGGCCAACGGTGTCGAGTACGCCCTCGCCTCCTCGGTGTGGACCAAGGACCACGGCCGCGCGATGCGCATGTCCAAGAAGCTCGACTTCGGCTGCGTGTGGATCAACACCCACATCCCGCTGGTCGCCGAGATGCCGCACGGCGGCTTCAAGAAGTCCGGCTACGGCAAGGACCTGTCGGCGTACGGCTTCGAGGACTACACGCGCATCAAGCACGTGATGACGTCCCTGGACGGCTGACCCCGTCTCCGGCGGCTCCGGCCGCTGTCCGGCCACGGGCGCGTGGGCACTGGTCGCACGGTTCCCCGCGCCCGTCCGGCCGTGATCGACAGGGTGTCAGGCAGCTCCGGCGTCACTCGACGCACCGTCGATTGTCCGCCCGCGCGGCGGGACGGCATGCTTCGGGGGTGTCCCAGACTTCCTCCCGCAAGCCCCTGTTGTCCCGCCGTTCCCTGCTCGGTGCCCTCGGCGGCACCGCGGCGCTCGGCGCCCTGGCCGGCTGCGGGGTGCCCGCCGCCTACGTCCGGCCCGGCGACCGGGCCGTGACCGACGAGTCCGCGGCCGACAAGAAGCTGACCTGGGCGAACTGGCCGCTCTACATCGACACCGACGACGACGACCCCGGCCGGCGGCCCACGCTGGACGGGTTCGAGAAGCGCACCGGGATCTCCGTCGACTACGTCGAGGAGATCAACGACAACGACGAGTTCTTCGGCAAGATCAGCCCCGCGCTGATGAACCACCAGTCGACGGGTCGGGACCTGATCGTCATCAGCGACTGGATGTGCGCCCGGTACGTCCGGCTGGGCTGGGTGCAGCGGATGGACCGCGCCCGGCAGCCGAACGTGCACAAGTACCTCGACCCGCTGCTCCGCTCGCCCGCCTTCGACGAGGGCCGGCGCTTCACCGTGCCGTGGCAGTCGGGCATCACCGGCATCGCCTACAACCGCCGCAAGCTCGGCCGTGAGATACGCGGTGTCTCCGACCTGTGGGCGAACGACCTCAAGGGCCGCGTGACTCTCCTGTCCGGCCTGGACGAGTCCTTCGCCCTGCTCATGCAGGGCAACGGCGTCGACATCACCCGCTGGACCGCGCACGACTTCCACCAGGTCTGCGACCAGGTCGAGCGGCAGGTCCACCGCGGCCAGATCCGCCGCTTCACCGGCAACGACTACACCAAGGACCTGGTCAGCGGGGACGTCCTCGCCTGTCAGGCGTACTCCGGCGACGTCATCCAGCTCCAGGCGGACAACCCCGACATCCGCTTCGTCGTCCCCGAGGAGGGCGCCGAGATGTGGTCGGAATCCCTGATGATCCCCGACCGGGCCCGTCACAAGGCCAACGCCGAGCGCCTGATCGACTACTACTACGACCCCGAGGTCGCCGCGCGGCTCGCCGCCTGGGTCAACTACGTCTGCCCGGTCCCGGCGGCCCGCGACGTCCTGGCCGACGCCAAGGACAAGGACACCGCGGCCCTCGCCGACAACCCCCTGATCTTCCCGGACTCCGGCATGCGCGACCGCCTGGCCGTCGCCCGGGACATCACGTCCACGGAACGGACCGAGTTCGCCAAGCGCTGGAACAAGATCGCGGGTCTCTGAGACGGGCCGGGCTCGGCCGGAAAATCCTGCCGCTGGTCGTCCATGACGTCGAGCGCGCCACCACACAGGTGCTCGTGCCCGAGGTCACGGAGACAGGGACCCGGCCCGTACTGCGGGTGGACGGGCGGACGTTGTGCGTCTGCCCGGACGACGAGGCGTGCGAGCACGCCCCGCCGGACCGTGTCCTCCCCTTCGAGTCCCTGCCGCTGTGACCGCGCGGCTCGTACGCCCGCGCCGGGGAGCCGGACGCGAGCCTTGATTTTGAACGCGTTCAAATAAGGGCGTAGGCTCCTGTCATGAGCGACAGAGCCGCCCTGCTCAAGGGCATTCGCGTCTGGCTGGTCTTCTTCGTGGTGTGCCTCGTGCTCAGCGGGGCCACCGCCTTCCCCCTGGTGCACGAACTGCACTGGACCGAGAGCGCCTTGCGCGCCCTGTCCGTGCCGGAGCATGCGCCGGGGCTCATGGAGTGGATCACCCGGGTGCGGCACGGTCTGGACACCGTGGACGCCGAGTACCCGTTCGTCCTCTACGGCACCGACTGGCTGGCCTTCGCCCACCTCGTCATCGCCGTCGCCTTCTACGGCCCCTACCGCGACCCGGTCCGCAACATCTGGGTCATCGAGTTCGGGATGATCGCCTGCGCCGGGATCGTCCCGCTCGCCCTCCTCTGCGGTCCCGTCCGCGGGATCCCCTTGTGGTGGAGTTTGATCGACATGTCCTTCGGGGTCTTCGGCGTCCTCCCGTTGTACGTCGTACGCAAGAAGATCAAGCGGCTGGAGGCACTCGGCGAACCGTCCGCGCCCCCAGCCGTCGCCGCGGCGGTCTGAGCCCGCGTCAGCGGCCTGAACCCGCCTCAGCGGTTGAACGCGGGGAACGCGAAGCGCTGGGCGATGGCGAGGCCGTCACCCTTGGCGTCCGTCGAGTTGACCGAGTAGACCAGGGTGCGGGACAGATCCCGGGTCGCGGCGATCACCGTGGCGTACCCCGGCCGCGAGCCGGTCTTGCCCCAGATCACCTTGCCGTCGACCTCGAACCGCTCCAGCGCCGCGCCGTACCGCGCGTCGGGCACGCGGGGCAGCGTGAACATCTCCCGCAGCTGTGGCTCGGGCACCACCCGGCCCTGGAACAGTCCCACCAGCAGCCGTTCCAGGTCGGCGGTGGTCGAGATCAGGTCGCCGGCCGCGAAACGGTCGGACATGTTCCAGTCGGTCACGTCGACCAGCGTGCCGTCGATCCAGTCGTAGCCACGGTTGTGCGGGCCGTGGACGCGGGGGTCGGGGCCGGCCGGGAACGAGCTGTGCCGCATGCCGAGCGGCCGGAAGATGCGCACCGCGGCCTGGTGCGCGTACGAGTCGCCGGTCACCTTCTCGATCAGCATGCCGAGCACCGTGTAGTGGATGTTGCCGTAGTGCTGCTCGGTACCCGGCTCGTACGCCGGGCCGGCTGCGACGGAGGCCGCCACCACCTGGCGGGGCGTCAGTGTCTCGAAGCGGTGCGGGTAAGACTCCTCGACCGTGTCGCCGCGGGACCCGCCCGGGCCCAGACCACTGGTGTAGTTGAGCAACTGCCGTACGGTGACCGGGTCCTTGAAATCCTTGGTGAGCAGACCCGGCAGGTACTCCTGCACAGTGCCGTCGAGATCGATCCGGCCCTCCGCGGCCAGTTGCAGCACGATCGACGCGGTGACCACCTTCGTCACCGACCCGGCCCGGAACCGCGCGTTCTCCAGGGCCGGCGCCCCGGTCCGGACGTCCCGCACACCGGCCGTGCCGCGCCAGGTCCCGTCCCCGCCGACGCGGAGCAGCGCGGCGGTGGCGTCGTGGTCGGGCAGCCCGGCGATCGCGGCGGAGAGGGCCTCGGTGTCCGGGCCGGCCGTGGCGCCGGCGGACACCGACGGCACCGGTGCGGCGAGCGCGGGGGCGGCCAGCGGGCCGGCGGCGAGCGCGGCGACGAGTCCGGCGGCCAGGGCAATGGTGCGGCTCTTACGGCTCATGAAGGGCTCCTCGGGGAGATCGCGACACAATGCGTGATCATCCTCCGGTGGCCGGCCGCCGCCCGGATCCTCACCGAGGAGGGCGCACGACCCTGGCTCACCCCCTACCAAGTGCACTTCTTGGTAAGGGAGTTGTCCGGGAGCACCCTTACGGGGCGTCGGTGGTCGTCCATGGAGCGTCGGCGCCCGCCTGCGGTGAGCGCAGCGCGTGCAGGACGTCGACCCGGTTCGTCGTGATCGAGTCGACGCCCACGTCCAGTAGCCGGCGCATGGAGCGGCGGGTGTCCGGGGTCCACGCCGAGAGCAGGAAACCGTCACGGTGGATGCGGGCGGCAAGCTCCCGGTCGACCAGCGGGAAGCGGTAGTTGAGCCAGCGCGGGCGCACCGCGGCCAGCAGCGCGTGCCGCGGCGGGGCCAGAGACGTCCAGGTGAGGGCGATCTCAGCGGCCGGGTCGGCGGCACGGACGGCGAGCATCGCCTCGGCGTGCGCGCTGTAGTAGACGCGGTCCCGGGCCCCGCTCTGCCGGACCACGTCCAGGGTCTTCGCGACCGTCCGGCGGCCCACCGGTCCGCACAGGTCCACCATCACCCGGCTGTCGCCGGTCGCGGCCAGCGCCTGCGCCAGCGTCGGGACTTCACCCGCCGTCAGCCCGCGCAGTTCCTCGGCGGACAGTGCGTGCAGCGGCCGGTCGATCTCCCACAGCCGCCGCAGCGTCTCGTCGTGCAGCAGCACGGGCACGCCGTCACGGGTGAGCCGGACGTCGATCTCGACGGCGTCCGCGCCCTGGTCGAGCGCGGAACGCAGCGAGTCGAGGGTGTTCTCACGGAAGCGGTAGGGGGCGCCGCGGTGGGCCACGGCGGTCACGGTCTGCATGGCCCCCATTGTGGCGGGCCGGTGCGTGTGGCGGCCCCTGCGCTCAGCCGGCGAGCCAGGCGGCGGTGTAGGTGTCGATCTCCTTGGCGATCCGCGCCTTGCCCTGCGCGTCGAAGAAGGACGCCTCCACGGCGTTCTTGGCGAGGTCGGCGAGGCCGCGCTCGTCCAGGTCGAGGAGACGGGCGGCCACCGCGTACTCGTTGTTGAGGTCGGTGCCGAACATCGGCGGATCGTCCGAGTTGATCGTGACCAGCACCCCGGCCCGCGTGAACTCCTTGATCGGGTGCTCGTCGAGGGTACGGACCGCGCGGGTGGCGATGTTGGAGGTCGGGCAGACCTCCAGCGGGATGCGGTGCTCGGCGAGGTGCGCGAGGAGCTTCGGGTCCCGCGCGGAGCTGGTGCCGTGGCCGATGCGCTCGGCGCGCAGCTCGTTCAGCGCGTCCCACACCGTCTCCGGGCCGGTCGTCTCGCCGGCGTGCGGCACGGAACGCAGACCGGCGGCGATGGCCCGGTCGAAGTACGGCTTGAACTGCGGCCGGGGCACTCCTATCTCCGGCCCGCCGAGCCCGAACGACACCAGGCCCTCCGGGCGGATGCGGTCGTCGGTGGCCAGCCGCGCGGTCTCCTCCGCCGCCTCCAGGCCGGCCTCGCCGGGAATGTCGAAGCACCAGCGCAGGACGGTCCCGAACTCGGCCTCGGCGGACTTGCGGGCGTCCTCGATGGCGGCCATGAAGGCCTTGTCCTCGATCCCGCGCCGGGTGGAGGAGAAGGGGGTGATGGTCAGCTCGGCGTACCGAACCTGCTGCCGGGCCAGGTCGCGTGCCACCTCGTAGGTGAGCAGCCGGACGTCCTCCGGATTGCGGATCAGGTCCACGACCGACAGGTACACCTCGATGAAGTGCGCGAAGTCGGTGAAGGTGAAGTAGTCGACCAGGGCCTCGGGATCGGTGGGCACCTTGGAGTCGGGGTGGCGGGCGGCCAGCTCGGAGACGATCCGCGGGGAGGCGGAGCCGACGTGGTGGACGTGCAGTTCGGCCTTGGGCAGCCCGGCGATGAAGGCGCGCAGATCGCGGTCGGCGGTGCCGGTGGCGGGTACGGAGCTGTCGGTCAAGGGGTCCTCCCCGGAAAAGGCGCCCGCGGCACGGTGTCCGCCGTCGGGGCGCGGTGATCGGCTGATCGGTGACGCGAGGTCATCGTAGGCCGCAGTCCTGGTGATCCGGCCTGCCCCGTAGCATGGCGGGAGATCCAGCAGAGGGGTTCTTTCACGATGTCCGACGAGGCGCCGCAGTCCACGCCGGGGGAGCAGGCCGCCGGACAGCCGGCCGCGATGTCCCGGGTTTCGCTGGACAAGCGGGACAGGCTGGACAAGCGGGACAGGCTGGACAAGCGGGACAGGCTGAATGAGGCGACCGAGGTGGCCGAGGCGACCGAGGTGGCCGAGGTGAGCGGTGAGCACCCGCGGGACGCGGTGGCAACGCACGCGAGCCCGAGTGCGGCCCCCGGCGCGGCTCCGGGACCGGCCTCGGTTCACGACCAGCAGACGCTGACCGCGCTGCCGACGGCTCCGGGCGCGCCCTCCGACGCCCCCGGGCCGTGGGCCAGCCCGGCCGCCGGCTTCGCACCGCCGGGCTCCTCGGTCCCGCAGCCGAACCCGTTCGCCCCGCCGTCCGCCTCCGGGCAGCAGCCGAACCCGTTCGCACCCCCTGCTTCCTCCGTCCCGCAGCCGAACTCGTTCGCACCGCCCGCGTCCGCGTCGGCACCCCCGGCGAACCCCTTCGCCCCGCCCGTGTCTCCTGCCGCAGCTCACGGGGCTGTGGAGCCGGTGCCCCCGCCGCCGATCGCCCCCGACGGTCCGGGACAGGTGCCGTACGGCTACCCGGGGACCGCGCCGGCCTACGGCCATCCGGGGCCGCAGCACACCCCGTACGCCCCGTACCCCACCGGGAACGGCTACGGCTGGCCCGGCATGCAGCCGCTGCCGAGCAACGGTATGGGTACCGCCTCGCTGGTGCTGGGCATCCTGTCGGCGGTCGGCTTCCTGATGTGGCCGG
This sequence comes from Streptomyces sp. NPDC027663, assembly GCF_055566415.1. Classification (NCBI taxonomy): domain Bacteria; kingdom Bacillati; phylum Actinomycetota; class Actinomycetes; order Kitasatosporales; family Streptomycetaceae; genus Streptomyces; species Streptomyces sp. NPDC027663. Next base: position 98,919 of record NZ_JBVHSK010000007.1, on the reverse strand, counting down.
TGGCCCTGGTGCTCGGCATCCTGGCGCTGATCTTCGGCGGGCTCGGCCGCGGCAAGGCCAGCCGGGGCGAGGCGACCAACCCGGGCGTGGCGCTGGCCGGCATCATCTGCGGGGCCGTGGGCATCGTCCTGGTGGCAGGCCTGTTCGCGTTCGCCATCGCGCTGTACGCCTGACCGACGCCCCGCTGCCCGCCCTGGACAGGAAGCCCCTCCTGCCCTGGACGCGACCTCGCTCCCGCCTTGGACGGGAACCCCTCAGGCCCCGGCCCCCGCCAGCCGCTCCCGTGCCTCCATGAGTGCGAAGCCCAGCAGGTTCGGGCCCTGCCAGCGGTCGGGGTGCATGGCCGCCTCGTCGTGCGCGGCCAGGCCGATGCCCCACACGCGGTCGACGGGGCTGGCCTCCACCAGCACCCGGTTCCCGGTGTTCAGCAGGAACGCGCGCAGGTCCTCATGGGCGGCGAACTTGTGCACGCTGCCCTCGACCACGATCCGGAACCGCTCCCGTTCCCATGTCGCGTCGTCGAAGCCCCGGACCAGCCGGCCGGCCTTCTTCGCCTCGGAAGGATGCTTCGCGGCCAAGATCAGCCGCTCCGCCTCCGCGTCCTCGAACAGCCGGGCCTTGGCCGCCATCATCCAGTGCTCGGCCGTCGCGTACGCGACACCGTCGACCACGAACGGTGACGGCCACCACTGGCTCAGACAGCTCGCGCCTATACGGCCGTCCGGCAGCGGCCGGTGCCCCCAGAAATGGAGGTACTCGATACGGGACCCCGCCCGAATCTCCCTGATCAGGGCGTCCAACCCGTCGATCTTTCCCATGCACGCGAGTGTGGCACGCACCACTGACAATCCGTCCGTCCTTTTCCGCGCCGACTCGACACCTGGTCGACAGATTCCGTCGCGTAACCAAAAGGCAACAACGGAATCACTTGTTGGACGCTACGTGCTCTGTCAGGATCGGCACTCAAATCGAGCTGGAGCTACGCCACCCACCCCCGGGACGGGGCGCACGGCGGAGGAGAGCGACATGCACAACCCGGGCACCGCCACCCCGGAACGATTCCCCGCGCAGGACCGCTTCGCGGACGGCGCGCAGTTCATCGCCGGCCGCCTGACCAAGGGCACCTCGGGGCAGACCCACACCGTGGTCGACCCCGCGACCGGCGAGGGCGTGTACACCTACGACCTGGCCGGCACGGACGACGTCGACGCGGCCGTCGCCGCCGCTCGGGCAGCCTTCCCCGGCTGGTCCGCCGCCACCCCGGGCGAGCGTTCGGACGCCCTGCACCGTTTCGCGGCCGTGCTCGCCGAGCGCGCCGAGGAGTTCGCCCGCGCGGAGTCCCTCCAGTGCGGCAAGCCGCTCAAGCTCACCCGTGAGTTCGACGTGCCGGGCACCATCGACAACACCGCCTTCTTCGCGGGTGCGGCCCGGCATCTGCAGGGGCAGTCCGCCGGTGAGTACTCGGGCGACCACACCTCGTACGTCCGGCGTGAGCCCATCGGGGTCGTCGGGTCCATCGCGCCCTGGAACTATCCGCTCCAGATGGCCGCCTGGAAGATCCTCCCGGCGATCGCAGCGGGCAACACCATCGTCCTGAAGCCCGCCGAGCTGACCCCGCTCACCTCGTTGCTCTTCGCGCAGGCCGCCACGGACGCGGGCATCCCGGACGGCGTGATCAACATCGTCACCGGGACCGGCAGGGAGGCCGGTGAGCACCTGGTCGGCCACCCCGACGTGGCCATGACCTCCTTCACCGGGTCCACCCCCGTCGGCAAGCGCGTCGCCGAGATCGCCACCGCGACCGTCAAGCGGCTCCATCTGGAACTGGGCGGCAAGGCGCCGTTCGTCGTCTTCGACGACGCCGACCTGGAGGCCGCCGTGCACGGCGCGGTCGCCGGTGCCCTCATCAACACCGGCCAGGACTGCACGGCCGCCACGCGCGCGTACGTGCAGCGCCCGCTGTACGACGCCTTCGTGGAGCGGACGGCCGCTCTGATGGAGACCGTGCGCCTCGGCGACCCCTTCGCTCCCGGCACCGACCTCGGGCCGCTCATCTCGCACACGCAGCGGGACCGGGTCGCCGGCTTCGTGGACCGGGCGCGTGCCTACGCGCGCGTGGTCACCGGAGGCGAGGCTCCCGAGGGCGGCCTGGAGAAGGGCGCCTACTACCGGCCCACCCTGATCGCCGACGCGGCGCAGGACAGCGAGATCGTCCAGTCGGAGATCTTCGGTCCCGTACTGGTCGTACTTCCGTTCGACAGTGATGATGAAGGCATCCGGCTGGCCAACGACACCCCCTACGGCCTCGCCGCCTCCGCGTGGAGCACCGACGTGTACCGCGCCCACCGCGCCACCCGTGAGATCAAGGCGGGCTGCGTCTGGATCAACGACCACATCCCGATCATCAGCGAGATGCCGCACGGCGGCTACAAGGCCTCGGGCTCCGGCAAAGACATGTCGGCGTATTCGTTCGAGGAATACACGCAGGTCAAACACGTAATGTTCGACAATACCGCGGTTGCCAGGAAGGACTGGCACCGCACCATCTTCGGGGACCGATAGAGACGACCCGGCCGGACCAGGCCGACCCCTCCCGAAAGGGCACCACGCGCATGGAGCAGTACCAGCCCGACCGCCTTACCCCGGCCCAAGCGGCCGCCATGCGGCGCAGTCTGCGCAACGGAAGGGCCGCCATGACCCGCCGCTCGCTGCTGCGGGCCTCCGCGGGCGGCGCCCTCGCGGCCGGCGGTCTCGGGGCGCTGAGCGCCTGCGGGATCCCCGCGGCCGGAAAGAGCCAGGGCGGCACCTCGGCCCAGGACCACTCGGCGCAGGAGAAGGTGGTGAACTTCTCCAACTGGACCGAGTACATCGACGTCGACGACAGCGGCAAACACCACCCGACGCTCGAGACCTTCCGCAGGCGCACCGGCATCACGGTCAAGTACACCGAGGACATCAACGACAACAACGAGTTCTTCGGCAAGATCAAGCCGCAGCTCTCCGCGGGCCAGGACACCGGCCGCGACATCATCGTCCTCACCGACTGGCTGGCCGCCCGGCTCATCCGCCTCGGCTGGGTGCAGAAGCTGGACCCCTCCCGCCTTCCGCACGCGTACACCAACCTCTCGCCCCAGTTCCGCAACCCGGACTGGGACCCCGGGCGGGCCTACTCGTACCCCTGGCAGGGCATCTCCACCGTCATCGCCTACAACAAGAAGGCGCTGGACGGGGTGGAGGTGAGGTCGATCTCCGACCTCCTCGACAACCCGAAGCTCAAGGGCCGGGTGGGCTTCCTGTCCGAGATGCGCGACTCCATGGGCATGACCCTGCTCGACATGGGCAAGGATCCGGCGAAGTTCACCGACGACGACTTCGACGCGGCGATCGCCCGCCTCCAGAAGGCCGTCGACAAGGGGCAGATCCGCCGCTTCACCGGCAACGACTACACCTCCGACCTCACCAAGGGCGACTTCGCGGCCTGTGTCGCCTGGGCCGGTGACGTGGTCCAGCTCAAGGCGGACAGCCCGGACGTCGACTTCATCATCCCGGACAGCGGCTACATGACGTCGACCGACAACCTGTGCATCCCCAACAAGGCGCGTCACAAGACGAACGCCGAGCGGCTCATCGACTTCTACTACGAACCCGAGCAGGCCGCCGCGCTCGCCGCCTACATCAACTACGTGACACCGGTCGACGGGGTGAAGCCGTACCTTGCGAAGATCGACAAGGACGCGGCGGACAACCCGCTGATCGTCCCCGACAAGGCCATGCAGGCGAAGTCCCGTGCCTTCCGCTCCCTGAGCCAGAAGGAAGAGACGGCCTACGAAGAGAAGTTCGCGAAGCTCACAGGGGCGTGACGACGATGAAGACGACACCAGACAACAGCGGCGACGTCCGCCTCTCCGGAATCTCCAAGAGCTACGGCTCCTTCACCGCCGTGCACCCGCTGGACCTGACCGTGCCCGAGGGCTCCTTCTTCGCCCTGCTCGGTGCCTCCGGCTGCGGCAAGACCACCACACTGCGCATGATCGCCGGTCTGGAGGAACCTTCCTCCGGGACCGTGCACCTCGGCGACCAGGACGTCACCCACCTGCCGCCGTACAAGCGGCCGGTCAACACGGTCTTCCAGTCCTACGCCCTCTTCCCGCACCTCGACATCTTCGAGAACGTCGCCTTCGGCCTGCGCCGGCGCGGCATCAAGAGCGTGAAGAAGCAGGTCGACGAGATGCTGGAGCTGGTCCAGCTGGGCGAGCAGGCGCGCAAGAAACCGCACCAGCTCTCCGGCGGCCAGCAGCAGCGCGTCGCGGTGGCCCGTGCGCTGATCAACCACCCGAAGGTGCTCCTCCTCGACGAGCCGCTCGGCGCCCTGGATCTGAAGCTGCGCCGCCAGATGCAGCTGGAGCTGAAGCGCATCCAGACCGAGGTCGGCATCACCTTCGTCCATGTCACGCACGACCAGGAGGAGGCCATGACCATGGCCGACACGGTCGCCGTGATGAACGCGGGCCGCGTCGAGCAGCTCGGCGCGCCGACGGAGCTGTACGAGAACCCGCAGACCACCTTCGTCGCGAACTTCCTCGGCACCTCCAACCTGATCGAGGCCGAGGTCGACACCAAGAGCGGCGACGACATCGTGCTCAAGGCCGGCGGCGGCAAGCTCGTGCTGCCCGAGGCGCGATGTTCCGCCCCGGCGACGGCCGGCGGCAAGATGCTGGTCGGCATCCGCCCCGAGAAGATCGCGCTCACGCACGCCGACGACGCGGGCGAGATCCCGGCGGGCCGCAACCGCCTCACCGGCAAGATCGCCGACGCGAGCTTCATCGGCGTCTCCACGCAGTACGTGATCGACACCCCGGTCTGCGACGAGTTCTCGGTGTACGTGCAGAACGTCGAGCGCGACGGCCGGCTGCTGCCGGGCGCCGACGTCGTCCTGCACTGGAGCCCGGCCCACACCTTCGGCCTGGACGCGGCCCAGGACATCGACGCGGGCACCGAGGAAGAGGTCGCCGCCTGATGTCCACGCTCACCGAGGCACCCCCGCCGCTCGCCCCCGCCGAGCCGGAGAAGAAGCCCCCGCGCAAGCGCGGCCGGTTCACCCCGTACTGGCTGCTGCTGCCCGGCATGCTCTGGCTGATCGTCTTCTTCGCCCTGCCGATGATCTACCAGGCCTCCACGTCCGTGCAGACGGGCTCCCTGGAGGAGGGCTACAAGGTCACGTGGCACTTCGCGACCTACTGGGACGCGCTCAGCGAGTACTGGCCGCAGTTCCTGCGGTCCGTCTTCTACGCCGCCGCCGCGACCCTGCTCTGCCTGCTGCTCGGCTACCCGCTGGCCTACACCATCGCCTTCCGCGCGGGCCGCTGGAAGAACCTGATCATGATCCTGGTGATCGCGCCGTTCTTCACCAGCTTCCTGATCCGCACCCTGGCCTGGAAGACGATCCTCGCCGACAACGGCGTGGTCGTGCACACCCTCAACTCGCTGCACATCCTGGACCTGACCGACTGGCTCGGCTGGACGGCCGGCGACCGGGTCCTGGCCACACCGTTCGCGGTCGTCTGCGGTCTGACGTACAACTTCCTGCCGTTCATGATCCTGCCGCTGTACACCTCGCTGGAGCGGATCGACGGGCGGCTGCACGAGGCGGCCGGCGACCTCTACGCCAGGCCCTGGACCACCTTCCGCAAGGTGACCTTCCCGCTGTCGATGCCGGGCGTCGTCTCCGGCACGCTGCTGACGTTCATCCCCGCGGCCGGTGACTACGTCAACGCCGAACTCCTCGGCTCCACCGACACCCGCATGATCGGAAACGTCATCCAGACACAGTTCCTGCGCATTCTGGACTACCCGACGGCCGCGGCCCTGTCCTTCATCCTCATGGCCGCGATCCTGGCCATGGTCACGATCTACATCCGCCGGTCCGGGACGGAGGATCTGGTCTAAATGCCCTTCGTCAACTGGCTCAAGCGCCGTCTCGTCGTCATCGCCGGACTGCTGACACTCGGCTATCTCCTGCTGCCGAACGTCATCGTCACGGTGTTCTCCTTCAACAAGCCGAAGGGGCGCTTCAACTACGAGTGGCAGAACTTCTCCACGGACGCCTGGAAGGACCCGTGCGGCGTCGCCGACATGTGCGGCTCGCTGTCCATCAGCCTCCAGATCGCCGTGTGGGCGACGGTCGGCGCCACCGTCCTCGGCACGATGATCTCCTTCGCGCTGGTCCGCTACCGCTTCCGCGCACGCGGCGCCGTGAACTCGCTGATCTTCCTGCCGATGGCGATGCCCGAGGTCGTCATGGCCGCCTCGCTGCTCACCCTGTTCCTCAACATGGGCGCGCAGCTCGGCTTCTGGACGATCCTGATCGCGCACATCATGTTCTGCCTCAGTTTCGTCGTCACCGCCGTCAAGGCCCGCGTGATGTCGATGGACCCGCGTCTGGAAGAGGCCGCCCGGGACCTGTACGCCGGTCCCGTGCAGACCTTCCTGCGGGTCACCCTGCCCATCGCGGCACCCGGGATCGCCGCGGGCGCGCTGCTCTCCTTCGCGCTCTCCTTCGACGATTTCATCATCACCAATTTCAACGCCGGCTCGACGGTCACCTTCCCGATGTTCGTGTGGGGTTCGGCGCAGCGCGGAACGCCGGTCCAGATCAACGTGATCGGTACGGCCATGTTCCTCGTCGCCGTTCTCTTCGTGCTGACGTCGATGGTCATCAGCAACCGCCGCAACAAGCAAAAGGCGTAAGCCCTTTTCCGGAACGTCCTCTGTTGGGAGTTGAAATCATGGCCCCAAGCGCCATGAGCCGTGGCAAAGACAACTGGATCGCCTCTCTCTCCGAAGCCCAGCCGGTCCCGTACTGGCTGGAAGACCCCGGCAAGCCGCAGCCCGAGCCCGCCCTGACCACCACCGAGACCTGCGACCTGCTGGTCGTCGGTGGCGGCTACAGCGGACTGTGGACCGCGCTGAACGCCAAGGAGCGCGACCCGCAGCGCGATGTGGTCCTGCTGGAAGGCCGCGAGGTGGGCTGGGCCGCCTCCGGCCGCAACGGCGGCTTCTGTGCCGCCTCCCTCACCCACGGGCTGCCCAACGGCCTCGCCCGCTGGCCCGACGAGATCCACCAGCTGGAGGAGTTGGGCCGGCGCAACCTCGACGAGATCGAGGCCGCGGTCGCCCGGCACGGCATCGACTGCGAATTCGAGCGCACCGGTGAGATCGACGTCGCCACCGAGACCTACCAGGCCTGGGAGCTGCGCGACTGGCACCGCGAGCTGGAGGAGAAGGGTCTCGCCGACGGCGTCGAGTTCCTGGACGCGGACGCCGTGCGCGAGCAGGTGAACTCGCCCACCTTCGAGGCGGGCCTGTGGGACCGCAGGGGCGTGGCCATGCTGCACCCGGCGAAGCTGGCGTGGGGCCTGAAGCAGGCGTGCCTGAAGCTCGGGGTGCGGGTGTACGAGCACACGCCCGCCCTGACGCTGAAGCAGTACGGCGCAGGCGTGGCCGTCCGGACCCCGTACGGCGCGGTCCGCGCCCGCCGGGTGGCGCTCGGCACCAACATCTTCCCGAGCCTGCTGCGGCGCGTGCGGTCGTACACCGTCCCGGTCTACGACTACGCGCTGATGACCGAGCCGCTGAGCACCGACCAGCTGGCGTCGATCGGCTGGAAGAACCGTCAGGGCCTCGGGGACTCGGCGAACCAGTTCCACTACTTCCGGCTGTCCGCCGACAACCGCATCCTGTGGGGCGGCTACGACGCGATCCACCACTACGGCGGCCGGGTGCGGGCGGAGTACGACGACCGGCCGGAGACGTACGCCAAGCTCGCGGGCCACTTCTTCACCTGCTTCCCGCAGCTGGAGGGTGTCCGCTTCACCCACGCCTGGGGCGGCGCGATCGACACCTGTTCCCGCTTCTCGGCGTTCTTCGGCACGGCCCACCAGGGGAAGGTGGCGTACGCGGCGGGCTACACCGGGCTCGGGGTCGGCGCGACCCGCTTCGGTGCCGATGTGATGCTGGACCTGCTGGACGGCGAGGACACCGAGCGCACACGGCTGGAGATGGTCCGCAAGAAGCCGCTGCCGTTCCCGCCGGAGCCCTTCGCCTGGACCGGGATCGCCCTCACCAAGTGGTCCCTGGCCCGCGCCGACGCGCACGGCGGCCGGCGGAACCTGTGGCTGCGGGCCATGGACCGGCTGGGGCTGGGCTTCGACAGCTGACGTGTGACCCGGCTCACCTGAACGGGTTGAGCGAACCCGCGTAATGCCCGCGGGCCGGCCTCCCTCTCCCTCGTGACGCGCCCGCGTCCACGAGGCAGAGGGAGGCCTTCTCATGACTGGGTCGAAGACGGCGGTCGAATGGCTCGTGTCCGTCGCGCCGGACCCCGAGGCCTGCCGCTGGGAGTGGGAACGCAACCCCCTCGGGGTCGCCCTGCTGCCCGCCGGCAAGGCGTGGGACGTCCTGATCCTGCCGGGCGGCCTCGGCTATCCGACCCTGGACGTGCTCACCCGCATACTCGACCGGCCCGGCCCGGTGCTCGTCGACTTCGGCGACACCCGGGTCGGGTTCTTCGTGCCCCCGGGCACCGCGGCCCGCTGGCTGGGCACCGGCATCCGTACCGCCGGACACGGCACCTGGATCGTCGTGCCGTATCCGGGCCGGGCGACCCGGTCCGTGCGCTGGCTGGTGCCGCCGGACGGCTCGGGCATGCTGACCGATCCGGCGCTGCTGGAGCTGGCGATGCACGAGGCGGCGGCGGGTCTGGCCGACGGCGACTGAGCACGTGGCGCGCACGGCCGTCGGTCGTCTGCGGCGTCGTCGTGGCTGGTCGCGCAGTTCCCCGCGGCCCTCCTCGGCGCGTTGCCGTACCGGCCACCGGATCGTTGCCGCAGACCTTGACAAGTGAATTGGTCTGGACCAAGTTGAGCGCGGCTCCCTCCTCCAATTCCCCCGAGTCCGGAGGCACTTGTGGTACGCGCGAGACCTGTCCTCACCCTGCTCACGGCAGCACTGCTGGCCGTACCCGGCATCACCGCGCTCTCGTCGGCCGCCAGCGCGGCCGACGCGGACGTCGCGGTCAACGGCGGCTTCGAGGCCGGCCTGACCGGCTGGACCTGCACGGCCGGTACGACGGTCGGCTCACCCGTGCACGGCGGGAGTTCCGCGCTGCAGGCCACCCCGGCGGGCAGCGACAACGCCCGGTGCAGCCAGACGGTGACCGTCCAGCCCGACGCCCAGTACACCCTGTCCGGTCACGTCCGCGGCTCGTACGTCCACCTCGGCGCGAGCGGCACCGGCACCACCGACGTCTCCACCTGGACCCAGTCCGCCCCCGACTGGCAGAAGCTGAGCACCACCTTCCGTACCGGAGCCACGACCACCAAGGTCACGATCTACACGCACGGCTGGTACGGCACCGGCACCTACTACGCCGACGACATCTCCCTGATCGGCCCCGGCGGCAGCGGCACCGGACAGCCGCCCGCCACCCCGGCCGGCCTGCGGACCACCTCCGTGACCGCATCCTCCGTCGCCCTGTCCTGGTCGGCCGTGAGCGGCGCGACGAGTTACGCCGTCTACCGCGACGGGGTCAAGGCCCAGACGGTGACCGGGACTTCGGCGACCGTCTCCGGGCTCGCGGCCTCGACCGCGTACAGCTTCCAGGTGACGGCGGTGGGCGACGCCGGCGAGTCCGCGAAGTCCGCCGCCGTGACCGCGACGACCGGTGCCGGCACCGGCGGCGGCTCGACCGGCCTGCCCGCCCACGCCCTCGTCGGCTACCTCCACGCGAGCTTCGCCAACGGCGCCGGCTACACCCGCCTCGCCGACGTACCCGACAGCTGGGACGTCATCGACCTGGCCTTCGGCGAGCCCACCTCGGTCACCTCCGGGGACATCCGCTTCGACCGCTGCCCGGTCACCGAATGCCCGAACGTGGAGAGCGACGCCGACTTCAAGGCGGCGATCAAGGCCAAGCAGGCGGCCGGCAAGAAGGTGCTCATCTCGATCGGCGGCCAGAACGGCCAGGTGCAGCTGACCACGGCCGCGGCCCGGGACACCTTCGTCTCCTCGGTCTCGAAGATCATCGACACCTACGGCCTCGACGGCCTCGACGTCGACTTCGAGGGGCACTCCCTGTCGCTGAACGCGAACGACACGGACTTCAAGAACCCGACCACGCCCGTGATCGTGAACCTCATCTCGGCGCTGAAGACCCTGAAGGCCCGCTACGGCCCGGCGTTCGTCCTCACCATGGCCCCGGAGACCTTCTTCGTGCAGAACGGCTACCAGTACTACGGCACCGGCAAGTGGGGCGGCCAGGACCCCCGCTGCGGCGCCTATCTCCCGGTCATCCACGCCCTGCGCGACGACCTCACACTGCTGCACGTCCAGGACTACAACTCGGGCCCGATCATGGGCCTGGACAACCAGTACCACTCCATGGGCGGCGCCGACTTCCACATCGCCATGACCGACATGCTCCTCACCGGTTTCCCGGTCGCCGGCGACGCGGACAACGTCTTCCCCCCGCTGCGCCCCGACCAGGTCGCCATCGGCATGCCGGCATCGACGAACGCGGGCAACGGCTACGTCTCCCCGTCCGAGGTCACCAGGACCCTGGACTGCCTCACGAAGAAGACGAACTGCGGCTCGTACGCGACCCACGGGACCTGGCCGGCACTGCGGGGTCTGATGACGTGGTCGGTGAACTGGGACCGTTACTCGAACTGGGAGTTCCGGAGGAACTTCGACGCCTACTTCGGCTGATCACCAGGGCAAGGGTGGTCAGCAGCACGGTGCACAGGCACCAGCTGGCCACCACGTCCAGCGGCCAGTGCCAGCCCCGGCGCACCAGACCGTACGACACCCCGAGGACCAGGGCCGCACAGCAGGCGACCACGGCCCGGCGGGCGGCGGGCGAGCGGAGCCAGGGCAGCAGAAGCAGTGTCGCGGAGCCGTATGCGACCATCGCCGTCGCCGTGTGACCGGAAGGGAAGTAGCCGACCGCCGGGGGCACCACGGGGGTTCCCGGCCGCGCCGTCCACTCCTTCAGCGGTACGACGATCGCCGGCACCAGCGCCATGAGGAGGGCCGCGGCCAGCGGCGGCAGCCACCACCGGCCCGTACCGGTGGCACGGCCCCGCCAGGCCGCACACCCGAGGGCCGCGGCGAGCACGGGGAGGGCCACCTGGACGTTGCCGAGGTCGGAGAGCAGCTCCGAGAACCGGTCCGGACGGACGACGGCCCGGCTGAGGCGGGCGTCCAGGCGCAGCAGTGGTCCGCCGGCCACGACCTGCCAGGTGATCAGGGCGAACAGGACGGCCGGGACACCGGGGAGCAGGGCGCGGCGGGCTGAGGTCGACACGGCGCCCAGCTTGGCAGACACGCGCGGGAAGGAGGTCGGCCGCCCCGGAACAGGGGGGGTGGTTCCGAGGCGGCCGTCCGGATCGGAACGTCGCGCGCCCCGGGGGGTTTGGGGCGGCGACCGTCCGATCGGTGAGGAGATCCCGGAGCCGTCAGGCGCCGGTTGTGTGCGCGAGGGCACGACCAGGCCGTAGCTGGGGAAACCCCGGCCTGAAGTCGCCCACAGTCCCCTGTGGGCGGGGTGTATCTCTCATCTGGAGAGAACCTACGGCAGGCCGGGGCGCTTGGGCAGACGGAATCCGCTCCCGCCATCCACCCCGCACACGTTCTTCACACGGCCTGCCGCAGGCACTCTCCAGAGGTGCGGACCAGCCGCTCAGATGCGGGCGAACGCCTGCTCGATGATGTCCAGGCCCTCGTTGAGGAGGTCCTCGCCGATCACCAGCGCGGGCAGGAAGCGCAGCACGTTGCCGTAGGTGCCGCAGGTGAGGACCAGCAGACCCTCGGCGTGGCAGGCCTTGGCGAGGGCGGCGGTGGCCTCCGGGTTCGGCTCCTTGGTGGCGCGGTCCTTGACCAGCTCGATGGCGATCATGGCGCCGCGGCCACGCACGTCACCGATGATGTCGAACTTCTCGGCCATGGAGGTGAGGCGACCCTTCATGATCTCCTCGATGCGCCGGGCCTTGCCGTTGAGGTCCAGCTCCTTCATGGTCTCGATGGCACCGAGCGCACCGGCGCAGGCGACCGGGTTGCCGCCGTAGGTGCCACCGAGGCCACCGGCGTGCGCGGCGTCCATGATCTCGGCGCGGCCGGTCACGGCGGCCAGCGGCAGACCACCGGCGATGCCCTTGGCGGTGGTGATCAGGTCCGGGACGATGCCCTCGTCCTCACAGGCGAACCACTGGCCGGTGCGGCAGAAGCCGGACTGGATCTCGTCCGCGACGAAGACGATCCCGTTGTCGGCGGCGAACTGCCGGATCGCCGGGAGGAAGCCCTTGGCCGGCTCGATGAAGCCGCCCTCGCCCAGCACCGGCTCGATGATGATCGCGGCGACGTTGTCCGGGCCGACCTGCTTGGTGATCTGGTCGATGGCCTGCGCGGCGGCCTCGGGGCCGGCGTTCTCCGCACCGGTCGGCCAGCGGTAGCCGTAGGCCACCGGCACGCGGTACACCTCGGGCGCGAACGGACCGAAGCCGTGCTTGTACGGCATGTTCTTCGCCGTCAGCGCCATGGTCAGGTTGGTACGCCCGTGGTACCCGTGGTCGAACACGACCACGGCCTGCCGCTTGGTGTAGGCACGCGCGATCTTGACGGCGTTCTCGACGGCCTCGGCGCCGGAGTTGAACAGCGCGGACTTCTTGGCGTGGTCACCCGGGGTCAGCTCGGCCAGCGCCTCCGCGACCTCCACGTAACCCTCGTACGGGGTGACCATGAAACAGGTGTGGGTGAAGTCGGCGAGCTGGGCGGTGGCGCGCCGCACGACGGCCTCGGCGGACGCGCCGACGGAGGTCACGGCGATGCCGGAACCGAAGTCGATGAGGCGGTTGCCGTCGACGTCCTCGATGATGCCGCCACCCGCGCGCGTGGTGAACACGGGCAGCACGGAGCCCACGCCCTGCGCGACCGCGGCGGTACGGCGGGCCTGCAGCTCCTGCGACTTCGGGCCGGGGATGGCGGTGACGACGCGGCGCTCCTGCGGAAGTGCGGTCATGGGGGGCTCCCTGATGATCTTGCGTACCGGGCGGTCCCGGGCGGTTCCGGGCGGTGCGTTTTCGGACGCATACCTTCTTTTCTCGCAGGCTAAGACTGGTTCTGCGGGGTGGGCATGCTCCATGTGGGCGTTGTCGGCGCGGCCGGTTGTCCGCCGTGGACATAGCCCGGCCGGGCGGGTACGGCCCGTTCTCGGCCGTGTAAACGGTGAACTCCCCTTGCCGGGACGTTAGATTGCTCGCTGATGGTGGACGGAACGGCTGGTCAGGGGGCAGGGTCGATGGACAGCGACGGGACGCGGGACACACGCGGCACACACGCCTCTCCCGTACCGCGCCCGGCGGAACCGGCCGAGGGGCCCGGCCAGGCCCTGCCACCGGGCGTGCCGCCCGCGCCCTCCATGCCGCCCGGCGCACCGCCGAAACCGGACGGCTCCCTCTTCCTCACCTGGCTGCGGACCTCCCGGCCGGAGGCCGCCCCCGGTGTGTGGCGCTTCGGGCACCGCCCCCGGCCCGAGCAGGAGCCCGAGCGGATTCCGTCCCGGCAGCTGCTCAGCGGCGCGCTGATCGCCTTCCTCGTGGGCTGGCTGGTGTGGTCCCTGCTGTGGAACGGCTACCTCGGCGGCTGGTGGGTGATCCCGCTGGAGCTGTTCACCCCCGACTCCTGGCGCGAGGGCAACGACCGCGTCGGCAACGCGATCCTCTGGTACTCGTACTACACCGTCATCGCTCTGGCGATCCTGCTCGTCGTCGGCCGCCTCGGCCGCTGGGGCGAGGTTTGGCGCCGTTACGGCCCGCCGTCCTGGCGTCGCGCCGCGCCGCCGGCGGAACCCGCGCCCGCCCCCGACCAGGACCCCGCCGAATGGCCTCAGCTGCGCCACGCCGGTGCGCAGGACGCCGCCGAGCGCCTGGCCGCCGAGGCTAAGGCAGGGCTCATGCGGGACGTGGACCATGCGCGGATCAGCCGGGCCTGGCAGGGCGTGCGGTCGGGCCGGCACAGTCTGGCCACCTTCACCGGGGCCGTGCTCAAGGACGGCGCCGCAGCCTGCCTGCATCCCTCCGGCGAACGCGACCTGCCCGCCCGGCACGCCCGGCACGATCTGCTCACCGGCCAGGTCCGGCTCGGCACCACCGCCGACGACCCCCGCAACCCCTACCACTACCGCGGCGCCGGCCTCGCCCTCGGCCCGGACCTGCTCGGCACCTCGCTGCTGGCCGTCGGCCCCGCCGGATCCGGCAAGACCGGTGCCGTCGTACGGCCGCTCGCCGAATCCCTGTGCCTGCACGCCCTGGCCGGCCGGGCTTCGGTCGTGGTCGTCGGCGCGGCGGGCGCCGGACTCGGCCCCGCCGAGGCCTACGACGTCGTCGTCCGTATCGGCCACCCCGAATCCGTCTACGACCTCGACCTCTACGGCGGCACCACCGATCCCGACGAGGCCGCCGCCATACTCGCCGAGGCCCTCGTCGGTGACCTCGCCGACCCGCACCCGGGCAGCGACAGCCGTCGCTCGACCACCGTCCTCGCCCAGCTGCTCGGCCCCTTCCGGGCCGTCCACGACCGCTTTCCCTCGGTACCGGAACTGCGGCAGCTCCTCGACGGCGCACCCGGCCCGCTGGCCGCGCTGCGCAAGGCGCTGACCGGCACCGCGCAGGCGTCGCTGCTGCGCGAACTCGACGCTCGGGAACGTCAGATGGCCCACCCGGGCGATGTCGGCACGGTTCTCGCCGACCGGATCGCCCTGCTCGACCGGCCCGCCTTCGCCGCCTTCTTCGACACCTCGGGACAGAGCCGGCCGTTCTCGCTCAGGGCCCTCGACCACCCGGTCCGGGTCCGCATCGACCTGCCGCAGCGCGGCCACGCCGACGCCTCGCGGATCCTGGCCCGGCTGGTGCTCGCCCAGTTCACGGCCGCCGTGACGGCACGGGAGGACCGGTCGCTCTTCGCGTGCCTGCTCCTCGACGACGCCAGCGGTGTCATCACTCCCGAGGCCGTACGTGGCGTCCAGCGGCTGCGCAGCGCCAACGCCGGCACGGTGCTGACGCTGCGCACCCTGGACGACGTGGCCCGCCCGCTGCGTGGCCCGCTGCTCGGGGCCACCGGCTGCCGGATGGCGCTGTCCGGGCTCACGCCCTGGGACGGGCAGGACTTCGCCGAGGTCTGGGGAAAGGAGTGGACCGAGACACGGGACGTCACCGACCGGCAGATCATCGCCGAGACCCCGGCGGGCAAGGCCGTGCACATGCTGCGCCGGGTGATCACCGGCCAGGCGCCGACGGCCCGGGCCGTCACCGTGCGGCAGGTCGAGCGGGAGCGGTGGTCGGCTTCCGAGTTGGCTCATGGGGTGCCGCCGGGGCATGCGGTGTTGTCGTTGACCACCGTGCAGGGGGAGCACGCGCCGCCGTTGCTGGTGGATCTGCGGGGCTGAGGAAGGCCAGCGGGCGATCGTACGGTGAGGCAGAATCGGCGTAGGCCGTTCATACACGGCGGCCAAAGGATCACTTCCTCACCGTGAAGGCCCCATGCCCCCGACCCTCGCCTCGCTCGTCCACCACTCCGCGCTCAAGCTGACCGTGCGCGCGGGCGAGGACCGCCTGGACGTCCCCGTCCGCTGGGCGCACGTCAGCGAGCTGGCCGACCCCGTGCCCTACATGGAGGGCGGCGAGCTGCTGCTGATCACCGCGCTGAAGCTGGACGCGGAGGATCCGGAGGCCATGCGGCGGTACGTGCGGCGGCTCGCCGGCGCGGGTGTGGTCGGGCTCGGGTTCGCCGTCGGTGTGAACTACGAGGAGATTCCCGAGCCGCTGGTCGACGCCTGCGCGCAGGAGGGGCTGCCGCTGCTGGAGGTGCCCCGTCGCACCCCTTTCCTCGCCATCAGCAAGGCCGTCTCCGCGGCGATCGCCGCCGACCAGTACCGGGCGGTCACCGCAGGCTTCGCCGCCCAGCGCGAGCTGACCAGACAGGCGCTGAACTCCGGCCCGGAGGGCGTGCTCACCGTGCTCGCCGCGCAGGTCGACGGCTGGGCGGCGCTGTACGACGCCTCGGGCGCCGTCGTCGCCGCCGCACCGGAGTGGGCCGGCCGGCGGGCCGCCCGGCTCACCGCGGAGGTCGAGCGGCTGCGGGAACGGACCGCCCCCGCCTCCTCGGTGGTCGGCGGACCGGACCACGACGACCGCGTGGAGCTGCACTCCCTGGGCACCGGCCGGCGCCCCCGGGCGGCGCTCGCCGTCGGTACGGCCGCCGCGCTCGGCACCGCCGAGCGCTACGCCGTCCACTCCGCCATCGCCCTGCTCACCCTCACCACCGAACGCTCCCGCTCCCTGCACGCGGCCGAACAGCGGATCGGCACGGCCGTGCTGCGCATGCTCCTCGCCGGCGAGCCCGACCACGCCCGGGCCGTCGCAGGCGACCTGTACGGCGGCCTGCTGGACGCCCCCTTCCGGATGATCGTCGCCGAGTCCCCGTCCGGCACGGCCGGCGAACCGCTGGGCGAGCTGGCCGAGACCGTGGAATCCGCCGCGGCGCGGGCCGGGGAGGCCGTGCTCGTCGTGCCCGACGGGGAACGGCTGGTGGTGCTGGCCGCCGACCAGGGCGCGGCGGTGGCCGCGTGTGCCGCGCACGCGACGGCGCTGGAGGCGTCGCGGGCGGTGCCCGAGCAGGGGCGTGCCGAGGAGGAGGAGCTGATCGTCGGGCTCTCGGCGCCCGCCGGGCCGATCGCGGCGGCAGCGGCGTACAAGCAGGCCGAGCAGGCACTGTCGGTGGCCCGGCGGCGGGGGAGGGTCTTCGTGGAGCACGAGCAGCTGGCGGCGGGCTCGGTGTTGCCGCTGCTGGCGGACGACGCGGTGAAGGCGTTCGCCGACGGTCTGCTGCGGGCGCTGCACGAGCACGACGCGACGGGGCGGGGGGACCTGGTCGCCTCGCTGCGGGCGTGGCTGTCCCGGCACGGGCAGTGGGACGCCGCTGCCGCCGATCTGGGAGTGCACCGGCACACGCTGCGGTACCGGATGCGGCGGGTGGAGGAGATTCTGGGACGGAGCCTGGACGACCCGGACGTGCGCATGGAGCTGTGGCTCGCGCTGAAGGCGACGTCCACGGAGTAGCGCACAGCGCCCAGTAGTCCAAACAGTAGTGCCCGGTCCGGCCACTGCTACTACTCGGACAAACGACCCCCGGCCGCACCCGCCCTACCGTGGACCACGCAAAGCCAAGCACACCCCCAACGCGGAAGGGCCGGGACTCGTACATGACTTCCACCCATGCCTTCTGGCTCGCCGGCCGCCAGGTCACCGGCGAGGACACCTTCGACGTCACCTCGCCGTGGGACGGCCGGCTCGTCGCCCAGGTGAGCGTCCCGACCGACGCCCAGGTCGAAGAGGCCGTGGCCGCCGCGTACGCCGTACGGGACGAGTTCGCCGCCACCCCGGCGCACGTCCGTGCCGCCGCCCTCGACCACGTGAGCAAGCGCCTGGTCGAGCGCACCGAGGAGATCGCCCAGCTGATCTCCGCCGAGAACGGCAAGCCGATCAAGTGGGCCCGCGGTGAGGTCGGCCGCGCGGTCTCCGTGTTCCGGTTCGCCGCCGAGGAGGCCCGCCGGTTCAACGGCGGCGAGGCCCAGCGGCTCGACACGGACCTCGGCGGCCAGGGCCGGCTGGCGCTCACCCGCCGCTTCCCGAAGGGCGTCGTGCTCGGCATCGCGCCGTTCAACTTCCCGCTGAACCTGTGCGCCCACAAGGTCGCCCCGGCGATCGCCGCCGGCGCGCCGATCATCCTGAAGCCGGCCCCGGCCACCCCGCTGTCCGGCCTGATCCTCGGTGACCTGCTCGCCGAGACCGACCTGCCGGCCGGCTCCTGGTCGATCCTCCCGGTCGCCAACGAGAAGATGCCCGTCCTGGTCCAGGACGAGCGCCTGCCGGTCATCTCCTTCACCGGTTCCGAGAAGGTCGGCTACGCGATCATGGACAGCGTGCCGCGCAAGCACTGCACGCTGGAGCTGGGCGGCAACGGGGCCGCGGTCGTCCTCGGCGACTTCGCCTCCGACGCCGACCTGGACTGGGCCGCGACCCGCATCGCGACCTTCTCCAACTACCAGGGCGGCCAGTCCTGCATCTCCGTGCAGCGCGTGATCGCCGACGCGTCCGTGTACGACCGGCTGCTGCCGCGCATCGTCGCCGCCGTGGAGGCTCAGGTCACCGGTGACCCGACCGACGACAAGACCGACGTCGGCCCGCTGGTCAGCGAGGACGCCGCCAAGCGCGTCGAGTCGTGGGTGAAGGAGGCCGTCGAGGCCGGCGCCACGCTGCTCACCGGTGGCGACCGCGACGGCGCCTCCTACGCGCCGACCGTCCTCACCGACGTGCCCGCGAACGCCACCCTCGCCTGCGAGGAGGTCTTCGGACCGGTCCTCACCGTGCAGAAGGTGGACGGCGAGGCCGAGGCGTTCGCCGCGGTCAACAGCTCCAAGTACGGCCTCCAGGCGGGCGTGTTCACCCACGACCTGCAGGTCGCCTTCCGCGCCCACCGCGCCCTCGAGGTCGGTGGCGTGGTGATCGGCGACGTCCCGTCCTACCGCGCCGACCAGATGCCGTACGGCGGCGCCAAGCAGTCCGGTGTGGGCCGCGAGGGCGTGAAGTTCGCGATGGAGGACTACACCTACGAGCGTGTGCTGGTGCTCACCGGCCTCGCGCTCTGACCTGCCACGGACAGGTCAGATACAGAACGGCCGCAGCCCACTGTGCGGGGGCTGCGGCCGTTCGCCTTTCCGGCCCCGGCCGCACCGGCTCCGGCCCGAGGCCGGGCCCCGGGCCTCACGCGGTCGCGTGCGCGAACGACTGCTCCAGGAACGTGTCCAGTTCCTTGCGGGCCCGGTCGGCGTGCGGGCCCGCGAAGATCTCCGCGGCGTGCAGTCTGCCGGGGAGGACGACCACCTCGGCGCCCGGGAAGCTCGCCGCGACCTCGCGCAGCTTGCCGGCGTCCGCCAGCGGGTCGTCGGCCGTGCCGAGGAGGAACAGCCGGCCGTCGTAGTCCGTCGAGGCGGAGGTCTGGTAGCCGCCGAGCGAGGCGAGGGGGCTGATGCCCGCGACTCCGGCCGGGCGTTCGGCGGCGTCGGCCGTCGGCGCCAGACCCAGCATCACGTTGCCCCCCATGCAGCCGCCGACCCAGACCACCTGGTCGGCACCCTGCGTGCGCAGCAGGCGGGTCGCCTGCAGGACGGTGCTCTGCCGGTCGCTGCCCCAGTCGACGCTGGCGACGCGGTATCCGGCCGCGGCCAGGCGTTTTGCCTCGCCGGCCCACTCGCAGGCGTTGCCCCACGAGATGGGGGCGAGGACGACACCACGAGGGCCGGAGCCGAGGGTGACGATGCGCGAGCGGGAGGAACCGGACTGGCGGTGAACGGTGGCGCCGCTGCCGGCGAAGCAGTCCGGAGCGTTGGCCTCGGACAGGTGGAGGTCCGGCACGACGGTCGCCTTTCTGGGTACGGATGCGGAACGGCCGCTCTCGGTGGAGCCGTCGGGCGCGCAGGCTCCCAGAGCGGTCAGGAGAAGGGTGGCCATCAGTGCACGGCGTACGTGTCGAATGCCCATGCGGCAAACACTAGCAAGAAAGCATTACGCAAAGCTACATGGAAAGCTAAACTGTGAACCGGGCAGGGGTGAGTGCGGCCGCATCCGAGCATTTTCGGCCGCCCGGTATCTTTGTGCTGAGCAAACCCATGAAAGGTGGTGCCAGTGGAGCCCGACCACGTTGACGAGATCATCTCGGCCTGGCGCGTCGAGATGCCGGAGATCGCCGGCCTCCCCCTCGAACTCGCCAAGCGCACCGCCCTGCTGGTGTCGGCCTTCGATCTGACCGCCGCCGTCGCGCTGGAAGGGCTGCACCTGACCCAGGCCGAATACGGCGTGCTCGCGACCCTGCGCCGGGTCGGCGCGCCGTACCGGCTCAAGCCGACCGATCTGACGCATGCGCTGCTGCTGTCCTCCGGAGGCACCAGCAACGTGATCAAGCGGCTGGTGGCCGCCGGGTACGTGACCCGCGAGGCCGACGCCGAGGACGGGCGGAGCAGCTGGGTCGAACTCACCCCGCTGGGCGTCAAGACGGCCGAAGAGGCGGTGCGGGCCACCACCGAAGCCCACGCCCGCCTCGTCTCCCGGATGCCCGACTCCACCGCCCGGGCGCTGAGCGAACACCTGCGCGTCGCCCTCGCAGCCGTCGAGCAGGGCGTCCTCATCCACCGCTGAGCCCGGAGGCCGGCCCGGCCACAGGAGGGCCGGGCCGGCCGGGGCCGCTGCTCATCTGCTCGGCGCCGGCTCCCGCAGCCGGTCGCGCACCGCTGCCGCGCGTTCCAGCAGCCGGGGCAGACCGGGGTGCAGCAGCCTGCCGTCGCGCTTGACCACGCGGCCGGCCACCAGCACCGTCTCCACATCGCCCGGGCCCATGGCCGAGACCACCGTCCCGACGGCGTCGTACACCGGAGCCACACCGGGCCGGTCGGCGCGCAGCACCACCACGTCCGCCTGCTTGCCCGGCGTGAGCGACCCCGTCAGATGCCCGAGGCCCAGCACCTCCGCACCGGCGATCGTGGCGTACTCCAGCATGTCCCGGGTCGTGGGCAGGGCGACCTGACCCCCCGCCAGACCGTGCAGGGCCGCCATGCGCGCCACCTGGAAACCCGTGCGCATCGGGCCGAACAGGTCCGCCGCGGCGGCCACTTCGACGTCCGTGCTCAGACCGGGCCGCAGGCCCGCCGCGGCCGCCGCCCCGAAGGGCGGCAGACCGTGGCCCATGGTCATCTCGATCGCGGGCGCGATCGAGAGCGCCGCCCCGCTGTCACGCATCAGCCGCAGCTCACCCTCCTCCAGACCCGTGCCGTGGATGAAGACGGTGCCGGGCCTGAGCACGCCCAGCCGGTGCAGCCGGGAGACCGGCCGCCCGCCCCGCACGTGCAGGGCGGCCGGAACGGCCAGATCCCGGGCCAGGGACCAGATCCGCCGGACGTCGTCGTCACCGCCGGCATCGGCGTCCAGGGCCATCGTCACCAGTGCGCCACCCGTGCCGAGGCGGCTCTCGCGCACCCGGCGGGCGTCCTGGGCCGGGCCCATCCCGTAGGCGAAGACACAGCGCACGCCCGAGGACTCCAGGGCGTCGAGGAGGGCGTCGGTGTGCTCGGGGGTGGGCTTGCCGACGTTGGAGATGTCCTGGACCGTGGTCACGCCGGCGTCGAGGGCCGCCAGCGCGCTGAGCGCGTTGCCGACGTACAGGTCGTCCGGAGTGAGCCGGGGGCCCAGCGCGCCGAGGACGGTCTCGAAGTACTCCCCGAGCGTGTGGTCGGCTCCGCAGCCGCGCAGCACCGCCTGCCACATGTGCCGGTGCGTGTCGACGAACCCGGGCAGCACCAGGCGGCCGCGGGCGTCGATGCGGTCGTCGACGTCCACGCCGTCCGCGTCCGGGCCGACGGACCGGATGACGCCGTCCTCCACCAGCACGTCCGCGCACGGCAGTTCCCCGATCGCGGGGTCCATGCTCAGGACGTGCCCGCCGGCGATGAGGGTACGGCGTCCGCTCACGCCCGGCCCCAGCCCTGCGGAGGCTCGTGACGGCCGGTGCGCAGGATCCAGTACTCGCTGTTGCGGGTGCACAGCCGTTCGGATCCCACGGTGGCGAAGGTGAGGACGTTGGTCTCGATCAGGGTGATCCAGTGGTCCCCGTCCGGATTGGCGGCCGGGGCGCGCAGGGTGACCCACATCTCGACGGCCGCCCGGTCGCCGGTGACGACGGGGGCGCCCTGCCGGTAGCCGATGTCGGACTGCCCCGAGGTGACGTCACGCCAGTAGCGGCCGATCGCGTCCCGGCCCCGGTAGGTCTGGGACTCGTCGCCGGGCACCGCCTCGTACAGGGCGTCGGGGGCGAAGAGACGGACGGCGGCCGCATCGTCCTTGGTGCGCCACGCCTCCAGATAGGCGGTGGTCCACCGGGACACGAAGGCACAGGTGAGCACCTGGCCACGGGCCTGTTCGCCGGACGGGGCGGCGACCGCCTGCCCGGCGAGAGCCGGTGTCGCCGTCAGCAACGGTACGGCCGCGACACCGGCGCGGAACAGGGAACGGCGGGCGGGACGGAGAGTCATACGCGCTCGGCTTCCAGTCGTAGGGACGGCGCCACCGTGGGACGCGTCCCGATGCCGAGGGCATCGAGGACGTGCCGGGTGGCCGCCGTGGTGTTCAGGGAATAGAAGTGCAGGGCCGGGACCCCTTCGTCCAGCAGCCGCGCGCACAGCCGTACGGCGGCGTCCAGGCCGGCGGCGCGGAACGCCGCGGGGTCGTCGGCGTACCGCATCAGGGCCCGCGCCTGCTCGGGCTCGCCGCGCACCCCGGACAGCTCGACCGCCTTGCGCAGCACCTTGGGGGTGGTCATCGGCATGACGCCGGGCAGCAGCGGCACGTCACAGCCCTGTCCGTCGAGCCGGTCCCGCAGCCGCAGGAACGCCTCCACGTCGAAGAAGAGCTGCGCCACCGCGAAGTCCGCACCGGCCCGGATCTTGCGCACCAGGTGGGCGAGGTCCGAGGCGGCGTCGGGCGAACGCGGATGCCCGTGCGGGAAGGCGGCCACCCCGACGCAGAAGTCGCCGAGGCTCCGGGCCAGCGCCACCAGCTCCGCGGCATGGCCGAGGCCCTGTGGGTGGGCGACCCACTCGCCGCCGGGGTCACCGGGCGGGTCGCCGCGGACCAGCAGCAGGTTGCGTACGCCGGTCGCCGCGTACCACGACAGGGCGTGCCGCAGTTCGGCGACCGAGTGGCCCACCGCCGCCAGGTGGGCCACCGTGCACAGGGTGGTCTGCTCGCGCAGCCGGGCCGTGGTCTGCACCGTACGCTCCCGGGTACTGCCGCCGGCGCCGTACGTCACCGACGCGAACGCCGGGCCGAGCGGCTCCAGTTCCCGGACGCATCGCCACAGCCGTCTCTCGCCCGCCGCGTCGCGTGGCGGGAAGAACTCCACCGAGAACGACGGCCCGGGGCGCCGCAGCGCCGACGCGACGGTGATGTCACGGCCGCCGCCGTCCCCCGGGAGGCTGCCGGTCACCCGCCCACCCCCGCGAGGGCCCGCTCCCGTACCGAGACGTAACTCGCCTCGTAGTCCTGGCTGCCGACCGACTCCAGAGCGGTGGCGGCCAGCGCGCAGCCGGTCCGTACCGCCTCCGTGTCGTCGCGGCCGCGCGCGTGCTCCGCGAGGAACCCCGCCCGGAAGGCGTCGCCCGCCCCGGTGGGGTCGGCCACCTGCGCGACCGGCACGGCGGGCACGGTCACGGCGGGGGCGGCGTGCCGCTCGATCCGGGCGCCGTCGGCCCCGAGCGTGACGACCCACGCGCCGACCCGGCGCAGCACCTCCTCCCCGGTCAGGCCGGTGCGCTGCAACAGCAGAGCCTGCTCGTAGGCGTTCGTGAACAGATAGCGCGCGCCCTCGAACAGACCGGGGATCACCTCCGGTTCGAGGCGGGCCAGCTGCTGGGACGGGTCCGCCGCGAACGGCATGCCGTGACGGCGGCACGCCTCGGCGTGCCGGACCATCGCGGCCGGGTCGTCGGGGCCGACGAGCACGAAGTCCGCGTCGCCGAAGACCTCGTCCAGCCGGATGTCGGCGGCCTCGGCCATCGCTCCGGCGTAGAACGTGGCGATCTGGTTCTGGTCCCGGTCGGTCGTGCACACGAACCGTGCGGTGTGCCGGGTGCCGGAGATCCGCACGGGCGAGGTGTCCACGCCCGCGGCCTCCAGCAGGGCGCGCTGTTCGGAGAAGTCCCGGCCGGCCGCGCCGACGAGCAGCGGGCGCAGCCCCAGCCGGGCGAGCCCGTAGGTGATGTTGGCGGCGACTCCGCCGTGCCGCACCTGGAGGTCGTCGGCGAGGAAGGACAGCGACACGTGGTCGAGCCGGTCGGCCATCAGGTGCTCGGTGAACCGGCCGGGAAAGACCATCAGATGGTCGGAGGCGATGGATCCGGTGACCGCGATGCGCAGCGCGGGCTTTGCCGGGCCGGGCTCAGACATCGGCGGCGTCCTTCAGCGCGGCGGCCCGGTCCAGCCGCTCCCAGGGCAGGTCGAGGTCGGTCCGGCCGAAGTGGCCGTACGCCGCGGTCTGCCGGTAGATCGGCCGGAGCAGGTCCAGGTCGCGGATGATCGCGGCCGGGCGCAGGTCGAAGACGTCGCGGATCGCGGCCTCGATGCGCACCGGGTCGACGGTCTCGGTGCCGAAGGTCTCCACGAACAGCCCGACCGGGGCGGCCTTGCCGATCGCGTAGGCGACCTGGATCTCGGCGCGTTCGGCGAGCCCGGCGGCGACCGTGTTCTTCGCCACCCAGCGCATCGCGTACGCCGCCGAACGGTCCACCTTGGAAGGGTCCTTGCCGGAGAAGGCGCCGCCGCCGTGCCGGGCCATCCCGCCGTACGTGTCGACGATGATCTTGCGTCCGGTGAGTCCGGCGTCGCCGACCGGGCCGCCGGTGACGAAGCGGCCGGTGGGGTTCACCAGGGTGCGCAGCCCGTCGGTGGCCAGGTCGAGGACCTCCAGCTCAGGTTTGATCACATGGGCGAGCAGGTCCGGTTCGAGCAGCCCGGACAGGCTGACGCCGTCGGCGTGCTGCGCGGAGACGACGACGGTGTCCAGGCGCACCGGGCGCTGTCCGGTGTACTCGACGGCGACCTGGGTCTTGCCGTCGGGCCGCAGGTAGGGCAGCAGGCCGTCCTTGCGGACCTGGGTGAGGCGGCGGGCGAGCCGGTGCGCCAGCGTGATCGGCAGCGGCATCAGCTCGGGCGTCTCCGAGCAGGCGTACCCGAACATCAGGCCCTGGTCGCCGGCGCCCTGACGGTCGAGGTCGTCGTCGGTGCCGCCGTCCAGGCGGGCCTCGTACGCCTCGTCGACGCCCTGGGCGATGTCGGGCGACTGGGAGCCGATGGAGACGTTGATGCCGCAGGAGGCACCGTCGAAGCCCTTGCCGGAGGAGTCGTAGCCGATGCCGGTGACCACCTCCCGCACGATGGCGGGGATGTCGGCCCAGGTGCGGGTCGTCACCTCGCCCGCGACATGCACCTGGCCGGTGGTGACCAGGGTCTCGACGGCCACGCGCGAGTGCGGGTCGTCGGTGAGCAGCGCGTCGAGGATCGCGTCGGAGACGGCGTCCGCGACCTTGTCGGGGTGGCCCTCGGTGACCGATTCGCTGTTGAACAGCCGGCCTCGGGATGGTGCGGACATGTCCTCAGGCTCCTTCGCCGGTCGGGCGCGGACGCGTGCGTACGGTCAGTTCGATACCGTCGCCCAGCGGAAGCTGCTGGGACAGGTAGCCGTTCGCGGGCTCGCGGACGTACCCGACGAACTCCTCCGGAAGCATCGGCAGATTGTCGGAGACGATCAGCGCGCCGTCCGCCAGGGCCGGTTCGAGGACCCGCAGGACCGGCAGGTACAGCTCCTTCCAGCCGTCCAGGAGCAGCAGCCCGATCGGGCCCGGCAGTTCGGCCAGCTCCTCGCGGGCGTCGCCGGTGCGGATCTCGACGTGGTCCAGCAGGCCCGCCCGCTCCAGGTGGGCGCCGGCCCGCCGGGCCTTGGCGTGGTTGAGTTCGGAGCCGATGACCCGGCCGGTGCCGTTGTCGCGCACCGCGGCGGCCAGGTACAGCGTCGAGGCGCCGAACGACGTGCCGAACTCGACCACGAGCTGCGGGCGTGCGCCCCGCACCAGCTGGTAGAGCAGCGTGCCGACCTCCGGGTGGACCGGCAGGGCGGCCTCGGCGCACAGCTCGGCCGCCTGCTCGGGAGTGGGCGGCGCCGGCCAGTCGGCGACCGTGTCGTAGGCGCGCCGCATGATGTCGCCGTCCTGCTGGGCGCCCCGGGCGATGTCGTCCAGTACGGCCGTGAGCCGGGGGTCGGTGAGCGCGTGGGGGACCGCCTGGGTCATCGTCCCTCGCCTCCCGCGGTGACAGCGTCGACCAGTTCACGGCGGATGTAGCTCTGGGCGTTGTAGATGGTGCGGTCGGTGTCGAGGATCTCCCGGCGGCCGTGCATCACCCGGGTGTTGTCGATCAGCGCGACGTCACCGTCCTGCCAGTCGATGTCCTCGGTCAGCTCGTCTGTCAGGGCCTTCAGTTCGGCCTGCAGATCGGCCGGGATCTCCTCGCCGTCCTGCAGCGTGATCCGGGGCGTCTCGTAGTTGTACGACGGCCCGAAGATGCTGTTGGCCCAGGCGAGCCGGGTGCCGAACAGGGTGCTGTGGGCGGCGCCGGTGGTGTACGCGTACCGGATCGCGCCGTCCTTCTCCTGGGTCAGGCGGGTGTGCGGGTCCGTGCCGACCAGGGCCTCCATGTCGGCGAAGGTGATGTCGGCCGGCTCCTTGCGGCCCTCCAGCTGATGGGCCACGAAGGCCTTCCACTTGGGTTCCTCGACACGCCGGCTGTAGGTGATGGGGCTGCCGCCGAAGACCGCACGGGCGCGCACGCTCGACTCGTCCCACACGCGGTAGCCGTCGCAGACGGTGGTCTGCGAGCCGGCGGAGGCGGCCTTTTCGCAGAAGAACCAGGTCAGGTCGGGGCCGAAGGGGCTGTTGCCGTTCTCCAGGTGCAGGCCGACGGCCGCGGTGCCCGCGTCGACCTTCTGGGCCACCTCGCCGCCGTGGAAGCTGCGGGCCGGGTCGAGGGTGATCCGTGCGGAGTGTGCCTTGACGAACGCCGAGAACTCCTCCAGGTCCGTGCGGAAGCCACGGAACAGCAGGAATCCGGAGTCCGCGAGCAGCCCGGTGACCCAGGCGGGGTCGAGGGTGCCGAGCGAGTCCGATCCGCCCGCGAGAACGAGCTTTCCGGTCGCCGTGCCGTAGGGGCGGACCTCGGTGGTGCTGGTCATGCTTCTGCTCCTTCGTTGGCTTCGATGGCTCCGTCGGCTTCGCCGGTGTGCAGCGTTCCGTTGACGAGGTCGTGCTGGACGGCCGTCCTCATGGGCCTGCCGGTGACGGTGAAGTACCGGCGGTACAGCTCCTCGGAGGCGACGACGATGTGCGGCTGCGCCACCCGTTCCACCTCCGAGAGGTGTTCCTCGCCGAAGGCGCGCACGGCCTTGTCGGCCTCGGCGGGACCGACGGATCCGTCGACCAGGAACAGGCCGTGCAGTGCGGTCAGGCCGTCGCCGACCACGGCCACCGCCCGGACGAACGGCAGCTGGGCGTACTGGGCCTCGACCCACTCCGGGGCGACGTTGCGGCCGGCCGCCGTCACGATGACGTTCTTCTTGCGTCCGGTGATGCTGATGAACCCGTCGGCGTCGATGTCCGCCAGATCGCCGGTGTGCAGCCAGCCGTCGGCGTCCAGGACGAGGCTGGAGGGGTCGTTGCGGGTGTATCCGGCGAACAGCGAGGTGCTGTTGACCAGCAGTTCGCCGTCGTCCGCGATACGGACGGTGACGTGTGGCAGCGGGCGTCCCACCGTGCCGGTACGGCGGGCGGAGGGGGTGTTCCAGCTGACCACGGAGCTGTTCTCGGACAGTCCGTAGCCCTCGTGCACGGGCAGCCCGTACCCCTCCAGGCGGCGCAGCAGATCCGGATGGACGGGCGCACCGCCGCAACAGATCAGGGGCGCCCGGCCGGTCCCGAACAGGGCCGTGGCGACCGGCTCGCCGGCGCCGAGCGCAGCCTCCGCCCGCCCGGCGAACGCGTCGACCAGCGCCGGGGTGGCGACCATCGCGGTGGGCCGGGCCGCCGCCACATGGGGCAGGACGTCGGCCGGTGCCGCCGCCGCGGTGCCGACCAGCGGCATGTCGTCGGGGAGCAGCACCAGGGTGCCGCCGTCGAGGAGGACCAGGTACAGGCCGGTGACCTGCTCGATCAGCAGGCTGAACGGCACGACCGACAGATAGCGGGTGAACGCTCCCTCGGGCATCACGGTGCGCAGCGAGGTCAGCAGCGCGTCGAGGCCATGGGCCCGGATGCGTACGCCCTTGGGGCGCGAGGTGGTGCCCGAGGTGTGGATGACCTTGCACTCCCAGTCGGCCGCGCTCTCCGGGTCCCCGGGGTCCGCGAGGCGCAGGGGCGCGTCGGGCACCGGCCCGTCGGCGGTGACCGTCACCAGGGGGCAGCCGGCGCCGAGAACGCGCTGCCTGCCCCACTGCTCCAGCCGTTCCTGCCCGGCCCGGTCCACCAGGCACAGGTCGACGCCGTCCAGCAGTCCCGCGGCCTGCTCGGCGGAGAAGGCCAGCGGGACCGGCACCTCGACCGCCCGCCGGGCGATCAGCGCGAGGTCGGCGATCACGAACTCCGGGGTGTTCCCGCAGACCACGCCGACCCGTGGGGCCCGCCCGTCGACGGACCCCAGCCGGCCGGCCAGGGCCTGGGCACGCCGGCTCGCCTCGCGGTAGCTCAGGCTCCTGACCGGTGTGCCGCCGGGGCCCTGCACCTCGACCAGCGGGCGGTCCGACTCCGCCATCCGGGCGAGTGCCTGTTCAACGAGTCGCATGCTCGACTTCCTCGAACTCGGGGATGTGGAACTGCAGTTCGGTGACGGTGTAACGGCCGGTGGAGTCGGCGAACAGCCGCTGCAGGGAGTTGAGCGGGATGACTCCGACGGTGGGCTCGTGGGCGTAGTACGTGCCCCAGGAGCCCAGTTCCTCCGGCGCGATCCGGCCGGGGTCGGCCGGCCCGATCGGCACGAACGCGATCCCGACGCGGTGCAGCGTGGTGACCAGGCTGCGCGTGGCGGTGCACAGGATGTACTCCATCCCCAGGCACCAGGACATGATGGGTGTGACGCGGATGAGTTCCCGGCCGGCGGTGCGCCGGGCGCTGGCCAGCGCGCCGACCTCGACGACCCGGCTGCGGTCGGCCGGGGTGCCGAGAGCCGCCTTGATGGCACCTTCGATGTCGGTGTCGAGGTACCGCTCGGAGAACAGGGGACGGTCGGTGCCGAAGGTCAGGCCGGCACAGGCCACCACTTCCCCGTCGCCGCCCGCCTCCCCGCTGGGTCCGGCGACGATGAAGAGATCGGGGTCCGGTACCACGTCAGCCTCGTACGACGTGGCGTACACCTGGTGCGCAAGCTCCGCTGCGGTCTGCCACTGGCGGGTGGACCTGCGGGCCAGAGCGATCTGCACGCTGTTTCTCCTCCCCCTCGGCCGGCCTCCGTCACTTGGTGCCTATGACCAGCGACACGGAGGACGGCAGCTGAATCTGCTGGACGCTGCCGAGGCCGGCGTCCGTGAGCCACCCGGAGATCTCCGGGAAGCTGTAGGTGCGGTCGCCCGAGCAGGCGAACATCGCGAGGCTGAACGCCGCGTTGTGGGCGTCGGGTTCGCTGCCGCGCACGTCCTCCAGGACGACGATCCTGCCGCCGGGCCGCAGCGCCTTGGCGGCACGGGCGATCAGGTCGCGGTTCTCCTCGTCGGTGTGGTTGTGCACGATCTCGAAGAGGAACACGACGTCGTAGTCGGAACCGAGGTCGCCGCTGAGGAAGCTGCCCCGGCGCAGTGAGACGCGGTCGGCGAGACCGGCCTTCTCGACCGCCGGGCCGGTGTTGGCGAGCGCCTCCTCCAGGTCCATGATCGTCGCCGTCAGCTCGGGGTGGCGCCGGCACATGGCCATGGAGTGCAGGCCGTGCGAGCCGCCGAGGTCGAGCAGCCTGCGGGCGCCCTCGGGCAGTTCGATGGCGTCCACGATGGAGTCCACCGTGAGCCGCGACTTGATCTTCATGTACTCGGAGAAGTCCCGCCCGGCGTCGGGGTTGTTCTCCCAGCGCTCCCACAGCGACTGGGCGGGCTTGCCGTCACGGACGGCCTGCGGCAGCTCCCACATGACGTTGATCAGCTCGTACGCCCACAGCAGCGCGGGGGTGAAGTCGTACTCGACCTTGGCGCCCAGCCAGCGCTCGGCGAGCGGGCCGTTGCCGTAGCGCCCGTCCTCCAGGGTGAGCCAGCCGAGCACGGCGACCACGTCGGCGACGGCACGGATGCCGTCCGCCGTGGCCCCGGCCGCCTCGGCGAGTTCCTCGGCGCTGAGCGGGCCCCGCTCCTCCAGGATGGCGAAGAGACCGAGCTTGGCCGCGGTGGTGAGCGCGGCGTAGTGGATGGTGCCGCCGATCACCTCGTCGATCGGGTTGCCGGTCAGCTGGGCGTCGGTGGTGGTCTGGAACACGGTTGAACCTCCTGTTGTGGGCAGGGTGGTCGCCGCGTGCGAGGGCACGCGGCTGTCGGCGCTGCGGCACGCCGGATGGCCGGCGGCGCGGGCGTGTACGGGCCAGAGGCGGGTCGGGACGGGACGCTCCTCGCCGCTACGCGCGTTGCGGCGGTGAACGGGCGTTCCGCTCTCGTGAGGGTGTGATCCGGTCTCACGAGGGCGGTGCCGGCAGGGTGGACACGGGCGCACGTCACCGCCGCCGGTTCGAGGGCGGTGGGTGCGAGGCCCCGGTGTGCGGCCCGGGGCACGGGCCGTCGACGCGGGAACCCCGTCAGAGGTGGCTGAGGGGTGGTCTCCGCAGGGCCCAGGGCCGGGCCTGTTCCAGCTGGGCCGCGAGGGCGAGCAGCGTGTGCTCGTCCCCGTACCGGCCGGTGAACTGCACGCCGACGGGCAGCCCCGCCGCGTCGTGGTGCAGCGGCACGGACATCGCGGGCTGTCCGGTCAGATTGGCCAGTGGGGTCTCGTGGGCGAAGGCCAGCGCCCGGTCGAGCTGCTGCTCGGGGGTACCGGGCGCGCAGAAGCCGAGGGGTGGTGGCGGGGACACCGTGACGGCCGAGATCAGCACGTCGTAGGAGTCGTGGAAGGCGGCGAGGGCTCTGGCGGCGCGCTGCAGATGGCCGATCCGGAGCAGGTAGTGCGCGCTCGACAGTGAGCGGCCCTGCTCGTAGAGCCACCAGGTGAGTTCCTCGACCGCTTCGGGTGCGGGGGTGCGTCCGGCCACCGCGCTCTGGGCGGTGACGGCCGAGGACACCCCGGCCGCCCAGACATCGAGGAACGCCTCGGCGACGTCGGGCATCGTCGGGGCCGGCGCGTCCTCGGTGACGGTGTGTCCGAGGTCCGCGCAGAGCCGGGCGGCGTCCAGGACGGCCTCGGTACACGCGGGGTGCAGGGTGTCGGTGCCAGCGCGCGTGGTGAAGGCGATGCGCAGCGGGCGCGGCGGCCTTGCGACGGCGTCGCGGAACGGGCCGGGCGCCGGTGGTGCCGGGTAGGGATCGCCCGGGGCGGGACCGGCGATCAGATCCAGGACCGCCGCGCTGTCCCGCACCGAACGGCTGACCACGTGCTCGCTGGCGAGCCCGTTCATGAGGTCGCCCACCTGGGGGCCGAGCGGGGTTCGGGCCCGGGTGGGCTTGAGGCCGAAGACTCCGCAGCATGCGGCCGGGATGCGGATGGAACCCCCGGCGTCATTGGCGTGGGCGACCGGCACAAGGCCTGCCGCGACGGCCGCCGCTGCGCCGCCGCTGGACCCGCCGGCGGACCTGCCGAGGTCCCACGGGTTGCGCGTGGGGCCGTGGCCACGGGGTTCGGTCGTGGGCAGGACACCGAACTCGGCCGAGTTGCTCCTGCCGAGGACGAGCAGCCCGCCGGCCTTGAACCGCTCGACCAGCGTGCTGTCCTGGCCGGGTACGAAGCCGGCCAGCAGACGGGACCCCTGGGTGGCCTCCAGTCCGGCGCAGGGTGCCCCCAGGTCCTTGAGCAGGAAGGGCACGCCGGCCAGGGGCCCGGGTGGCTCCGGTCCGGTGAGCGCTGAGCGGAACTCCGGGTCACCGGCCTGCTTCCGGGCCCGTTCGTAGTCGGTGATGGGCACCGCGCCGACCGTGGCGTGCGCCGCCTCGATCCGTTCGATCGCGGCCTCGGCGAGTTCGTCCGCGCCGATCTGCCCCGTCCGGACCAGGTCTGCCTGGTCGTGTGCGTCGAGCCATGCCAGTTCGTGCCGGTCAGTCATCCCCATGTCCCCCCACAGGCTTCGACTGCGTGGTCGTGTCCGCTGGTCAGGCGGACGCGCCTTCGAGATCCACGGCGTTGCGCCCGGCCAGGAAGACGTGCGTGGTCTCGGCGACGCGACGGCCCAGAGCCTCGGCGGTGCGCAGGTCACTGGCGCCTGGCGTGACGTCGGGTCCCTCGTCGTTGTTGGCCTGGGACATGGCGCCGAGCCAGCTGCCGAGCCGGTTGACGTCCTCCGGGCTGCCGGCCGAGGTGTTCCAGCCGCCGTACTCGGCGAGGCCGACCCAGATCATGCCGTGCTGGGCGGCGAACAGGGCGATGTCGAACAGCGTGTTGAGCTTGTCGCCGGACATGTTGCCGCTGTTGGTGAAGCCGCCGGCGATCTTGTTCTTCCAGCGGAGGTTGTCCCCCCAGACCTTGCTCGTGGCCTCGATGAAGGCACGGAAGACGGCGCTGCTGCCACCCATGTAGGTGGGCGTCCCGAAGATGATCGCGTCGGACTCCTGGAGCGTCTCCCACAGTTCGTCGGTCAGTTCCGCGAGTGACACGAGCGTGACGTCCGTGTCCGGGACCTTCTCCGCTCCGGCCGCGACTGCGGCAGCCTGCTTAGCCGTGTGCCCGTAGCCGCTGTGGTACGCCACAGCCACCTTGACCCGCATGACATCCCCCTCGTGCGTCAGTGCCCGGAGCAGTGAACTACTTGTTCATAAAGCATCTCGGAAAGCTTTGACGGCGGAGACTCTACCCAGGCGCCGAGCCGGAAGGCAAGCAGCTTCGGACGGTCGGCGCGTCGTGGCCCGCACGTGGCCCGCACGTGGCCCGCACGTGGTCGTTTCTTCGCTTTTTCCGCGTGGGAGCGCCCCCGCTCCCGCGCGCCCCCGCTCCCGCGCGGGCGGAACCGCTTCGACCGATCGGACCGCGAGGGGTGGTGAGGTCGGCCCGTTTCGGGTACCAACGATCCAGTAGCACTGGTCGGTAACGAACGGTCCCCAGTCGTCCCTCTTCGCGGCGAGGTGAGCCAGAATGTCCGCCACCACCACCCCACGCACCACCGTCACCGAGCGGGAGGCCCGCCAGGTGGCGGAGGCCGCCCGGGAGCAGGACTGGCGCAAGCCCAGCTTCGCCAAGGAACTGTTCCTCGGGCGCTTCCGGCTCGACCTCATCCACCCCCACCCACTGCCCGAGGGCGAGTCGGTCCGGCGTGGCGAGGAGTTCCTGGCGAAGCTGCGCGCCTTCTGCGAGACGGAGATCGACTCCGCCCGCATCGAGCGCGAGGCCCGCATCCCCGACGAGGTCGTGGCGGGCCTGAAGGAACTCGGCGCCCTCGGCATGAAGATCGACCCCAAGTACGGCGGCCTCGGCCTCACCCAGCTCTACTACAACAAGGCCCTGGCCCTGGTCGGCTCGGTCAGCCCCGCCGTCGGCGCGCTCCTGTCCGCCCACCAGTCGATCGGCGTCCCGCAGCCGCTGAAGATCTTCGGCACCCAGGAGCAGAAGGACGCCTTCCTGCCCCGCTGCGCCCGCACCGACATCTCCGCCTTCCTGCTCACCGAGCCGGACGTGGGCTCCGACCCGGCACGCCTCGCCACCACGGCCGTACCCGACGGCGACGACTACGTACTCGACGGGGTGAAGCTGTGGACCACCAACGGGGTGGTCGCCGACCTGCTCGTCGTCATGGCGCGGGTGCCGAAGTCCGAGGGGCACAAGGGCGGCATCACCGCGTTCGTGGTGGAGGCGACCGCGGACGGCGTCACCGTCGAGCACCGCAACGCCTTCATGGGCCTGCGCGGCATCGAGAACGGCGTCACCCGTTTCCACCAGGTCCGGGTTCCGGCCGCCAACCGGATCGGCCCCGAGGGCGCGGGACTGAAGATCGCCCTCACCACCCTCAACACCGGCCGGCTGTCCCTGCCCGCGATGTGCGCCGGCGCCGGCAAGTGGTGCCTGAAGATCGCCCGCGAGTGGGCGGCCGAGCGCGAGCAGTGGGGCAAGCCGGTCGCGCTGCACGAGGCCGTCGGATCCAAGATCAGCTTCATCGCGGCCACCACCTTCGCACTCGAGGCCGTGCTCGACCTGTCCTCGCAGATGGCCGACGAGGACCGCAACGACATCCGCATCGAGGCCGCCCTCGCCAAGCTGTACGGCTCCGAGATGGCCTGGCTGATGGCCGACGAACTGGTCCAGATCCGCGGCGGCCGCGGCTACGAGACGGCCGAGTCCCTCAAGGCGCGGGGCGAACGCCCGGTCCCGGCCGAGCAGATCCTGCGCGACCTGCGCATCAACCGCATCTTCGAGGGCTCGACGGAGATCATGCACCTGCTGATCGCCCGGGAGGCCGTGGACGCCCATCTGTCGGTCGCCGGTGACCTCATCGACCCGGACAAGTCACTGTCCGACAAGGCGAAGGCCGGCGCCAACGCGGGCGTCTTCTACGCCAAGTGGCTGCCGAAGCTGGTCGCCGGACCCGGCCAGCTGCCCACCTCGTACGGCGAGTTCAAGCACGGCGTCGACCTGTCCGGCCATCTGCGCTACGTCGAGCGCACCGCCCGCAAGCTGGCCCGCTCCACCTTCTACGCCATGTCCCGCTGGCAGGGCCGGATGGAGACCAAGCAGGGCTTC
This sequence comes from Streptomyces sp. NPDC027663, assembly GCF_055566415.1. Lineage (NCBI taxonomy): Bacteria > Bacillati > Actinomycetota > Actinomycetes > Kitasatosporales > Streptomycetaceae > Streptomyces > Streptomyces sp. NPDC027663. Next base: position 64,322 of record NZ_JBVHSK010000007.1, on the reverse strand, counting down.
CTCGGACGGATCGTGGACATCGGCGCCGAGCTGTTCGCGATGAGCGCGGCCTGTGTCCGCGCCGAGCGGCTGCGCACCCGCGGCGAGCACGGCCGCGAGGCCTACCAGCTCGCCGACGCCTTCTGCCGCCAGGCCCGCATCCGGGTGGACGAACTGTTCACGCGCCTGTGGACCAACACCGACGACCTGGACCGCAAGGTGGTCAGGGGCGTCCTCGGCGGCGCCTACACCTGGCTGGAGGAAGGCATCATCGACCCCTCGGGCGAGGGCCCGTGGATCGCCGACGCGACCCCCGGACCCTCGGCTCACGAGAACGCCCGCCGACCGTTCGGCGGGACACAGGAGGAATAGCGGACCGGCAGTACTCGTCGCTCGGGTCCCGCGTCGTCCATGAGCAGGATCGGCCTCGGTGCCGTTCGACCCGGCCCGGCGGGCCGTGTCCTCGTCGCTGTTCCAGACGCAGGCGCGGCAGTCCTGCTGCTCGTCCGACGCGGCGCCCGGGCCGCGGTCGTCACATGATCCTCCCGGCGACCTCACCGTCCGCGGATCACTCCTTCCGGTGACCCGGCCCGTTGACGCAGCCGCCGGGGGACGCCCTGTCCGGGCCGTCACCGTGTGCGGCGACAATGGGGGGGACGCCCTGTCCGGGCGGTCACCGCGTGCGGCGACAATGGGGGGATGACCGACAGTCCCGCCCATCCGGCGCCCCTCGCCGATCCGCACCTCGTCTACGACCCCGCCGCCGGGGACGGACCCAAGGACGTGGTGATCCTCGGTTCCACCGGATCCATCGGCACCCAGGCCATCGACCTCGTGCTGCGCCACCCCGACCGCTTCCGGGTCACCGCCCTCTCCGCGAACGGCGGCCGCGTCGCCCTGCTCGCCGAGCAGGCGCACCGGCTGCGGGTGCGGACCGTGGCGGTCGCCCGCGAGGACGTCGTACCCGCCCTGCGCGAGGCGCTCGCCGCCGAGTACGGCGCCGGGGAGCCGCTGCCCGAGATCCTCGCCGGACCGGACGCGGCCACCCAGGTCGCCGCGTCCGACTGCCACACCGTGCTGAACGGCATCACCGGCTCCATCGGCCTCGCCCCCACCCTCGCCGCCCTGAAGGCGGGCCGCACCCTCGCGCTCGCCAACAAGGAGTCGCTGATCGTCGGTGGTCCGCTGGTCAAGGCGCTCGCCGAGCCCGGCCAGATCATCCCGGTGGACTCCGAGCACGCCGCCCTCTTCCAGGCGCTCGCCGCCGGCACCCGCGCCGACGTCCGCAAGCTCGTCGTCACCGCCTCCGGCGGCCCCTTCCGCGGCCGGACCAGGGCCGAGCTGGCGCACGTCACCGTCGAGGACGCCCTGGCGCACCCCACCTGGGCGATGGGCCCGGTCATCACGATCAACTCGGCGACCCTCGTCAACAAGGGCCTGGAAGTCATCGAGGCGCACCTCCTCTACGACATTCCCTTCGACCGCATTGAGGTCGTCGTGCACCCGCAGTCGTATGTCCACTCGATGGTCGAGTTCACCGACGGATCCACGATCGCCCAGGCGACGCCCCCCGACATGCGCGGGCCCATCGCCGTCGGTCTGGGCTGGCCGGAACGCATCCCGGACGCGGCACCCGCCTTCGACTGGAGCAGGGCCTCCACCTGGGAGTTCTTCCCGCTGGACAACGAGGCCTTCCCCTCGGTGAACCTCGCCCGGCACGTGGGGCAGCTCGCGGGCACGGCCCCGGCGGTGTTCAATGCGGCCAATGAGGAGTGCGTCGAGGCCTTCCGCAGCGGCGCGCTGCCCTTCAACGGGATCATGGAGACCGTCACCCGGGTGGTCGAGGAGCACGGCACCCCAGGCACGGGAACTTCACTCACGGTGTCGGACGTCCTCGAAGCGGAGACCTGGGCGCGGGCCCGGGCCCGCGAACTCACAGCCACGACGGCGACCGCGGAGGCGCGTGCATGACGACCTTGATGTTCATCCTCGGCATAGTGGTCTTCGCGGTCGGCCTGCTCGTCTCGATCGCGTGGCACGAGCTGGGGCACCTGTCCACGGCCAAGCTCTTCGGCATCCGTGTCCCGCAGTACATGGTCGGCTTCGGGCCGACCATATGGTCGCGGAAGAAGGGCGAGACCGAGTACGGCATCAAGGCCATCCCGCTCGGCGGCTACATCCGCATGATCGGCATGTTCCCGCCCGACGGCCAGGGCCGGGTCTCGGCCCGCTCCACCTCCCCGTGGCGGGGCATGATCGAGGACGCCCGCTCGGCGGCCTTCGAGGAACTCCAGCCGGGCGACGAGACGCGCATGTTCTACACGCGCAAGCCGTGGAAGCGGATCATCGTCATGTTCGCGGGCCCGTTCATGAACCTGATCCTCGCGGTCGGCCTGTTCCTCACCGTGCTGATGGGCTTCGGCATACAGCAGGAGACCACCAGCGTCGAATCCGTCTCGCCCTGCGTGATCTCGCAGAGCGAGCACCGCGACAGCTGCAAGAAGTCCGACCCGGCCTCCCCGGCCGCGGACGCCGGCGTGAAGGCGGGCGACAAGATCGTCACCTTCGGCGGCGTGCCGACCGAGGACTGGAACACGCTCTCGGATCTGATCCGCAACAGCGCCGGCAAGGACGTGGCGATCGTCGTCGACCGCAAGGGCCACGAGGTGACCCTGCACGCGAAGATCGCCACCAACAAGGTCAACAAGAAGGACTCCAGCGGCGCCTACGTCCGGGGCGAGTACGTCGACGCCGGCTTCCTCGGCTTCACTCCGGCCCGCGGTGTCGTCAAGCAGGACTTCGGCCAGTCCGTGACCTGGATGACCGACCGGGTCGGCGACGCCGTGGACTCCCTCGTCGCCCTGCCCGGCAAGATCCCCGCCCTGTGGGACGCGGCCTTCGGTGACGGCCCGCGCGAGCCGGACTCCCCGATGGGCATCGTCGGCGCGGCCCGGGTCACCGGCGAGATCGCCACACTGGACATCCCTGCCTCGCAGCAGCTGGCCATGGCCGTGTTCGTGGTCGCCGGGTTCAACCTCTCCCTGTTCCTCTTCAACATGCTCCCGTTGCTCCCGCTCGACGGCGGGCACATCGCGGGCGCCCTGTGGGAGTCGCTGCGGCGCAACGTGGCCCGGGTGCTGCGCCGGCCCGACCCCGGCCCGTTCGACGTCGCCAAGCTGATGCCGGTGGCCTACGTGGTGGCCGGGATCTTCGTCTGCTTCACCGTCCTGGTGCTGATCGCCGACGTGGTCAACCCGGTCAAGATCTCGTAGTCGTCCGACGTTCCAGGCGGCCCGGGATCCCGTATTCCGGGCCGCCTTCCATCGAGTGGGTTTGCCGGGTGGGATGTGCTGGCGCCCGGGCCGGTGCCGTAATCTCGAAGCCTGGAGCCCGCCGTTCACGGGACCGGACCTTGATCCACGACTTGGGGTTGCACAGCAGATGACTGCGATTTCTCTCGGCATGCCGTCCGTTCCGACCAAGCTCGCCGAGCGCCGGAAGAGCCGGCAGATCCAGGTCGGAAGCGTGGCGGTCGGCGGAGACGCGCCCGTCTCGGTCCAGTCGATGACCACGACCCGTACGTCCGACATCGGCGCGACCCTGCAGCAGATCGCCGAGCTGACCGCCTCCGGCTGCCAGATCGTCCGCGTGGCCTGCCCCACCCAGGACGACGCCGACGCCCTCGCCACCATCGCGCAGAAGTCCCAGATCCCGGTCATCGCGGACATCCACTTCCAGCCCAAGTACGTCTTCGCCGCCATCGAGGCCGGCTGCGCCGCGGTCCGCGTCAACCCCGGCAACATCAAGCAGTTCGACGACAAGGTCAAGGAGATCGCCAGGGCCGCCAAGGAGCACGGCACCCCGATCCGCATCGGCGTCAACGCCGGCTCCCTCGATCGCCGCCTGCTGCAGAAGTACGGCAAGGCGACCCCCGAGGCCCTGGTCGAGTCGGCGCTCTGGGAGGCGTCCCTCTTCGAGGAGCACGACTTCCGGGACATCAAGATCTCCGTCAAGCACAATGACCCTGTCGTCATGATCGAGGCCTACCGCCAGCTCGCCGAGAGCTGCGACTACCCCCTCCACCTCGGCGTGACGGAGGCCGGCCCGGCGTTCCAGGGCACGATCAAGTCGGCGGTCGCCTTCGGCGCCCTGCTCTCCCAGGGCATCGGCGACACCATCCGCGTCTCCCTGTCGGCCCCGCCGGTGGAGGAGGTCAAGGTCGGCATCCAGATCCTCGAGTCCCTGAACCTGCGCCAGCGCGGTCTGGAGATCGTCTCCTGCCCGTCCTGCGGCCGTGCCCAGGTCGACGTCTACAAGCTCGCCGAAGAGGTCACCGCCGGCCTGACCGGCATGGAGGTCCCGCTGCGCGTCGCGGTCATGGGCTGCGTCGTCAACGGCCCCGGCGAGGCCCGCGAGGCCGACCTCGGCGTCGCCTCCGGCAACGGCAAGGGCCAGATCTTCGTCAAGGGCGAGGTCATCAAGACCGTCCCCGAGTCCAAGATCGTCGAGACCCTCATCGAGGAGGCCATGAAGCTGGCCGAGCAGATGGAGAAGGACGGCGTGACGTCCGGCGAGCCGTCGGTGTCGGTGGCAGGCTGACCCTCCCCGCCCCCGAAGGGGCGCGGGGAACTGCGCGACAAGCCACGACGCACCGGCACCCGCCGTCGCACATCGGCCTCCGAGCTGGTGGCGCAGCCACGCACCGGCACCCGCCGTCGCACGCCGGCCTCCGAGCCGGGTGGCGCAGCCACGCACCGGCACCCGCCGTCGCACATCGGCCTCCGAGCCGGGTGGCGCAGCCACGCACCGGCACCCGCCGTCGCACGCCGGCCTCCGAGCCGGGTGGCGCAGCCACGCACCGGCACCCGCCGTCGCACGCCGGCCCCCCGAGCCAGAAGGCGCACGGCCAAAGCGGCGCAGCTATAGTGCGGGGATCAGGCAGAACCCCAGCGTGAGGCCCCGTACGTGTTGACCCAGACCACCTCGCGGGTGCTCGAACCGAGTGACCTGGACGCAGCGCTCGCCGTCCTCGACCGCGAGCCGGTCGCGAACGCTTTCGTGACCTCCCGCGTCCAGGTGGCCGGCCTCGACCCCTGGCGGCTCGGCGGCGAGATGTGGGGCTGGTACGAGGACGGCATGCTCACGTCCCTGTGCTACGCGGGCGCCAACCTCGTCCCCATCTGCGCCACCCCGCGCGCCGTCCGCGCCTTCGCCGACCGGGCCCGGCGGGCCGGCCGCCGCTGCTCCTCCATCGTCGGCCCCGTCGAGTCCACCGCAGCACTGTGGCGGCTGCTGGAGCCGCACTGGGGCCCGGCCCGCGAGGTCCGCGCCCAGCAGCCGCTGATGGTCACCGACCGCATGCCCGCCGACATCGTCCCGGACCCGTACGTCCGCCGCGTCCGCAAGGACGAGATGGAAACGATCATGCCGGCGTGCGTCGCGATGTTCACCGAGGAGGTCGGCGTCTCCCCGATGGCCGGCGACGGCGGCCTCCTCTACCAGGCCCGGGTCGCGGAACTCGTCGGATCCGGCCGCTCCTTCGCCCGCATCGACGACGAAGGTCGGGTCGTGTTCAAGGCGGAGATCGGCGCGGCGACCTCCCGGGCCTGCCAGATCCAGGGCGTGTGGGTGGCACCGGAGTACCGGGGGAGGGGACTGGCGGCCCCCGGCATGGCGGCGGTCCTGCGCTACGCCCTGGCCGACGTGGCCCCCGTCGTGAGCCTCTACGTGAACGACTACAACACCGCGGCCCGCAGGACGTACCACCGCGTGGGCTTCCAGGAGGTCGGCGCCTTCATGAGTGTGCTGTTCTGAACCCCCTGTACCCTCCCCGCATGGACGTCGTGATCGGCACCCTGGACCTCCCCGCCCACGTCGACGAGGCCTTGGCCGTCCAGGCCGTCGCCTTCGGGCTCGGCCCGGACGAGGTGGCCGTACGCCGCCAGATCGTGCTGCGCCACATGCAGTACCAGGGCGCACGGGCCTACGGCGCCACCGTCGGCGGACGCCTCGTGGGGTTCGTGTACGGCATGCCCAACAGCCGCACCCACTGGTGGTCCACCGTCGTGGAGCCCTACCTCCGGGCCAACCGCAACGAGACCTGGCTGAACGACGCCTTCGTCATCACCGAGCTGCACGTCCACCCCGACCACCAGAACCGCGGCATCGGCCGGCGCCTGATCACCACCATCACCGACACCGCCGACGAACCCCGCTCGATCCTCTCCGCGATCGACACCGACAGCCCCGCCCGCGGCCTCTACCACTCCCTCGGCTACGTCGACCTCGCCCGCCAGGTCCACTTCCCGAGCGCACCCAGGCCGTACGCCGTGATGGGCGCCCCCCTGCCGCTGCGCAGGCGATAACCGATTTCCACCGGCACCGGCGGCCGGGCTAACCTCCTGTGCCATCACCTTCCCCGCGCTGGGCTGCACTCGAGCACGGGGACCCCCATCCGGCAGGAGTACGAGAACCATGGTGAACGCACCGGTCCAGCGCATGTCCCAGTTGATGGCGAAGACGCTGCGCGACGACCCGGCGGACGCCGAGGTCCTCAGCCACAAGCTCCTCGTCCGCGCCGGCTACGTCCGCCGCACGGCCGCCGGCATCTGGAGCTGGCTGCCCCTCGGCAAGAAGGTCCTCGCCAACGTCGAGCGGATCGTCCGCGAGGAGATGGACGCCATCGGCGCCCAGGAGGTCTCGCTGCCCGCCCTGCTGCCGCGCGAGCCCTACGAGGCCACCGGCCGCTGGGACGAGTACGGCCAGGAGCTGTTCCGGCTCAAGGACCGCAAGGGCGGCGACTACCTCCTCGGCCCCACCCACGAGGAGATCTTCACCCTCCTGGTCAAGGACCAGTGCACGTCCTACAAGGACCTGCCGGTGGTCCTGTACCAGATCCAGACCAAGTTCCGTGACGAGGCCCGCCCCCGCGCCGGCATCCTGCGCGGCCGTGAGTTCCTGATGAAGGACTCGTACTCCTTCGACCTGGACGACGAGGGCCTCGCCCGGTCCTACGCGCTGCACCGCCAGGCGTACCAGAACATCTTCAGCCGGCTCGGCCTCGACTACCGCATCTGCGCGGCCACCGCGGGCGCGATGGGCGGCTCCAAGTCGGAGGAGTTCCTCGCCCCGGCCGAGGCGGGCGAGGACGTCTTCGCGGACTGTCCGAACTGCGACTTCGCCGCCAACACGGAGGCGGTCTCCTACGAGCTGAAGCCGGTCGACGGCTCCGCCGTACCCGCGCTCGAGGAGGTCCCCACGCCGGACACCCCGACGATCGAGACCCTGGCCGCCTCGCTCGGCGTCCCGGCCTCCGCCACGCTGAAGAACCTGCTGGTCAAGGTGGACGGCGAGATCATCGCCGTCGGCGTGCCCGGTGACCGCGAGGTCGACATGGACAAGGTCGAGGCGCACTTCGCCCCGGCCGTTGTGGAGATGGTCACCGAGGCCGACTTCGCCGGCCGGCCCGACCTGGTCCGCGGCTATGTCGGCCCGCAGGGCCTGGGCGAGAAGGTTAAGTACATCGCCGACCCGCGCGTGGCCCCCGGCACCGACTGGATCACCGGTGCCAACAAGGAGCACACCCACGCCAAGAACGTCGTCGCAGGCCGTGACTTCGAGGTCGACGAGTACGTGGACGTCGTCGTGGTGCAGGACGACGACCCCTGCCCGAAGTGCGGCACCGGCCTCAAGCTGGACCGCGCCATCGAGATCGGCCACATCTTCCAGCTGGGCCGCAAGTACGCCGATGCCCTCAAGCTCGACGTGCTGGGCCAGAACGGCAAGCCGGTCCGCGTCACCATGGGCTCCTACGGCGTCGGTGTCTCCCGAGCCGTCGCCGCGATCGCCGAGCAGACCGCCGACGAGCACGGCCTGGTGTGGCCCAAGGAGGTCGCCCCGGCCGACGTGCACGTCGTCGCCGCGGGCAAGGCCCTGCAGACCGAGGTGGCCCTCGACGTCGCGGAGAAGCTCGCCGCCGCCGGCGTGCGCGTCCTCGTGGACGACCGGGCCGGGGTCTCCCCGGGCGTGAAGTTCACCGACGCCGAGCTGATCGGTGTCCCGCAGATCCTCGTCGCCGGGCGGCGCGCAGGCGAGGGCGTGCTGGAGCTGAAGGACCGCAAGACCGGTGAGCGCGAGGAGCTGACGGTCGAGGACGCGGTCGCCCGCCTGACCGCGCAGTAGGCAGGAACCCGCGGGGATGGTCCGGAGGCGACCACCGCCTCCGGACCTCTGCCGTACGCACTCGGAGGTCTGCAGCGCCCGGGCCCCTGCTGTACGCGCCTGGGCCCCTGCCGTACACGCCCGGACCTCTGCCGTACACGCCCGGACCTGTGCCGTGCGCCGTGGCCTGCCGTGCCGTGTCGTGCCGCGTCCGGCCCGCGGTGCGCCTCGGCCTGCCGGTCGCTTCCGGTCGCTCAGTGGTTCCGGCCGCCGTCCGCCTCCGGCCCCGGAAATCCATTCGGCCGGGCGGTGACCGGCCCGTACCCTGGCGGCCATGCCGACACTGGAGCGACTCCGGGCCGACCACGCGGCCGCCCTGCTGGCCTTCGAACGCGAGAACCGGGAGTACTTCGCCCGGATGGTGCCCGACCGCTCAGAGGCGTACTTCGCCGAGTTCGCCGACCGCCTTCGGGACCTGCTCGCCGAACAGGCGGCCGGTGTCTGCCACTTCCATGTGGTCCTGGACGACCGGGGCGAACTCGTCGGCCGCGTCAACCTGGTCGACGTCGAGGACGGCAGCGCCGAACTCGGCTACCGGATCGGCGAGCGTGCAGCGGGCCGTGGACTCGCCACGGCGATGGTCGCCGAGATGTGCGGCCTCGCCCGTACGGCCTACGGGCTGACCGCCCTCACCGCGCTCACCGTCCTCGACCACACGGCGTCCCGCACCGTGCTGGAGAGGAATCGATTCAGCGTGGTGGCGCACGTCCCCGTCGGCGGCCGGCCCGGCGTCCGTTACCGGCGCCTGCTGCCCACGGACGACGGACCGGGGAAGCAGTAGGGACAGTCACGACGGCCACGGTCTGCCGCATCTGCTTCCACTTGGACGTCGTTTCTTGTGGCGTGATCGTTTGGTATCGCCGTCTTGGCAGATGAGCCTGGCCGACCGCGCAGATGCTGACCATGCCCCCGTTGTCAGCGGCAGCCCATAAGGTGCGCTCAACTTCCCGAAGGAGGAGCTGTCGTGGGATTTTCGGGTCACCTGGTCTTTGCTCGCAGCAACCGCCCTCTGCTGGAAGCTCCCGTGTTCGACAGCCTCGACGACGAACTCAAGGCAACCGTGCACACATGGGAGTCACGGTCGGGCGGCTGGCAGACGCTCCAGATTGATTCCGGGACATGGGACGACGCCGACCTGCCCGACCTGGTTGAGTGGAGCAGGGCACCGGCCTGCGTCGCCGACGTCTCCGACAGCTCCCTCGCTCTCGTGACCGGGCTGGACACCACCGGCCAGCGCTGGCAGGCATGGCTCAACCTGGACACAGCCGCCAGGCATCTGGCCGAGGAACCCGAAGACCTCGAAGATCAACTCCTGTGGCTGGACACGCCGGAGTTCCACGAAGCCGTCAGGCATAAGCGCGCGGAGCTCGACGCCGAGATACCCACCGACGCCGAGGGGGCCGTTGCCTGGGCCGCAGCCGCCGGCATCCCCATCACGCCGCAGGCAGTCAGAACTGAAGAGCTGCTTCGTTCACACAAAACCTTCGTCGAAGACCTCTTCAGCACTCTGCTCGACAAGCTGGGCTTCCCTCAGGCCACCCAGTCCTCACCTGAACCATGAGAAACGACGTCTCAGGCCCGGGCAGTGCTGGGGCAGCCGGCCCGGGTGCTCACGGGGATTGCGGAGGGCGTCGACGACGCGCGGGCAGCTCAGGAGAGTTCGTGTCGAGTGCCGTCGGCGATGGCGTGGAGCTTGTCCGGGTTGGCCACATTGTGGATGGTCGAGATGCGGCCGTCCGCGTCGAAGTCGAAGGTCATCGTGGCGATGACGCGGTCCGGGCCGCGGAAGACCACGCCCGGGCCGCCGTTGATCCAGGTCAGCTCTGCCTGCATCTGCCCCGGTTCGATGCCCTGGTAGGTCGTGGTGCCGAGCGCGGCGAACCAACGGGCCACGGTCTCCAGGCCGACGACCGGCTTGAGGGCCTGGCGGACCTTGCCGCCGCCGTCGGTCCACAGGGTCACGTCCGGGGAGAGCAGCTCCATGAGGGCGTTGATGTCGCCGCCCGACGTCGCCGCGAAGAAGCGTTCGGTGACGTCGCGCCGGCGGGCGCGGTCCGCGGTGAAACGGGGCCGACGGGCCTGGACGTGCTCGCGGGCGCGGTGTGCGGCCTGGCGGACCGCCGCCTCGGAGCGTTCCACCGCCTCCGCGATCTCCGCGTAGCTGAAGGCGAAGACCTCCTTCAGTACGAAGACCGCGCGTTCCAGGGGGCTCAGCGTCTCCAGGACGACGAGCAGGGCCATGGAGACCGAGTCCGCCGTCGCGACGCCGTCGGCGGTGTCCGGATCGGTGAGGATCGGCTCGGGCAGCCACGGTCCGACGTAGGTCTCGCGCTGGTGGCGGGTCGACCGAAGCCGCTCCATCGCCAGGTTGGAGACGATCCGGGTCAGGTAGGACCTGGGGTCGGCGACCCGGGAGCGGTCGGCCGCCGACCACTTGAGCCAGGCGTCCTGGACCACGTCCTCGGCGTCGGCGGCGGTGCCGAGGAGGCGGTAGGCGACCGAGAAGAGCAGGGTGCGGTACTGCTGGAAGGCGAGCTGGTCGGGGCCGGCCTGCTGCGGCTGGGTCATTTGGCGCTCCTGATCCGGGTGTAGCGGCCGCCGTGCGGCCAGAACGCGCCCGAGGCGGGCATCTTCTTCATGCGGGCGAAGGTCGCCCACGGCGCGGCGGTGACCGTCTCCTTGTACTTCGCGGCCCGCTTGCCGGTCAGCACGATCCGCCGCGGGCTGTCGTCGGGGTGGGTGAACTGCACGACGGCGTCGTTCCGGCCCAGGCTGACGGGGGTGTGGTAGTAGCCGAAGCGGAAGGGCTTGGGCTCCTTGCCGGCCAGCACCCGCAGGATCGAGAGGGCCGCATGCACGCCGGTGGGCATGCCGCCCTGGCAGGTCCCGTGCATCACGCCGTAGCCCTGACGAATCGCCGCCGCGTCGCCCACGGCGTAGACATCCGGGTGCGAGACCGAGCGCAGCGCACTGTCGGTGACCACGCGGCCGCGCTCGTCGACGGCCAGGCCCGCGGCGCCGGCCAGCGGCGAGACTCGGGTGCCGCTGGTCCACAACACCGCGGCCGCCGGGATGCCGGAGCCGTCCGCGAGTTCGACGCTGTCCGGCAGCACCTTGGCCACCTCGACGCCGCTGCGCACCCGTACGCCGAGCCGGGCGAGCGCCGCGTCCAGGTAGGCCTTGGCCTTGGGGTGCATGCTCGCTCCCGGTTCCTGCCGGCCCAGCAGCACCACCTGGAGTTCCGGGTGCCGCTCGGCGATCTCCGCGGCGGCCTCGACACCGGTGAGGCCGCTGCCGCCGACCACGACGGTCCCGCCGTCGAGCCGGGCCAGCCGGTCGGCGAGGAGGGCGGCGTCCTCCGGGCTGTTGAGGGTGTAGGCGTGGTCGTCCACGCCGGGGACGGCGACGGTGTCCGCGATGCTGCCCAGGCCGTAGACCAGGGTGTCGTAGCGCAGGACCCGGTCGTCGTCGATCCGGACGGTCTTCGCCTCGGCGTCCACGGCGGTGACCCAGCCGCGGACGAAGGCCGCGCCGGTACCGTCCAGTAGCTGCGGGATGTTCATCCCGGCCGTCTCCTGGCCGGTGGCGGTCATGTGCAGTCGGAGCCGCTCGGTGAAGTTGTCGTAGGGGTTGACCAGCGTCACTCGCAGGTTCCCACGCTTCCTGGTGCGGGCCGCGAGCTGGATCGCTGCGGAGAGCCCGGCGTAGCCGGCGCCCAGGACCAGAACCTCGTGCTGCTGCGCTGCTGTCGTGTTCATCACTCTGTGTCGCCTTCGCGTTGGTCGTTCCCGCCGTGCGGACGACCACCAGACGCAAGCTGCCTTTCCGTTCGTGACATGGGGCCGGTGTGACCCGCATCACGTCATGGGGAAAGGGTGAGCGGGTGCGGCACCAGCCCCCGGGCGCCGCGACGCGCAGCAGTCAATCATGATCGGCTGACCCCGCACGGGAGCTGACGGAACAACAGGAGCCGCAGGCCGGCGGCAGGACCCGGCGCGCCCGCACCGCCCGCGAGCACGACCGCCGCTCCACCACCCGAACAGCGGAACTACGCGCTCACCACTTGATTGCGAGCTTTACTCGAAACGAACCGCGCCCGAATCGGCGCTTCTCATACACCTGAGCGACGGCGCCCCCAGCCGGTTCCGGAAGCAAGCCCCGAAGGCTCATGGAGCCGACCACTCAGAGCCAGCCCGCGAACTCCAGCAGCAGTTCCGCGTCCTTCTCGCGGCCGACCCGTCGCGCGCGGATCCCGGACTCCACCGCCCGGAACAGCGTCCAGCCGCGCAGCCGCTCCTGGTCCACCTCCAGCGACTCCGCGAGCCGCTTGATCCTGCGTCGCGTGGTGGACGGCCCGGACGGCGTCGCGATCAGATCCTCCACCCGGTCCCGCACCAGCCGCGCCAGGTCGAAGGCGGACTCCCCGACCACCGGGTCCGGGCCCACCGCGAGCCACGGCATCCGCTCTCCGGCGAGCACCTTGCTCTGCCGGAACGTGCCGTGCAGCAACAACTGTTCGGGCGGCGCGGCCAGCAGCTCGTCGCGTGCCGCGAGCGCCGCGTCCACCAGCGGCGCCGCGTCCGGGTAGGCCTCCGCGCCCGCCCGCATCGCCGTCGCCTGCCGGCCGGTGCGCTCCGCGACGGTCTCGAAGACATGGCCGGCCGGCGGCTCGACCCACAGCCGGCGCAGCGTCCCGGCCGCCTCCAGCAGCGCCTTCGCCTCCGGCAGCGACCGCACCGACACATCAGGGTGCAGCCGCTCCAGCAACAGCACCCCCTCCTCCGGCCCGGCCTCCAGCAGCTGTACGGCGCCGAGCCCGCCCCAGTGCGCCAGCGCCACCCGCTCGCTCTCCGGGCGCGCCCGCGGCGGGGCCAGCTTCAGCACGGCCGGGCTGCCGTCCGCCCGCCGCACCAGCACCACCAAACTGCTGCGCCCGCCCGGCACCTGGACCCGCTCGACGGTCAACTCGCGCCGGACGACGGCCCGCTCGGCCGTCTCGGACAGCCGCGCCAGCCAGTCGTCGCCGGCAGGTGCCGTCTCACCGAGCGCCCGCACCAGGCGCTGCGGCGGTTCGAAAGCCATGCGCGAGTCGTTCCCTTCCTGTCCGGTCCCCGTCCGGGTGCTGTCCGTCGTGCTGTCCGTCGTGCTGACGGTCGTGCTGTCGGTCGTGCTGTCGTGCGGTGCCGTCCTTCGGCCGGACTCCGGCGGCCACCGGGACGCCGACACCGGCGGCTACCGGGACGCCGACACCGGCGGCTACCGGGACGCCGACGCCGACGGCTACCGGGACGCCGACGCCGATGCCGATGCCGACGCCGACGATGTCGTACCGGCGGCCCCCGCATGTTCGCCGGACCGCTCGGCGAGCCCAGGGAAGGCTACGCTCTCCCCGCTCCACCGCACCGCCCGCACCGCGGCCTCCCGCAGCGCCCCGGCGGCATCGGCCCGCCGCGCGCCACTCGCCGTCCGCACCAGGTCCGAGTACACCCCGGCCACGCGCTCCTCCAGCCGCGCCGCGAGCCGCACGGCCGACGTCCCGTCCTGCACCGGGAACGGCAGCGCGTACGCGGCGCTCGCGGCGACCGGTGTGCCGCCCAGATCGCGCACCGTCCGCACCAGCGCGTCCCGCCGTGCCCGGTGGGCGTCGTACGCCGCCCGTGCCTCCGCCAGCCGCCGCTCGCCGATCCGCCCGCCGACGACGCCGTACCCGTACACCGCTGCGTGCTCGGCCGTCAGCGCCGCCTGCAGCGCGCTCAGCTCGGCCTTCGCGGCCTGCTCGGTCCCCTCGCTCACCTGGTCCCCTCCGTCAGCAGGTATGCGTGCGTCGCCCCGGCCGCCGCGACCGACGCCAGCAGCCGGGCCAGCTCGCCCGGCGCCTCCAGCAGATCCCTGGCGCGCCGGTCGGCGAGGGCGCGCTCGGCGGCTGCCAGTGCGGCCACGGCGTCCTTCTCGGTGGCCGGGACCGGCGTCGGTGACGCCGACGACCGCGCGGGCGTGGGCGTGGACGGCGAGGACGGCGTGGACGGCGTGCCGTCCCCGAACGCGCCCGCGTGCCGCGCCACCTGGTCCCGCAGCGGGCGCAGCCGTTGCGCCAGCCCGGGATGGGCGGCGAGCACGGCGTCGTAGCGCTCCAGCAGTTCCCGGCTGTCCCGGGCCGCACGCGCGCGTGCCCGGTCGGCGGCCGACGGGCCGTCGTGGCCGGAGTCCGGCTCGGCCGAGCAGCCCACCAGCAGCGCGGCACCGGCGGCCGAGGCGAGCAGTGATCTTCTGCGCGGCCCCGAGGGGGTGCGCGAGGGCGGGGGGTACGGCACGGCTGACGTCCTCGGGGGCTCGTACGAACACACGGGCGGGAACGCCGGCCCGCCGCTGATCACGGTACCCGCGCATCAGCCGGACTCATGTCACCGGCTCGGTGGGCGGGCCCCAGGCGGGCCCCAGGCGGGCCCCAGGCGGGCCCGAGGCGGACCCGGGGCAGGCCCGGAACCGGCCCGAGGGGCGCGGCTCCCGTCTCGCACGATGCGCGCGGACCGGCCCGGACACCACACCCGGACGCGAAGGCCCCGGGGCGCGGTTCCGCCTCGTACACGCGCGCGCATCCGCCCGGACACCACACCTGGACGCGAGGGTGTCGGGGGCGCGGTTCCGCCTCGTACACGCGCGCGCATCCGCCCGGACACCACACCCTGGACGCGAGGGTGTCGGGGGCGCGGTTCCGCCTCGTACACGCGCGCGCATCCGCCCGGACACCACACCCTGGACGCGAGGGTGTCGGGGGCG
>NZ_JBVHSK010000007.1:0-49246 GCF_055566415.1 Streptomyces sp. NPDC027663 | reverse complement strand
CGGTTCCGCCCCGCACCCCCCGCGCGAACCCGCCCGGACACCACACTCCCGGGCGCGAAGGCGCCGGGCCCCGCCGCCGGAGGCAGGACGCAACACCCCCCGCGACCGGATACCCTTTGACCAGACACGCGACCCATCCCACAACAGCACACGCGGCCGAGGAGTCACCCGGATGAGCACCACCCAGAGCGAGAGGCTGCGAGAGCTGCTCGAACCGCTCGTCACCTCCCAGGGGCTGGATCTCGAAGAGATCGCCGTGGACTCCGTCGGACGCAAGCGTGTGCTGCGTGTCGTCGTGGACTCCGACACCGGAGCGGACCTGGACGCGATCGCCGATGTGAGCCGTGCGCTCTCGGCGAAGCTCGACGAGACCAACGCGATGGGTGACGCGGCGTACGACCTGGAGGTCGGCACCCCCGGCGCGGAGCGCCTCCTCACCGAGCACCGGCACTTCGTGCGCGCCGTCGACCGGCTCGTGAAGTTCCAGCTGACCGAGGGCGGCGAACTGGTCGCGCGGATCCAGAAGGTCGACGACGAGGGCATCGACGTCGAGGTGCCCGGGGTGAAGGGCCGCAAGGCCACCGCCCGCAGACTCGCCTTCCCGGAGATCGACAAGGCGCGGGTGCAGGTCGAGTTCAACCGCAAGGACAGCAACAAGGACATGAAGGAAGAGGAGGAGGCGTAGCCATGGACATCGACATGAGTGCCCTGCGGGGCTTGGTTCGGGAGAAGGAGATCTCCTTCGACCTGCTGGTCGAGGCGATCGAGTCCGCCCTCCTCATCGCCTACCACCGCACCGAGGGAAGCCGCCGACACGCGCGCGTGGAGCTCAACCGGGAGACCGGGCATGTGACCGTGTGGGCGAAGGAGGACCCCGAGGATCTGGCGGAGGGGCAGGAGCCCCGGGAGTTCGACGACACCCCGTCCGGCTTCGGCCGGATCGCCGCCACCACCGCCAAGCAGGTGATCCTGCAGCGGCTGCGCGACGCGGAGGACGACGCCACGCTCGGCGAGTACGCCGGCCGCGAGGGCGACATCGTCACCGGCGTGGTCCAGCAGGGCCGCGACCCGAAGAACGTGCTCGTCGACATCGGCAAGCTGGAGGCCATCCTGCCGGTGCAGGAGCAGGTGCCCGGCGAGACGTACCCGCACGGCATGCGGCTGCGCAGCTACGTCGTCCGGGTCGCCAAGGGCGTCCGCGGCCCCTCCGTGACCCTCTCCCGCACGCACCCGAACCTGGTGAAGAAGCTCTTCGCCCTGGAGGTGCCGGAGATCGCCGACGGCTCCGTCGAGATCGCCGCGATCGCCCGTGAGGCCGGTCACCGCACCAAGATCGCCGTACGGTCCACCCGTACGGGCCTGAACGCCAAGGGTGCCTGCATCGGCCCGATGGGCGGCCGGGTGCGCAATGTGATGGGCGAGCTGAACGGCGAGAAGATCGACATCGTCGACTGGTCGGACGACCCGGCCGAGATGGTCGCCAACGCGCTGTCACCCGCACGGGTGAGCAAGGTGGAGGTCGTGGACATGGCCGCCCGCTCCGCTCGGGTGACGGTGCCGGACTACCAGTTGTCGCTCGCGATCGGCAAGGAGGGCCAGAACGCCCGCCTCGCGGCCCGGCTCACCGGCTGGCGGATCGACATCCGGCCCGACACCGAGCACGCCGGGGAATAGATCCAGGCCGCAGGGCGCTGGAATCACGACAACAGCCGTTCGATCTTTGCCCCAAAGGGGTGAGGTCGGTACGGGGAGGTAGACTTAGAGGTGTCTGGCCGGACGCACACCCGAGCATGCCCTGAACGCACCTGTGTGGGGTGCCGGGAGCGGGCGGCCAAGAGTGATCTGCTGCGGATCGTGAAGATCGAGGACACATGTGCCCCCGATCCTCGCGGTACGCTGCCCGGCCGGGGTGCTTATGTGCACCCCTCCCTGGTCTGTCTCGACCAGGCGGTACGTCGCCGGGCGTTCCCGCGGGCACTGCGCGCCCCGGGAGCGCTCGACACAAACGCGTTGCGCCGATACGTCGAGCAGACAACAGTTGCCGAGCAGGCAACGCCGTAAGACGAGCCGTACGGAACCCCGTGCGGCCTGGTACCTCGCGAGTCGAAAGCAGGTCGAGATTGCGATGAGCACTCGATGAGTACGCGATGAGTACGCCCATGAACTAGCGACGGTCCGGCTTCAACCCGGACCTCAAAGGAGCGAAGTGGCTAAGGTCCGGGTCTACGAACTCGCCAAGGAGTTCGGTGTCGAGAGCAAGGTCGTCATGGCCAAGCTCCAGGAACTCGGTGAATTCGTCCGTTCGGCGTCTTCGACCATCGAAGCGCCCGTTGTACGCAAGTTGACCGACGCCTTCCAGGGCGGTGGGAGCGGCAAGTCCGCCGCGAAGCCCGCCCCGCGCAAGGCCGCCCCCAGGCCCGCCGCGCCCTCTCCGGCGCAGGCGGCCCGTCCTGCTGCCCCGAAGCCGGCAGCCCCCAAGCCGCCGACGGCACCCGCTGCCCAGCAGCCCGCCGCGCCGTCGGCCCCCTCGGCACCCGCGCAGGCCCCCGGCCCGCGTCCGGTACCGGGTCCCAAGCCCGCGCCGCGCCCGGCCCCGGCCGCCCCGGAGTTCACCGCTCCGCCGGCTGCTCCGGCCGCGCAGACCCCGCAGGCTCCGGCCGCCCAGGGTCCGCGTCCCGGCGCCCGTCCGGGTGCTCCGAAGCCCGGCGCCCGTCCCGGCGGTCCCGGTCAGGGCCAGCAGCGCGACCAGCGTCCCGCTGCCGCCCAGGGCGGTGCCCCGCGTCCCGGCGGTGCCGGTCAGCGTCCGGGTGGCCGTCCGGCCGGCCCGCGTCCGGGCAACAACCCCTTCACCTCCGGTGGCTCCACCGGCATGGCCCGCCCGCAGGCCCCGCGCCCGCAGGGCGGCCCGCGTCCGGGTGGTCCCGGTGCCCCCGGCGGCGGTCCCCGTCCCCAGGCGCCCGGCGCCCAGGGCGGCGGTCCCCGTCCGCAGGCTCCGGGCGGTCCGCGCCCGACCCCGGGCTCGATGCCGCGTCCGCAGGGCGGTCCCCGTCCCGGCGGTGGCCCCGGCGGCCCGCGTCCGAACCCCGGCATGATGCCGCAGCGTCCCGCTGCGGGTCCGCGTCCCGGCGGTGGTCCCGGCGGCCGTGGCCCCGGTGGCGGCGGTCGTCCCGGTGGCGGCGGCGGTCGTCCGGGCGGCGGCGGCTTCGCCGGTCGTCCGGGTGGCGGTGGCGGCGGCTTCGCCGGTCGTCCCGCCGGTCCCGGTGGTGGCGGCGGCGGTGGTTTCGCCGGTCGTCCCGGTGGTCCCGGTGGCGGCGGTGGCCGTCCCGGCTTCGGCGGTCGTCCGGGCGGTCCCGGTGGCCGTGGTGGCACGCAGGGCGCCTTCGGTCGTCCCGGTGGTCCCGCGCGTCGTGGCCGCAAGTCGAAGCGGCAGAGGCGCCAGGAGTACGAGGCCATGCAGGCCCCGTCGGTCGGCGGCGTGATGCTGCCTCGCGGCAACGGCGAGACCATTCGCCTGTCGCGCGGTGCTTCCCTCACCGACTTCGCGGAGAAGATCAACGCCAACCCGGCGTCGCTCGTCGCGGTCATGATGAACCTCGGCGAGATGGTCACGGCCACGCAGTCCGTCTCCGACGAGACGCTGGAGCTCCTCGCCGGCGAGATGAACTACACGGTTCAGATCGTCAGCCCCGAGGAGGAGGACCGCGAGCTGCTCGAGTCCTTCGACATCGAGTTCGGCGAGGACGAGGGCGACGAGGAGGACCTGGTGGTCCGTCCGCCGGTCGTCACCGTCATGGGTCACGTCGACCACGGTAAGACCCGACTGCTCGACGCCATCCGCAAGACGAACGTCATCGCGGGCGAGGCCGGCGGCATCACTCAGCACATCGGTGCCTACCAGGTCTCCACCGAGGTCAACGACGAAGAGCGCAGGATCACCTTCATCGACACCCCGGGTCACGAGGCGTTCACCGCCATGCGTGCCCGTGGTGCGAAGTCGACCGACATCGCGATCCTGGTCGTCGCGGCCAACGACGGCGTCATGCCGCAGACGGTCGAGGCGCTGAACCACGCCAAGGCGGCCGACGTGCCGATCGTGGTCGCGGTCAACAAGATCGACGTCGAGGGTGCCGACCCGACCAAGGTGCGCGGTCAGCTGACCGAGTACGGCCTGGTGGCCGAGGAGTACGGCGGCGACACCATGTTCGTCGACATCTCCGCCAAGCAGGGTCTGCACATCGACTCGCTGCTGGAGGCCGTGGTCCTCACGGCCGACGCCTCGCTCGACCTGCGGGCCAACCCGAACCAGGACGCGCAGGGCATCTCGATCGAGTCCCGTCTCGACCGCGGCCGTGGTGCCGTGGCGACGGTCCTCGTCCAGCGAGGCACGCTGCGGGTCGGCGACACGATGGTGGTGGGCGACGCCTACGGCCGCGTCCGCGCCATGCTCGACGACAACGGCAACAACGTGGCCGAGGCCGGCCCGTCGACGCCGGTCCAGGTCCTGGGCCTGACCAACGTCCCGGGTGCCGGCGACAACTTCCTCGTGGTCGAGGAGGACCGTACGGCCCGCCAGATCGCGGAGAAGCGCGCCGCACGTGAGCGCAACGCCGCGTTCGCCAAGCGCACGCGCCGCGTGTCGCTGGAGGACCTGGACAAGGTGCTCAAGGCCGGCGAGGTCCAGCAGCTGAACCTGATCATCAAGGGTGACGCCTCTGGTTCCGTCGAGGCCCTCGAGTCCTCGCTGCTCCAGCTGGACGTCGGCGAAGAGGTCGACATCCGCGTCCTGCACCGCGGCGTCGGTGCGGTCACGGAGTCCGACATCGACCTGGCCATGGGCTCCGACGCCATCGTCATCGGCTTCAACGTCCGCGCGGCCGGCCGCGCGGCGCAGATGGCCGAGCGCGAGGGTGTGGACGTCCGGTACTACTCGGTCATCTACCAGGCGATCGAGGAGATTGAGGCGGCCCTCAAGGGCATGCTCAAGCCGGAGTACGAGGAGGTCGAGCTCGGTACGGCGGAGATCCGCGAGGTCTTCAAGTCGTCCAAGCTGGGCAACATCGCCGGTGTGCTCATCCGGTCGGGCGAGGTCAAGCGCAACACCAAGGCGCGCCTCATCCGCGACGGCAAGGTGGTCGCGGAGAACCTCAACATCGACGGCCTGCGTCGCTTCAAGGACGACGTCACCGAGATCCGCGAAGGCTTCGAGGGTGGTATCAACCTCGGAAACTTCAACGACATCAAGGTCGACGACGTCATCGCGACGTACGAGATGCGCGAGAAGCCGCGGGTGTAACGGCCGACGGTTTCGTGCTGGCCGACGGAACAGTGGTTCTGTCGGCCAGCACGCCGTTTTCCCGCCCAACCGCCCACCCGACTCGCTCGGCCGGAAAGCCGGCGCCCCGGGGCTCCGTCCCGGACCCCGGCCGGCCGACCCCACATCCCAGCGAAGCCCAGCGAATCGAGACCGGCCCCCTCTCGGCCACCCACCATCCGACTCGGTCGGGCGGGGGAGCGGAACGGGGTCCGGGGCGGAGCCCCGTGGGGGTCGGCTCTTGGCGGAGCGAGACTGGTGGGCGGGCGGGCAGGACGGGGGTCCGGGGGCGCAGCCCCCGGGCGGCACCCCACCCCACGGCACCGAAACCCTGTCGAGCCACCGGCAGGTACGCGGTACCGTTCTTGATGTCCCCGACCACACGGACCCGGGGCCATCGATCCCGTACCGGCGGGTGAACCGGTTACATACATGTACGTGGGGACTCTGTCCTTCGACCTCCTCCTCGGCGACGTCCACTCGCTGAAGGAGAAACGCTCCGTAGTCCGCCCGATCGTCGCCGAACTCCAGCGGAAGTACGCGGTGAGCGCGGCCGAGGTGGACCACATGGACCTCTACCGGCGGGCGATCATCGGCCTCGCGGCGGTCTCCGGCGACTCGGCGCACCTCACCGACGTACTGGACCGGTGCGAACGATTGGTCGCCGCCCGCCCGGAGGTGGAACTGCTGTCCGTACGACGGCGTCTCCACGGCGACGACGACTGACCACAGAACGTTAAGAAGAAGAAAGAACGGGAGACGGACCAGTGGCCGACAACGCGCGGGCGAAAAGGCTGGCGGACCTCATCCGGGAGGTGGTGGCCCAGAAGCTGCAGCGCGGGATCAAGGACCCGCGGCTCGGCTCGCACGTCACCATCACGGACACCCGGGTCACGGGTGATCTGCGGGAGGCGACCGTCTTCTACACGGTCTACGGCGACGAGGAGGAGCGGCAGGCCGCTGCCGCGGGCCTGGAGAGCGCCAAGGGCATCCTGCGCTCCGAGGTGGGCCGCGCGGCCGGGGTGAAGTTCACGCCCACCCTGAGCTTCGTCGCGGACGCCCTGCCGGACACCGCCCGGACCATCGAGGACCTCCTCGACAAGGCCCGGCAGTCCGACCAGAAGGTGCGCGAGGCGGCCACGGGCGCCTCGTACGCCGGCGGCGCGGACCCCTACAAGAAGCCGGACGACGACACCGAGACGGACAGCGACGCCGCGGAATGACCCAGAAGCACACCACGCCCGACGGCCTCGTCATCGTCGACAAGCCGTCGGGCTTCACTTCGCACGACGTGGTCGCCAAGATGCGCGGGATCGCCAGGACCCGCCGCGTCGGCCACGCCGGCACCCTCGACCCGATGGCGACCGGTGTCCTGGTCCTCGGCGTCGAGCGCGCCACCAAGCTCCTCGGGCACCTCGCGCTGACCGAGAAGGAGTACCTGGGCACCGTCCGCCTGGGCCAGAACACGGTCACCGACGACGCCGAGGGCGAGATCACCTCGTCCACCGACGCCTCCAAGGTGACCCGGGACGCCATCGACGCCGGTATCGCCAAGCTGACCGGCGACATCATGCAGGTGCCCTCCAAGGTCAGCGCCATCAAGATCGACGGCGTACGGTCGTACAAGCGGGCCCGCGAGGGCGAGGACTTCGAGATCCCCGCCCGGCCGGTGAGCATCTCCTCCTTCGCGGTGTACGACGTCCGGGACGCGGTCGCCGAGGACGGCACACCCGTCCTCGACCTGGTGGTGTCGGTGGTCTGCTCCTCCGGCACCTACATCCGTGCCCTCGCCCGTGACCTGGGTGCGGACCTGGGCGTGGGCGGCCACCTCACGGCACTGCGCCGCACGCGCGTCGGCCCGTACAAGCTCGACGCGGCGAAGACGCTCGACCAGCTCCAGCAGGAGCTGACCGTGATGCCGATCGCGGAGGCCGCAGGCGCGGCGTTCCGGCGCTGGGAGGTCGACGCCAAGCGGGCCCGGCTGCTGCTGAACGGCGTCCGGCTGGAGATGCCCGAGGAGTACGCGGGCGCCGGTACCGTCGCCGTCTTCGACCCCGAGGGCCGCTTCATCGCGCTCGTCGAGGAGCACCGGGGCAAGGCGAAGAGCCTGGCCGTCTTCGGCTGACCCGCCCCCCGGGAGGTTCTGCCCGTGGAGCGGCGGCCGGCCACGGTTGGCCCTGCCGCCGCTCCACGGTCCCCCTCGGTTCCCCCACCCCTAGGGTTATCCAGCAGCCCGCGCCTATTCACCCGACCGGGCAGGCGCTCGGAGTGAACCGGGGGAGCGGAAGGGGGCGCGTTCACCGCGGCATCTGTCCCGCCGATCACCGCGCGCCTACCGTCGGAGACAGGGCACGGGGACGGGCGGGGAGGTACGGGCATGGTGGGACGGGGCCCGCGCACCGGAGGCGGGCGCCGGGAACACCGGGACGACTCCGGTCACCGTGACCACTCACACCACGCGGGCGGTCGCGGACAGCACGGGCAGCGCCCGTACGGCGGACCGCGGCCGGACGCCGAGCTTCCCGGCACCCCGGGCGGCGATACGGACCGCGCCGAGGCCGCCCTCGTACAGATCCGGGACCTGGCCGGCCGCCCGCGCGGCCTGGGCTTCCTCGCCGACCACGAGGGCACCCTGCTCACCAGTCACGAGACGGTCGACGGCCTGCCCCGGCTGGTGCTGCACGCGGCAGGAGACCGCACCTGCGTCGTCGGCGCCGACGACGTCACCCCGCTGCCCGACCTGGACCTCGCCCTGGTGCGTACCGAGGGCCTGGACGTGGATCCACTGCCGCTGACCGTGCGGGAACGGATCGACGCGGGCAGCTACGTACGCATCGTCGCCGGCTGCTGGCGCGAGGCCCGGGTGCTGGCCGCCACCCAGGCGACGTACACCGCCACCGACCGCTTCCACCTCCTCGACGACGCGCTGGAACTGGCCATCGGCACGGCAGGCCGGGACGCGCTCCGGCTCGGCAGCGGCGCGGCCGGCGGACCGGTGCTCGACGCCGGCACCGGCGCCGTCGTCGGCGTCCTCGGCACCGCACTGCACACCGCCCAGCGCGACGTGGGCTTCGCTGTTCCCTTGCGCCCCGCCGACGGCCCCCTCGCCGCGCTGCTCGCCCGCAACGCGGTCACCGTCCCCGCCTACGGCACCGACCTCAACCTCGCCGGCATCCTCCAGCTGACCGCCACCTCGGTGGGCCAGGACGGTCCGGCGGGCGCCCTCACCGGCCACCCCGATGCCACCGAACCCGTGGAACGGGCCGGTGTCGCCCGCGAGTTGACGGCCTTCTCCGACGGCGACCGGCTCGTGCTCGGACTCGTCGGCGCCCCGGGCACCGGCCGTACGACGGAACTCGCGGCCCTCACCGCCCGCCGTGCCCGGGGCGAACGGCCCGCGCCCACGCTGTGGCTGCGCGGCGCCGACCTGCACGACACCGATGACTCCCTGGCCGACGCCGCGCGCCGTGCCGTGGCGCGGGCCGCCCGGATCGTCGCCGCATCCCGCGGCGTCCGCCCCGAGGACCTCGGCGACCTCACCCCCGAACACCTGGCCCGCCTCGCCGTCCGCTCAGGCCGCCCCCTGCTCCTCCTCCTCGACGGCCCCGAGGAGATGCCCCCGGCCCTCGCCCACCGCCTGCCCGAATGGACCCGGGGCACCGTCGCCTGGCTGCGCGAGACCGGAGCACGCCTGGTGGTGGCCTGCCGCGAGGAACACTGGGAGCGCGCGGGAAGCTGCTTCCCGCCGGAAGCACTGCACCCGCCGACGGGCACGGGATCTCGCCTCCAGGGCGCGGGCGACTCGGCGGAAGCTCCGCAGTGCCGCTCGGGGGAGCGCGCGGGGGCGGCGGCTGCCTCGGCCCGCTTCCCCGGCTCGGCCGACGGGGGCGGCTCCTCGGGCGGCGGCACCGAGCCGGCGCACCGCGTCCCGGAGCACCGCGTCCCGGCCGCCGACTCCCCGTCTGACGACTCCCCGTCTGACGACTCCCCGTCTGGCGACTCCCCGTCTGGCGACTCCCCGTCTGGCGACTCCCCGTCTGGCGACTCCCCGGCCGCCGACTCACCGTCGGGCGACTCCGCGGCCAGCGACGCCCCGGCCAGCGACTCCGCGGCCAGCGACGCCCCGGCCGGCGACGCCCCGGCCGGCCTCCTCACCAGGCCGGCCCCCGCCGGACTCCCTCCCTGCCTTCGGCTCGGTGACTTCGGGGTCGGTGAGGCGCGGCGGGCACAGGTTCGCTACGGCATCCCGGACGGGGCCCTCGTCGAGCGGGACGCGCGGCATCCGCTCACCCTGCGGCTGATGGCCGAGGTCCGCGCGGCCGTGCCCGACGCGCCCGACGCGCCGGCCGCCGGTCCGGTCGGCCGGCACGAGGTCTTCGCCGCCTACCTGGACCTGATGTGCCTGCGCGTCGCGGTCCGCCTGGCCGCCTCCGCCGGCTTGCGCGGCACGGCCGTACGGCGGCTCGCCGCGCGGGTGGCCGGGCAGGTGCACGAGGCCGCCCGGCGCAGCCTCGGGCCCGGACAGGGCGATCTGGACCGGGAGTCGTTCGAGGCGGTGTTCCCCTGGGGCCCGGCCCCGGCCCGGCTCGGCGGCGGTACCGGCTGGGCCTCCGCCGTGCTCACCGAAGGCCTCCTCGTACCGGCCGGCGACGGCTACCGCTTCGCCCACGAGGAGTTCGCCGACTGGATCCAGGGCATGCACCTGGACCTGGACGAGGCGCTGCGCGCCCTGGTGCACCGGACAGGTGCGCCGCCCGAGACCCACCCCGTCCCGGTGCCGCACCACCGCGTCGGCCCCGTCGTACAGGCCCTGCTGCACTTCGCCCGCGAGCACGGACATCAACAACTCTCCGTCCGGCTGAGGGAGTTGGCCGACGCTCTGGAGCGTGACCCGGACTCCTGGTGGGGTGCCCGGCTGCTCGCCGGGACCCTGCTCCAGGTTCCGGACGCGACGCCGTACACCGAGGTGCTGCGCCTGCTCGCCGACCGCATCGTCGCCCGGCACCGCACCGGGCGGCCGGTGCCGGCCGAGTTCGGCCCCGCCTTCTGGACCGCCCTGCCCGTCTCCGACACCGAGCGCCTCGACCTGCTGCGCAGGCTCGTGCTGGCGGACCCGGCACCGCCTGCGGCAGCCGACCGCCACCTGGACGCCGTGGCCGGCCTGCTCGCCGCCGCGCCCGGCGTCGTACAGCCCCTGCTGACGCGCTGGTTCGCCGACGAGCGGCCGCTCCCCGCGACCCCGCACGCCACCGTGGCCACCGCCGCGCAGGCGCTGCTGCACACCCACCGGCACGCCGCTCTGGACGGTCTCACCGAGGTGCTCGTGACCTGCGCGCACCGGCGCGCGGACGAGCTGCTCGCCGTCCTCGCCGAGGAGGAGCCGTCGGCCGTCTGCCGGGCCGTCGACCGCTGGGCGCATGACGAACGCCCCGCCCGCCGGGTGGCGGCCGTGGCGTTCGGGCTGCGCGCGGCCCCGCACGTCCGTTCGGACGCGGACCGCGAGCTGCTGCGCTACGCCGCCCTCGCCCTGCTCGCCCGCCCCGCCGACTGCACCCTGCACGGCGGCGCCCTGGCCCTGCTGGTCCGCGACCCCCACACCAGGGACCGGCACCTGACCGCGGCACTGCGCCACTTCACCGACGGCGACCCCCAGTTCCCGCCGAGCGCTCTCGTCCCGGCCCTCGCCACACACCCGGAGCTGGTCCTGGAGGCCTTCCGCACCCGCCTGCGCGCCCCGGACACCGGCGGCCCGGACACCGGAGCAGCCCTGCGCAGCCTCGCCGACGTCACCACTCCGCCCCTGGCCCGCCGGGTCGCCGCCCTGGTCCAGGAGGCGGTACGGCTGCGCCCGGAGACCGCCGGGCACGTCGCCGGCTACGTCGACCGCCGCCTGGACCAGGGCCCCACCGCCCGCTCGGTCCTGCTGCCCCTCGTCACCGGCCTGCTCGACGGCGGCCCCGAACAGGTCCGGGCGGCCCTCGCCACCGTCCTCGCCGCCGCCGGCACCCCCGCCTCCCGCCCGCTCCGCCGCGAGCTGCTGGAGTTCCTGCTGGCGCGGGAAGAAGACCCGGCCGTCCTGGACGCCGTCCTGTACGCGGCGGCGGGGGACGGGGGCGGCGGGGAGGAGGAGGCCCGGGGCCTCGTCCACCGCACCGGCATGCTCCTGGTCCGCACGCCCGAGGGAGCCACCCACTTCGACCGCGGCCTGGTCGACCTCGGCCGGCACGTGCCCGGCTTCGCCGCACGCATGGCCCGCTGGCTGACCGACACCCCGGACGACTGGGCCGTGGTGGTGGGCCCCAGCACGCGCCGCATGATCGAGAACCTGGCGGGTGTACGGGTACCGGCTTGAGCGGACGCGGGGCTACGAGCACCGGTTCGGGCGGGGTGCGGGGTGCGACGGAGGCCGGTGCGGGCGGGGGGCGTACGCGTGCCGGCTCGTAGCGGTTTGGGCGGGGCGCGGCGGACCCGACCGGGCTGAGCTGCGCCGGGAAACGTGCGCCCCGTCACAGCCCCCATGCCGATGGTGGCGCGGAGCACCCGGCATGGCACCCTTAGACCTGCACAACGAGGTATAGGCAGACACGGACAAGGGTTCGAGGAGCGGTCACAGTGCAGCGCTGGCGTGGCTTGGAGGACATCCCCCAGGACTGGGGGCGCAGCGTCGTCACCATCGGTTCCTACGACGGCGTCCACCGCGGCCACCAGCTGATCATCAAGCACGCCGTCGACCGCGCCCACGAACTCGGCGTCCCCGCCGTGGTCGTCACCTTCGACCCGCACCCCAGCGAGGTCGTCCGCCCCGGCAGCCACCCGCCGCTGCTGGCCCCGCACCACCGCCGCGCCGAACTGATGGCCGAGCTGGGCGTGGACGCGGTCCTCATCCTCCCTTTCACCACCGAGTTCTCGAAGCTGTCCCCGGCCGACTTCGTGGTGAAGGTCCTGGTGGACAAGCTGCACGCCAAGGCGGTCGTGGAAGGCCCCAACTTCCGCTTCGGCCACAAGGCGGCCGGCGACGTCGAGTTCCTCACCGAGCAGGGCAAGGTCTACGACTTCGAGGTCGAGGTCGTCGACCTCTACGTCACCGGTGAGGCGGGCGGCGGCGAGCCGTTCTCGTCCACGCTGACCCGCCGCCTGGTCGCCGAGGGCGACGTCGCGGGCGCGCGCGAGATCCTGGGCCGTCCGCACCGCGTGGAGGGCGTCGTCGTCCGCGGTGCCCAGCGCGGCCGTGAGCTGGGCTTCCCGACCGCCAACGTCGAGACGCTCCCGCACACCGCCATCCCCGCCGACGGCGTGTACGCCGGCTATCTGCACGCCCAGGGCGAGGCCATGCCCGCCGCGATCTCCGTCGGTACGAACCCGCAGTTCGACGGCACCGAGCGCACGGTGGAGGCGTACGCCATCGACCGCGTCGGCCTCGACCTGTACGGCCTGCACGTCGCCGTCGACTTCCTCGCGTACGTGCGCGGCCAGGCGAAGTTCGAGTCGCTGGAGGCCCTGCTGGAGCAGATGGCCGCGGATGTGAAGCGGTGCAGGGCGATCGTGGCGGCGGACGACTGACGCTGGTCGGCTTCTGGAGCGAAGCGAAAGGGCGGCCGGTGCGATGAGCACCGGCCGCCCTTTCGCTTTCTGGTGGGCCTTACTGCTGAGGCGGAGCCTGTGGCGGCTGCTGCCCGTGCGGCGGCTGGGGCTGGGGGGCCTGGGGTTGCGGCTGGGGCTGGCCGGGCTGCTGCGGGTAACCAGACGGCGCGGGGTACGGCTGCTGCGCCTGTTGCGGTGGGTACGGCTGCTGGTCCGGCGCGTACGGCTGGCCCGGAGCCTGCGGCTGGCCCGGAGCCTGCGGGTAGGGCTGCTGGCCGGGGCTCTGTGGGTACGGCTGCTGAGCGGGATCCTGCGGGTACGGCTGCTGCCCAGGGACCTGCGGGTACGGCTGCTGACCAGGGGCCGGCTGCTGGTACGGCTGCTGCCCAGGGCCCTGCTGCTGGTAGGGCTGGTCGGCGCCGTACAGCTGACTCGGCAGCGGCTGGCCCGGCATGGGCGGCGCGGCCACCGGCGGCGGGTTGCCGTCACTCGTCCACAGCCCGTGCGCCTGCTGGTGCCGGACGAAGTCCTCGGCGACCAGCGCGGCGAGGTTGAAGTACGCCTCGCGCGTCTTCGGCCGCATCATGTCGAGATCGACCTCGGCACCGGCGGCCAGATGCTCGTCGAAGGGCACGACCACGACCCCGCGGGTCCGCGTCTGGAAGTGCGACACGATGTCATCGACCTTGATCATCTTGCCGGTCTCGCGGACCCCGGAGATCACGGTGAGGGACCGCGAGACCAGGTCCGCGTAGCCGTGCGCGGACAGCCAGTCCAGCGTGGTACTGGCGCTGCTCGCCCCGTCCACGGACGGTGTGGAGATGATGATGAGCTGGTCGGCGAGGTCGAGCACCCCGCGCATGGCGCTGTACAGCAGACCCGTGCCCGAGTCGGTGAGGATGACCGGGTACTGCCGGCCGAGGACGTCGATCGCGCGTCGGTAGTCCTCGTCGTTGAACGTGGTCGAGACGGCCGGGTCCACGTCGTTGGCGATGATCTCCAGGCCGGAGGGCGACTGGGACGTGAACCGGCGGATGTCCATGTACGAGTTCAGGTACGGGATCGCCTGGACGAGGTCACGGATGGTGGCCCCGGTCTCCCGGCGCACCCGGCGGCCGAGCGTACCGGCGTCAGGGTTGGCGTCGATGGCGAGGATCTTGTCCTGCCGCTCGGTGGCAAGGGTCGAGCCGAGCGCGGTCGTCGTGGTCGTCTTGCCGACGCCGCCCTTGAGACTGATGACCGCTATCCGGTAGCAGGACAGCACCGGCGTACGGATCAGCTCCAGCTTCCGCTGCCGCTCGGCCTCCTCCTTCTTGCCACCGATCTTGAACCGCCCGCCGGCTGCCGCGGGCCGGCCGCTCTTCGCCTTCTGCCTCTTGTTGTTCAGCAGCCGGTCCGAGGACAGCTCCACGGCAGCGGTGTAACCGAGCGGCGCGGCACCGGGGTTGGTCGGCTGCCGCTGGTCGTGCTGCACAGGCTGCGGCCAAGCGGCACCGGAACGCGGGTCGATCGGAGCGTTCGGGCCGTTCGGCCCGTCGGAGACGGATGCCGAGTCCAGGTTCTGCGGGCTCTGCGGGTTCTGCAAGTTCTGCGGATTCTGCGGGAACCCGTAACCACCGGGCTGCACCTGGGGGTTGGGAGCCCCTTGCTGAGGGAAGCCGTAGCCGCCGGGCTGAGCCTGAGGATTGGGCGCACCCTGCTGGGGGAAGCCGTAACCGCTCGGCGGAGTGGGGGCGTTGGGGTTCGGCTGAGGGGCCGGGCTCTGCGGGAAGCCGTACCCGCCGGGCTGGGCCGGGGGAGTGGGCGCGCCGGGCTGCGGGAAACCGTAGCCGCTGGGCGGCGTGGGCGCATTCGGCGCCGACTGCGGCCCGGTGGCGGGCTGGCCGTCGAGGTTCGGCCGGCCAGTCGGGTTCACCTGGCCAGTGGGACGGGCCTCGCCAGAGGGATTGGCCTGGCCGGTCAGGTTCGGCTGGTTCGGCTGGTTCGGCTGGTTCCACGCGGCGGGTGCGGGCTGCGGGGCCTGCGGCTGGAACGGCGGCTGCTGTCCTGGCATGCCGGCGGGACCTTGTGCGGCCGGCGGCTGTGGCTGCGGCTGCTGACCGGGCATGGGGCCGGGCTGCAGGCCGGCCTGCTGCGGGTCGGCCTGCGCGGGCCAGTGGGCCGCGGGTGCCGGGGCGGCGGGCTGGTACGAGGGCGGCAGCGGAGGCAGCCCGTTCTGCGGCGCGGGCGGCGGGGTCCAGCCGGGCTGGGCGCCGTGCGGTGCCGGGGGAGTGGTGGGTGCAGCGGGGTGCGGGGCACCGGCGGCGGGCTCGGGCGCGGTGGCCTGCTGGGCGCCGGGTCCCGGAGTGCCGGGGTGGGCCGCGGCGGCGTGCGGAGTGCCCGGGTCGGCCGCGCCGGGCGGCGGGAAGCCGTAACCGCTGGGCTGCCCGACAACAGGCTGCCCTGTGCCGGGCTGATGCGCGTTGACCTGCGAGGCGGCCTGCGGGGCGGCCTGCGGGGCCTCCGCGTCCGTCTGAGGCACAGCGGTCTGCCGGGCGGCGTTGCCCGAGGCGCCGCTGCCCAGAGCGCTGCCCTCCGGCACCCCCGTCTGAGACGCCCCCTGCTGCGGCGCGCCCGCCTGGGCCGCCTGGGCCACCGGGTCCGCCTGAGGCGCTGGGGCCGTTGGGGCTGCCGCGTCCGCCGCCACGGCACCCGCTGCCGCGTTGTCCGCCGCTACGGCATCCGACGGTTCTGTTGCAGCGGGCCGACCGGAGCCGGCGGTCTCACCGGGCTCGGCAGACTCCTCCGGCGCGACGGTCCGCACGGCGTCTGCCGCACCCCTCTCGGCGGCAGCCGTCTCCGCGCCGCCCTCCTCGCCACGAGCCTTCTCGCCATCAGCGTTCTCGCCATCAGCGTTCTCGGCGTCGGCGTCGGCGTCGATGCCGGCTTGCGCCGCGGCGGGGTGCCCTGCGTCGGCCGACTCCCCGGAGGCGGTCTCCGCCGCCCCCGGCGCGGCCGGGCCCTCGGCGTCGTCCGCCGGAGCACTCTCCTCTGGCTCCTGGTCCCCGTCGGCCGCGGCGGCCTCCGGGACGGCGGCCTCGGTCACCGCACCCTCCGACGCGACACCCTCGCTGCCAGAGGCTTCCGGGCCCTTGGACGCGTCCTCGGGGTCACCGGCGGAGCCCTCCGTAGCGGAACCGGCCCCCGAAGCATCGGAGCCGTCCTCCGGGGCCGAAGCAGCGGAGCCACCTCCCGAACCTGCACCGGCCGCCGGAGCCGAGGCCTCCGCGGAACCCTCGTCCCCGGTCTCACCCTGCGTCCCGGCGGCTGCCGCGCGCTCGGCGATCTCGGCCATCTGGCGCTTCAGAGCGACGGCGGAGAACCGCATGGTCGCCCCGCTTTCCAGGTCGCCGTTGCTTGTCTCGGGCTGGACCGCGGCGGAAGCGGCAGGCGTCTCCGGGTGGGCAGGCTGCGACTGCTGGGCGGCCTGCTGCGGCTCGAACCCCTCGGGCAGCCTCGGCATAGGCACGGGGTCACCGACCGGCGGCGCAGGCTGCGCGGCCGGAGCGTAGGGCGCCCCCTCGGCCGGTGCGGCGGCGGCGAACGGTGCGCCCTCAGCCGCTGCAGGCGAAGAGTACGAAGCCCCCTGAGGCGGAGTGAACCCGCCGCCCTGGGCCGGAACGCCCTGGGCCGGAGTGAAGGCACCCTCTTGGGCCGGAACGCCCTGAGGCGGAGTGAACGCACCCTCCTGGGCCGGAGCGTACGGAGCGCCCTGCGGCGGGGGGTACGAAGTCCCCTGCGGCGGGGTGTACGAAGGGCCTTGCGGCGGAGTGAACGGAGTGCCCTGCGGCGGAGTGCCCGCCGGCTGGGCGGCCGGCGGTGGCGGTGTCGGTCCCGGAACCGGTGAACCCGTCGGGAACGACGGCACCCCGGAGCCGGCCGGAGCGGCCGAGTCGCCCGCGGCACCGGAGCCGCCGGTGCCGGCGAAACCGCCGGCACCACCCGGTCCCGGCGTCGCACCGGACGCGTTCTGCGTGTACCAGGCGGGGGGAGCGTAGTCGATGGTGAACTCGCCGGTGGTCTCGATGGCCTCCGCGTCGGGCTGGTCATCGCCGGGTGTGTCCCAGCCCCCGCGCATCCCGTCCCGATCGCTGCTCACAGTTCCTCCTGGTGTGGTCGAGCACCCTCATGCCGTGCCGGGGCGACCATGTCGTGTCGTACCGAGTCGTCCGTAGTCGTTCGGGGCAGTCCGGTCCAGCGGCCCTCCCCCGGGACACCGACGCCCGGCCCACGGGTCCTGCCATCGCGCCCGCTCCCAGCCTAATCACCACGAGCCACGCCTCGGCAGGCCCGCCCACCTCTCCGCACACGCACACCGGGTCACGGCACGCGCGGAGACACCCGGTGCACCCCGCCGAGCCGCTACGACACCCTGAACAAAAGGGACGGGTAAGGGCAGTTCAGTCCATTCGCCGGGGCGTGCCCAACAATCCGATCTCGGCGTCGGTGGGTTGCGTCAGCACGTACTGCCGGTCACGGTCGCTGCACCACAGGGTGACGCCGTCGGGGAGCGCCGGCAACGACTCCACCTCGGTGCGCGACAGGCCCATCGTGCGCCCCAGTTCGGCCGCCTCGTCCGGCGACACCCGCTGGATACCCGCGAGCCGCGCCTGTCGCAGCAACCGGGGCGCGACCGGGCTCAGATACGGCAACAGCGTCAGCACCGACTGCCAGGGCCCGGAGACCACGCGCCCGCGCGGGGGCCGCATACCGCAGTCCCGCACCACCAGAACGGGCGTACCCGCCGAAGCACCCTGCGGCGGCACCCGCCCGACGTCGTACACCGACAGTCCGTTCTGCCCACCGCCCATGGCATGCACCATCTGCATCCAGGCCTGCGGCCGCCCGGTCTCCACGGCGACCCGGGCACCGGTGGCGGCCGAGCGCAGCGCCAGGACCTGTGCGGTCCACAGGCCGCCGATCAGGACGACGTCGTACGGCGTGGGCCGGTTGATGCCCAGGACGGCCGGCTGTCCCTCGGCGTCGACGCCGGCCACGACCCCGTCGTCGCCGATGGGCAGGGCGAGCGCGTCCAACTGCTGCACGGACAGTCCGTGCCGGCCGTGCCGGGGCCCGATCAGACCGAGTCCGTGCCGCAGCCGTTCGCCCACGCGCTGCAGCGGGGTCGGCTCCTGAGCCCCCTGCGTGGGCGCGCCCGGCGCCGGGGCAGTCGTCGGAAACGTCGTCAACGCACACCTCCGAGAGGCAGAGTGGCCAGCATGCCGGGCAGTTGCTCTCGGTCGAGGCGAGCCAGGCCGGCCCCCGCCTCGCGAGCCGCGCCCTCCAACGCTCGCCGTGCGGCCACGAGTTCGTCGTCGCTGCGCCCCGTCACCCGCAGGTGTCCGCAGAGCGACACCTCCTGCCGGTCCGCGCGCGTGAGGGTGAGACTGAAGGTGGTCGCCAGCGCCGGTACGGCAGTGACGCGCGCGATGAACTGCGGAAGTGACTCGCCCCGCTCGCCCCCTAGTTGGGGCCAGCGCCGGACCCAGTACGTCGTGTGCCGCCGGTTGTCACAGCGCCAGCTGCGTCCGGACTCCTCCGTGCGCCGTTCGCGCGTCTCGCTGCGTCCGGCCTCTGCGGTGACCAGCGGGTTGGCGCAGGCGGAGGTCGCGAGGGCGGCGACCAGTTCCTCCTCGTCCAGCACCCGCGCCCGGAACCCGGCGCCGGTCAGCCGGCTCGCCAGATGGTCCGCGGCCCGCACGACGCACCTCTGGGCTCCTACCAGCCCGCCGCCACGCGCGGCCACGGCCTCCGCACACAGCTCGGGGTCGAGCTTCAGCGCGATCCAGGTGATGCGCACGGCCGGGGCGCCGGTCTGTTCCTGCAGCGGGAGGTAGTTGGCGACGGCCACGGACTGCTGGGGCAGATGCAGCGCAGGCGCCGGCTGGGTGTGCAGCACGATCTGCGCCGACTCCAGGAAGATGCCGTCCACTTCGAGTGCGTCCCGCACCAGGCGCAGCGGCAGTGGCTGCCGGTTCCGTTCGGCCCGCAGCGCGGTCGCGTCGGCCTCCACCTGGAGCACGGCTGTGACGAACGTCCCGTCACCGACGATGCCGACCGGCCGCCGGTCCCGCGCGCCGTACGAGTAGGTGCGCAGGGCCGGCTCGCACTCCACCGCCGGAACCAGCCCCGGCTCCGTGCCCGTTGGTATGGGGGTGTTCGCGGCCTGCTTCTGCCGCGCGCGCAGCTCCCGGGCCGTGGCGAGCCACTCCGGCAGGGACCGGCCGCGCCGCCGTACGAAAGCCAGCAGGAGCAGCACCAGTGCGACCACCGCGGCCGGCACCAGGGCCGCCATGCCGACGGTCCAGCCGGCGAGCAGCACCGCCGCCGCCAGCTCCACCAGCACGAGCCGTTGCAAACGGAACGAGCCGGCCTGGCCCGGCCGCTGCCTGAGACCGAGCGTGATCTGCTGCCGCTCGGCACCGCGCTGGGCGGACGCCCCGGGCGGCGGCGTCCCGGACCCGGCCGCGCGACCTCGTGCCGTCGACCGGCCGCGCGTCCGCGTCCGCGTCCCGGAAGCCATCACTCCATCCCCCCGATTTGCTCACAACTCGCTGGAACCAGGCCACTGAACAAGGCCCTTGAGGGCCCAGGTACCCTACCCGCTCCACGAGACTCGCTCCGTACCAGGCATAGTAGGGGCCGGGTCCGACAACGGAGGGCGGGGGAGCAAGGTCCCCGGGCGCACTCCGCGTGAGACACGGGGAGAAACGGGCACAGATGGCATCTCGGCGGGATCAACTCAACGCCTACACCTTCGCGAAGCGCCGTATGCTCGCTTCGTTCGTGCAGTCGTCACCGGATGCCTCCGACGAGGGGGCGCCCCGGCCGCTGCGCGCCATCGTGCCCGGAGCGATCGTGGGTGTGATCGTGCTGGCGGCCTTCGGTGCCTGGGGCATGTTCAAGCCGACGGCACCGCAGGGCTGGGACCAGCCGGGACAGAAGGTGATCATCGCCAGCAAGTCCACCACCCGGTACGTCGTGCTGGAGACGAAGCACAAGACCCAGCTCCACCCGGTCCTCAACATGGCCTCGGCCAAGCTCGTCCTCGACGCCCAGAGCGATGTCGACGTCGTCACCGTCGACGAGTCGATCCTCGACAACGGCAAGATCCCGCACGGCGTCACCATCGGCATCCCCTACGCCCCCGACCGGCTCCCGTCCGGCAAGGAGGCCGGCGCGGCCAAGCAGTGGGCCGTCTGCGAACGCCCCAGCGGCAACGGCACCTCCATCCAGAAGGCCGCCTTCGTCCTGGCCCAGCGGGACCAGGACAAGCTCCACGGCACCAAGGAGAAGCTGCACGGCGGTGAACTCCTCTACGTCACCACCCCGGACAAGAAGCAGTACGTGGTCGACGCACACGGCACCGCATACCCGGTGGACGCCTCCGACAGCCTGCTGCTGCAGACCCTCGTCGGCGCCGATCGCACCCCCCAGCGGGTGAACAAGGAGTGGATCGCCACCCTTCACGAGGGCGACCCGGTCAGCTTCCCGCCGATCACCGGCGCCCCGGGTGCCGCGGCCGACGCCCCCGGCCAGCTGGACGAGCAGGCCAACCGCGTCGGCATGGTGCTCAGGGCCCCCGTCAACGGCCAGGAGCAGTACTTCGTCGTCCTGCCCGGCCGGGTCGCCCCCGTATCCGACTTCGTCGCGCAGCTTCTCCTGGTCAGCAAGGACCTCGTGAAACTCGGCCAGGCAGGGCACCCCCAGGAGGTCAGCGCGGGAGCCATCACCCGCGGTGAGCCGTTCGCCGCCGAGCACAAGTGGCCCACCGAGAAGCCCAGCGCGGTCAACGACCCCTCCGGCGCCGACGGCAGCCGCAACACCATCTGCAACGTCCTGAACCACGTCGACTCCGACGGCGACACGACACTGACCACGTGGGCCGGCACCGACTTCCCGGCGTCCCTGCCCACCGGCTCCTCCAGCGCCTACGTCACCGCCGGCTCCGGCCAGCTCTACCGCCAGTACCAGGGCCACGAGACCACGGTCGGAGGCGTGTTCCTGGTCACCGACACCGGTCTGCGCTACGCCCTCCAGTCCAACGACGACAGCGCCACCGACGACAAGGGCATCGGCGTCTCGGCCAAGAAGCTCAAGCAGCTTCAGCAGGAGGCCAAGCTGGCACAGACCCGCCTCGGCTACGCCGATGTCAAGCCGGCCCCCGTCCCGGTGCCCTGGTCGAAATTCCTCCCCACCGGCCCCCGCCTGTCGACCGCGGCGGCCCGCCAGCCGCAGGGTTCCTGAGGGGTACGACGATGACGCGGATGCTCG
Organism: Streptomyces sp. NPDC027663; assembly: GCF_055566415.1. Taxonomy (NCBI): domain Bacteria; kingdom Bacillati; phylum Actinomycetota; class Actinomycetes; order Kitasatosporales; family Streptomycetaceae; genus Streptomyces; species Streptomyces sp. NPDC027663. The sequence goes on along the minus strand of NZ_JBVHSK010000007.1, from coordinate 28,041 downwards.
TGATGCGTACGACCCTGGCGACGACCCTCACGGTGGCCGCCACCCTGCTGACGGCACCGGCGGCCACGGCGGACTCGGCCTCCGACCAGTGCACGTTCTCCAAGACGAACCACAAGTACACAGGCACGCCCTGGTCGCTGCAGCGCGTCAACCTCGACGAGCTGTGGAGCCAGTCGAAGGGCAAGAACGTCAGGGTCGCCGTCATCGACACGGGAGTCGACACGGCCAACCCGCAGCTCACCCATGCGGTCGAGGCGTCCCTGGGCGCCAATTTCCTTCCGCGGAAGGACAAGTCCGGGCAGCCCGTCGACCGCGGCAACAGCAAGGGCACGACCGACACGGTCGGCCACGGCACGCGCGTGGCGGGCATCATCGCGGCCCGCCCCATGAAGGGCACGGGCTTCGTGGGTCTTGCCCCCGAGGCCACCATCATTCCGATCAAGCAGAACGACGCGGAGGGAAACGGCACCGCTCTCACCCTCGCCCAGGCGATCCGGCACGCGATCAAGCAGAAGGCCGATGTCATCAACATCTCCCAGGACACCGCCAACGCCATCGCCCCCGACGAGGTCCTGCACCGGTCGGTCGACGAGGCACTGGCGGCCGGCATCGTGGTGGTCGCCTCCGCGGGCAACGACGGCGTGGGAGGCAACGTGAAGAAGACGTACCCGGCTTCCTACCAGGGCGTCCTTGCCGTGGCCGCCTCCGACCGCAACAACGAACGGGCGGCCTTCTCGCAGTCGGGCGACTTCGTGGGCGTGGCGGCCCCCGGCGTCGACATGATCTCCACGGTCCCGAAGGGCGGCCACTGCCCGGACAACGGCACCAGCTTCTCCGCCCCCTATGTGGCCGGCGTCGCAGCGCTGATCAAGGCCAAGCACCGCAACTGGACACCCCGCGAGATCGCGGCCCAGATCGAGCAGACCGCCGAACGCTCCATCGCGGGACACGACCGCCTGGTCGGCTGGGGCGTCGTGGACCCGGTTCGCGCCCTCACCGAGGACGACCACCCGATCGAGTCCCCCCGTCCCGACGCGGGCCTCACCCACGCGGAAGCCCCCACCCCCGCGAAACTGACCCTCGGTGAGACCCCCCAGGAACGCACGGCCCGCATCTCGACGTACGTCGCGATCGGCGTGGCCGTACTGGTGGCGGGCCTCGGCGGGGGAGCGGTGGCGTTGCGGGACGCGCGCCGGAGGCGCCGGACGTCGGGAAGCCGACCATGAGGTCCGGGACGGTGCCGCTGTGCGCCCTGCCCGGCACGACGCTCAAGAAGCACGGACGCGGTCTGCGGCTCAGCTTGCGGACGCCTCGATCCGTGCCGACGGCGTCCTGTTCGCCTGCGCTTCTTCCGCGCGCCGCGCGAAAACACCGGCGAACTGCCACTGCACCCGCTCAGCAGGGCCAGGGAGGCCGAGACCGCCACGGCCGCCCTACGAGCATTCATCGGACCCTCCCACCGCATCGGTGAACGCGGCCGACAACTTCTTCATGGCGGCGGTGTCGCCGAGGTCGGTGTCGCGGATCTGCAGGGAGGTGTACAGCACATGCCCGGTGTGGTCAGGGTTCTCGCAACCTTTGACCAACTTGACTGCCCCACTGCCGGTGTAGAAGAAGTCGTTCCCGGTCGACTGCGGGGACTCGTCAGTCCGCGGGTTGGCGAAAACGATCATTGTCACGTCCGCGTCGTCCTCCCACCACTGGAGATCCGCCGACAACGCCCATTTGCCGTCGACATCCACCCGGCAGAGCGTTCGGGAGGGCACCGGGCGCGTTTCCAGGACCCTGACCTTCTTGCCCGCCGGCAGCAAGGGAGAAAGAACGTCAGGGTTCATGGGCACGCCACACAGTGCCTTGGGTACGTCGTACTCCTTCTTCGGTGCCGGTCCCGAGCATCCCGAGATCAAACCGAGCAGCGAAATGGCCACTGCGGCTGTCGTGGCTCGCCGCGTGAACGTGCATCCGGCCTTCTTCGGCCGGCTGGATGTAGACATCAGATGTCCGTGACGAGTTCGGGTCCTACTCGCTGCATGTAATAGCCGCCTTCCGTGTAGCCCTTGGAGGAGGAGTCCTCAGCCCACGTGGACACGTCACCACCGTTCGGGATGTGGTATGCCCTGGCTGCGTCGAATGCAGCCTTCCTGGTGTACTTCATGTTGTTTTCGTTGCCGAGCTGCCAGTCCTTTCCTATCTGGCTGCCGGCGTCATCCTTCGCGCTGCCCTCGGCGTCCTTGAAGAGTTCCTCCAGCATCATGCTGGTGGCCGTTCCGGCAGCACCGCCCACTCCCGCGCCGATTGCCGGAGACGCGATGTAGGAGGTGCCTACGCCGACGCCGGTACCGACAGTTCCGGACACCAGGTTCTTCCACTGGGCAATCGAGTGGTCGAAATCCTTGTCCTTGGCGTCTGCTGGTCCTGCGACTGCCTCGTTCCGACCCATGGCAAGGGTTCCTGAAACCTGGCCGGAGTGTCGTGCAATATCCCGCACCGTAAGTTCCAGATCGTGATTGGGGCGTTCGCTTTCAGGGAGATCCGGATTCAGGTGGTATTCCATCAGCTTACCCATGTAGTTCTTCTGGCCTACTTCGACGGCCGCGTACCCCTTCGGGTCCTGGCCGACGGCGAAGAGGAAGCGCGATACCTCGCGGTGGTCCAGTTCGGCAGCCTCACCTTGTGCTGGGTAGAGCTTCTGGATGCGGTTCCACGCCGCCTGACCGTCAGCGTCGCCCTTCTCCGGATGCGGGTCGACATCGGTCGTCGCTCGGTCGATGTCCGGAAGGTACTCCGAGGCGATCTGGCCGATGCTGTCCGACATGTAGCTGTGGTCCGTGAGGCGCCCGTTGTCGTCCGAGACCGAAGACACGATGCTTTCGAACAGCTTGGCCTGGCCCGCGTTGTGTGCCGGTGTGTCATCGGTGGGCAGCTCACCCGCAGGATGACCCGTGGCGGCCGCTTCCAGGGCGGAAGCCAGGTTGTTGCGCGCGTCGTGGCTCCCTTCACGGCTCTCGTCGTTCTTGATCGCCTGTGGCCAATCGCGGTCTTCGAACAAGTACTTGAAGTTGGAGACGGCGTGCTTGTGGTCGCCGTCCTTCGGGATGAAGTCGTCGTTGAAGAACTCGGTGGCCGCAGCCGGGTTGTTGGAGAGTCCCTTGAGGTATCCGCCGAGCGGGTCCCAACCCGTGTCCCCGCTCAACCGGTTCAAGTACGGGTCGTGAGCCATCCGCTGCCAGGCGCCGTACTTACCGTCGTGCGTGAGCTTCCGCTCCGTGGCCATCAACTGCTTGCCGTACTCGGTCATGAACGTGTCGTCGTAGTCGCCGACGCGCATGAGATTGCTCATGACCTGGAAGCCACGGACGGTCGCCCGGTGCCCGACCTGTTCGTCACCCGACTCGATGACGTCCCGCTTCCACTGAGCCATCGAGACCGTGTCGCTCTGGCTCGCCGTGGCCAGCGTCATTCCCAGGCTCTTCTGCAGTTCGTCGAACTGCTCTCGTCGCTCGCGAGTGAGATCCGGTGCCACCGAGGGATCCACGACGCCGGCCCAGAACTCCAGCGTCTTCTTCGCCCCGAGGCCGGTCGTGAAGCGCTCGGCGAACAGCGGATCGTCGTGGTACTTCTTCAGTCCGGCGTTCAGGCGGTCGAACTCCTCGACCGTGAGGTGCTCCGGATCCTTCTTCGCCAGCTTCGCCAGCTCATCGGCCTTCTTCACGGCCGCCGCCGCGGTGTCCCGGTCCTTGTAGCCGGCGTCGGAGAAGCCCGTCGTGGACTGGTCGGCGATCGCCATGAGGACGGTCTTGGCCGTGTTGTCGCTCTCGGTGGCCTTGCTGAGGATGCCCTGGATCTCGTTGCGGAGGTCGTCGACTTCCTTCTGGTCGGTCGTGCTCGTCTTGCCGCTGGGATCGGAGCTCCAGTCGGGGCGCGTGTTGCCCATGACCGTGAACTTGCCTTCGCCGGCGTCGATGACGGTGAGATTCTTCCCGTGTCCGCGTGAGACGGCGTCCGTCAGCTGCTGGTGGAACGACTTCAGCTCGTTCCGGGTGTCACGCAGGATGTTGCGGATGGTGGTCGCCTGCGTGTGGGCATCGCCGAACTCGCCGGCCGTCTTGCCGATGAACTGCTTGGAGACCTGCGCGTTCACCCCGGCCCAGTCGGCCTTGGCGGCGGCCTGGTGCAGGCTGTCCTCGGCGTCCTTCTTGAGGTTCGCGAGGTGTGTCACGAGCGTCGACCAGTCGGTGACGGCGTCGTCGAGCAGCTTGAAGTTGGCGTGGTAGAGGGCGTTGAAGTCCATTGGTGGTCGTCCCCGGGGCAGCGGTGCCGATGGTGTGATCGCCTGCGTCGTCGACAACCGGACGCCGCTAGTCCTTCTTCTTGCCCTTGCCGTCGTCCCCGTAGGGGTTCTTGTCGCCCGGGGCCCCGACCCGTTCGTCGAACCCGGCGTCCAGCGCGTCGATGCTGCTCATCTGCCGCTGGATGTAGTGCTCGTCGTTCGCGTGCACGGTCTTGGTGGTCTGCATGTGGTTGGAGATCTGGGCGCAGGCGTCCATCAGGGACTTCAGCTGCTCCTCCCAGCGGTTGGAGACGTGCTGCAGCCCGGCGCCCAGGGCGAAGCCCTGCTCGGTGAGGTCACCGGCCGCGGAGTCACTGCTGGGGGGTCGCGACGCGCGCCTTGTTCCAGAGCTGGTCGTAGAGGTGGTGGGCGGCACCGCCGATCTTCTCCAGGTCCTTGTGGCCCACCTTGAGGTCACCGGTCTTGCTGGGGATCACGTAGGGGCCGTAGGTGCCGCCGCCCCCGTCGACGTGGTTCAGCTGCATGTGGGCCGACTGTCCCTCGGCAGCCTGCGTCTTCAGATGCTCCCACTCGTCCCATGCCATGGAAGGCCCCTTCCCCCGCGGAGATGCCGGCGTCACGTCAAGCTAGCAACCCACCCTGACGACGGTTTGCTCCATGTCCGCCATAGGTGATGTATCGGACGTGAAAGTTCAGCGAAGGGCGGCCGTCGACCGGGGGTTGAGGGCTTCCGCATGGGCCACTCCGGGAGTCGGCTCCGAGCTGTGCGGCAAGGCCCGGGGGCTGCCCGTGGGTGGGGTTTTGTGATTGCAAAGTTCTGCTCCGGAGTGCCTTCGCTGCTCTTCATGCGGCACGCATGTGAAACTTCTGCACAGATGCCGGGCACCTTCTGTCGCGATTGACTGTCTTGTTGTCATTCGCCTGCCGTAAGCCGGTCACTTCGGGACGCCATTGCAACTCAGCTGTCGCAGAGTTCAGTTGGCCGCGATTTACACAGTGACTACAGTGGTCAGGGATGGATCCTGGGGTGCAGCCATGAGCTACCCGGTCCGTCCGGCTGTATCAACGGGGAAACGGGGAAACGGGGAAGGGGTCGCAGTGGGCGACGGTGGCGGCTCGGGGATGAGGCGCGGCATCGATGCGCTGTCGAAGTTCAAGAAGCAGGTGGACGACGCCCTGACAGCTTTCGAGGGCGCTCCAGGCAGTCCCTCCAATCTTGCACAGCACACGATCGGTCTCGGTTCGTTCAGCGGCTCGAGCATCCCCTTCCAAGAGGCGACCGAGCTGCACGGCAAGTACGAGCAGGTGCACGAGCGCCTCACCTCGCTGTCGAAGAACCTGGGCCTGCAGATCGAGGCATTGATGCTCGCGACGCATGCGGCCGACGTCACGTACGACGGTACGGAGGGCGAGGTGCGTCGTAGGTTCTGGGAGATCCGCTCGCACCTCGCCGAGGAGCATCACAAGGCGACGCAGCCGAAGGGCGAGCACGCCGAGAAGAAGCCTGCCGAGGCCGAGCACGCCGGCGGCGACAAGTCCGCGGGGGAGGATTCCATTGGCTGACAACTGGCAGCAGAAGCCCGAGTACAAGACCGACGTCGAGCAGGCCAACCGCCAGGTCGGCATGGCCAACACGATCAGTCACCTGCGGAACGGGTTCAGGGGTACGCCGATCGGGGCGGCTCTGTCCGCAGGCAGGACCGACTTCGAGAACCACAAACTCAACGCGATGATCGACCTGGTCCACCAGTCCAACCCGGAGCACCTGGAGACGGCCAGCAGGGCGCTGTGGGACGCCCGTACGGCCATCCACGACGCGGCGACGGATCTGGAGCGCAACCTCAAGGGCGTCGACTGGGAGGGCGACGGCGCGGCACAGTTCCGCTCCTGGACCGACGGCCTCGTCGACTGGACCAAGAATCTCGCGACCTTCGCCGATGTCGCCGCCACCGAGATCTCCGCCGCCGCGACGGGGCTGGCCTCCGTGCGTAACTCCATGCCGACCGAGCGGGATCCTCGGCCCGAGCACGAGCAGTTGCTCCCCTCCAAGCTGCCCAAGGCCAAGCAGGTCGACGGCAACCCGGACTACGAGACGGCGCTGAGGGTCGAGAAGAACCGGCAAGAGGCGATCAACCAGGCGAACCGGCTGGCGTCGTTCTATTCGGTGTCCGCGATGGGGCTGGGTATGGCGATGGACACCGATCCGAAGCCGTACACGCCTATTCCGGATGTGGGGGTGCCGCAGCCGCCACGGTTCATGGACAACGGGACGCCGAGCGGTTCGAGATCGTCCACGCCTACCCTCCAGGGAAGTGTGGCGGGAAACCACAGAAGCGCGGCGGAAAGCCATGTCGAGCCGGCTACCTCGAGGGAAACAGGGACCAGTGGTCACGTACCGCCCCTGAAGGAAGTCCCCGAGCCCAGTGCACCCTCCGGCCATGACGTCGGCACGGAGATCAACACCACGACCACCCTGCCACCGCAGACGCCCGCTGCACCGCCCAGCTCTCCGGCACCCACCCTGCCGACTACCAGTGGCGGCAACGGGCACACACCTCCGTGGCCCCCAGGGCCGATGGTGCCTCCCGTCACGCCGACCTCCGGTCGTACCCCCGGCTATGGGCCGACCGGTCGGCCCCCCGTGACCGCACAAGGACGCACCGGTCCTTCGGGTACCGGAAGCGGCCGAGTGCCGCAGGGGCCCGCGGGCCAGCCGGGGCGTACCGTCTCGGGCGGCCGCGTTCCGCAAGGTCCCATGGGCCAGGCAGGGCGCTCCGTCCCCGGTGGCCGTGCGCCGCAGGGGCCGATGGGACAGGCCGCTCGTGCCGTGGGGCGCGCGACCCCGGCGGGTCAGCCGGGGGCGCGGGGTCCCGTTCAGTCCGGTCGTTCGCCGGTGGGGCGCCCTGTCACCGGCGGAACCCCGCGGACCACCAGCACGCCTGGCGGGCGTACCGGAGCAACTGGTCCCACCGGTCCGGTGCGCAACGGCGTCGTTGGCGGCAAGTCCGTCACGGGCCGTACGCCGGGAGGGACGGCCAATCCTCGTGTCCCGCGCGGTATGGTCGTCGGCGCCGAAGAACCGGCCTCCTCCACGCCGACGACGAAGGGTGCTGTCGGTCAGCGCGGAGTCGTCGGTGCGCCCACGGCCAGGACGGAACCCGGCGCGGGCCAAGCAGTCCTGCGCTCGGCGAGCAATCCCGAGGGTGTCATCGGCGCGCCCCGCAACTCAGCGAAGAACTCCGCTCCGGATGGTGCTGGGCTCGGGCGGGGTGCGGTGGGCAGCCGTCAGGGCCCGGGTGGCGAGGCCGGCCGCAGTGGTGGGACTGCCGAGAAGGAACAGCGCCACCCGTCGCAGCGGCGGCGTGATGTGCCAAAGAACAGCGACTGAACACGAGCGAGGACGTACACAGGCATGAAGCCAGGAACCGGCCGACGCGGCATGAGGACTGCCCTCCTGACGAGACGCAACGCGAGACGGCTGTCTGCTGTGTGCTCGGCACTGGGCGCGCTGGTCATCGCGTCGGCAGGACTGGCCCCCGGGGCTGTGGCATCGGACGACGTTCAGTCGAAGCAGTGGTATCTGGACGCGATGGGTGCCGAGGAGATCTGGAAGTACAGCACCGGCCAGGGGATGAAGGTCGCTGTCATTGACAGCGGAGTGAACCCCGAGACCTCTTCACTGAAGGGGCAGGTGCTGGTCGATGAGGTACCGAAGTCTGCGGCCTACCACGCGACCCGGGATACGGAGGGCCATGGTACGTCGATGGCCGAGCTGATTGCCGGAACTGGCGCTGGCGGCGGCATAAAAGGGCTTGCTCCTGGGGCGAAGATCATCCCCATCAACGTTTCGCAGCCTGATGGGAAAGATGAGAAGGATCAGGCCAAGCAAATCACGTCCGAGGAGGCGATCAGAGCCGCCGCCGACAGCGACGCCAAGATCATCAACATGTCCTTCGGGAGTGAGTACTACAGCTCCGAGGAGGAAGACGCTATCAAGTATGCCGCCTCCAAAGGAAAGTTGCTGTTCGCTGCGGTAGGCAATGAGGGCGACAAGGGCAATAAGCGCAGTTACCCGGCTGGCGACCCGTACGCTATCGGTGTTGCCGCTATCGACAAGTCCGGTACGGTCGGCAAATTTTCCACGTACGGAAATGACGTGGATCTTTCGGCTCCGGGGCTCAACATTCCGGGCTGGTGCGACAACACTTTCACCAAGTACTGCACCACACAGGGAACCAGCCCCGCCTCCGCCATCGCCTCCGCCTCCGCCGCCCTCGTCTGGTCCGCTCACCCCGACTGGACGGCCAACCAGGTCCTCCGCTCGTTCATCGACACCGCCGGTCGCACCTGGGCCAAGAACAAGCCCAGCAAGTATCTCGGCTATGGCATCATCCGCCCGCGCCGGGTGCTGATCAAAAAGGACATCGATCCGGGCGCGGCCAACAGGGACCCCCTCGCCGCCGAGAACGGAACGGACCCGGACGAGGACATCACCGCCGCCGGAAGCTCTTCGGCCACCCCCTCTCCCGGGGCGTCGAAGAAGCCCGGCAAGGAGGCCGGCTCAGCCAATGGCCCCACCTCCGCCACCGCGAAGGACGCCGGCTCCGGTAGCGGCACCCAAACCTGGGTGATCATCGGCGCCGCAGCCGCCGTACTAGTCATCGGGGGCGTCGGTTTCGTCGTGCTGCGCGCACGCCGTAACGCCTGAGCCGTCTCCCGCATACCTGCTCATTCACCGAGTGAGCAGAAGCCCGCTTGCCGTCCGTGCTGATGTCCGACTCACGGCCCAGCACACCGGCAAGGTCACTTCGTAACGAAAGGCATGGAAATGGCGACAGGGCGTCAGAAGGTAAGCGACAAGGACATCATCGTCCTCGAAAAGGAGCTTCTGCACCGTTTCGAGGGCATCAAGGGCCAGCTCACGCAGCTGCAGGCTCTTATCGACAGCCTCGAAGGCCACTGGAAGGGCATCGGCGCCGGCGCGTTCAACACCAAGCAGACCGAGATCAACGAGCGCATGGTCAAGATCGGCAACATCCTCGCCAAGTTCATCGAGGCCATGAGCAGCACCCGGAAGATCAAGGACGGCACGGAAGACGAGGTCCGCGCCCAGGTCCAGAGCATCGACGTCGATCTCGGCGGCTCGCACTCGGCGCTGTCCAGCTACTGATCCCCACCCGGCCAACACATCTCAGCAACGGAGCAATCATGAGCGCCAACAACAGCGGCGAGCTCGAAGTCACTTACGGCAGCCTCGACGAGACCGCCACCCAGCTGGCCGACCACGCGCGGAGGCTCGAAGAGGGCCTCGAGGCCATCAAGCAGAAGGTCGCGGGCGTCGCCAGCATGTGGGAGGGCGAGGCCCACAACGCGTACACCGAGCAGCAGGCCGCCTGGGACCGCGAGGCCAAGGGCATCCACGAGGCTCTGGTCCAGATCGGCAAGGTCGTGCACGCGGCCGGCGGCGACTACCAGGGCGGCGACCGGAAGGCCGCCAGCTACTTCATGTAAGTCGGCCGTACCGACCGACACGTCACGGCAGCGGGGTGGGCACGCACGGGAGGTGCCCACCCTCTGTCGTGCCCGGACGGCGACAGCGGGGCGTAGGCGGCACGCTGAAGGAACTCAGTGTTCGGGCACCGTGGCCGGCAGGTTGGCTTCCGCAGCGCAGCCCGCCTCCTGGGCGACTTTCCGGGAGACGGCGTTGAGGATCACCATGCGGTCTTTGTCGACACTGTTGCCGTGCAATCGGGAGGCAGCGGAAAACAGTTCCGCTTTCACGTACTTCGTGTCGCCGATGTACGCGTCCTTGGACGCTGCTCTGGTGGGACACTGGAAAAACAGGTCGGCCCCGGCGTCACTCACCTGCGCGTAGAGTCCCAAAGAATACCTGACCCTGTCGCCTCCGGCTTCCTTACCGGATGCCGAAGGGTGACTTTGGGATGCCGAAAACCGGACCTCAAGAAGGGGCTGCCCGCTGCCGTCACCGGTCTTGTACACCCAGCATGCGCTGCGCTTGCGGTATTCGTCGTGCAAATACTCGACCGCGTTTCGCATGGAAAACGTACGCGGCTCGTCTGCCTCACCGGCGCCTGCGGATTCGTCGAACCGGTCAGTGCCGGCCAGGCGTTGCAATGCCTGGCCGGCCGAGGCGTCATCGAACGCTCGGTCGCAGACCTTGCTCGCGGCCACCCCAGGGGTTTTCACCGGCTCATGTCGGGAGTTGTCGCTGCAACCCCCGACAAGAAGAACTGCTGCCGTGAGTGAGAAAGCCGTTCTGCGTGTACCACGCTCTGTGATCCGCTGCACTTGACGTCCCCGCTCAGTCCTTGTACGGAGGCCGGCCGTCCTTCTGGTGGACGGAGAGGTCACCGCGCGAACTTCCGCTGTTTCCGGTGTCGGGAGTCACTTGATCGAGGCGCATGTGTGCCGGCCGGCCCTGCGCCGCCTCTGCCTTCAGCTGTTCCCACCCGTCCCACGCCATGCGCGGTTCCTCCCCGTCCTCCCGTCCCTTGCAGAGACGGGATTCTCGTCAAGTGAGCAGTGCCTGTGCCTCAGTACTCCACTTCCACCAGCCCCGTCTGAACGAGCGGCTTCCCCCGCTTCCGTGACACGAAGACTCCTCGTCCCGCCGGCATCGGGCGTGGTCGGACCCCGGCGAGGACGTCGCCCTCGGCCGGGTCGCCGGCCAGGACGATGCCCTGGGCGCCGAGTTCCTTCATGCGCTGCATGAACGGCTCGTAGGAGGCGCGGCCCGCACCCGCGGAGGAGCGGGCGATGATGAAGCGGACGCCGACGTCACGCGCGAAGGGCAGCATCTCCGTCAGGCCGCTGAGCGGGTTGCCGCTGGACGTGGAGACGAGGTCGTAGTCGTCGATCACCACGAACACCTGCGGGCCGCGCCACCAGCTGCGGTCCCGCAGCTGCTGCGCCGTGACGTCGGCGGTCGGCGTGCGGCGTTGCATGAGGTCGGCCAGGGCCGCCATGTGGTGGTCCATCTGGCTGGACATCGGGATGTACTCCGCCAGGTGGGACGCCGGCGTGACGTCCAGCAGTGACCGGCGGTTGTCCACCACGAAGAACTTCGCCTCGTCGCCGCCGTACCGCAGTGTCAGCTGCTCGATCAGCAGGCGCAGCAGGTTGGACTTGCCGGACTCGCTCTCGCCGAAGATCAGGAAGAAGGGGTCCTGCTCGAAGTCGACGAACACCGGCTCCAGGTTCTCCTCGTCGAGCGCGAAGGCGACGCCCCGCTGCCGGAACCGGTCGCCCGGGGGCAGCTGGACCGCCTCCAGCCGGCGTGGCAGCAGCCGTACCTTGGGTGCGCCCGGGGCCTGCCAGTGGCGGCCGACCTCGGTCGTGAGCGCGGCCGTGGCCTCGGCGAGGTCGGTGTCGGAGGTGAGGCCGTCGATGCGCGGCACCGCCGCCATGAGGTGCAGCTTCTGGGGGGAGAGGCCCCGGCCGGGGACACCCGCGGGGACGTTCGCCGCCACCTTGCGGTCGATCTCCGAGTCCATCACGTCACCCAGGCGCAGCTCCAGGCGGTTCATCAGGTGGTCCTTGAGGTTCGCCCGGACCTCCATCGAGCGCGACGCCGTGATCACCAGATGGATGCCGTAACCGAGGCCACGCGCGACGATGTCCAGGACCGCCGGCTCCAGGCCCTCGTAGTCCGTGCGGAAGTTGCCCCAGCCGTCGATGATCAGGAAGACATCACCCCACGGCTGGTCGGTGACCGAGATCTCGCCGCGAGCGCGCCGGGCACGGTAGTCGGCGATCGAGGCGATGCCGGCCGTGCGGAAGTACTCCTCACGGCGGGTCAGGACGCCGTACACCTCGGAGACGGTACGGCGGACCCGCTCCGGGTCCAGGCGCGAGGCGGTGCCACCGACGTGCGGCAGCCCGTCCAGCGCCGCCATACCGCCGCCACCGAAGTCGAGGCCGTAGAACTGCACCTCGTGCGGGGTGTGGGTGAGCGCGAAGGAGCAGATGAGGCTGCGCAGAAGCGTGGACTTGCCGGACTGGGGGCCGCCGACGATCTGCATGTGGCCCGCCGCGCCGGAGAAGTCGAGCATCAGCCGGTCGCGGCGCTGCTCGTACGGCTTGTCGACCAGGCCGACGGGCACGACCAGGCGGCCTGCGCCCTCGTAGTTCGGCTGGGTCAGTCCACGGCCCTCCACCGCCGCCAGGCCAGGCAGCAGCGCGTCCAGGGAAGGCGGGTTCTCCAGCGGCGGCAGCCACACCTGGTGCGCCGCCGGGCCCTGCGCCTCGAGCCGACGCACGATCACGTCGAGGACCGTGTCGGCCAGCGCCTCGTCCACCTCGGGCTCGGCCTGCGTCCGCTGCTGCGGAACGGCGGTGTACTGCACGGGTACCTCGGTGGCCGTGAACAGCACCGGCCGCCGGTCCACGGGCAACTGTCCGCCGGGCAGGGCCGCCCGCTGGGATCCCGCGCGGTACACGCCGGAGACGTACGCCGCCTTGAAGCGGACCATCTCGTCCGTGCCGAACTTCAGGAAGCCGGAGCCGGGAACGTTGGGGAGTTCGTAGGCGTCGGGGACGCCGAGCGCGGCCCGGGACTCGGCCGCGGAGAAGGTACGCAGACCGATCCGGTAGGAGAGATACGTCTCCAGGCCGCGCAGACGGCCCTCCTCCAGGCGCTGCGAGGCGAGCAGCAGATGCACGCCCAGCGACCGGCCGATACGGCCGATCTGCACGAACATCTCGATGAAGTCGGGCTTGGCGGTCAGCAACTCGCTGAACTCGTCGATCACCAGGACGAGTGACGGGATCGGCTGCAGCGGGGCACCCGCCGCACGTGCCTTCTCGTAGTCGTGGATGTTGGCGTAGTTGCCCGCGTCGCGCAGCAGCTCCTGGCGGCGGTTCAGCTCACCGCGGATCGAGTCGCCCATGCGGTCGACCAGGGTCAGGTCGTCGGCGAGGTTGGTGATGACGGCCGCCACGTGCGGCATCTGCGCCATGCCGGCGAAGGTCGCACCGCCCTTGAAGTCCGCGAGGACGAAGTTGAGGGTCTCCGAGGAGTGGGTGACCGCGAGGCCCAGCACCAGGGTGCGCAGCAGCTCCGACTTGCCGGAACCGGTGGCGCCGACGCACAGGCCGTGCGGGCCCATGCCCTCCTGTGCGGCCTCCTTCAGATCCAGCATCACGGGCCGGCCGTCCTCGCCGACACCGATCGGCACCCGCAGCCGCTCCGCGAGCGCGCGAGGCCGCCAGGTCCGCTTGGTGTCGACGGACGCCGCGTCGCCGAGGCTCAGCAGGTCGGTGAACTCCAGGTTGGCGAGCAGCGGTTCGTCGTCGTCGCCGCCCGACGCCATGCGCAGCGGCGCCAGCTGCCGTGCCAGCGCCTCCGCGGACTCGTACGAGAGGGTGTCGGGCGTGCCCTCGTAGACCTCGCCGTGCCCGGATTCCAGGCGCAGCACGCCGGGCTGCACGACGATGGACAGGTCGCCGCCCGCCGTCGTGAGGTCGCCCGGCACCACCTCGAGCACCGTGACGCCCTGCAGTCCCTCCGGGTTGGCGAGCACCGAGTCCGGCAGCAGAGACAGGTCGTCCAGTACGAGCACGAGGTGCGGTTCGTCCAGCAGCGGCGTCGCGCCGGGGTGGAAGCGCGGCCGGCCGGTCAGCCGGGAGGCGAGCAGGTCCTCCAGTTCGCGCGGGTCGACACCGATCAGCCGGCGAGAGCCCGCGCCGTCCACGGCACCCGGTGCCTGTACGTGCGGCAGCCACTTCGCCCAGTCCCAGTGCGGCAGCGCCTCGCGGCCCGCGGCCACCGCGATGACCAGGTCCTGGGGAGAGTGCAGCGAGGCCAGCGAGCCGACCAGAGCGCGGGCCGAGGCCCGTACGGACTGCGGTTCACCGCTGACCGTGACGTGGTAGAAGGCGCGCAGCGACACTGCCATCGGCAGTTCGCCGACGGTGTTGTGCGCGCCGAGGAACCGCTGCATCGCGCCCGCGGTCAGCGGCTCCAGTTGCTCGACGGGACCCGTTTCCGGGGCGATGAGCGGCGTGGCCAGCGGCTGCGGGCCCAGGCCGATGCGGACGTGCGCGAAGTCCTCGTCACCGGGCCGTCGTTCCCACACCCGGCTGCCCTCGGCGACGAGCGCCCACAGCTGCTCGGGGGAGGGGTGCAGGTAGTACTGGGCGTCCCGCTGCGCCTTCGCCGTCTGCACGGCGGACTTGCGCGTCTGCGACAGATAGCTGAGGTAGTCGCGGCGCATGTCGGCCAGTTGCCCCTGGGAGCCGCGGCGGAAGCGGACCACCATCGCGATGGACATCGCCACCGTCGAGGCAATCATGATCATGCCCATGATCTTCATGAACGGCTGGCCGTTCGTGAAGAAGAAGACCACCGAGCCACCCATGCCCAACGTGGGCAGCAGCTGCATCAGCACGCTCTCCTGATGCCCCCGGGGCAGTTCAGGTGGTGGCTGGACAGCGACCACTTCCGTGGGCACTTCGGACGGCAGCGCCCTAGGGGGGCGCTTCACGACAATCTGGCTCACCGCTCACCAATTCCCTTGCCCGACCCAGGCGTTCCGCCCGCCACCCCGTGTCCGGCGAGCGCAGGCCGCCGCGTGATCCTACTGAGTTCACGCGACACGGGTGAGCGGTAGGGTGCCGGATGTTCGCGTGAGCACACGCCGAGCAGGCTGGATGGACCAGGACAAACCCCTCAATGGTGAGGTGGGAAGAGCCTGGAATTCCGCCCCACGGCGCCGCGGTCGCCGCGCACCGGGCGAACCGGCACGGGACCTTCACGACATAGACGCACCACCACCACTGAGGGGGAGCAGCAGGTGAGCATGACGGCCGCCGCCACCGGCGGACCCGGGACGGGAGCCCCGTCCGGGTCCGGCACCGGACTCGGCTTCTGCCGGGTCACCATCGTCGCGCCGGACAGCCGTATCGACGTGGCACTGCCCGACGACGTCCCGGTCGCCGACCTCTATCCCGAGATCCTCCGGCTGTCCCAGCAGAGCCCCGCAGCGGGCGCCCCGGTCGGCTACCACCTGGTCCGCACCGACGGCACCGTGCTGGACAGCGCCCGTTCCTTCGCCGCCCAGCGCATACTCGACGGCGAACTCCTCACCCTGCGGCCGTTCGCGGAGTCCCTGCCGCCGGCCGTCCACGACGACGTCGCCGAGGCTGTCGCCTCCGCCGTCACCAAGCAGCACAAGCTGTGGAGCGGGGATCTGACCCGGGCCGCCGGCCTCGTCGGCGGCGGCGTGCTGGCCGTGCTGCTCGCGTTCGTCGCCTGGACCGCCGACCCGCGCCACGACATGCACGGTCTGGCCGGCATTCTCGCCGCCGTCACCGGCGTCCTCCTCGTCGTGCTCTCCGCGGTTCGCGCCCGCGTCTACGACGACCGCGGTTCGGCCGTCGCTCTCGGCCTCGGCGCACTGCCCAACATCGGCGTCGGCGGCAGCGGCCTGCTGCCGCTGGCCGGCGGCGAGGGCATCGGCAGACTGCAGTTCCTGCTGGCCTGCGCGGCCGTGCTCGTCGCGGCGCTGGTCCTCGCGCTCTGTTCACCCCACGGCGACGGTCCCTTCGTGGCCTTCGTGTTCGCCTCGGTGATCGCCCTCGTCGTCGTCTTCGTGGCGACCCTCACCAACTGGGCCCCGACCGAGATGGCGGGCGTGTGTGCTCCCGTCGCCGTCGGCGCCCTCGCCTTCCTGCCGGGCATGTCCATGCGTTTCGCCCGGCTGCCGATCGGCTTCGAGAACCCCAGCAACGGCACTCCCCGCACCTCCGCCTACGGCGCCGAGTCCGCGACGCAGGAACCCGTCGACGCCGAGCGCATCGAGGCGCAGGCGCGGCGCGGACACGAACTTCTCGTCGGACTGGTCGGCGGCTGCGCACTGCTCGCCGTCGGAGCGTCGGCCGTGCTCGGCTTCTCCGACGACATCTGGGCCCAGCTGCTCGCTGCCGCGACCGGCGTCGCGATGGTCATGCGCGCCAGCCTGTTCCGCTACACGGCCCAGGTCGCCTCGGTCCTGGCGGCGGGGCTCGCCTCCCTGGTCCTGCTGGGCCTCGGTCTCGCCCTCGACCCGCCGCTGCACATCGTGCGAGCGGCGCTGGCCGGCGACCGCACCGACCTCGAGATCCGCACCATCTGGCTGATCGCGGTCATCGCCCTCGCCGCGGGCCTGGTCACCACGTTGGGCCTGATACTGCCGCGCCGCGGACTGACCCCCTTCTGGGGCCGCTTCCTTGAGATCTGCGAGGGCTTCGTCCTGCTCACGCTGATCCCGCTCACCCTGGCGGTCTTCGACGTGTATGCGACGGCACGATCCATGACCAGCAAATAGCTGCGCCGACGACAGCGGGCCCCGGCTCTTCGTGAGCCGGGGCCCGCTGTCGTCGGCGAGGCGCGGCTCACTGCACCTCGAGCCCCCCGTCATGAGCCATCGGCTCCAGATCGAACTCGCCGTCCCGCGCCCCCAGCACGAACGCCCGCCACTCCGCCTCGGTGTAGCGCAGCACGGTGTCCGGGTCGAGGGAGGACCGCATCGCCACCGCCCCGCCGGGCAGGTACGCGATCTCGACCCGCTCCTCGTGCTCCTCCGTGCCCGGTGCGCAGTTCCACTCGACGCCCGAGATGTCGAGGGCGTACAGCTCGTCCCGCTCCCGCTCCTTGCGCGCCTTGATCTCCGCTTCCGTCTCCGCCATCGTGCAGCGACCCCTCTCCGAGGTAGGTACGGTCCCGGCGCTCACCCTAGTGGCCGAGCCCGTCCCACCAGGCCCGTTCAGCGGCCGGGCGAAGGATGCCCGCCATCGCCTGGTACTCTGGGCGACGGCCGTTTGTGTACGCACCCCCGGACCCACCGAAACGACGGTGTTCTGGGGGCCGCGCCCAGCGGATCCCCGCCTCCCGAGTAACGGAAGCTCCCCCGAGATGCAGACCGGGGGCACTCGGTGGCACTCACAGACTATGAGGAGTACGCGTGTCGCTCGACGCCGCTACGAAGAAGCAGATCATCGCCGAGTTCGGTACCAAGGAGGGTGACACCGGCTCCCCCGAGGTCCAGGTCGCTCTGCTCTCCCGTCGGATCTCCGACCTGACGGAGCACCTCAAGACCCACAAGCACGACCACCACTCCCGTCGTGGTCTGCTGATCCTGGTCGGTCAGCGCCGTCGCCTGCTGCAGTACCTGGCGAAGAAGGACATCCAGCGCTTCCGTGCGCTGGTCGACCGCCTCGGCATCCGTCGCGGTGCGGCGGGCGCCAAGTAAGACGCCATGAAGGGAGCGGTTCCCGGACGATCTCGGGGACCGCTCCCTTTGCCGTATGCACGGCTGAGCCGCGCACCCGGAATACTCCGCCGTATGTGCGGAAACATGCGGAGTGTCACTCACGCTTTGTAGTGTGGTAGCACAACGCAATACGTACGACACAGCACGACAACGAACAGCGAGAAGCGCACCTCGCCGCCGCCGGTCCTCGGTAGTGGCCCCCGGGGGGAAGCGAGCCCCGGGTGCTTCGATCGAAGACCGGCCCGCACCGCACGGCGCGCTTCTCCGCCGCAGTCCCCCTGCCACACGGGCAGCCAAGGGACGAAAGACGATAAGTAACGGAGAAAACGCTAGTGGAGAACGAGACCCACTACGCCGAGGCCGTCATCGACAATGGCGCCTTCGGCACCCGCACCATCCGCTTCGAGACGGGCCGCCTGGCCAAGCAGGCCGCCGGTTCCGCCGTGGCGTACCTGGACGACGACACCATGGTGCTGTCGGCCACCACCGCCTCCAAGAACCCCAAGGACCAGCTCGACTTCTTCCCGCTCACGGTGGACGTCGAGGAGCGGATGTACGCCGCCGGCAAGATCCCCGGCAGCTTCTTCCGCCGTGAGGGCCGGCCGTCCGAGGACGCGATCCTCACCTGCCGCCTCATCGACCGCCCGCTGCGCCCCTCCTTCAAGAAGGGCCTGCGCAACGAGATCCAGGTCGTCGCCACGATCATGGCGCTCAACCCCGACCACCTGTACGACGTCGTCGCGATCAACGCCGCGTCCGCGTCCACGCAGCTGGCCGGTCTGCCCTTCTCCGGCCCGATCGGCGGCGTCCGCGTCGCGCTGATCCGCGGTCAGTGGGTCGCCTTCCCGACCCACACCGAGCTGGAGGACGCCGTCTTCGACATGGTCGTCGCCGGCCGTGTCCTGGAGGACGGCGACGTCGCGATCATGATGGTCGAGGCCGAGGCCACCGACGGGACCATCAAGCTCGTCGAGGGCGGCGCCGAGGCGCCGACCGAAGAGGTCGTCGCCGCCGGTCTGGAAGCCGCGAAGCCCTTCATCAAGGTTTTGTGCCGCGCCCAGGCCGACCTCGCCGCCAAGGCCGCCAAGCCGACCGGCGAGTTCCCGATCTTCCTGGACTACCAGGACGACGTGCTGGAGGCCCTGTCGGCCGCCGTCCGCCCCGAGCTGGCCCAGGCGCTCACCATCGCCGGCAAGCAGGAGCGCGAGGCCGAGCTGGACCGCGTCAAGGGTCTGGCCGCCGAGAAGCTCCTGCCGGAGTTCGAGGGCCGCGAGAAGGAGATCTCCGCCGCGTACCGCTCGCTCACCAAGCAGCTGGTCCGCGAGCGCGTGATCAAGGAGAAGAAGCGCATCGACGGCCGCGGTGTCACCGACATCCGCACGCTGGCCGCCGAGGTCGAGGCCATCCCGCGCGTGCACGGCTCCGCGGTGTTCGAGCGTGGCGAGACCCAGATCCTGGGCGTCACCACCCTCAACATGCTCCGCATGGAGCAGCAGCTGGACACCCTCTCCCCGGTGACCCGCAAGCGCTACATGCACAACTACAACTTCCCGCCGTACTCCACCGGTGAGACCGGCCGCGTCGGCTCCCCGAAGCGCCGCGAGATCGGCCACGGCGCGCTCGCCGAGCGCGCCCTGGTGCCGGTCCTGCCGACGCGCGAGGAGTTCCCCTACGCGATCCGCCAGGTCTCCGAGGCGCTGAGCTCCAACGGCTCGACGTCCATGGGCTCGGTCTGCGCCTCCACCATGTCGCTGCTGAACGCCGGTGTGCCGCTGAAGGCCCCCGTCGCCGGTATCGCCATGGGCCTGATCTCCCAGGAGATCGACGGCGAGACGCACTACGTCACCCTCACCGACATCCTCGGTGCGGAGGACGCCTTCGGCGACATGGACTTCAAGGTCGCCGGCACCAAGGAGTTCGTGACCGCCCTCCAGCTCGACACCAAGCTGGACGGCATCCCGGCCTCCGTCCTGGCCGCGGCCCTCAAGCAGGCCCGCGACGCCCGTCTCCACATCCTCGACGTGATGATGGAGGCCATCGACCGGCCCGACGAGATGTCCCCGCACGCCCCGCGGATCATCACCGTCAAGATCCCGGTCGACAAGATCGGTGAGGTCATCGGCCCCAAGGGCAAGATGATCAACCAGATCCAGGAGGACACGGGCGCCGAGATCACCATCGAGGACGACGGCACGATCTACATCGGTGCCGCCGACGGTCCCTCGGCGGAGGCCGCCCGTGCCACGATCAACGGCATCGCCAACCCGACGATGCCCGAGGTCGGCGAGCGGTACCTGGGTACGGTCGTCAAGACGACCACCTTCGGTGCGTTCGTCTCCCTGCTGCCCGGCAAGGACGGTCTGCTGCACATCTCGCAGATCCGCAAGCTCGCCGGCGGCAAGCGCGTGGAGAACGTCGAGGACGTCCTCGGCGTGGGCCAGAAGGTCCAGGTCGAGATCGCCGAGATCGACTCCCGCGGCAAGCTCTCCCTCGTTCCGGTGATCGAGGGCGAGGAAGGCAACGACGAGGCGAAGGACGACGCCGAGCAGTGACGTCCCGTAGCTCCAAGGTGACGGCCCGCCCCTCTTCGGAGGCGCGGGCCGTCGCCCGTACCCAAACCCTCATCAAGGGCCAGAACGGCATCGGCACGGTCCGCAAGACCACCCTCCCGGGCGGCCTGCGCATCGTCACCGAGACCCTGCCCTCGGTCCGGTCCGCGACCTTCGGTATCTGGGCGCACGTCGGCTCCCGCGACGAGACCCCGGCCCTGAACGGCGCCACGCACTACCTGGAGCACCTGCTCTTCAAGGGCACGTCCCGCCGCAGCGCGCTCGACATCTCCTCGGCCCTCGACGCCGTCGGCGGCGAGATGAACGCGTTCACGGCCAAGGAGTACACGTGCTACTACGCGCGCGTGCTCGACACCGACCTGCCGCTCGCCATCGACGTCGTGTGCGACATGCTGACCGGCTCGCTGATCCTGGAGGAGGACGTCGACGTCGAGCGCGGCGCGATCCTCGAAGAGATCGCCATGACCGAGGACGACCCGGGCGACTGCGTGCACGACCTGTTCGCGCACACCATGTTCGGCGACAACGCCCTCGGCCGCCCGGTCCTCGGCACGGTCGACACGGTCAACGCCCTCACCGCCGACCGCATCCGCCGCTTCTACAAGAAGCACTACGACCCGACCCACCTCGTGGTCGCCTGCGCCGGCAACATCGACCACAACAAGGTCGTACGCCAGGTCCGCGCGGCCTTCGAGAAGGCCGGCGCCTTCAAGAGCGCGGACGCGCGGCCCATCGCCCCGCGCGACGGCAGCCGTACGATCCGCACCTCCGGCAAGGTCGAGCTGCTCGGCCGCAAGACCGAGCAGGCGCACGTCGTCCTCGGGATGCCGGGCCTCGCCCGTACCGACGACCGCCGCTGGGCGATGGGCGTGCTCAACACCGCCCTCGGCGGCGGCATGTCCTCCCGCCTCTTCCAGGAGGTCCGGGAGAAGCGGGGCCTCGCCTACAGCGTGTACTCGTACACCTCCGGCTTCGCCGACTGCGGCCTGTTCGGTGTGTACGCCGGCTGCCGGCCCAGCCAGGTCCACGACGTGCTGCGGATCTGCCGCGACGAACTCGACCACGTCGCGCAGAACGGCCTCTCCGACGACGAGATCGCCCGCGCCATCGGTCAGCTCCGGGGGTCCACGGTCCTGGGCCTGGAGGACACCGGCGCGCTGATGAACCGTATCGGCAAGAGCGAGCTGTGCTGGGGCGAGCAGATGTCCGTCGACGACATGCTGGCGAAGATAGCGGCGGTCACCCCCGACGAGGTCCGCTCGGTCGCCCGGGACATCCTGGGACAGCGTCCCTCGCTCTCGGTCATCGGCCCGCTGAAGGACAAGCAGGCGGCCCGGCTGCACGACGTGGTCGCCTGAAACCCCACCGGTTAGGAAGCAGGAACATGAGCAAGCTGCGCGTGGCGGTCCTCGGTGCCGGGGGCCGCATCGGATCCGAGGCGGTCAAGGCGGTCGAAGCCGCCGAGGACATGGAACTGGTCGCCGCCCTCGGCCGGGGCGACAAGCTGGAGACGCTGGCGGAGACCGGCGCCCAGGTCGCCGTCGAGCTGACCACCCCCGCCTCGGTCATGGGCAACCTCGACTTCTGCGTGCGCCACGGCATCCACGCGGTCGTCGGTACGACCGGGTGGACCGACGACCGCCTCGCGCAGCTCAAGGGCTGGCTCGCCCAGTCCCCGGAGACCGGTGTGCTCATCGCGCCGAACTTCTCCATCGGCGCCGTGCTGACCATGAAGTTCGCGCAGATCGCCGCGCCGTACTTCGAGTCCGTCGAGGTGGTCGAGCTGCACCACCCGAACAAGGTGGACGCGCCCTCCGGAACCGCCACGCGCACGGCCCAGCTCATCGCCGAGGCCCGCCGGGCCGCCGGTACGGCCCCGGCGCCGGACGCCACCGTCACGGCCCTGGACGGCGCGCGGGGCGCGAACGTCGACGGCGTTCCCGTGCACGCGGTCCGCCTGCGGGGCCTGCTGGCCCACCAGGAGGTGCTGCTCGGCGGCGAGGGCGAGACCCTCACCGTCCGCCACGACTCCCTGCACCACAGCAGCTTCATGCCGGGCATCCTGCTCGGCGCCCGCCGCGTGGTGACCACTCCCGGCCTGACCTTCGGCCTGGAGCACTTCCTCGACCTGAGCTGAGCCACCCGTCATGCGCGCGAAGATCACCTATCTCGTCACGGCCGCCGTCCTGGTCTTCTACTTCGTCCTGGTCGGCAGCCGCGGCGTGATGCTCATCCAGTCCGGCACGCTCCTCACCGTCACCTTCGGCGTGGCGGTGCTGATCCTGCCGGTCATCGGCCTGTGGTTCCTGTGGAAGAACACCCAGTTCGTCCGCCGGGCCAACCAGCTCGCCGCCGAACTCGACGCCGAGGGCGGACTGCCCGTCGACGAGCTGAAGCGCACCGAGGGCGGCCGCATCGACCGGGACTCGGCCGACGAGGTCTTCGCCAAGCGCAAGGCCGAGACGGAGGCGACTCCCGACGACTGGCGCTGCTGGTTCCGGCTCGCCGTCGCCTACCACGACGCCCGCGACACCCCGCGTGCCCGCAAGGCGATGCAGCGAGCCATCGCCCTGCACGGCGGCAGACCGGCCCAGGTGTGACCCTCACCGGCAGCCCCGCGGACACCCGCCTCGCGGTTGAACTCGCGGAGGCTCGCCGGAGGCCACGAGCCCGCCGAGCCGCCCCGCCGGCTCGGCAGCCCCGCGGACACCCGCCTCCCGGTCGAACTCGCGGAGGCCCGCCGGAGGCCACGAGCCCGCCGAGCCGCCCCGCCGGCCGTACCTGTGAGCCGAAGGGGCCGGCCCGCACCACCGCGGGCCGGCCCCTTCGGCGCGCCCGGTTCAGCCGCGACGGTTCTCCGCGGCCCATGCCTCCACCGTGTCGGCCGCCCGGTCGAAGGCCGCCGGGCGGCCCAGGAAGTCCAGGCCGTGCGTGGTCAGCAGCGGCGGAGTGTCCTCGGCGCGCCGGTCCTTGCGTACGAGCGCCAGCGCCTGCCCCTGCACCGTGCGCGGCAGCCCCAGCCAGCGCACCGGCTGCTGCACCGTCCGCACGGAGACCACCCGCGCCCACGGCAGCGTCCGCGTTCCCAGGAAGCCGACCCGGCGCAGCCCGCGCCCGCTGACCCACACACCCATGCGCAGCAGCCGCAGCGAGCCGACGACGATCGCCAGGCCCGCGACGAGGACCGCTCCCGCGGAGGACAGCGAGGTCAGAGCGATGAGGACCGCGGCGAAGAGGACGAACGAGGCGAGCAGCAGGCCCAGCGCGGCGGCGCACACCCGCCAGGGCCCGGGCCGGTAGGGGCGGCGCCAGTGGTCCGGATCGTCGTACGGCAGTGCGCTCTCGGACGTGGTCTCGAAGGTGCGGTCGGCCGTCAGGAAGGGCAGGGGCACGGCTGGTCCTCACTCGCGGGCCCACGTGCTCCGGTCCTCGCGTGGGCTGTGCCCGGTGAGGCTATCCGGCCGTGTTCCCGCTCACCAGCCTTGAGCGTCCGGAAGGGTAACGGCTCCCGGTGAGCGCCGTGCCGGGCCCGGCATCAGCGCCCCTGGGACGCCTGGGACTGCTGCGTCGGCGCACCGGACGGCGTGGACAGCGCCGGCATGGCCAGGATCAGGGAGCCGACGAGCCCGGCGACGAGGGTGAGCCCCAGCAGCCAGCGCCCGGCCATCTCGCCGAAGGACGCCTGCGTGCGCGGCGGGGGAGTGACATTGCTGCGGAACCGGTCCGCCTCGGCCAGGAAGGCGAAGGGTACGGGCTCGCGCCGACGGAACATGGCGGTTGGCTTCCTCTCGGGTCTCGGGCCGAGCGTGCAGGCCTCACCGGTACAGACGATCGAGTGACACAAATGGTGCCCATGTCCGAAAAAATCGCGGGTGCGTTTTTTGAGGCGAGGTACTGCTCCGGCCTCGGCGGGTGCCCCGTAAGGTGGGCGCGAACCACTCAGTGATGGGAAGGACCCCGACCCCCGTGACCACCCCCGAGTCGCTCACGTTCCGCAGCGATGTCACCGTCGAGCTGGTGAAGTCCAGCGCTTCGGACGCCGACGTCCTCTTCGCCGCCCGCGTCTCCACCGCCGGCGAGCAGTCCCTGGACGAGCTGAAGAAGGACCCCGAGCGCTCCAAGGGCCTGATCAACTACCTGATGCGCGACCGGCACGGCAGCCCGTTCGAGCACAACTCGATGACGTTCTTCATCAGTGCCCCGATCTTCGTCTTCCGCGAGTTCATGCGGCACCGGGTGGGCTGGTCGTACAACGAGGAGTCCGGCCGCTACCGCGAGCTCCAGCCGGTCTTCTACGTCCCCGACGCTTCCCGCAAGCTCGTGCAGGAGGGCCGCCCGGGCAAGTACGTCTTCGTCGAGGGCACCCCGGCCCAGCAGGAGGCGGTGTCCAGCACGCTCCGGGAGTCGTACGAGCAGGCCTATACGGCGTACCAGAAGATGCTCGCCGAGGGCGTCGCCCGCGAGGTCGCCCGCGCGGCCCTCCCCGTCGGCCTCTACTCCTCGATGTACGCCACCTGCAACGCCCGCTCCCTGATGCACTTCCTCGGCCTGCGCACCCAGCACGAGCTGGCCAAGGTGCCGTCCTTCCCGCAGCGGGAGATCGAGATGGTGGGCGAGAAGATGGAGGCGGAGTGGGCGAAGCTCATGCCGCTGACGTACGCGGCCTTCAACGCGAACGGGCGTGTGGCCCCGTAACGAAGCCCTGTTCGGGCACCGGGAACGGGTGTACGGATCAGCCTGGCGAAGTGTCCGTATTGCGGCATTTAGAGAAGTTCATCTAGCCTGATCAAACGGACCCGGCACTGCTTGAACCCCCGAGCAGGCAGTGCCGGGCTCCATATTTGTCCTGACTTTCCCGATACCCCGAGGGCGCACCCCGCTTCAAGCACCGAGTAGCGTGTTACCCATGGCTCCGACCTCGACTCCGCAGACCCCCTTCGGGCGGGTCCTCACCGCCATGGTCACGCCCTTCACGGCGGACGGCGCACTCGACCTCGACGGCGCGCAGCGGCTCGCCGCCCACCTGGTGGACGCAGGCAACGACGGCCTGATCGTCAACGGCACCACCGGCGAGTCCCCCACCACCAGCGACGCGGAGAAATCGGACCTCGTACGAGCCGTTCTGGAGGCCGTCGGCGACCGCGCCCACGTCGTCGCCGGCGTCGGCACCAACGACACCCACCACAGCGTCGAGCTGGCCCGCCAGGCCGAGCGCGACGGCGCCCACGGCCTGCTGGTCGTCACGCCGTACTACAACAAGCCCCCGCAAGAGGGCCTGTACCGGCACTTCACGACGGTCGCCGACGCCACCGGCCTGCCGGTCATGCTCTACGACATCCCCGGCCGCAGCGGCGTCCCGATCAACACCGAGACGCTCGTC
The DNA here is from genome assembly GCF_055566415.1 of Streptomyces sp. NPDC027663. Taxonomy (NCBI): domain Bacteria; kingdom Bacillati; phylum Actinomycetota; class Actinomycetes; order Kitasatosporales; family Streptomycetaceae; genus Streptomyces; species Streptomyces sp. NPDC027663. The sequence continues at coordinate 2,529 of NZ_JBVHSK010000007.1, read as the reverse complement.
CGGCTCGCCGAGCACCCCCGGATCGTCGCCAACAAGGACGCCAAGGGAGACCTGGGCCGCGCCAGCTGGGCCATCGCCCAGTCCGGCCTCGCCTGGTACTCCGGCGACGACATGCTCAACCTCCCGCTGCTCTCCGTCGGCGCGGTCGGCTTCGTCTCGGTCGTCGGCCATGTGGTCACCCCCGACCTGCGTGCGCTGGTGGACGCCTACGTCTCCGGCGACGTCGTCAAGGCCACCGAGATCCACCAGAAGCTGCTCCCGGTCTACACCGGCATGTTCCGCACCCAGGGCGTCATGACCACCAAGGCCGCACTCGCCCTGCAGGGACTGCCCGCCGGGCCGCTGCGCTCGCCGATGGTCGAGTGCTCGCCCGAGGAGATCTCCCAGCTCAAGATCGATCTTGCTGCCGGCGGGGTACAGCTCTGACAACGGACTTGGCACCACAAGGGCTTCACAACTGAAGAACAACAGAAGACAGCGGGCCACCGGTGCCCGCACCCCACAACGACAACTGCTTCTGCACGAACGTCATGCGCGCCACGTGCCCGACCGGTACGTGGCGCGCGTGGTGAGGAGAGTCTTTTGAGTCATCCGCATCCTGAACTGGGCCCGCCGCCGCCGCTCCCCGAGGGCGGTCTGCGGGTCACCCCGCTCGGCGGTCTCGGCGAGATCGGCCGCAACATGACGGTCTTCGAGTACGGCGGCCGCCTGCTGATCGTCGACTGCGGAGTGCTCTTCCCCGAGGAGGAGCAGCCCGGAATCGACCTGATCCTGCCGGACTTCTCGTCCGTCCGGGACCGCCTCGACGACATCGAGGGCATCGTCCTCACGCACGGCCACGAGGACCACATCGGCGGCGTCCCCTTCCTGCTCCGCGAGAAGCCGGACATTCCGCTGATCGGCTCCAAGCTGACCCTCGCCCTCATCGAGGCCAAGCTCCAGGAGCACCGGATCCGTCCGTACACCCTGGAGGTGGCGGAGGGGAACCGTGAGCGCATCGGCCCCTTCGACTGCGAGTTCGTCGCCGTCAACCACTCCATCCCGGACGCCCTGGCCGTCGCCATCCGCACCCCCGCGGGCATGGTGGTGCACACCGGCGACTTCAAGATGGACCAGCTCCCGCTGGACAACCGCCTCACCGACCTGCACGCCTTCGCCCGGCTGAGCGAAGAGGGCATCGACCTCCTCCTCAGCGACTCGACGAACGCCGAGGTCCCGGGCTTCACGCCGCACGAGCGCGACATCTCCAACGTCCTGCGGCAGGTCTTCGCCGGCGCCCGCAAGCGGATCATCGTGGCGAGCTTCGCCAGTCATGTCCACCGCATCCAGCAGATTCTGGACGCGGCCCACGAGTACGGCCGCAGGGTCGCCTTCGTCGGCCGCTCCATGGTCCGCAACATGGGCATCGCCCGCGACCTCGGCTACCTGAAGGTCCCGCCGGGCCTGGTGGTCGACGTCAGGACGCTGGACGACCTGCCCGACCACGAGGTGGTCCTGGTCTGCACGGGTTCCCAGGGCGAGCCGATGGCGGCCCTGTCCCGTATGGCCAACCGTGACCACCAGATCCGCATCGTCGACGGCGACACGGTCATCCTGGCGTCCTCGCTGATCCCCGGGAACGAGAACGCGGTCTACCGCGTGATCAACGGCCTGACCCGATGGGGCGCGAACGTCGTCCACAAGGGCAACGCCAAGGTGCACGTCTCCGGCCACGCCTCCGCGGGCGAGCTGCTGTACTTCTACAACATCTGCCGCCCGAGGAACCTGATGCCGGTCCACGGCGAGTGGCGCCACCTGCGGGCCAACGCCGAACTGGGCGCGCTCACGGGCGTCCCGCACGACCGGATCGTCATCGCCGAGGACGGCGTGGCGGTCGACCTCGTCGAGGGCAAGGCCAAGATCTCCGGCAAGGTCCAGGCAGGCTACGTCTACGTCGACGGCCTCTCGGTCGGCGACGTCGGTGAGCCGGCGCTCAAGGACCGCAAGATCCTCGGCGACGAGGGCATCATCTCGGTCTTCGTGGTCGTGGACGCCTCCACCGGCAAGATCACCGGAGGCCCGCACGTCCAGGCCCGCGGCTCCGGCATCGAGGACTCGGCGTTCGCCGACGTCCTCCCGAAGATCACGGAAGTCCTGGAGCGGTCCGCCCAGGACGGCGTCGTGGAGCCGCACCAGCTCCAGCAACTGATCCGCCGGACCCTCGGCAAGTGGGTCTCGGACACGTATCGCCGCAGGCCGATGATCCTCCCGGTGGTCGTGGAGGTCTGACGCCCCGTCGGATGTGAGCCCGGAGCGGGGCGCCTCGATTTGCATCGGGGCGCCCCGCTCCAGTACGTTTACGGCTCCGCCCAACCGGGAACCCCAGCACTTCACGCGCTGGACACGGATGCCCGGAGCGGGTGGGAAAACCGACTCAGAACTTCTGATAAAGTCGGAACCGCCGGAAAGGGAAACGCGAGAGCGGGAACCTGGAAAGCACCGAGGAAATCGGATCGAGAAAAGATCTGATAGACTGGGAAACACGAAGGG
>NZ_JBVHSK010000006.1:248257-488552 GCF_055566415.1 Streptomyces sp. NPDC027663 | reverse complement strand
CGAGGGCCGGGGGTCCGGGGGCGGAGCCCCTGGGTGGTCCGGGGGCGGGGGGCCGGCCGGACGGCCGCCGGGACGTTTCGAGCCGAGCTTCTCGGCCCACCGAGTCGGGGGGGTGGGTGGGCGAGGGCCGGGGGTCCGGGGGCGGAGCCCCTGGGTGGTCCGGGGGCGGGGGGCCGGCCGGACGGCCGCCGGGACGTTTCGAGCCGAGCTTCTCGGGCTACCGAGTCGGGAGGTGGGTGGGCGAGGACCCGGTGAACCAAGCAAGCGCTTAGACAATTGCGGTCAGTGTCACACCGCGACACCGGTGACCTCTCGACTACGGCCAGGTAACTTCCGACGTGGCCAGCCCGAAAACTTCCGCCACTGGAGCCGTGATGCCCGAAGCCGTCATCGTCTCGACCGCCCGCTCCCCCATCGGACGCGCCGGTAAGGGTTCCCTCAAGGACCTGCGCCCCGACGACCTGACCGCCACGATCATCCAGGCCGCGCTCGCCAAGGTCCCCGAGCTGGACCCCAAGGACATCGACGACCTGATGCTCGGCTGTGGCCTCCCCGGCGGCGAGCAGGGCCACAACCTCGGCCGGATCGTCGCCGTACAGATGGGCATGGACCACCTGCCGGGCTGCACGGTCACCCGCTACTGCTCCTCCTCCCTCCAGACCTCCCGCATGGCCCTGCACGCCATCAAGGCCGGCGAGGGCGACGTCTTCATCTCGGCCGGCGTCGAGACGGTCTCCCGCTTCACCAAGGGCAGCTCCGACGGCCTCCCGGACACGCACAACCCCCTCTTCGCCGAGGCCGAGGCCCGCACCGCCGCCGTCGCCCAGCAGGAGGGCACCACGTGGCACGACCCGCGTGAGGACGGCCTGGTCCCCGACGCGTACATCGCGATGGGCCAGACCGCCGAGAACCTGGCCCGCTGGAAGGGCGTCACCCGCCAGGACATGGACGAGTTCGGCGTCCGCTCGCAGAACCTCGCCGAGGAAGCCATCAAGAACGGCTTCTGGGAGCGCGAGATCACCCCGGTGACGCTCCCCGACGGCACCGTGGTCAGCAAGGACGACGGCCCGCGCGCCGGCGTCACCCTGGAGGGCGTCCAGGGCCTCAAGCCGGTCTTCCGCCCGGACGGGCTCGTCACCGCCGGCAACTGCTGCCCGCTCAACGACGGCGCCGCCGCGCTCGTCATCATGTCCGACACCAAGGCCCGCGAGCTGGGCCTGACCCCGCTCGCCCGGATCGTGTCCACCGGCGTCTCCGGCCTCTCCCCCGAGATCATGGGCCTCGGCCCGGTCGAGGCGAGCAAGCAGGCGCTGCGGCGCGCGGGCCTGACCATCGACGACATCGACCTGGTCGAGATCAACGAGGCCTTCGCGGCCCAGGTGATCCCCTCCTACCGGGACCTCGGCATCGACATCGACAAGCTGAACGTCAACGGCGGCGCCATCGCCGTCGGCCACCCCTTCGGCATGACCGGCGCCCGCATCACCGGCACGCTGATCAACTCCCTGCAGTGGCACGACAAGCAGTTCGGCCTGGAGACGATGTGCGTCGGCGGCGGCCAGGGCATGGCGATGGTCATCGAGCGCCTCAGCTGACGCACCGTCCGTAGCGAGCTGCACACGGTACGTTGCACAAAGGCCCGGAACCGAGGGGAATCCAAGGTTCTGGGCCTTTCCGTGATCCAATCTCCCCCAGGATGTGACCTATCTCGCTCGCCGGACACATCGGCGCAGGTCAGCCCAGGTCAGCACGGTCCGACGCGGACCCGTGAGGAAAAAGTCCCGTCCGTTTCGTGACGCTACGCACTGACAGCTGGTTAGTCCGCCCTTCAAGCTGATGTAGGAAGTCGGGGGTCGACTTTGAACCGGGAGTATGTCAGTGAGCGCCATGCCGATCGCCCTGCTGCTCACCACGGCTGCCACGGGCGCCGTGGGCGTCGCCGTCCTGCGCACCGTGCTGAAGCTGCGCCGCCAGCTGACCGAGCTGCAGTGCCAGCTCGGTGAGAACCAGGCGGCCACCACGCGCGCCCTGCTGCCGAGCGCCCGCACCACCGCGGACGCCGAGCAGATACGCGCGGCCGTGGCGGAGGCGCTCGCCGAGGAGCGGGAGCGGGAGCTGGCCGAGGCCCGCGCCTTCTGGGCCGCGCAGGAGGCCCGTGACGCCTCCGACGTCCCGACTCCGCTCGGCCTGCCGGAGGTCGATCTGTTCCTGCCCCGGCAGACCGACTTCGTGGGCCTGGAGCCGCTGGAGCCGGTCTCCGAGGCGGCCGAGGCCGAGGAGTTCTCCGCGAAGGACTTCATCCAGGGAAGCGCCCCCACCGAGTCCCCGGAGCTGGCCGCGGCCCGTCGCCGGCACCCCTCGCACCCCGACTTCGTCCCGGTGCAGTCTCCGGCCGTGAACGACCACGAGCGCACGGTCTCCACGCTGGAGCAGCTGGCCGCCGAGCGCGTGGAACTCTCCGACGTCCGCCCGGGCCCGCTCGGCACGCTCGACGTCTACGTCTTCGCCGACGGCACCACCCTGTGCATGACCCCGGGCCACCGCGAGACCGCGGAACGCCTGGCCACGGCTCTGGAGGCCGGTGAATCCCCGTACCTGCTGGGCGGTTCGGGCGTCTCCGGCGCCTACACCCTGACCTTCGCGTGCGGCGAGGACATGGTCTACATCCTGGCGGACAGGGTCATAGCGTCGCTGTAGTGCGCGCCCCGAAGGGGCGCGAGGAGCTGCGCGGGCAACCCTCACGCCCCGGCACCCGCCGACGCACGTCAGACCCCCGCCCGCTCGCGCGCCTCCTCCACCAGCCGCACGGCCTCGGCGACCTGGTCGTCGCTCTCCAGCACCACGGCCAAGTCGTGCGCGGCCACGAGGATCTGATCCGCCACCGCGAACATCCCCGCGTCCGGCATCTCCCGAGGCTCGCTCCCGGGCTCCTCCACAGCCTGGGCCCACCGGGCCAACTCCCGGGCCAGGCCGAGGGCCTCCGCCGCCGCACTCCGCTGGAGTCGGCTCTGCGGCGCCGCGCGCAACCGGTCGGCGAAGTGATCCACTGCTCGGGTCAAGGGCGTCGTATCAACCACGCGCCGAGCGTAACGTGCCGCACTGTTGCCAATACGCGAACGCTCAGGCACGGTGACGTGAAGGACCGGCTTACATCCCCTTTGCGTTCGGAGGCGCCGATGTCCCACGTCTTCTCCGAGGAGACCCACCGCAATCTGCTCGCCCGCATCCCCCATTGCACCGGTCGTGAAGTCACCGACTGGCTGCGCACCGTCGAAGAAGGTCCCGCTCTCTTCCGCTTCGAGGAGAAGGTCAGCTGGCTCCGGCACGAGTACGACCTCGCGTACGGCCACGCGAAGGCGATCGTGCACGAGTACGACCTGCGCAGGGCGGCCCGCAAGCTGCTCTAGCCGGTGTGCAGCACCCGGCGAAGAAGGTGTGCAGCACCCGGCGAAGAAGACGACGCAGGGCCCCGGAAGGAGTCCGGGGCCCTGCCGTGCGACGAGGCGTCGCGCTAGTCGTTGCTGCTGAAGATCGCCACCAGCCGCAGCATCTCCACGTAGATCCACACCAGGGTCATGGTGAGACCGAACGCGGCGAGCCAGGACTCGTTGCGCGGGGCGCCGTAGGCGATGCCGTCCTCGATCTGCTTGAAGTCGAGGGTCAGGAAGAACGCGCCGAGCAGGATCGCGATGATGCCCACGATCGCGCCGAGCGGGCCGAAGCTGCGCAGTCCGCCGTCGGGGGCGGCACCGAAGGCGACCAGCAGCAGGTTGACCGCCGTGACGACGAGGAACGCCATCGCGATGGTGAGGCCGATGCGGGCGTAGCGGGCGGTGACGCGGATCCAGCCTGCCTTGTAGACCAGCAGGGTCGCGCCCGAGACCGCCATGGTGCCGAGCACCGCCTGGAACGGCGCACCGCTCCACCGGCTGTTGAACATCTCGCTGAAGACGCCCAGGAAGACGCCCTCGAAGGCGGCGTACCCGAGGATCAGCGCGGGCGACGGGGTGCGCTTGAAGCTCTGCACCATCGCCAGGACGAACGCGATCAGCGCGGAGCCGAAGGCGAGGGCGTAGCTGGTGCCGGAGACCGGCAGCAGCACCCAGGCGAGGACGGCGCCGACGGCGACCGTGCCGAGCGTGAGAGCCGAACGGACGACGACGTCGTCCATCGTCATCCGGTCGGTGGTGGCCGGGGCCTGGGGCGGGGCGCCGGCGGGGGCACCCTGCTGGGCGTAAGGGTTCTGCGCGTAGGGATTCTGCGCGTAGGGGTTCCCCTGTGCGTACCCGGCCTGCGGTGCGGTGTTGAAGCCGGCGTAGCCGTTGTCGCGGCTGAACCCCCGTCGCGAGAAGACCGGGTTGCTGCTCCTCATTTCACTCCTCCATGGCTGCCGAGCGCAGCCTTGGGCTCAAGAGTAATGGATTGGCAAAGGATCGACCATGATACTTGAGGAGGATCTTTCCCCTGCCGTGCTGCGCAACACGCTACGCGCGGCACTGATTCCCGGCCACGGAAGAGCGTCTTCCCTGACGAAGCCGGTACACGGACGAGACCTCACCCTGACCGGAGGGAAACCCGGCGTACGCCTGCGCCGGGCCGGTCCCGGCCGCTCGGCAGGAGGCGATCCGCTCAGCCGGGCCCGCTGGAGGCGGGCGTCGAAGGGGGTGGCGTCCGTGGCGCGGTTGCCGACCTCGGTCGGTGCGTACACGGTCACGGAGCGGCCCCCGGTGACTCCGGGGAAGCCGATGCGACGGCGGCGACACCACGACCGGGCGCGAGCCTCGGGCCGCACGAGCCCGCCGGCAACGGTCGTGCGGCGGTTCCGAGGGTGCGTCAGAGGCGGAAGGTGCCCGGAGCCGGACTTGAACCGGCACGCCCGCGAAGGGGCAGCGAGGTTTAAGCTCGCCGTGTCTGCATTCCACCATCCGGGCAGGCCATTGGGCTCCGCTTCGAGGGTCCGAGCCTATCGGGACCCATCCCCCGGACAGCGGAACGGTGGACCTATGTTGTCTTATTTTATTGGCGCCTGAGGGTGCATCAGCCCAGGGAACGCGCCATCCGCACTTGCCAATAGCGTGACGTGACGCGTGTGTCCGCGTACGTGAAATGACGGAATTTCACCGTCTGAACAAGGGCGTTCCACCTGTTCTCGACTCGGGGTCGCCCGTCCTCCCCAGGTATGACACGGCGGCCTCCAGTCCGACCCCAGTCGCCCTTCGGAACCGGAGCAGCGACTGACTACACGCGCGCCTCGCGCCGAGACGATGGAGCAGTCCCCCGAAGACACGTCGTCCCGACAGGAGCACCGTCCCGTGACCACCACACCCACCGCCGACCGGACCACCGCCGTGGCCGCACGCGCCACGGAGTTGTCGAAGATCTACGGGCAGGGTGAGACCCGGGTGGTCGCCCTGGACCAGGTCTCGGTCGACTTCCGCCAGGCCGAGTTCACCGCGATCATGGGGCCGTCCGGCTCCGGCAAGTCCACGCTGATGCACTGCGTGGCCGGACTGGACACCTTCTCGTCCGGATCGGTGCGCATCGGCGACACCGAGCTGGGCTCCCTGAAGGACAAGCAGCTCACCAGGTTGCGCCGGGACAAGATCGGCTTCATCTTCCAGGCGTTCAACCTGCTGCCGACGCTGACCGCGCTGGAGAACATCACCCTCCCGATGGACATCGCGGGCCGGAAGGCCGACAAGACGTGGCTCGACCACGTCATCCAGATGGTCGGCCTGTCCGGGCGGCTGAGCCACCGGCCCTCCCAGCTCTCCGGCGGCCAGCAGCAGCGGGTGGCCGTCGCCCGGGCCCTCGCCTCCAAGCCGGAGATCATCTTCGGTGACGAGCCGACCGGGAACCTGGACTCGCGCTCCGGCGCCGAAGTCCTCGGCTTCCTGCGCAACTCCGTGCGCGAGCTGGGCCAGACGGTGGTCATGGTGACCCACGACCCGGTGGCCGCCGCCTACGCCGACCGCGTGATCTTCCTCGCGGACGGCCGGATCGTCGACGAGATGTACGGCCCCACCGCCGACTCGGTGCTGGACCTGATGAAGCAGTTCGACGCGAAGGGCCGTACCAGCTGATGTTCCGCACAGCCCTGCGCAACGTTCTCGCGCACAAGGCCCGGCTGCTGATGACCGTGCTCGCCGTCATGCTCGGCGTGGCGTTCGTCTCCGGGACCCTCGTCTTCACCAACTCCGTCTCCGACGCGCTCCAGAAGAGTTCCGCCAAGGGCTTCGAACGGGTCGACGTCGCCGTACAGCCCGAGTACCAGGACTCGCAGGGGAACAAGGTCGGCAAGTCCGCCGAGCTGACCCAGGCCCTGCTCGACAGGGCCGCCAAGGTCCCCGGGGCCGCCTCCGCCACCGGTGTCGTCACCGGCTTCACCGCCGTCGCCGACAAGGACGGCAAGCTCGTCGGCGGCGACTGGCAGTCCGCCGGCGGCAACTACTGGGGCACCAAGGACCCCCGCTACCCGCTGGTCAGCGGCCACGCACCGCGCGGCAAGGGCGAGGTGCTGATCGACTCCGAGACCGCGAAGCGCGCCGGCTACAAGGTCGGCGACACCGTGCGCCTGTCCGTCGACGGCCCGGTCCTCACCCCGACCGTCAGCGGCATCTTCACCACCGACGACGGCAACGTCGCCGCGGGCGGCAGCCTCACCCTGTTCGACACGCCGACCGCGCAGGCCCTGTTCGGCAAGAAGGGCACCTACGACGAGATCGACGTGCAGGCCGCGGCAGGTACCAGCCAGTCCGCGCTCAAGGCCGCGCTGGACAAGGCCCTGCCCGCGAAGCTCGTCGAGACCACCACCGGCAAGCAGCTCGCCGACGACCAGGCCGAGATGATCTCCTCTTCGATGAGCGGCCTCAAGCAGGGCCTGCTGGTCTTCGCCGGCATCGCGCTCTTCGTGGGCACGTTCATCATCGCCAACACCTTCACCATGCTGGTCGCCCAGCGCACCAAGGAGCTGGCCCTGCTGCGTGCGGTCGGCGCCTCCCGCCGCCAGGTCACCCGCTCGGTGCTCATCGAGGCGTTCGCGGTCGGCACGGTCGCCGGTGTGACCGGCCTGGCCGCCGGCATCGGCATCGGGGCGGGCCTGCGCTCCCTGCTGGGCTCCTTCGGCGCGACCCTGCCCGGCGGCCCGCTGGTGATCAGCCCGGGCACGGTGGCGACCGCCCTGGCCGTCGGCATCGTCATCACCATGCTGGCAGCATGGCTGCCCGGCCGCCGGGCCGCGAAGACCCCGCCGGTGGCGGCGATGAGCAGCGTGCACGCCAAGGCCACCACGAAGTCGCTGGTCCTTCGCAACACGCTCGGCGCCCTGTTCACGGGTGCCGGCGTCGCGGTGATCCTCGCGGCCACGACGATGGACGCCGACACCGGACAGGGCCTGATGGGCATCGGCGCGGTCCTGCTCATCGTCGGTGTGTTCGTCCTGACCCCGCTGCTGTCCCGCCCGCTGATCGCCGCCGCCTCCCCGGTGCTGCGCGCCTTCGGTGTGTCGGGCAAGCTGGCCCGCCAGAACTCGCTGCGCAACCCGCGCCGGACGGCGGCCACGGCATCCGCGCTGATGATCGGCCTGACCCTGATCACCGGTATGACGGTGATGGCGGCCAGCCTGCAGATGTCCATCGACAAGATGGCCAGCTCGGCGATCCGCGCGGACTACGTGGTCTCGATGGCCAACCGCGGTCCGCTCTCCCCCGATGTGGCGGACAAGCTCGCCTCCGCCGACGGAGTCACCGTCAGCAGCCCACTGCGCAACGGCGAGTCGCGCATCGACGGCGGCACCGAGTTCCTGACCGGCGTCAACGGTGCGGCGTTCGGCAAGCTGACCGACCTGAAGGTGACCGACGGCTCCTTCACGGTGGGCGGCAAGCGGATCGTCGTGGACGAGGACCGGGCCAAGGAGCACGGCTGGAAGGCAGGCTCGCAGTTCACCGCGCACTTCGAGGACGGCAAGGCGCAGCGGCTGACGGTCGCCGGGGTGTACGAGGGCAACGACATGCTCAACGGGATCATCCTCGACAACAAGGTCCTCACCCCGCACCTGACCGACCCGGCCGACATGCAGGTCATGGTCAAGACCGCGGACGGCGCGTCCGGCGCGGCCAAGGACGCGCTGGAGAAGGCGCTCGGCACCAACCCGGCGATCAAGGTCCAGGACAAGCAGGACATCTCCCAGGAGATCGGGAAGATGTTCACGCAGGTGCTGAACATGGTCTACGGCCTGCTCGGCATGGCGGTGATCGTCGCCGTGCTCGGTGTCATCAACACGCTGGCCATGTCCGTCTTCGAGCGGGCGCAGGAGATCGGCATGCTCCGCGCGATCGGCCTGGACCGCAGGGCGGTCAAGCGCATGGTCCGCCTGGAGTCCCTGGTGATCTCCCTGTTCGGCGGGGTGCTCGGCATCGGTCTGGGCGTGTTCTTCGGCTGGGCGGCCGGCGAGCTGCTCGGCACGAAGCTGCCGACCTACGAACTGGTCCTGCCCTGGGACCGGATGACCGTCTTCCTGCTGCTGGCGGGCGCGGTCGGCGTCCTGGCCGCCCTGTGGCCGGCCCGCCGCGCGGCCCGGCTGAACATGCTGGCGGCGATCAAGGCCGAGTAGCGGTACGCCGCGAAGGGCCCCGCTCTGCCTGGTGCAGGGCGGGGCCCTTCGCCGTGTCAGCCGTGCCAGGTGCGGGACCGCAGCGGGAGCCCGGACGCGCCGGACTCGGGCGTGCGGACGGCGAGGACCTGGTTCACGCCGATGCGGTTCTGCTCGAAGGCGAGCGCGGAGGCGGCCATGTACAGCCGCCAGACGCGGGCCCGGCCGGGGCTGGTGAGCCGGACCGCCCGGTCCCAGTCGGCCTCCAGGTTCGCGACCCAGCGGCGCAGGGTGCGGGCGTAGTGCTCGCGGATCGACTCCACGTCCCGGACCTCGAAACCGGCCCGTTCCAGCTGCGTGACGGTGGTGCCGAGGGGGGCGAGTTCGCCGTCGGGGAAGACGTAGGCGTCGATGAACTCGTCCACCCGGTAATCCGATTCGGCCCGGTGCGGGCGACGGGCGATCTGGTGGTTGAGCAGCCGGCCGCCGGGCCCCAGCAGGGCGTGCAGCTGGCAGGCGTACTCCAGGTACCGCTCCGCGCCGACGTGCTCGGCCATGCCGATGGAGGAGATCGCGTCGAAGGGTCCGTCCATGACGTCCCGGTAGTCCTGGACCCTGATCTCCACCCGGTCGGTCAGTCCCTCGTCGGCGACCCGCTTACGGGCGTAGGCCGCCTGCTCCTGCGACAGGGTGACCCCGACGACGCTCACCCCGTGCTCGCGGGCCGCCTGGATGGCCATGGAGCCCCAGCCGCAGCCGACGTCCAGCAGCCGCTGACCCTTCTTCAGGCCCAGTTTGGTACAGATGAGTTCGAGCTTGTCGCGCTGCGCGGACTCCAGGCTGCCGTCCTCCTCCCAGTAGGCGCAGGAGTACACCATGGAGGGGCCGAGGACGATCTCGTAGAAGTCGTTGCCGACGTCGTAGTGGTGGCTGATGGCCCGCTTGTCGGTGCGCCGGGTGTGCAGGCGCCGGCCCGGTCTGCGGGCTTCCTCGCGCGGCGGGGCGGGCGGGATCGGCGGGCCGGCCAGTTTCAGCAGGTCGCGGGCGGCGGCCCGGACCTCGGGGTCGCGCACGGCCTGGGCGAGGCTGCGGGCGTCCTCCCCGCGCTCCCACACGAGGCCCGCCATCGCGTCGAGCGCGGTGTACAGGTCGCCCTCGATGCCCAGGTCGCCGGAGACCCAGGCGCGGGCGAGCCCCAGCTCGCCCGGTTTGAACAGCATGTGGCGCAGCGCCCGGCGGTTGCGCACGACGAGCGCCGGGGCGCCCGGCGGCCCGGCCTGTGAACCGTCCCAGGCCCGCACCCGTAGCGGGAGCGGGGCACCCAGCATCTGCTCGGCAATAGTCCTCAGCCGCGATGCGGCATCGGCCATGGCGCACACCTCCGTGAAGGTAGATCGGCCCGAACCGTCTGCTTTCCGTGCTTCCGGAAAACGATCGCGCACATCGACGTCATTCCCCCCGATCCGGCCCAGCCGACACGAATCCGGCGCCCCACCCGAACGAGGGACCGCGCAGTGTGGGCGAGACACGGCTGCCGGTCAAGTCACGAAATCTCATGGCATGACCCACTTCGGGAACCGAGCCCTAATGGATGCAAGGCACTCGCCGACACCCCCTACTTCTCAGGATGTGCATCACCATGACTCGTCTCCAGCGCCTGGCCCTGCTCGCCGCCTCGACCACCGTGATCACCGGAGGCGCACTGCTTCCCACGGCCGCGTTCGCCGCCCCGCCGGCCCCGCTCGCCGCAGCCACGTCCGGGGCCGCGATAGACCCCAGCGGCGCCGACACCGGCGGCGCTGATTCCGGCGGCGCTGATTCCGGCAGCGCTGACGACGGCCTTGCCGGTGGCGGCGCCGATTCCAATGGCGCCGATCCGAGCAGCGCTGATTCCGGCAACATCGGTACCTCCGGCACCGACGCCGGCTCCACCGCGCAGTGGACCACGGCCACCGACCAGGAGAGCGGCATCTCGATGGACCTGCCCGGACAGGCCGAGACCCAGACCGACCCGCTCGACGGCCGCGACCACTGGGTGGAGACCGACTACGGGAGCATCGGCTTCGCGGTCTACGACGGCAGCGACCTCGACCCCGAGGAGATGCTCCAGCAGCACCTGGAGCTTCTGAACCAGAACGCCCAGAGCCCCGACCAGGAGTTCAGTACCAGCAACGTCAATCAGACCCGCACGAACGACGGCTCACAGCTGGAGGCGGATCTCACCTCGGACGACGGCACCTACGGTCACATCCTGTACGCAACCGTCGACGATCACCTGCTCATGATCGCGCTGTTCGGCTCGGAGGACCAGGCGGAGGCCATGCAGGCCGACTTCGATCAGCTCATGCAGAGCATCCAGCTGCCGGAGGGCTACAGCCCGCAGACCGACGACGACCAGAGCGCCGACGCGGCCCCGGCCTACGGCCAGCAGAGCACCTGACCGAGCGGCGAGCCGGGGCCCGATCCACTGACGGATCGGGCCCCGACCGCTGTCTACAGGCGGCTCAGCATGAGGGAGAGGGCGTTCAGCGCATCCTCGCGGTTCTGCCCTGCGGACGACTGGCGCTGCACGGACGCCATCAGCACGAACTGTCCTTTGCGGCCCATGACGGTCGTGTAGTAGCTGTCCGCCTTCTGCCCGGTCGTAGCGGTGACCGTGTGTCCCTCCTCGGCCGACACGGCGTCGTCGAAGCCCTTCACCGTCGGGATGTCCGTCTGCCGGATGTCCTCCCACCGCACTTTGCTGTTCGCCTTGGACTCCTTGTCGCACCGTTGCGCGTCCGACCGGAACCGGGCGACATCGGCCTGGGCGAAGCCGTCGTCGCGGTAGACGATGACCGTCGACGTGGCATACACCGACTTGCTCGCCGTGTGAACGGAGCGGTCCAGGTAGGCCAGCATGTTGACGCCCGGCTGTCGCACCAGCTGGCAGTCGGCGTCGGCGAACAGCGTCGACCTGTCGTCGTCCTCGTACCGGCTGCCCCGGACGTAGTCGGACCCCCAGTCCGCGGGCGTCAGCGCCACCCGTCTGGTGACGCTCCGGGCCTGCGAGGCCGTGTCGACCGTCGGCGTGCCCTGTCCGCCGCGCCGCGTCAGCACCAGTGCGACCGCCACCGCTGCGACGACCACCACCGCTGCCGCGCCGATGAGCACGCCGGACCTGCGCCACCAGGGGCGCCGAGGCGGCGGCGTGACGACGGTGGGCGGCCCTAGCGGGCCGGACGGAGGGCCGGACGGCTGGCCGGGTGGCGGTGGGATGCTCACGTGCGTCGTCTACCACCCGGCGTCGGACCGCCATGGCGGCAAGCGCGGAGATCACCCTCACGACGGCGAAATCCGTCTGCTCGGGCGCCCGCCCACGATCCGCCCGCCGCGGCGCCCGCACACCCGATCCCTCCACCGGGCCCCCGCACACCCGGTCCCTCCACCGGACCCCCGCACACCCGGTGCCTCCGCCGGACTCCCACACACCCGGTCCCCGCCGCGGCGCCCGCACACGCCGAAGGGGCCGCCCGCACCACGGATGGCAGGCGGCCCCTTCGGGCTGTGCTGGGGTGACCGTCGGGTCAGGAGGCCTTGGCCTTCTCCTCGGTCTTCGGCGCGGCGGCGACCGGCGCCGGCTTGGCGGCCTCGTAGAACTCCTCGCGCGGGTTCTCCATGGCGCCGAGGGAGACGACCTCGCGCTTGAGGAACATGCCGAGGGTCCAGTCGGCGAAGACGCGGATCTTGCGGTTCCAGGTCGGCATCGCCATGCCGTGGTAGCCACGGTGCATGTACCAGGCGAGGCGGCCCTTGAGCTTGATCTTCATCTTGCCCATGACGATCATCGCCACGCCCTTGTGCAGGCCGAGACCGGCGACCGCACCCTTGTTGGCGTGCTCGTACTCCTTCTGCGGGAAGCCCCGCATGCCGGAGATCACGTTGTCGCCGAGGGTCCTGGCCTGGCGCAGCGCGTGCTGGGCGTTCGGCGGGCACCAGGCGTTCTCGTTGCCCGCCTTGCGGCCGACGAGGTCCGGGACCTGGGCGTTGTCACCGGCGGCCCAGATGTAGTCCGTGCCCTTGACCTGGAGGGTCGGCTCGCAGTCGACGTGACCGCGGGGACCGAGCGGCAGACCGAATCGGGCGAGGGCCGGGTTCGGCTTGACGCCGGCCGTCCACACGATGGTGTTGGAGTCGACCTCGAGGCCGTTCTTCAGCACCACGTGGCCGTCGACGCAGGAGTCCATGGAGGTGGAGAGGTAGATCTCCACGCCCCGGCTCTCCAGGTGCTCCTTGCCGTACTGGCCGAGCTTCGGGCCGACCTCGGGAAGGATCTTGTCGGCGGCGTCGACGAGGATGAAGCGCATGTCCTCGCGGGACACGTTCTTGTAGTACTTGGCCGCGTCCCGGGCCATGTCCTCGACCTCGCCGATGGTCTCCGCGCCCGCGAAGCCACCGCCGATGAAGACGAAGGTGAGCGCCCTGCGGCGGATCTCCTCGTCGGTCGTGGAGTCGGCCTTGTCCAGCTGCTCCAGGACGTGGTTGCGCAGGCCGATGGACTCCTCGATGCCCTTCATGCCGATGCCCTGCTCGGCGAGGCCGGGGATCGGGAAGGTGCGGGAGACCGCGCCCATGGCGATGACCAGGTAGTCGAAGGGCAGCTCGTACGCCTCGCCGACCAGCGGGGCGATCGTGGCGACCTTGCGGTCCTGGTCGATGGTGGTGACCCGACCGGTGAGGACCTCCGCCTTCGGCAGCACGCGTCGCAGCGGGACGACGACATGGCGAGGGGAGATGTTGCCGGCGGCGGCTTCGGGGAGGAAGGGCTGGTAGGTCATGTACGACCGGGGGTCGACGACCGTGACGGTCGCCTCGCCGTAGCGCATCTTCTTGAGAATGCGCCGAGCTGCGTACAGGCCTACGTACCCACCGCCTACTACGAGGATCCTGGGACGCTCCGTGGTGCTCATGCCATCGAGTATCCACCTGCCTCAGGGGGGCTGCTCGTGCGCCCCTTCACAAGCTCTGGCAGGCCCTGTGCTAAACTCCGCGGCCCGCTTGACGCAGGTCATGCGGGCGACAGGGACCCCCGAGGTGGTTCGACCCGTTGTCAAGGCCGCGTGAGCTGCCTCTCCGGGTCTTCGGGAGGTCCGTGAGGGCGCTGTGACACCCCCGGAACACCCTCGTTCAGGGACCCTTCACGCCCCTCATCTGAACATGTTCAAACGGCTCTTGACCCCCCGCAAGGGCCCACAGGGCCCCCGGCGCGGGCCCCCACGGGGCAATTCCTTGTGAAGAACTTCACGAACTTTTCCGTCCGCTCGCGACCGAGGGCCCCTCACGGGGCCCCCGAAGCCGCTCAAACGTTATCCACACTGCTCAGCGGATGGCTACCGATGAGTAACAAAAGAGAGCTACGCCACCGACCACGCGATGCCGTCGAGGATGTCGTGCTCGCTCACCACGACCTCCTCGGCGCCGATCCGCTCCATGACCGCCAGCAGGACGAGGGCACCGGCGCCGATGACGTCGACCCGGCCCGGGTGCATGGACGGGACCGCGGCGCGCTCGGCGTGCGTGGAGCGCAGCAGCCACTCGGTGATCTCCCGGACGCGGTCGTGGGAGATACGGGAGTGGTGGATGCGCGCGGAGTCGTACTCGGGCAGCTCCTGGGCGATCGCGGAGACCGTGGTGACGGACCCGGCCAGGCCGACCAGGGTGTGCGCCTCGCGCAGCGGGACCGTCTGCTCCGCGAGGTCCAGGGCGGCCTCGATGTCGGCCCTTATGGCGGTGATCTGCTCCTCGGTGGGCGGGTCGCTCACCTTGCCCTCGTGCACCAGGTGCCGCTCGGTCATCCGCACGCAGCCGACGTCCACGGACCGCGCCGCGCGTACGTGGTCGTCGCCGACGACGAACTCGGTGGAGCCGCCGCCGATGTCCACCACCAGGTAGGGCCTGGTGAGGTCGTCCCGGCCGGTCAGCTCCTTGGTGGCGCCGGTGAAGGAGAACTCGGCCTCCTGGTCGCCGCTGATGACCTCCGGCTCGACGCCGAGGATGTCCAGGACGCCCCGGACGAAGTCGTCCCGGTTCTCCGCGTCGCGGGAGGCGGAGGTGGCCACGAAGCGGAGCCGCTCGGCGCCGTACCTCTTGATGATCTCCGCGTACTCACGGCAGGCGGCGAAGGTGCGCTCCAGCGCCTCGGGGGCGAGCCGGCCGGTCCGGTCGACGCCCTGGCCGAGCCGCACGATCGTCATCCGGCGGTCCAGGTCGGTCAGTTCGCCGGTGTCCGGGTCGGCGTCGGCGACCAGCAGACGGATGGAGTTGGTACCGCAGTCGATGGCGGCGACACGGGTCACTGCGCGTCCCCCTCGCTGTCGTCGAGCGTCACGCAGGCGCCCTTGCTCCACCACTCCGGCAGCATCGCCAGGGCCTCGTCGCCGAGCGGGTTCACGCCCGGTCCGGCGGCCAGGGAGTGGGCGACCAGGACGTGCAGGCACTTCACCCGGTCCGGCATGCCGCCCGCGCTCGGGAAGCCCTGCAGGATCTCGATCTCGTCCCGGCGCCGGATGTAGTCCTCGTGCGCGGCCCGGTAGGCGGCGGCCAGTTCGGGGTCGCTCTGCAGGCGTTCGGACATCTCCTTCATCACGCCGTTCGCCTCCAGCGTGCCGATGGCCGAGGACGCCTTCGGGCACGTCAGGTAGTACAGCGTCGGGAAGGGGGTGCCGTCGGGCAGGCGCGGTGCCGTCTCCACGACGTCCGGCTGACCGCACGGGCAGCGGTGTGCGATGGCCCTCAGGCCCCGCGGCGGGCGGCCCAGCTGCTGCTTGAAGGCCTCGACGTCCGCGTCGGTGGGCTCGGTGCGCGGAGTGGGCGGCGGAGGCGTTTCCATGACTGCTTTCAGGGTGGCTTTCTCTGGGGTCACTGGTCGGAGGCGTCGGACTTGTCGACGCCGTCCCAGACGTTCGCGTACCAGGGCCGGTGGGCGGCCCCGACGTCGGTACGGGACTGCTTGGCGGCGCCCGGGTCGACGACGACGTACCCGGTCTCGCCGGGCTTCACGTAGTGCAGCCGGCGGCGGATCTGCTGCTCGGCGTAGGCGTCGTCCTGCCAGCGCGCCTTGAGGTCACGCAGCTGTTCGACGCGCTCGCGGGCCTGCCGCTGCTGTCGCTGGAGGTCGGCGATCTCCGCGCGCTGGGAGACGTACTGGCGCATGGGATAGGCGAGGGCGACCACGAGCGAGCACAGCACCAGCGCGAGCAGGGCCGCCCGGCCGGTGAGCCGGGAGCGGCGGGCCTGCCGTCTGGTCTGGGAGCGGTAGACCCGGGCCGCCGTCTGCTCGCCGAGCAGCCGCAGCCTGGTCGCGGTGGAGAAACGGTCCCGGCCGCTCACGGCAGCTCACCCCGCCTCACCACGCCGCTCGGCCCGGTCCTCGGCCGGGGGTCCGGGGGGTGCGCCCCGGGGCAGCACAGCACGGCCATCTGGCTCTCCGCCTCCCCTTTCACACGCGCGTACGTCCCCGGACACGGTACGGGACCGAGTACGGGGACGTACGTACGACTGGCTGAGCCTTACGCCGGGTTGGTTCAGCCCTTGAAGCGCGGGAACGCGCTGCGGCCGGCGTACACCGCCGCGTCGTCGAGGATCTCCTCGATGCGCAGCAGCTGGTTGTACTTGGCGACGCGCTCGGAGCGGGCCGGGGCGCCGGTCTTGATCTGGCCGCAGTTGGTGGCGACGGCCAGGTCGGCGATGGTGACGTCCTCGGTCTCGCCGGAGCGGTGGGACATCATGCACTTGAAGCCGTTGCGCTGGGCCAGCTCGACGGCGTCCAGGGTCTCGGTCAGCGAGCCGATCTGGTTGACCTTGACCAGCAGGGCGTTGGCGGCGCCGTCCTCGATGCCGCGGGCCAGGCGCTCGGGGTTGGTGACGAACAGGTCGTCGCCGACCAGCTGGACCTTGTCGCCGAGCTTGTCGGTGATGACCTTCCAGCCGGCCCAGTCGTCCTCGAACAGCGGGTCCTCGATGGAGACGAGCGGGTAGGCCGCGACCAGCTCCTCGTAGTACTCCGTCATCTCGGCGGCGGAGCGCTCCTTGCCCTCGAAGAGGTACTTGCCGTCCTTGTAGAACTCGGAGGCGGCGACGTCGAGCGCGAGGGCGATCTGCTCGCCGGGGGCGTAGCCGGCTTCCTTGATCGCTTCGAGGATGAGGTCGAGGGCCTCACGGTTGGAGCCCAGGTTCGGGGCGAAGCCGCCCTCGTCGCCGAGGCCGGTGGACAGGCCCTTGCTCTTCAGGACCTTCTTCAGGGTGTGGTAGACCTCGGTGCCCCAGCGCAGGGCCTCGGAGAAGGACTCCGCGCCGATCGGAGCGATCATGAACTCCTGGATGTCCACGTTGGAGTCGGCGTGCGAGCCGCCGTTCAGGATGTTCATCATCGGCACCGGCAGCAGGTGCGCGTTCGGGCCGCCCAGGTAGCGGAAGAGGGGCAGGTCGCTGGCCTCGGAGGCGGCGTGGGCGACGGCGAGCGAGACGCCGAGGATGGCGTTGGCGCCGAGGGAGCCCTTGTTGTCGGTGGCGTCCAGGTCGAACATGGCCTGGTCGATCAGGCGCTGCTCGGTGGCGTCGTAACCGACCAGCTCCGGGCCGATCTGCTCGATGACGGCGAGGACGGCCTTCTCGACGCCCTTGCCCTGGTAGCGGTTCGGGTCGCCGTCGCGGAGCTCGATGGCCTCGAAGGCGCCGGTCGAGGCGCCGGACGGAACGGCGGCACGACCCGTGCTGCCGTCGTCGAGGCCGACCTCGACCTCGACCGTGGGGTTGCCTCGGGAGTCCAGGATTTCCCGGGCTACGACGACGTCGATGGACGGCACGAGCATCTCCTTCTTGGATGTGACGCTGGAAGTGCGGGGCGGTGTGCCTTACGGCTGCGCCTTGCGACTAGAGCCTAACCGTCCCGGGGGCGTCGGCCACCGACCGACCGTCCCGTGGACATGCCGACGGTACCTTTTGTTTTCGGCCGAAACAAAGACCTGTGGCGACGGCACAGAAAAACCCCGCCCCGGTGCGTACGGGGGAACACGCACCGGGGCGGGGAGCCCGTGGGGACGGGGGTGGCCCTCACGAGGCCTGCGATGAGACCCCTGGGGATGTGAGGGCGCTGTGGATCCGCTCGGAACCGGGGGTCACTTCAGGTGGAGCTGCTGACCCGGGTAGATGAGGTTCGCGTCCTCGACGATGTCCTTGTTCAGCTCGAACAGCTTCTGCCAGCCACCCTCGACCTTGTGCTTCGCGGCGATGGTGCTGAGGGTGTCGCCCGCGACGACCTTGTACTCGCCGTCGCCCTTCTTGACCTTCTTGCCGGTCGGGGTGGTGACGGTCTTGCTCTTGCTCGTGGACGCGGCCGGACGCTCGGCGGAGCGGGAGGCGGCCTGCTGGTCGGTGGAGCGGGTGGTGGTGCTGCCCGAGTCCGAGGGGGTGCTCGGGGCGGCACCGCCGTAGGGGGTGCCGGACAGGCCCGTGCCGCAGACCGGCCAGGCGCCCTTGCCCTGGGCCGCGAGGACCTTCTCGGCGATCTCGATCTGCTGCGCCTTGGTGGCCTTGTCGGCGGTGGCGGCGTACTGCGAGCCGCCGTACGCGGCCCAGGTGGAGGCGGAGAACTGCAGACCGCCGTAGTAGCCGTTGCCGGTGTTGATGGACCAGTTGCCGCCGGACTCGCACTGGGCGACCGTGTCCCACTCCGAGGCGGTGGCGGCGGAGGCGTTGCCGGCCGCCATCAGCGGGGCGGCGACGGCGGCGCCGGTGACACCGGCGAGCGTGATGGCGCGGACGGCCTTGGACGGACGACGGTGCTTGCCCTTGCCGGAAAACAGCATGGAACGATCCCCTCACCGACGCCTGCGAGGTGAGCTGTCGGGTTCGGGCCGGTTGAGTTGCCCGGCCGCATCTCCCGCTGTGCGCGAGATGCGGCTTCACCCCGAGCCGGTCCGGCATCAACTGCCGGGCCCGGCACTTACCTTGGGTCCCCCGCTCCTGCCTACGGCGCTTGACGCGACGACTGTTCCCGGGCAACCGCTGGCAGGATTCGGCGTTGCGACTGCCGGGGCTCGTGGTGACGAGCGGCCTTGACCGTAGGCACGCGGTCCGCGGAATTTCAAAGACGATCAGGGCTTCTGAGACTCATCCCACACTTTCGCCAAACCGGACAATAGGGCGTTAAGTGGGGCGTCAACTCCCGCTAATCGCCGTCCGTTTCGTCCCCGACTTCCAGGGTCTGACCGGCGGTGATGTGATTCGGGTCGGCCCCGATGGCCTTCTTGTTGCCGGCGTAGAGCGCGCGCCATCCGCCGTCGACCTCAAGGGAGTCGGCGATGGAGGCGAGGGAGTCGCCGTCGCGGACGGTGTAGGTGTCCGGTTCGCGAGAGGCGTGGCGGCCCGAGGAGGCGGCATTCTGACCGTTTGTCGCGCTTTCGTCCGCACTCGCCCCCCGATGACGTCCGCCACCGCCGAGGGAGCCGGTGTCGACCAGGCTCCAAGAACCGGCGGCCTGCTGGGGGTTGTCCTCGCGGCCGGGTTCCGGAGTGGCCGTGGCGGAGCCGTCGGCCCCCTGCGGGCTTCCCGCGTCCGGCGACGCGGATTTGTCGGACTTGGGCGTGTCGGTCCCGTCGGAGCCGTTCACCTTGCCGTCACCCTCGCCCGGCTTCCCGGCCGGCCGGCCGTCCTTGCCGGACGAAGAGCCGTTGCCGGAGCCGGAGTCGGCATCGGAACCGGCGTCCCCCGAAGGCGACGAACCCGGCAGACCGGACGAGTCGGAGTTGTCAGGGCTGTCGGGGTTTTCGGAACCATCCGAACTGTCAGTCGATCCGGACGGGTCACCCGAACCGTCGGTGTCACCGGACCGGCCGACGCCCGTGTCGACGTCCGCCGAGTCCGAATCCTCGGTCAGGCCCGACAGCAGGGCGCAGGTGGCCCAGGGGGTGGTGCCCTTGTCCGCGAGGATGTTCTCGGCGACGGCGATCTGCTGGGAACGGCTGGCCTGGTCGGCGCTGGCCGCGTACTGGGTCCCGCCGTACGCGGCCCAGTCCGCCTGCGAGATCTGCAGCCCGCCGTAGTACCCGTTGCCGGAGTCCGCGCTCCAGGAGCCGCCGCTCTCGCACTCGGCCACCTTGTCCCACGTGGTGCCGTCGGCCGCGCTGGCGCTGGCGGCGCCGAGGAGCGGGATGGCGATGGCTGAGCCGGTCACCCCGGCCGCGACGAGGAGAGCCGGAGCCTGACGGGGGCGACGGTGTCGACCGTTCCCGGAGAGCATGCAGAGGCCTTTCGAGCGACAGCAGTACCGGCGCGGCGGATGAAGCCCTTCGCCACGCTGATGGGTGAACGTATAGGCAGACGATCACTTGTCACAAGTTCATGCCGCGCAGATCACGTGAAGATCACAGAGTGAATGTCCGTCAGGTTTCCCTGGACGGGCTGTGTTCAGGCGGTGGGCGTGAACTCCACGGGCAGGGTGCGCAGGCCGCGCATGATGAGTCCGCCGCGCCAGCGCAGCTCGTCCGGGTCCACGGCGAGCCGCAGGTCGGGCAGGCGGGTGAGCAGCGTGGCGAGCGCGGTCTGGCCCTCCAGCCGGGCGAGCGGCGCGCCGAGGCAGTAGTGGATGCCGTGGCCGTAGCCGAGGTGCTGGTTGTCGCGGCGGGTGAGGTCGAGCACGTCCGGGCCGGCGAACCGCTCCGGGTCCCGGTCGGCCGCGGCGAGCACGACGAGCACCGGGTCGCCCGGCGCGATGTCCTGCCCGCCGATGGTGAGGGGCTCGGTGGCGAACCGCCAGGTGGCCAGCTCCACCGGGCCGTCGTAGCGCAGCAGTTCCTCCACGCCGGTCTCCAGGAGGTCCCGCTCCCCGCTCGTCACGGACTGCTGCAGGAGCCGGCGCTGCCCGGGATGGGTCAGCAGGGCGTACGTGCCGTTGCCGATGAGGTTGACCGTCGTCTCGAAGCCGGCGAAGAGGAGGATGAAGGCCATCGCGGCGGCCTCGTTCTCGGTGAGGTGCTCGCCGTGGTCGGAGGCCCGGATGAGGCCGGAGATCAGGTCCTCGCCGGGCGCCGGCTCGGCGGGCAGCGCCTCGCGCTTCCTGTGGATCAGCTCGGCGAGATAACCGCGCATCTTCTTCACCGACCGGGCGACCCCGCCGCGGGGGCCTCCGCCGTGCCGGATCATCATGCCCGCCCAGTCCCGGAAGTCGTCCTGGTCCTCGCGGGGGACGCCGAGCAGGTCGCAGATGGCGTAGATGGGCAGCGGGAACGCGAACTCGTGGATGAGGTCGGCGGAGCCGCGCTCGGCGAACCGGTCGATGAGCCCATCCGTCAGCTCCTGCACCCGGGGCGCGAACTCGGCGACCCGGCGCGGCGTGAACGCCTTGCTGACCAGGCGGCGCAGCCGGGTGTGGTCCGGCGGGTCGATGTTCAGCAGATGCGTCATCAGCTCGGCCTTGCGCTCGCCCGGGATGCCGGTCTTGCCCTTGGCGTGCGCGGGCTCGTCGTGATGCGCCGGGTTCTTGCTCAGCCGCTGGTCGGCCAAGGCCTGCCGGGCATCGGCGTACCGGGTGACCAGCCAGGCCTCGACCCCGCTCGGCAACCGCGTCCAGTGCACGGGCGCGTGCTCGCGCAGCCACGCGTAGGCCGGGTAGGGGTCGGCAGCGAACTCCCAGGTGAACAGCGCGGGAGCGGGGGTGGGGGCCGTCGGGGGATGAGGCTGGTCGGTCACTCCTTGACGGTATCCGGAGCGGTGGCGGGCGTGGGGGCCGGAGGGGGCGTCCCCGGGACGGGACGGGCCGGCGCGGCCGCAGGAGACGGCGTCCCCGGGACAGGACGGACCGGCGCGGCCGCAGAGGGCGGCGTCCCCGGGGCGGAACGGGCCGGCGCGGCCGCAGGAGATCCCGTCCCCGGGACGGGGCGGACCGGCGCGGCCGCAGGGGGCGGCGGGAGGGCTTCGGGGAGGCCGTCCGGGTCCGCGGCGGCTGCCTTGCGCTCCCACTCCTCGGCTTCCGCTTCCTTGCCCTGCTTGCGTAACAGCCTGGCCAGGTACCGCTCCGCGTACGGGGCCGAGCACGCATGCCCCGCCAGGTACCACGCACATGCCTCCTCCTCCCGGCCGAGGTGCTCCAGCGTCATGCCGAGGTTGATCATCGCCGAGGTGTCGCCGCCCTCCGCCGCCCGCCGGAACAGGGGCTCCGTCTCGGCCTCGGTGGCATTCCTCGTGTTCTCCAGGCAGATGCCGAGTTCGTTCGTGGCGCGCGCGTCACCCCACGCGGCCGCGTAACGCAGCCACTCCTCCGCCCCCGCCTCGTTCCAGTTGGCCAGGAGGGTGCCGAGGCTGCCAGCGACCTCGCGGTGGCCCGCAGCCGCGGCCTTGCGGTACCACCGCAAGGCCTCCCCGTCCCGTCCGGGCCCCACCATCATGTCGCCCAGCTCGTGCGCCGCCGCACCGTCCCCCGCCTCCGCGGCCTGCCGCAGCCAGCGTTCGGCGTGGGCGCGGTGCATCCGCCCGAGGTGCCGGGCCGCCCAGGCGTATCCCTCCTTCGCCGCCGTCTCCAGATACGGCAGCGCCTGCTCCTCGTCCCCCTTCTCCAGCAGCATCAGCGCCATCACGGATGTCGCCTCCGCGTGCCCCGCGCCGGCCGCGCGCCGCAGCAGGGCCTCGCTCTCCTCGCCCTCCGTACGGAGCGCGAGGTCGAACACCAGCTCGGTGTCACCCGCCTCGATGCGTGCGCTCAGCGCCGCGCGGGCCGCACCGAGGATCGCACCGTGGTCCAGCCCTGCCCCGGTCCCGGACTCCGCCGTGTCCAGCAGCGTCCACCACACCCCGTCCGGCACCGGCTCCAGGTCGCCCGATGCCAGCGCCTCGGCGACCAGCGCGCCGTACGCCCGCCAGGTGCCGTCCTCGTCGCCCGCCACGAGGAGCCCCGAGACGCCGAACATGGGCGCCGTCGCCCAGGCGAGCGCGTCCTCGTACGACTCTGTGCGCAGCGCCCGCTCGTGCTGCGGACCGTACTGCTCCACCACCTTCACCAGCAGTTCGGCCGGCACCGCCGCCGTGACCCCGCACCGGGCCACGTCGACCGCCGCCCGCACGAGCAGCCCCCCGAGCGGATGGTCCTGCTGCGTCCCCGGTCGGCGCCACTCGTCGAACAGCAGGTGCCCGACCGCGAAGTACGGGGCCACTCCCTCCTGGCCGCTCCACATGTATGCCGGGTACGCCCGCGGGTCGTCGTGCGCCGAGAGCCGCTGCAGTTCCGGCTCGCTCCACTCGCGCGGCAGCGCCACCGTACGGGCGGCGGCGACGACCCGGTCGCCGGGAGCGGTCCCGGTGCGCCGCCGGTAGTACTCGGCGGGGCTCATCGTGGCGAGCACGACGGCACCGAGGTCGTTGAGCCGTCCGAGCAGCGGCAGGTCGAGCCCGCCCGGACCGAGGTGGCCGGTCAGGTCGTCCAGCCATACGACGTACCTGCCGGGGCTGCCCCGCAGCGCGGCGACCAGGGGCCGCAGGTCCTCGCCCGGCACCGGCGTGTACACCCGGTGGTCCTGCAGGGAGTGCACGGCATGCCACGCGGTGTACGACGTCCCCGCGAGCCGTTCGGCCAGGATCAGGACCAGGCTGGTGCGGGCCAGCTTGGTCCGCAGGTCGGCGTCGCAGTCGCGCGGAGCATACGGCGGCACGTCCGGCATCCCCGGCACGGGCCGGGTCGGCTGCACGCCGAACTCCAGCGGCCGCACGGACCCGGCCGGCCGCCACTCCGCCGGCACCGGGACGTTGCCGTAGTGATGGTGCTGCACCGCCACCACCTGGTCGAGAAAGGTGCCGTCCCGCAGATCCACGTGGTCACCGGCGACACGGGGTCCGGCGGCAGGTGGATCGGCGGCACCGAGTTCGACGGCAGGCGGATCGGCGGGGCGCCGAACGGCGGCAGGAGGATCGGCAGCAGGGCGATCGGCAGCAGGCGGATCGGCGGCAGGGCGATCGGCAGCAGGCGGATCAGGGTGGCGGGGCTCGGTGCCGCCGGGTTCGGCGGTACGGGGCCCGGCGGCGCGTGGACCGGCGGCCGCGCCGGCGGCCCCGGCGCCGGCAGGGGCGGTGTCGCCGTGGGCCGTGCCGGCAGGGGCCATGCCGGCAGGGGCGGTGTCGCCGGGGCTGGCGGCCACGGGTCCCGGGCCGGTGGGCCGGGGTGTCCACGTGGTCGCGGCGACCCGCTCGAGGTCGGCGAACTCTGCGGGGTGTTCGACCCGTAACAGCACCAGTGAGGCCAGCTGGTGATGGCTCCTGAACCGGTCGCCGTCCGGCTGGGTCCAGGCCCCCGCCGCATACGGCTTGCCCGCCCGCGCCAGCACCTCCGCGACCCGCTGTGCCGCGGTCGGCGAACTGTGGATCGCCCGCAGCAGCGCTTCCCGCAGCTCCTCCAACTCCCTTGCCACGTCGGCCCCCACGCCTCGCACCCGCCCGTTGAGGCAACGGTACTAAGCGGACCGGCCCTCAGCAGCCCGTATCGCGTCCCGGTACGCCCGGGCCGCCGCCCGCAGCGCCGCCTCCGGGTCGACGCCGTCCGCCTCGGCGCGGACCGCCAGCGCCAGCAGTTCGTACCCGATGCCCTCGCCCTGCGGCAGGGGCACGTCCAGGCCTGCCGTGCGGGTGCGGGAGGCGAGCTTGGCGGCAAGGGCCAGGCCGGGCTGGCCGAGCGGGACCCCCTCCGTGACCGACGTGCGCCGCTTCTCCTCGGCCTTGGTGCGCAGCCAGTGCTCCTTGACGTCCTCCGGGGTCTCGGCCTGCTCGTCGCCGAAGACATGCGGGTGCCGGTGGACGAGCTTGGCGACGATGCCGCCGGCCACGTCGTCGACGGAGAACGGCTCGTCCGGGTCCTCCTCGGCGATCCGGGAGTGGAAGACGACCTGGAGAAGGACGTCGCCCAGCTCCTCGCGCAGTTCCGTACGGTCGCCGGCCTCGATCGCCTCGACCAGCTCGTAGGCCTCCTCGATGCCGTACTTCGCGAGGCCCTCGTGGGTCTGCCGGGAGGACCACGGGCACTCGGCGCGGATGCGGTCCATGACCTGCACGACGTCCAGGAGCCGGGCGCCCGGCAGGTCGTAGGAGGCGGGCAGCAGTTCCAGCTCGGGCATGGCCGTCCGGCCGGAGCCGGCCAGCCGGGCCAGGCCGTCGGTGAGGGCGGGCTCGCCCTCCCCCGTGGCGACGACCACCGCCGTCCGCCCGCCGGCGCAGGTGTCGACCAGCTCCTGCGCGGTGGGCGACGCCTGCGTCACCGCTATCCCGGCCTCGCGCAGATATGGCAGTTGCGGATGCGCGCCGTCCGCGCACAGCACGGCGTCGGCGGAGCGCAGGGCCTGCCAGGCGGGCCAGGACAGCAGGCCGGGGGCGACGCGATGGCTGGTGGTGAGCAGGACGATGCGGCCGGAGGCGGCACCGGCTTCGCGGCCGGTTCCGGGACGGGACTCGGGGCTGGTTTCGTTCACGATCCGAACGTAACCCACGGCGCGAGCGAGCGGATTCCGTTGTCCACAGGCCCGAGGTGGTCTTGTGATCGTATGACCGGCAGGCCGCTGCCGTACCGTTCCGCCACCGGCGCGCAGCCCGGCCCGCGCCCTCGGCCGTCCTACGCCGTCACCGGCTGTCCGCCCGCCGCCGTGACCTCCCGCACCCACGGTGTGCCGGCGTCCACCCGGCTGCTCTTCTGCACGTCCCAGGCGCCGTAGCGCGGGTTGAGGTCGACGTGAAGTTCCTCCGACGCCTTGGACAGGGCCTTCCAGAAGGCGGGCTGGCTGGTGTCGGTGCCCAGCTTCTCGGCGAGCTTCTGCGCCTCCAGCTGCAGGCGCAGGTTGTCGTCGAGGCGCGCCGGGGCGATGCCGTACTTCTGCAGCCAGGCCGTCTCCAGGCCCTCGCTGCCGCCGGCCTGCTGCTCCAGGCCCCCGCGCATCTGCTGGATCTCCTTGCGGGTGACCGTGATGCCCTGGTCCCGGGCGGCGCGGTGCAGCACCCGGTCGAGGACCATGTTGTGCAAGGTGTCGCGGGTGAGACTGCTGGTGGAGGAGACGACCTGCTGGTACTGGGTCTCGTCCGGCACCGCGGCGCGCTGCGCCCGGCGGACCTCGTCGACCCTGCTCTCCAGCTGGGAGACGGTGATCCGCTGCCCGCCGACGACGGCCGCGGCGCCGGGATGCGCATCGTTTCCGCAGGCGGTCAACAGGGGTGCCGCGGCGGCGATCGCGGCGGTGAGGACGAGCGCGGTGCGACGGCGGCGGTGCAAGGAAACCTCCCGAGGAGTTTGTGCGACGGTGCACAAAGTCTTGCGGTGATCGATGGTAGGCAGTGAGCAGGCTGTGGCCAACCCATTCGACCAACGATTCGCGCGCCCTTCGGGCACCGCCGCTCCTCCGGGCAGGACCCCGGCTCAGCTGCCGGTGGCCACCGCGGCGCCCCGGGCGGCCCCAGGAGTCCAGGAGTGCCGGCCGGCGTGACGCCGATGTGTGACTGCGACTCCTTCCTGCACCCCCGGAACAGCGGGGCCTAGCCGCGCACCTGTCCCAGCCACTGCAGGGTCCGCCGGACCTCCACGGCCAGCGGATGGCCCGGGCCGTGCAGCCGCTCCACGTCCACGACCAGCCGCACGAGCATGTCGTGGGCGGCCGGCCGGTCCCCGAGCGCGAGCAGCAGGTGGCCGATGCGCCGGCGCACCTCGTGGGCCAGCTGCGGGTCCCCGGAGACGTACTGGTTCTCGTAGTACGGCAGCAGCGTGCGGTACTCGGTGAGCGCCGCCGCCGGTTCGCCCAGCTGCTCCAGGCACTGCGCGGCCTCGTAGCGGTAGCGCAGGGACTGCGGGTCGGCCTGGCCGGCCTCGGTGGCGCGTTCGTCGGCGAGCCGGCGCAGTTCGGGCAGGGCACGCCGGTACTGGCCGTCGTCCATGAGCGTGGCCGCGTACTGCTTGCGCAGGGTGCGTACGACCGGGGAGTGCTCGCCGTGCTGTTCGGCGGCGGCCGGCAGGATCGCGCCCAGGATGTCGACGGCCTGCGTGATCCGGCCCTCGCCCAGCAGCCTCTTGACCTCGTCCACGGCGGCGGCCACGTCCGGTTTCTCGGTCACCGGCGGTGCCGGCGCGACGGGGGCGGGCTGGGGCGCGGGGGTCCGCGCACGGTCCGGCCAGGGAGCGTGCGGGCGCAGGAAGGGGCGAGTGGGATCCAGTGGCGCCCCGGTGGGCGTCCCGCGCGCGGGGAGCAGCAGCGCCAGGTCCTCGTACACCTCCTGCGCGGACGCCGGCCGGTGCTGCGGGTCCTTGGCGAGCAGCCGCAGCACCAGGGTTTCCAGCGCCTCCGGGACCTCGGGGCGGATCCGGCGCACCGGCAGCGGAGGCTCGTACAGGTGCCGGTGCAGCACGCCGAGCGCCGTGGAGCCGGCGAACGGCACCTCCCCGCTGAGCAGTTCGTGCATCAGCACGCCCAGCGCGTACAGGTCCGTGTACGGGCCGACCGCGCCGCCCATCGCCTGCTCGGGCGCCATGTAGGCGGGCGAGCCGATCGGGGATCCGGTGTGGGTGAGGCGGGTGGTGTCGGTGTCCATGACCGAGGCCACGCCCAGGTCCAGGACGGTGACCGTACCGTCCTGCTTCACCATCACGTTGCGCGGCTTGAGGTCGCGATGCACGATCGGCACGGCGTGCACGGCGCTCAGCACGGCGCACAGTTGCGCGGCCACCGCGACCGTCCACTGCCACGGGTACGGGTCGTGCTCGGCGAGGTGGTCGGAGAGGTCGGCGCCGTCGACGTACTGCATGACGAGGAACAGCTCCTCGCCCTCGCTGCCCGCGTCGTGCACCGTGACCAGGCCCGGGTGGTCCACCTGAGCGGTCACCCGGCACTCGCGCACGAACCGGCGGCGCAGCTCGTCGGCTTCCTGGCCCGCCACCTTGTCCGGGCGCAGCAGCTTCACCGCCACGCGCCGGTCGAGTCGCTGGTCGTACGCCGTCCAGACCTGGCCCATGCCGCCCTGCCCGATGAGCGTGGCCAGTTCGTAACGGCCGGCGACGACGCGTCCTGCCGCCACGGTCACCGTCCGCCCTCATGGCCGTCCTGCTTGCGCAGGTAGTCGCTCAGCTCGTCCAGCTCGGCCCGCACCTGGTCGATCCGGGCGGGCGCGGGCCGCTGGGGCGGCGTGGCCGGCGGGGGCTGGGGCGCGGGTATGTGCGGCATCGGCGGCGGGGTGTGCGGGCCGACCGGGCCCGTCGCCGTCGGCAGGGTCGGTACGGTCGTCGCCGCGTACGGGGTCGCGTACGCCGGGTAGCCGTACGCCGGGGCGTGCCGCTGCGCCTCGTACGCCTGCTGGCGCAGCAGGAAGTGGCGGATGTCCGCCGTGAGGTAGTACGCGATCGTGGCCACGAGCGTGACGAGCAGGAGCACCATGCCCACATAGCCGCCGGGGGTGTGTACCTCGTCGCCACCCTCCGTCGCCAGCAGTGTGATGCTGAGGATGTCGGCGGCCAGCACCGCCACGAACAGCCCCCAGTCCAGCGAGCGGCGCGTGACGGCCGCCAGCCGCAGCATCATCGCCGAGGTCAGGAGGCCGATGGTGAAGAGCGCGAGCACCACGAACAGCACACGCAGGAAAACCAGCCACGCGGTGTGCGGCGGCTGCTTCACCGGCTGACCGTAGCCGTGGCCTTGCATGGCTGCTCCTGTTTCCTGAAGTGGGCGTGCCTGCGCGACCGGCGTCCTCCGCGGGGGGCGGACAACGCCGGTCGTGCGATTGTCGCTTCGAGCATATGGCCCGGCAGGGACAACCGGTCCGGGTTGTACCGAACCGTTGTCCGGCGACCGGCACGGATCAGGGCACGGATCAGCGGCTCCGTTGGGCGGCGGCTCCGCGGGCCGGCGGATCAGCGGATCGGCTGGACCCCGGGGCTGCGGACCGGCCGGGATCGCGGGGCTCGGGCCGGCCGCGATCGCGGGGCTGCGGGCCGACTGGACCTCGGGGCTGCGGGCCGGCCGGACAGCGGGGCCGGGCGCGGGATCAGCCGGGGGACACCGTGCCGTCGGTGAGCCCGTCGTACATCCCGCGCACGAGCTGCTCCCCGAGCCGGCTCGCGTGGCGCAGCGCCCGCTCGAACTCGTCGAGGGCGCGAAAGCGTGCGCCGTAGCGCCGTTGGTCGTCCAGCGGGAGCCGGGGCAGCTGCAGCCGGCGCACGTCCAGCCGGGTCGCGGTGGAGGCGTAGCTGCTGGCCTGCCGGTTGTTGGCGGTACCGCGCAGGAAGCCGGCGAGGAACCAGGGGTCGAGCGCCGCACGGTCGGGGCGCAGCAGGACGAGGTTGCGGCCCAGGGCGGCACCCCCGGTCGCTTCGTCGATCACCCGCGCCACCGAGCCCCCGCCGAGCACCGGTACGACGACATCGCCCGGCTCGGTCAGCACGGCTTCCTCGTCGCTCTCCGGGAGCGTGCCCGAGGGTGCCGTTCCGGCCAGGACGTCGTGGTCGGTGAGCACGGGCACGCGCACGTGACCGCCGTTCCCGCCGGTACGCAGCACCAGCGCGCCCCCGCGCGCGAGTTCACCGACGGTGGTGAGCGGCCAGCGCGCGGGCGGTGCCGGGTCGGCTGGCGGCGGAGCCAGGTCGGCGGTCAGACGCAGAGTCGCACCGAGGTGCTCACGCACCGCCGTCAGCTGCTCCGCGCCGTCGGCCGCCGCCGGCGGCGGCAGATGGCGCGCGGGAGCGAGGTCCACGTCGTCGTCGAGGAGTTCGATGACCGGCACGGAACGGGCGAGCCCGGGCCGCTCGTCCAGCCGCCCGGCCCGCCCGAAGGCGCGCCAGGCGTCAAGGACGGCCTCCCGCACGGCCGCCCAGTCCGGCCCGCCGCGCCCCTCACCGGCGAACCTCCCCGTGTCCACGAGCAGCACCTCCGGCGCCGCCGGCGTACGGTCCGGCCGGCGCAGCACCCACAGGTGCAGCGGGATGTTGTACGGCGGTGCGGCACCGACCGGCAGCGCGATCACCGCCCTGAGCGCACCCCGGCGCAACAGGTCGGCGCGGATCCGGCGCCCGGAACGGCGGGAGGCGGTGGCCGGCGGCATGAGCAGGACGGCGGTGCCGCCGTCGGTCAGCCGGGCCAGCGCGTGCTGCACCCAGGCCAGCTCCGACTCGGTGCGCGCCGGGAAGCCGTACTCCCAGCGGGCGTCGTAGGCGAGTTCGTCATGGCCCCAGTTGCGCTCGTTGAACGGCGGATGGCACAGGACCGTGTCCGCGCGCAGTTCCGGGTGGGCGTCGGCGCGCAGGGTGTCGCCCGCGGCGCCCCGCACGGTGGCCCGGCTGTGCAGCGCGAGCCGCAGCGCGCTGAGCGCGGCCAGGTCGGGGGCGCTGTCCTGGGCGTACAGCTCCTGGTCGGGGCGGGTGTCGACGGCGCGCAGCAGGGCGCCGGTGCCACAGGCGGGG
Organism: Streptomyces sp. NPDC027663; assembly: GCF_055566415.1. NCBI lineage: Bacteria > Bacillati > Actinomycetota > Actinomycetes > Kitasatosporales > Streptomycetaceae > Streptomyces > Streptomyces sp. NPDC027663. The sequence goes on along the minus strand of NZ_JBVHSK010000006.1, from coordinate 458,526 downwards.
TCCAGGACGGTGCGGGCGGGGCCGGCGAGGTCGGCCATGAGGACGGCGAGTTCGGCCGGGGTGAGCGTGTACTGGCGCGGGTTGGCGTCCAGGTGCCGGCCGAGCAGGAACTCGAAGGTCTGCCGCGCCCCTGCCTCGGCGGCCAGCTCGGCGGCACCGCGCAGGAGGGGGGCGGAGAGGAGGAGTTGGGGGCCGGTGGGGGTGGGGACGGCCGGGGCGCGAACGGCGGGGGTGCGGGGGGTGGCCGGCGCGGTGGGTGTGCCGGGCGTGAGCCCCGGACTCGGTGTGAGCTGGGGGCTCGGTGTGAGCTGGGGGCTCGGTGTGAGCTGGGGGCTCGGTGTGTGCGCCGGGCTGGGCGTGGGCTGCGGGCTGTGGACAACAGGAGTGCCGGGCATGGACGGCGTCCTGTTGACAGCGGGTGCGCCGGACGCGGGCGGCGCCGCGTGAACAGCAGGCGCACCGTGAACGTCCGGCGAGGTGTTCACAGCAGCCGACGTCTGTGAGGCGTTCACAGCAGAGTGCGCCGAAGCGGCGCTCACCCCCTCCGCGCCGGGCGCGCTGCTCGCCGCGCCGAAGCGCGGCGCAAGCACCTGCTCCAGCGCCCCCGGCAGCATCGCGGCCAGCCGCGCGTCGGAGCCGGCGCTCGCGTCGAGCCAGACGGTGGGGCGTTCGTGGATCAGCAGCAGCACGCAGCCGGTGTGCACCAGGGCGGTCAGAGGGCCCTCGGGGTGACCGGCGAGCTGTTGCCAGACACGCTCCCGCAGCGGTACTTCGGCAAGCTTGCCCTGCTTGCGCAGCCAGGCCTCGACCTCGGCCAGCGCGAAGGACGGGCTGGTCTCGGTGCCGCCGACCGGCTTGGGGAAGTCGGCGTGCCGCCGGCGCCAGTTGCTGACGGCGGCGCGGCCCACTCCGGCGAGCCGCGCGATACCGGCCGCGGTCACCTCTGTTGCGTTGTCCTGCACCGGCCCCGCTCCCCTCGTCCCATGTGTGCACCGAGCATACCGGCGTACACAAGATCTGGGCCTTCACGGACGTGTACACAGAAGAATCTGTGAACCGTGTTGACTCGGTTCACAGCCTCTGGTCTTATTGACCCAGCGAACGAGCGGCCACCGGAGGGGGAGGCCGCCACTTTCGGGGAGGGGTTCTGTCATGGGCATGAAGACCAAGGTCGCGCTCGGTGCCGTCGTGGGGATCGCCGTCATCGGTGCCGTGTCCGCCAACGCCGGCAACGACGGCAAGGGCAGCGGCTCCGCGGGCTCCGGCAAAGGTTCCTCGGCGTCGGCCGAGCGCAAGTCCGGCGGCAAGAAGGACTCGTCGAACGGGCAGGCGGCCACGGAGAAGAAGGCCGCCATCGCGGGCGACGGCGAGTACCAGGTCGGCTCCGACGTGAAGCCGGGGACGTACCGCACGACCGGGAACACCGACGACATGTGCTACTGGGAGCGCGCCAAGGACGCCTCGGGCGAGATGGACTCCCTGCTGGCCAACGACAACGTCAGCGGCACGAGTTACGTGACCGTCAAGCCCACCGACAAGGTGTTCAAGTCCAGCGGCTGCAAGGACTGGGAGGCCGTGGACGCGAAGGCGAAGGGCACGCCCGCCTCCTCGATGGCCGGCGACGGCGGCATGTTCAAGGTGGGCGCGGACATCGCGCCGGGCACCTACAAGTCGGCCGGCAACGCCGACGACAACTGCTACTGGGAGCGGACGAAGGACGCCGAGCACGGGCTGAACTCGATCATCGCGAACAACAACGTGAGCGGTACCGCCGTCGTGACCATCAGCTCATCGGACGCATACTTCAAGACGACCGGCTGCGGTGACTGGAAAAAGGCCTGACCTGTCCGGTCGTCCCCGGCGCGAGGCCCCGCCCCGCGCCGGCCGCGCGCCGGCGCACCCCGCACCACCCGCATAACCCCGCAGTACCCGTTCCATCCGCTCCACGTTCCATCCGCTCCAGCTCCACCCCCCACTCCCGGTGCACTCCCGTGCACCACATCCCCCGTGGAGCCTCCCGGCTCCCCGCTCACCACACCTCTCTCAGCAAGGAACTGTCATGCGACGCACCTCACTTGTCGCCCTCTGCCTCGCCGCCGCGGCCACCGCGGGACTCACCACTGGCTGCCTGCCGGGGGACGACAAGGCGGACAGCAAGCCCAAGGGCCCGTTCGCCGGGCTGAGCGGCGGCGAGATCGCCGAGCGGGCGATGAAGGCCACCACGGGTGCCTCGTCCGTGCGTATGAAGGGCCGGATCTCCGACGAGGAGAGCAAGGGCATCATCGAGCTGGACATGGCGCTGAACAGCAAGGGCGAGTGCGCCGGCACGATGAGCATGGAGGGCCAGGGCAAGGCCGACCTGATCAAGACCGGCGACATCGTCTACATGAAGTACGACGAGAAGTTCCTGCGCGCCCAGAGCAAGGGTGAGTCCAAGGCCGACGCCGACGCGGTCGTGGCGATGCTGGCCGGCAAGTGGACCAAGATGTCCGCCAAGGGCCAGGACGCCAAGGACCTCGCGAACTTCTGCGACCTGGACTCGCTGCTCGGCGACATGGGCGGCGGCGGCACGGCGGGCACCACCCGTGGGAAGACCACCCAGGTCGACGGCGCGCCCGCGATCACGCTGAACGAGAAGGACGGCAAGGAGCGGTACACGGCGTACGTGGCCACCGAGGGCAAGCCGTACCTGCTGCGCATCGACAAGCCGTCCACCGGCAAGGACCCGGAGAACCTGACGTTCAGCGAGTACGGCAAGCCGGTCCCCGCGAAGAAGCCCGCGGGGCAGATCATCGACCTGGACTCGCTCGGCGGCTGATGCCGGGCCGGGGCCCGGCGCGGGGTCACAGCGGGTGCCGCATCCATACGTTGGGTTCGACGTAGACGGCGTATCCGCGTTCCGGTTCGCAGTGGACCGGGACCAGCGCGCCGGGCACCTCGACATCGCCCGCGGTGTCGAAGGGGAGTCCGGTCCAGTGGCGCCAGTCCTCCAGCGAGGCGCCGACGGTCATGGAGGCCGGGGCGATGGAGTCGATGGTGGCGCCGGCCCGGGCGTGGACGCGCAGCCACGGGTCCTCCGGCAGCCCGTCGGGCCGGACCCGGTGGGCGTACTCGGTGATCGGGGTGCGCGGTTCGCGGTGCTTGGCGTTCGGGCGGACGGGGGCGACGACCTCGCGGAAGCCGCGGGCACGGGCGTTGTCCCGCATCGCCGAGAGCAGGACGGCGGACAGGCCGTGGCCCTGGGCGTGCGGGGCGATGGTGACCGAGACGGCGCTCACGGTGTCCGGGCGGGTGCCGCGGCGCAGGTCGGCGAAGGCCCAGAGCAGGATCTGGTCCCAGCCCCGTGCGGGCAGGGTGCGCCGGCCGTCGACGTGCAAGGCGAACGGCACGCTGTAGGCGTGGGCGACGACCTGGCCGCGCTCGTCCTCGGCGAACAGCGCGTACTCGGGCAGTTCGGTGGGGACACGGCCGTAATGGGCGGCGCCCACGGGATCGTGTGTGACGAACTCGGGCCATGTGTCGGCCATCTCCTGCACCGCGGGAAGCCGGTCGGGCCGTTCCGCGATGCTGCTCACCTTGACGTCCATGGCGTTCACGGTAGGCGGCGGGCGTCCGGGGGTGCAGCCGATTAACGGCCCCGGCGTTCAACAGCCCCGGCGTCGACAGCCCCCGGCGTTCAGTCGGTGTCCGTCGCGGCCAGCACCGCCAGCCGCCGGCGCTCCGGACAGACCGCGGCCAGGCCGATGTCCCAGGCCACACGCTCGAACCACTTCGTCCCGGCACTGAACTCGTACCAGGTGCACTCCCGTACACGTGCCTCGACCGCCTCCGCGGTGTCGCCCTCGGAAGCCCCGCTGAGGCCGGCCAGGGACTGCCACGCGGCAAGGCGGCCGTAGGCGCCGCGGACGCCGGAGTTGTAGGCCCCTCCCGTGGACGCGGCGGCGAAGAGCACCTGCCATGCCCGCTCCGGCGGACAGGCCGCGACCGAGAACGCGTCCTTCTTCCCGGCACCCTTCAGGCACTCCAGTCCCAGCGCCAGAAACACGCTCGGTACCGACTCGTCCTCCAGAGGACCCGCCAGTTCGAAGACTCGTGCCTCGATCCGGCCGTTCGACTCCTCGGCCCAGTTCGCCACAGCGGTGCCGATGCCCTTGGCCGCGGTTTCGGTCGTCGTCTCGTCGGCCGACGGAACGTGTGCCCCGGCGACAACCGCCGAGCCGCGGTTCTCCGACGGGCCGTACGGCAACGAGTGGCTGCCGCCACGGGCGCTGTAGCCGGGCAGATCCGGCCGCCCCTCCGTGTCGGACAGCGCCGGCGGCAGCCATCCCAGGGGATGGTGCCTCCAGTGCGGCGATGTCGCCCACTGCGCGATGTCCGGCGTCCTTGTGACGTCGACGCCCCTGAGCACCAGCTCATGGATCAGGCAGGCGCGCAACTCCTCCGAGGTGTTTTCGCCGAACGCCACGGCCAGTTCCTCTGCCGGGTGACTGGAGGCCAGCAAGGAAGCCGCGTAACGGTCCAGCTTCCTGTCAGCGGCCTGCTCGGAGGAGACCAGCCGCAGTGCCTGGACGACGTTCACGGAACCGGGGGTGGTGGCCAGCAGCCGGAGCAGGTGGTCGAAGACACTCCGGTACTGCCAGATCCGCGTGGCGTCGGAGCCGTGCGCTCCGGCGAGCGCGATGCCGAGGTCCGCGAGGAAGGCGGCGTCGCCCCGCGCGAGACGGCGGTCGGCCTCCTTCCACACGCCGGTGACGCTCTTCAGACCCGGCAGCGTCGTCACGATCTTCTGTATGCGGTCAGCCACGGCATGGAGCGTACGCGCCCGAGAACGCAAAATCGAACGTGTTTTCCCAGGTCATCAGGGTGCTGTCAGTCTGCGCACTGCTCGAGCATCGTCGCCTCGTCCGCCTTCGTCACCGGAAGCTCGTACTTGAGGGCGACCTGTGCGAAGCGGACCGCGTAGGCGCACCGGATCCGCTTGTTCGGGGGCAGCCAGGACGCGGGGCCGGAATCGCCCTTGGCCGAGTTGGCTCGCCCCTCGACCGGGATCAGGTTCAGCGCGTCGTTGGCGAGCTGCCTGCGCTTGCTCTCCGGCCAGCGCGAGGAGCCCATCTGCCAGCTGTAGGACAACGGCACCACGTGATCTATCTGCACCTTGGCGGCCTGCTGCTTGCGCCATTCGATGGTCGTCCCGGTGTACGGGTCGTCCAGCGTCATGGCGATGACCACGCAGTCGGAGCCGGCCCGGAAACGGAGGTTCCGGGCATCGCGACGAATGAGGTCATTTCGGGTGTCACACCCGTTCCTCGCGAGCGGCACCCCGTCGGCCGTATCCATCCAGGCGTAGCCGAACTTCTCACGGTCGTAGCCCGTCTTCGGCCCCCGTCCCTTGGTGGACAGTTCCTCGATGAGCTTGCGGGCCTCGGCCCTGTCCGCGTCCGTGGTCAGGGGCGCGAGCCCTGGCTTCGTACCGTCGGGATTCCTGAGCGGACTGGCCGCCCGCCCGTTCGGCGCAGCAGGCCCGGATCCCGCGGAGGAGTCGTCTTCGCCGAGCCCCTCGCATCCCGTGACGAGGAGCGCGGCAGCCGCCAGCGCGGTCACCGCACGGAAGAAGCGCGCGTTCCCTGCTGCGCCCCCGCCCGCGGTGTTCCCGGGACCGAAGGTCTCTTCGGTCTGCTCGGTCGTACGGCCGGCCTCGGCGGCCAGCACGGTCACGGCGGTGACCGCCCCACCCCTCAGACGCGTCACGGTACGCCCCCTCGCTCGCCCTGATCCGCCCCTCAGCCGCGGGCGGAACGTTCCGCTCCCCACCGTAACTTCCCCCGGCCGCCCAGCAGACAGGGCATGAAGGAATGATTACGGGACAAGCAGGGCTCGGCTTGAGGCATGTGGCGGCGCAACGGGACACCGATCGCCGGGCCCCGCTGGACCCACCGCCGAGCGGCGCGCCGGCCTGCGCCCCCCTAGCTCAGGATCGAGGTGAGGAACTCACCGACCCAGGCCAGCAGTTCGCGGCCGACCAGCGGCTTGCCGCCCACCTTCGCGGTCTTCGGGCGTGGGACCAGCACCTGGTGCACGGCGGGCTTGATGACCGTGCCCGGGTACAGCCGCTTGACGCGCAGCTCCTGCGACTCGCGCAACTCCACCGGCGCGAAGCGGATGTTGGTGCCCTGCAGGACGATCTCGCCGACACCGCACGCCCGCGCGAGCATCCTGAGGCCGGCCACCAGCAGCAGGTTCTCCACCGGTTCGGGCAGCTTGCCGTAGCGGTCGGTGAGTTCCTCGCGGACGGCCTTGATGTCCTCTTCCGAGTTGGCGGAGGCGATGGCCCGGTACGCCTGGAGGCGCAGCCGCTCGCCGGGCGCGTAGTCGTGCGGGACGTGCGCGTCGACCGGCAGCTCGATCTTGACCTCGAGCGGCGGCTCCTCCTCCGCTTCGCCGGTCTCCAGCTGGCGCCGGTAGTCCGCGACGGCCTCGCCGACCATGCGGACGTACAGGTCGAAGCCGACACCCGCGATGTGCCCGGACTGCTCGCCGCCGAGCAGGTTGCCGGCGCCGCGGATCTCCAGGTCCTTCATCGCGACATACATGCCCGCGCCCATCTCGGTGTGCTGGGCGATGGTCGCCAGGCGCTCGTGCGCGGTCTCCGTCAGCGGCTTCTCCGGCGGATACAGGAAGTACGCGTACCCGCGCTCACGGCCGCGGCCGACGCGGCCGCGCAGCTGGTGCAGCTGGGAGAGACCGAAGTTGTCGCCGCGCTCCACGATCAGCGTGTTGGCGTTGGAGATGTCGATGCCGGACTCCACGATCGTGGTCGACACCAGCACGTCGAACTTCTTCTCCCAGAAGTCGACGACGACCTGTTCCAGCGCCGACTCCGACATCTGGCCGTGGGCCGTCGCGATGCGTGCCTCGGGGACGATCTCGCGCAGGCGGGCCGCCGCGCGGTCGATGGACTCGACCCGGTTGTGGATGTAGAAGACCTGGCCCTCGCGCAGCAGTTCGCGGCGGATGGCGGCGCCGATCTGCTTCTCCTCGTACGGGCCGACGAACGTGAGCACCGGGTGGCGCTCCTCCGGGGGCGTGGTGATCGTGGACATCTCGCGGATGCCGGTGACCGCCATTTCCAGGGTGCGCGGGATGGGCGTGGCCGACATGGTCAGGACGTCCACGTTGGCACGGAGCTTCTTCAGCTGCTCCTTGTGCTCGACGCCGAAGCGCTGCTCCTCGTCCACGATGACCAGGCCGAGGTCCTTGAACTTCGTCTCGGAGGAGAACAGGCGGTGGGTGCCGATGACGACGTCCACCGCGCCGTCCTTCAGGCCCTCCAGGACGGCCTTGGCCTCGGTGTCGGTCTGGAAGCGGGAGAGCGCCCGCACGTTCACCGGGAACTGCCCGTACCGCTCGGAGAACGTGCCGAAGTGCTGCTGCACCAGCAGGGTCGTGGGGACGAGTACGGCGACCTGCTTGCCGTCCTGTACGGCCTTGAAGGCGGCCCGTACGGCGATCTCGGTCTTGCCGTAGCCGACGTCGCCGCAGATCAGGCGGTCCATGGGGACCGACTTCTCCATGTCCTCCTTGACCTCGGCGATGGTGGTGAGCTGGTCCGGGGTCTCCGCATAGGGGAAGGCGTCCTCCAGCTCGCGCTGCCAGGGCGAGTCGGCGCCGAAGGCGTGGCCGGGGGCGGCCATGCGGGCGCTGTAGAGCTTGATCAGGTCGGCGGCGATCTCCTTGACGGCCTTCTTCGCGCGCGCCTTGGTCTTCGTCCAGTCGGCGCCGCCGAGGCGGTGCAGGGTGGGGGCCTCGCCGCCGACGTACTTGGTGATCTGCTCCAGCTGGTCGGTCGGGATGTAGAGCCGGTCGCCGGGCTGGCCGCGCTTGGCGGGCGCGTACTCCACGACCAGGTACTCGCGGGTGGCGCCCTGGACGGTGCGCTGCACCATCTCGATGTAGCGGCCGACGCCGTGCTGTTCGTGGACGATGTAGTCGCCCGGCTCCAGGGTGAGCGGGTCGATGGTCTTGCGGCGGCGTGCGGGCATGCGGGCGCCGTCGCGGCTCGCGGTGCGCTGACCGGACAGGTCGGTCTCGGTGAGGACGGCGAGTCTCAGCGCCGGGTCCACGAAGCCGTACTCGATCGAGCCGCAGGAGACGTGCACCACGGAGGGGCTCAGCTCGCCGAGGTCGGAGTCCAGGCGGGCCGCGATGCCCTCGCCGCCGAGCACCTCCACCGTGCGGGCGGCCGGACCATGGCCCTCGGTGACGTACACCGCGCGCCAGCCGTCGGCGAGCCAGCCCTTGGTGTCGGCGAGGGCCCGCGCGGTGTCGCCGCGGTAGGTCTCGGGGGCGTGCATGCCGAGCTTGAGCGTGTCCCCCGCCGCGTCCGCGGCATAGGTGTCCGTCAGGTCGAGATCCGCCGCGAACGGCGACACGGACCACCACATCATGTCCAGCTCGCGCGCACGCTCGCGCACGTCGGCGATGGACCACAGGGAGGCCGCGCCGACGTCGATCGGTGCCTCGCCGCCGCCCGCGGTAGCCGCCCAGGACGCCTGCAGGAACTCCTGCGAGGTCGCCACGAGGTCGGCGGCGCGCGTGCGGACCCGCTCCGGGTCGCAGACGACGGCCATCGCGCCCTTGGGCAGCACGTCGAGCAGCAGCTCCATGTCGTCCACCAGGACCGGCGCGAGGGACTCCATGCCCTCGACCGCGATGCCCTCGGCGATCTTGTTGAGCAGTTCGCCCAGCTCGGGGTGGGCCTCGGCGAGGGCACGCGCGCGGGCCCGTACGTCGTCCGTGAGCAGCAGCTCACGGCAGGGCGGGGCCCACAGGCCGTGCTCGGCGACTTCGAGGGAGCGCTGGTCGGCGACCTTGAAGTAGCGGATCTCCTCGACGTCGTCGCCCCAGAACTCGATGCGCAGGGGGTGTTCCTCGGTGGGCGGGAACACGTCCAGGATGCCGCCGCGCACGGCGAACTCGCCGCGCTTCTCGACCAGCTCCACGCGCGCGTAGGCGGCTGCCGCGAGGGCTTCCACCACCTCGTCCAGGTCGGCGGTCCGGCCGGTCCTCAAGGACACCGGCTCCAGGTCGCCGAGGCCCTTGACCTGCGGCTGGAGCACCGAGCGGATGGGCGCGACGACGACGGAGACCGGGCCGGTCCCGGGGTCGTCCTGGCTGGGGTGGGCGAGGCGGCGCAGGACGGCGAGGCGGCGGCCGACGGTGTCGCTGCGCGGGCTGAGCCGCTCGTGCGGGAGCGTCTCCCAGGAGGGGTACTCCACGACGCCCTCTTCGGGCAGCAGCGAGCGCAGGGCGGCGGCCAGGTCCTCGGCCTCGCGGCCCGTCGCGGTGACCGCGAGCACGGGGCGGCCGGCCTCGCGGGCCAGGGCGGCCACGACGAAGGGGCGGGCGGCCGGGGGGCCGACGAGGTCGACGTGCATGCGGTTGCCGTCCGCCGCCGCCGGAATCGCTTCCGCGAGGGCGGGGTCCTTGACTACGGCGTCGAGCAGACCGTGCAGGCTCATGGAGGAGGCTTTCCGTCCTGGTGTGGGCAACGCGAAGAGCCCGACGCGGGGAACCGGCCGGGGGTTCCCAGCGTACGACGCCGCGGCGGGCGGTGCCGGGGGCTGTGGACAACCTTGCTGTCCGGTGCCCTGCGCCGTCGTGGGCCACCAGGGGGCTCCGCCCCCTGGACCCCCGGGCCCTCGCCCACCCACCACCCGACTCGGCCCGCCGAGAAGCGGCCCCACAGCGCAAGCCTTCGCCCCCCGAGAAGCGGCCCCGCACCACAGCCCCGCCCCCGAGAAGCGGCCCCACAGCAAAGAACCCGGCACCGGGAAGTCCCCCAAGACTTCCCGGTGCCGGGGTTCGCCCCCGCAACCCCCGTGTGCGGTGGCCGTCTGGTCGAAGCGCCCGCGGGTGGGGGCCGCGGGGGCGGTGTCCTGCTAGTCCGTGGCGATGGCGTTCAGTACGTTCATGCGGCCCGCACGGAACGCCGGGATCAGCGCGGCGAACAGGCCCACGAAGGCCGAGCCGATGAAGACGGTGCTGATCGTCGGCCAGGGGATCTCCAGAACCTTCATGCCCTCCAGGGCGAGGAGCTTGTGGGCGGTGGCGCCCCAGGCCATGCCCAGGCCCAGGCCCAGGAGCGCGCCGAAGACGGCGATGACCACGGACTCCAGGCGGATCATGCGGCGCAGCTGGCGGCGGGAGAGGCCGATGGCCCGCATGAGGCCGATCTCCCGGGTCCGCTCGACCACCGACAGGGCCAGGGTGTTCACCACACCCAGGATCGCGACGATGATCGCGAGGGCGAGCAGGCCGTAGATCATGTTCAGCAACTGGCCGATCTGGTCCTTCAGCGCCTGCTTGTAGTCGGTCTGGTCGCGCACGGTGTACTGCGGGTAGTCGTCGTGCAGCGCGGCCTTGAGCGCCTTGTAGGCGGCGGCCTCCTGCCCGTCCTCGGCGGTGGCGAAGACCAGCAGGTCCAGCGGCATCCGGTCGGCCGGCACGTACCTGGCCGCGGTGGCGATGGAGACGTACATCGCGCCCTTGTCGATGACGACGTCGTCGCTGGTGATCGCACGGACCGTCAGCTTGGCCGTCCTGCCCTCCCGGAAGTCGACCGCGACCCTGGAGCCGAGCTGGACGCCGTGCTCGCGGGCGAAGCCCTCGGAGACCGACATCGAGTCGGGCTTGTAGGCGTCGGCGAGGCTGCCGGCGACCGTCCTGGTGCGCACGTCCTGCGGGTAGGTCGGGTCGGCCGCGCTGATCTCGGTCTTGGAGGCGCGGCCGTCCGGGGTGGTCAGGGTGGTGTCCAGGATCCTGTACTCGGTGACCCGCTCCAGGCCAGGTGTGTCCTTGAGCGCGGTGACCGCCTGCCGGACGATCCCCTTCTCGTGGTCCTCCTGGACGATGAAGTCCGCGCCCACCGTCTTGTCGAGCTGGTCGGTGGCGGAGGCCACCATGGAGGAGCCGACCACCGACAGGCAGGCCACCAGGGCCAGGCCGATCATCAGGGCTGCGCCGGTGGCACCGGTGCGGCGCGGGTTGCGCAGCGCGTTGCGCTCGGCCATCCGGCCCACCGGCCCGAACATCCGCAGCATGACGGCGCCGAGGACGCGGACCACGCCGGCGGCGAGCAGCGGGCCGATGACGACGAAGCCGATCAGGGTGAGCACCACGCCCACGCCCAGCCAGCCCGAGCCGCCCTTGGCCTCGTCGGCGGTGGCGGAGACGTACAGGCACCAGCCGCCGGCGCCGGTGAGGAGGAGGCCGAGGGCGGCCCGTACGGCTCCGGCCCTGGCGTCGGTCGGGGCGCCGGCGTCGCGCAGGGCGGCCATCGGGGAGATCTTGCCGGCGCGCCGGGCGGGCAGGTACGCGGCGAGCACGGTGACGACCACGCCGAGCAGCAGGCCGATCGCGGGGGTGGTCCAGGCGACCGTCAGATCGTCCGTGGACAGGTTCATGCCCATCTGGCCCATGAGCTTCATCAGGCCGATGGCGATGCCGATGCCCGCGCCGACGCCGAGCGCGGAGCCGAGCACGCCGAGCAGCAGGGCCTCGACGAGCACGGACCGGTTGACCTGCTTGCGGGAGGAGCCGATGGCCCGCATCAGACCGATCTCGCGGGTGCGCTGGGCGACCAGCATCGAGAAGGTGTTGATGATGAGGAAGATGCCGACGAGGAAGGCGATCCCGGCGAAGCCGAGCATCGCGTACTTCATGACGTTCAGGAAGCTCTGGACGTCCTTCTGGTTGGCGTCGGCGACCTCCTTGGCGGTCTGCACCTTGTAGCCGTGACCGAGGGCCTGCGTGACGTTCTTCTTCAGCTGCGCGTCGGTCACGCCCTCGGCGGCGGTGACGTTGACGTTGGTGTAGACGCCGGTCCGGCCGACCAGGGTCTGCTGGGCGGTCCTGGTGTCCAGGTAGAAGATCGCCGCGCCCGGGTTGGTGACCCGGAAGGAGGCGATGCCCGACACGCGCGCGTGGTACGTGCCGACGGCCGAGATCATGCCGATCTCGTCGCCGAGCTTCAGGCCGTGCTTGCCGGCCGTGTCCGCGTCGACCATCACCTGGCCCGCGCTCCCGGGCGCCTTGCCGGAGGTGATCTCCATGGTGCGGGCGTCGTTGCCGTTCCAGCTGCCCACGATGGTGGGCGCGCCGCTGTCGGGCGACAGCTTGTCCTTGTCGGCGTCGACGACGGTCACCGAGGTGGAGAACACCGTGCCCTCGGCCGACTTCACGCCGCGGGCGCCGCGGACCTCACCGACCACGGAGGCCGGCACGACCGGTGGCTTGCCGGTGCGGGAGGTGGTCTCACCGCTGTCGGACGAGCCCTTGGCGGCGACGGTCACGTCCGAGGCGGTCGCCTGGAACAGCTTGTCGAAGGTGCTGTTCATCGTGTCCGTGAACACCAGGGTCCCGCAGACGAAGGCGACCGACAGCAGGACCGCGACCGCCGAGAGCGCCATACGGCCCTTGTGCGCGAAGAAGTTGCGCATCGAGGTCTTCATGACGGTCATGACGTACGTCCCCGGGCGTCGAAGTCCTTCATGCGGTCCAGGACCTGATCGGCCGTCGGGTGGTACATCTCGTCGACGATCCGGCCGTCGGCGAGGTAGAGCACGCGGTCGGCGTAGGAGGCGGCCACCGGGTCGTGGGTGACCATGACGATGGTCTGGCCGAGTTCGTCCACCGAGCGGCGCAGGAAGCCCAGAACCTCCGCTCCCGCGCGCGAGTCGAGATTTCCGGTCGGCTCGTCCCCGAAGATGATCTCCGGGCGGGCCGCGAGCGCGCGGGCCACGGCGACGCGCTGCTGCTGGCCGCCGGAGAGCTGGGTCGGCCGGTGCTTGAGCCGGCCGGCGAGCCCGACGGTCTCCACGACCCGGTCCAGCCAGGCCCGGTCGGGCTTGCGGCCGGCGATGTCCATGGGCAGGGTGATGTTCTCGACCGCGTTGAGCGTCGGCAGCAGGTTGAACGCCTGGAAGATGAAGCCGATCCGGTCCCGGCGCAGCTGGGTGAGCTTCTTGTCCTTCAGGCCGGTGATCTCGGTCTCGTCCAGATGGATCTGACCGCTCGTCACCGTGTCGAGGCCGGCGAGGCAGTGCATCAGGGTGGACTTGCCGGACCCGGAGGGGCCCATGATCGCGGTGAACTGGCCGCGGGCGATGTCCACGTCGACGTGGTCCAGCGCGACGACCCGGGTCTCGCCGGACCCGTACGCCTTCACGACCTGCCGTGCCCGCGCGGCGACGGCCGTGCGCCCTCCCGCCATCCGGCCACCGTCCCCGGTCGAGGCGCTCCGCGCCACACCTTCTGAATCGCCCCCGTGCCTGGGACTGGTCACAGCCGATGTCACGGTATGTCTCCTATGTCGGTTGACAGGTCGATGGTGAATGCCCCGGTGTCCCGGGTCGTCGTCTGGATACGTCGATGAGTCTCGCGGTCGGCGGGGGTGCCTCGCCCTGGTGCGAAGCCCCGTCTTTCCGGGGGGAAAACCCCACCCCCGCCGCTGCGGTCCGCCGCCCCCCAGCGGCGTAAAGCCAGGTTAAGGACCGCCCCCGGCCGGACTCGTCCTCCGCCGGGACGAACTCTCCCCGGGCCGCAGTACGGAGGAACCCCTAGGGGTGCTCCACCGCCGGGTGGAGCCGTTCTCGGGGTCGTCTCCACCCTTCGGTGCGCACAGCCTCCACCCCTCCGTCGCGTCAGGGTCAAGTCGCCGGTCGCATGGGAAGCTGTCGTCGCGGAGATCGGTGCAGGGGGCACGGGCCAGCCCCCGGCAGGGAGCACGGGAGGGGTGTGCGGTGGGGAGTACGTCACCGGCGATACGCGACGGAGCCGCCCGGCGGCCGGACACCCGGCGGCGAGGCACGGTGGTCGCCGCGCTGATGCTGTCGATGGCGCTGGCCGCGCTCGACTCCACCGTCGTCGCCACGGCCGTCCCCCAGATCGTCGGCGACCTCGGCGGGTTCTCCGTCTTCTCGTGGCTGTTCTCCGGCTACCTGCTCGCCGTCACCGTCACGCTCCCCGTCTACGGCAAGCTGTCCGACACCTTCGGCCGCAAGCCGGTGCTGGTGGTGGGGGCCGCCGTGTTCCTGCTGGGTTCGCTGCTGTGCGCGGTGGCCTGGAACATGGGGGCGCTGATCGCGTTCCGGATCGTGCAGGGCCTGGGCGGCGGGGCGTTGCAGGGCACCGTGCAGACACTGGCCGCGGATCTGTATCCGCTTGAGGAACGCCCGAAGATACAGTCCAAGCTGTCCACGGTGTGGGCGGTGTCCGCGGTGGCCGGTCCCGGGCTCGGCGGGGTGCTCGCCGCCTACGCCGACTGGCGCTGGATCTTCCTGGTCAACCTGCCGATCGGCGCCGCCGCACTGTGGCTGATCGTCCGGCATCTGCACGAGCCCGAGCGGGAGAGCGCCCGCCACGCGCGCGTGGACTGGGCCGGCGCGCTCGCGGTGTTCGCGTGCGGCGGGGTGCTGCTGACCGCGCTGGTGCAGGGCGGCGTCGCCTGGCCCTGGCTGTCGGCACCGTCGCTGACCCTGTTCGGCACCGGCCTGGCACTGCTCGGCATGGTGGTGGCGGTGGAGCGGCGGGCCGCGGAGCCGATCATCCCGGGGTGGGTGTGGCGGCGCCGGACGATCGCCGCCGTCAATCTGGCGCTCGGCGCGCTGGGGCTGCTGATGGTGGCACCGGCGGTGTTCCTGCCGACGTACGCGCAGTCGGTGCTCGGGCTCGCGCCGGTGGCCGCCGGGTTCGTGCTGTCGGTGTGGACGCTCAGCTGGCCGGTGACGGCCGCGCTCAGCCAGCACGTCTACCGCAGGATCGGCTTCCGGGACACCGCGCTGCTGGGCATCGGCCTGGCGGCGCTGGTCCTGTTCGCGTTCCCGTTCCTGCCGTACCCGGGTTCCTGGTGGCAGCCGACGCTGCTGATGCTGCTGCTGGGCGGGGCACTGGGGTTGTTCCAGCTGCCGCTGATCGTCGGTGTGCAGTCGACGGTGGGCTGGTCGGAGCGGGGCACCACGACCGCATCGGTGCTGTTCTGCCGGCAGACCGGGCAGACCGTGGGCGCGTCCCTGTTCGGTGCCGTCGCCAACGGGGTGCTGGCCGCCCGGCTCGGCGGGGCGGGCGACCTGGACTCCGTCACCCGGGCGCTGGACGCCGGTACGGTCCCCGGGGCGACCCGGCGGGCGATCGCCGAGGCGGTGCACGCGGTGTACCTGGGGGCGGCGGGTGCGGCGGCGCTGGCGTTCGTGGTGCTGCTGATGGTGGCGCCCCGGCGGTTCCCGGTGCTGCAGGAGTGAACGCCCCCGCGGCCGCCGACGGTACGCGGGACGGCACGGACCCTCACCGGGGAGCCGCGCCCACGCCGCCATCCGGCGCCCACCGGGGAGCCGCGCCCACGCCGCCGCCCGACGCCCACCCGGCAGCCGCGCCCACACCGCCGCCCGACGCCCACCCGCCAGCCGCGACCACGCCGCCCGCCCGGTGGAAGCCCTCCGGGCGACCCGGTCAGGGCAGGCGGACGGAGACCTCGGGGTACCGCGCCGACGGCCCGTCGAGCAGGGGCCGCGCGCGCCCCTTCAGGTGCCGGTCGAAGAAAGCGGCCATGTACGCGCGCGTGATCGCCTCCGAGCGCTGCCCGGACAGCACGTCCGGGTCGGCCATGCCGAGCAGTTCGGCGAGCACCGGCGCGTCCGTGAAGGTGCCGTGGTCGGCCCCGGCGACCGCCAGCCGGCGTTTCCAGCCGTCCAGGTGCGCCCAGGCCTCGTTCCACGTGCGGTCCTCCGGGCTGGAGGCCTTGCCGAAGAGCAGGAAGGGACGCCCGCCGAGGCCGTCCTCGGGCACGGGAGCGAAGAACGTGCCGTCCATGTTGGCGCCCGCCCGCACCCGCGGGTCGGCTGCCATGGTGACGGCGGTGGCGGCACCGCCGAGGGAGTGCCCCGCCACGCCGATCCGCGCAGGATCGATCATGCGGGCGTACCGCCAGGCCGGCCGGGGTCCCGTCAGGCGGTCCAGCACGAAGGAGAGGTCGGCGGCCCGGCTCTCCGCGACGGCACCGTACCCGCCGGCCGGCCGCTCGTCGCAGATCGCGCACGGCACGGTCCGCCCGTCGGGCAGCGTCGTGCCCGTGTTCTCGTACAGGTGGTCGACGACGGCGACGACGTACCCACGGCTCGCGAGGTCCTCGGCGAGACCGGTGAGCGTGGCGCGCGGCAGGGTGAAGCCGGGCGAGAGCACCACGAGCGGGTAGCTGCCGCGCGCCGGGCGGGCGCCGGGATGCGACCAGGTGCGGACTCCGCTGAGCGCCTCGGCCGGGACCGTGGAGTCAGGCACCTTCGCCCGGAGCAGGAGCCGCGCCTCGTCCGGGGTCATGTACGCGGCGGTCGGGCCGCCGGTCCGGGGGCGGGCCGGGTAGTACACCGAGACCATCAACTGCCGTGCGCCCGCGGCCGGTACCCAGGGATCCCGGCGGGCGCTGTCGGTCAGGTGCAGGGTGGCACGGCCGACGGCGTGCGGGCCGGTGGGGCGGGGCAGCGCTGCGGGAGCCTCGGCCGCGGCGGCCGTCGCGGGCGTCTCGACCACGTTCGCGTTCGCAGGGGCCGGGGTGGCGGCAGGGGCCGGGGCGGCGGGAGCCGGGGTGGCGGGAGCCGGGGTGGCGAACGCGGCGGGAGCCGGGGCGGCGGAGGCCGGGGCGACAGAAGTCGGGGCGGCGAACGCGACGCCAGGCGGGGCGGCGGAGGCCGGGGCGGCGAACGCGACGCCAGGCGGGGCGGCGGAGGCCGGGGCGGCGAACGCGGAGGGAGCCGGGGCGGCGAACGCGGCGGGGGCGACGAGCGCCGATGACAGGGCCGCGGTGAGCGCGGAGGCCGCGACGGCGGACCGTCGGGGTAACGCACGGGAGAGGTTCATGTGCTGGACGGTAGGCCAGGGGCGCGGGCCCGGTCATCGCCTCGCGGAGGTATGCGCGCGTGGGTCCCGTGAGGGAGGAGACGGCGTACCGCGGAGGGACGTCCGTGCCCGGCATGCGACCTGAGTCGTACGAACGCGAGTTGACGCCGGTGACACCCCGGATGCGGCCGGTTCCCGCGGGGTAAGCGCATACCGACTGGCCAGTTCGGTGAAAACGCCGCGCGGCCGGAACTGCGCGAGTAGCGTGCGTGGCTCTGCTCCCACACCTCCCTGCGGTCCGCCGCCACGGACCCGAACCATGCAAGGAGCCCCGGGATGTCCTACGACCCGCCGCACCCGTCGTACCCTTCCCACCCCTCGCATTCCTCGCACCCCTCGCGCCCGTCACACCCGCCGTACGGCTCGGACCCGAACCTCCGGAGCCGCCCTGCACTGCGTTCCTCCCCCTCGCAGCCGACGTACCCCTGGCAGCCCACGCCCCCCGAATCGTCCCGCCCGGCCCACCGGCCGGCCCGCGAACCCCTCGGCCACCACAGCGACCTGCGCGTGCTGCGCAGCGCCTACCGCTGGCAGCGGCGCACCGCCACGCTCACCGCGCTGGGCTACTTCACGGGCTTCCTCGTCCTGTCCGCCTGCGCACCCGGCGTCATGACGAGCACGGTCGCCGACGGCATCCCCGCCGGCCTGCTGCTCGCCCTGCTCCAACTGCCCGTCACCTGGCTCGCGATCGCCCTGTACGAGCACACCGCCCGCCGGCACGTCGATCCGCTCGCCGACCGCATCCGCAGGCACGCCGAACTGGACGCCCGGCGCGGAGCGGTGCGATGAACGGCGCCGCGGGCGGCCCCGCCGTCCCGGGCTTCACCGGCTTCAGCGAATCGGCCCAGGCCATGTTCCTGGTCGCCTTCTCCACCGTCGCCACCGTGACCCTGCTGCTGTGCGTGATGACCGGCCCCGACCGGGACGACCTCGACGAGTTCTACACCGGCTACGGCTCCCTGTCCCCGCTGCGCAACGGCCTCGCCATCGCCGGCGACTACATCTCCGCCGCCACCGTCCTCGGCACCGGTGGAGTGATCGCCCTGTGCGGCTACGACGGCGTCGTCCTCGCCCTCAGTACCGCGCTGTCGCTGATGCTGCTGATGTTCCTGCTGGCCGAGCCGCTGCGCAACGCCGGCCGGTTCACCATGGGCGACGCGCTCGCCCGCCGGCTGCCGGGCCGCTGCGTACGCATCACGGCCTGCGCCGTGACGATCGCCGCGCTGCTGCCGCTGATGCTGGTCCAACTGGCCGCGACCGGACAGCTGATGGCGTTCGTCCTGGGCTTCGGCAGCGAGTCCCTGAAGACCGGATGCGTCGTGGGTCTCGGCGCCCTGATGATCGCCTACGCGGCGATCGGCGGCATGAAGGGCACCGCGCTGATCCAGATCCTGAAGATCGTGCTGCTGGTCGGCTCCGGCGCCGTGGTCGCCGTCCTCGTGCTGCGCCGCTTCGACTGGGACCCCGGTGCCCTGTTCACCACCGCGGCACAGCGCAGCGGGGCCGGGCCGGCCTTCCTGCACTCCGGGCTGCAGTTCGGCACCAGCGCCACGTCCCGCCTCGACATGATCGCCTCGGAGCTGACCGTCGTCCTCGGCGGTGCCTGCCTGCCGCACGTCACCATGCGCATGTACACCGCCTCCAGCGCCCGCCAGGTGCGCCGCTCGATGTCCTGGGCGGTGTCGATCGTCGCCCTGTTCGTGCTGGTCATCACGGTGGTGGGGTTCGGCGCGACGGCCCTGGCCGGACGGGCGGCGGTCTCCGCCGCGGACCCGCAGGGCAACACGGCGTATCTGCTGGGCACGCGCGCGGCGTTCGGCCCAGGCGTGTCGGCGGCGGAGACCTTCCTGTTCACGCTGGTCATCACCGCGGTCTTCCTGACCCTGCTCGCCTCGGTGGCCGGAATGATGCTCGCGTGCGCCAACTCCCTCGCGCACGACGTGTTCGCGGCCCGCGTGCAGGAGATGCCGGCCCGCCGCGAGATGACCCTGGCCCGCGTCTCGGCGCTGGCCATAGGAGTGCCGACGATCCTGCTGGCCACCCTGGTGCAGCACCACAGCCTGCAGCCCCTGGTGACGCTCTCCTTCTGCCTGGGCGCCTCGGCCCTGGCTCCCGCCCTGGTCTACGGCCTCTTCTGGCGCCGTTACACCCGCAGCGGGCTGATGGGCACGCTGATCGGGGGCTCGCTGACCGTGCTGCTGCTCATGCCGGGCACCAACCTCGTGTCCGGCTCACCGGTCTCGGCGTTCCCGCAGGCCGACTTCAACTGGTTTCCGTTCACCACCACCGGCCTCGTCTCCATCCCGGCCGGCTTCCTCTTCGGCTGGCTGGGCACGGTGCTGTCCGGACGTGCGCGGGCGGAGCAGCAACGGCGCCAGTACGAGGCGGTGGAGGGGTGGATCCTGGCGGGGGCGGTGCGCAGGGAGAGCTGACAGGGGTAGTGCGCAGGGGGAGCTGACGGGCCGTCCTGTCCGCGGGCGCCCGGCCGGCCGCTACTCCAGTGCCGCCTGGCCCGTCAGCGAGATGAGGCTGTCGCGTACGGAGTCCATGTGTGCGCTGACGTCGTCCCAGGTCTCGCCGTGCTCGCGCAGCACCTGCTCGGTCTCCCGGGCGATGTGCTCCTCGCGCAGACGCGCGTGGGCGAGGATCTCGGCGGCACGCACGCGTGCCTCCTCCTCGTAGTGGCCGTCGCATCCCTGGGCCTCCTCCAGGGCCTGTTCGGCCTCGGCCAGCTCGGCCTCGGCCCGGCTCAGCCGTTCGGCGAGCCGGGCGTCCAGCTCGGCCGCCTGCTCGGCCTCCTCGCGTTCTGCCCGGGCCCAGCGGGCGGCGTGCTCGCGGGACTGCTCGGCGAGCATGCCGGTGGTGCGCTGCCGCAGCTCGCGCAACGCGGCTAGCTCCTCTCCACGCCCTGCCTTCACTTCGAGCCGGGCACCGATGCGGAGGCCGTCGGCCTCGGTCTGCGCGCCGAGGAGCAGTTGGCGGGCGTATTCGTCGGCTTCGGCGCGGATCGCGTCCGCGGCCTCCTGCGCCTGCCGGCGTACGGCCTCGGCGTACGCCTCGGCCTGCGCGATCTGCTCACGCGTTTCGCGCCGCGCGCGCTCCCCGATGGCCACCCCCTCGTCCAGCACGAGCTGGAACACACGCCGTGCACGGTCCCCGAGCGCCTCGTACGTCTGCGGCTCCAGAGCGGCGACGGCCTCGCGCGCCCGCACGGCCTCCGCCTCCATCTCCTTGGCGAGCACGGTCAGCCGGGCGGCCCGCTCCCAGGCGGCGTCCCGGTCGTCGGAGAGTGCCTCCAGGTACGCGTCGACCTGGTGGGGGCGGTAGCCGCGCCCCCGGACGGTCGCGAAGCCGTGCGGCGACATCGATGCGCTGCTCACCCTGGGAACCCCTCTCCACCGGACATGACGACAGGAAGATTTCGCGCATATCTTGATGGATCGGACTTAAGTGTTCATAACGCGACACTCCGCAGGCGCGTCACGGTCGGAATCTCGCAATGCGCCCTCGTCGTGCGCGACCCGTGCCGACGACGGCCCCACACCCCCTGCAAACGCCTCGTGCCCTCCACGCACACGCGTGAAGGGCACGAGGGCTCACATCCGGCCGAGGTGAGCGACGGGCGAGGGGCGCGCGACCGCGCTATCGCGCTATCGCGCTACAGCAACCCGTCCCACATCTGCTCCAGCAGCACCGACCACCAGCTCTCCGGCGAACCCAGCGCCGCCGGGTCCAGGGCGGCCAGCTGCGCCTGGAAGTCGACGGTCCAGCGGCCCGCCTGCTCCTGGTTCAGCCCGTACCGCAGCCGCCACATCCGGCCCAGCAGAGCCAGGCAGCGGGCGAACTCCGGCAGCCCGGTGTTCACGAACTGCGGCGGCACCGGTGCACCGCCCGGCCCCGCCTCCACGGGCACGGCCACGATGTTCGCCGTCCCGTACTGCACACAGATCGCCCTGCCGAAGTCGGTGCCCATGACGAGATACGAACCCGCGTCCGCCGCGGGCTGCACCCCGCGCTCGGCCGCCAGCTCCGCCAGCGTCGGCACCGGACGGCCCGGCTGCGCCTGCGCCCAGAAGAACGGGCCCAGATCAACCGGCAGACCGGCCACGACCAGCGTGTGCGCCACGACCGGCGGCACACCCTGCCGGGACACCGCCTGCTGTTCGAACCGGAAGATCCCGGGCCCGAACGCCGCCGCCAGCTCCTGCGCGATGCCCTCCGGCGGGACCGGCGGCGCCGGCTGCACCGGCGGCAACGGCGCCCGCACCGGCGCGGGCCGTGCGGGACCGTCCGCCACCTGATGCAACTCACCCTGGTGCGCCAGCAGCTGCTGCATGCCCTGCTGCCGGCTCGCATGGTCCGTGCCGTACGGCGCGATGCTCGTGATCCGCGCCTGCGGCCACTGCTCCCGGATCATCCGCGCACAGTAGGCACCCGGCAGCGTGCACGACTCCAGCTCCGTGTGCAGCTCCAGCACCTGGTCCGGGGGTACGTTCATCGCCCGCAGCTCGTGGAAGATCTGCCACTCCGGGTGCGGCGTACCCGGTGCCGAACGCCGGATCAGCTGCTGCTCCGAGCCGTCCTGCGCGCGATAGCGCAGCACCGCCTGATAGCCAGGGCCGACCGTCGGCTGCCCCTGCTGCGGATACCCGTACGCCGGAGCCTGCCCCGGCACGGGGCCGCCCGGCGGCATCGCACCGGACGGCGGCATCGCACCCTGAGGCATCGCACCCTGAGGCATCGGCGGCGTCCCCGCAGTACCCGGAGGCATGCCGGGAGCGCCCGGCATCCCGGGTACGGGAGCGTGCGGCGGCGGAGCCGCACCCGGACCGCCCACCGGGGGAGCGGACAGCACCGTCTCCGCGTGGTGCACGGCACCGCGAGCCCCACCGGGCGCGCCGGGAACACCAGGAGCCCCGGGGGCACCAGGGACACCGGGGGCAGCCGGGGGCTGCGGTGCGCCAGGCGTGCCCTGGGACCTGGGAGTGCCGGCGGCGGGAGGCATGCCCGGGGTGCCCGGAGGCTGCGGCGCACCCGGCGCAGGAGGCATGCCCGGGGTGCCCTGGCCCGCGGGGGCGCCGGGCGGGTTCGGCATGCCGGGGGCGCCCGGAGGCTGCGGTGCGCCGGGAGCGCCAGGCACACCGAGGACGCCGGGGACAGCCGGAGGCTGCGGCACTCCCCCGCCCATCTGGCTGGGGTCGGCCAGCATCGTCGCCGCGTGATGCACGTTGCCCGGAGGCATACCGCCAGGAGGAGCCATCGGTGCCGCGGGCGGGTTGGGGGCGCCCGGAGCGTTCGGCACGCCCGGCGTCTGCGCTCCCTCCGCGCTGCCCGGCCCGGCCGGCGTGCCCGCGCCGCCCTGACCCTCGGGCCCGTCCGGTCCGAGCGCCGACACAAGCTGCGTCGGCACGTACCCGCCCGCAGGCGCACCCGGCGCGGACGGTGTCGCCGCACTCCCGGGACGCGCACCCGGAGCGCCGGGTACCCCCGGCGGAGGAGGCGGCGCGCCCACTCCACCGCGCGCCTTTTTCGGCGGCGGCGCAGCCTTGCTCGTCGCCGCGTCCGCGATGTCACCGGCGTTCGGCGCGAGCCGCCGCCCCGGCGCACCCGGCCCGGCGGGAGGCTGCGGCGCCTCCGGCACACCGGCCGGCGCCTGCGGATAGCCGTACCCGGGGGCATCCTGCGGAGCGCCGGGGGCGCCCTGCGGATGGCCGTACGACGACGGGACACCCGGCGGCGCAGGCGGCGGCGTGCTGCCCGGCGGAGCCCCCGGCACGCCAGGCGCCGCGGCAGGCGCGGCCGGAGTGCCGTGCGCCGGAGAGTAGGACGGTGCCCCCGGCGGAGGCGTCCCCGGTGCCGCCGGCCCCTGCGGGTAGCCGTACACCGGCGCGCCCGGCGGCGGTGGCGGTGGCGTACCGCCCTGCCCGGTACCCGGCACGCCGGGCGCACCCGGCGCATACACAGCCCCAGGCGCATGCGGAGTCCCAGCAGTACCCGGCGCATACGCGGTCCCGGCGGTACCCGGCGCGTACGCGGCTCCAGGGGTGCCCGGCGCGCCACCAGGCGCCGGCACGCCACCCTGCGTGTCCGACGGGAAACCCTGTCCCCCGGACGCGTCCGGGGCGTCGAGCGCCGGCGCGATCGCCGTCGGCGGCAACTGGCTCCCGCCCGACATCAACGCCGTAGGCGCGTCCGGCGCAGCCGCCGACGAGCGCGGCGCCTCGTCCTCCAGCTCACTCAGCGGAGGCGCGAACACGGTCGCGGGCAGCGGCACGGAACGGTCGTCCTCGCCGGCTTCCGCATTCGTGTCGGTACCGGCCCAGGGCGTGGCCCCCGGGGGCACGTCCACCGGAGCGGGGACCCCGGCCTGCGTCTGCGCCGGCCCGCCGCCGCCAAAAGGCACCGCGTCCGCCGTACCGCCCACAGCAGCCCTGCCACCGCCCGCAACGGCACCCTCGTCGGGAACCGCCGCAGAACCCGGACCCGAACCACCGCCCGGACCCACCGAAGCCGCAGCCCGACCCGAGCCCTCACCCGGAACAGAACCCGCATACGAACCCGGCCCCGAACCCGCATACGAGCCCGGAGCGGGCCCCGGAACCGGACCCGAACCGAGCCCCGGCACACTCGCGGCGGAACCCGGAACGGAATCCGCAGCGGAACCCGGCCCGGCACCCGAAGCCGCCGGCCCATACCCCGAAGAGCCCGGCCCAGACCCCGGGGCAAGACCCGCAGCAGAACCCCCAGAACCCGCAGACCCCGAGGCGGCCGCACCAGAAGCCGGAGCGGAAGAACCCAGGGAGCCCGCACCAGAAGCCGGGCCCGAAGAATCCGAGGAGCCCGCATCAGAAGCCGAACCTTCCGCCGCACCCGGCTCCCGCTCGCCCAACCCCAGCTTGTCCGCCGCCTCCTGCAGCCACTCCGGAGGAGTCAGCAGGAAGGACGTCTGGTTCAGGTCGACCCGCGCCGCCGGCGCCGGCACCGCGTCCTGCGGCTCCTCGGCGCGGCCGTACTCCTCCTCGTACCGGCGGATCACCTCACCCACCGGCAGAGCAGGCCACAACGTCGCCTCCCCGCTGTCCCGGGCGATGACCAGACGCTGACCGCCCGCATCGGAACGCGGTCCCTCCGCCCGGTCCTCGCCCCACACCACAAAACCCAGCTCGAACTCCCGCACCCGCACCTCACGGTGCTGGTACGCGGGCACGTCGCCGTTGATCCACTCCTCGGCGCGCTCCTGCGCCTGCGCGTAAGTCACCATCGCCTGCAGCTCACTCCCCCGCCGGACCGGACGACACCGAGCCGGAAGACACCGGCACGACACGCGCGAAACCGCCGTCGACCATCAGATTCGCCACCGTCTCCAACTCCGGCGGACTACCGGCGAGCCGGGACAGGAACACGTCGAAATCGTCACCGCACGACAGCAGCAGACGCTCCACCCGCTCCGCCGGCGACCACGAAGGGTCCACGTCACGCACATCGTCGTACGCGCAGAACCACACCGAACCGACCCGGTCGCCCTTCACCTTCACCGCGAGCAACCCGCCCTGCACGAAGGCGACCCCGAGGTATTCCTTCGTCAGATGGTCACGCAGACACTTGTTGACGTACACCAGGTCATTGACCGCCGCCTCGTCCCGCACCGTGAAGAACGGCTGGTCCAGCAGCAGCCCCAGCTCGGGATCCAGCGCCGTACCGACCGGCGCACAACCACCCGCCGCCTTCAGGAACGTCCGATAGGCACCCGGAAGCCGGTAACCCAGGTCCTCCTCGACCCCCAGCACCTGCGCCTCCGCCACCGCCACACCCGACTTCGGCAGCCCGAAGTGCGCCGGCCGGGTCTCCTGCAACGGCCGCGTACCCCGCTTGCCGTGGTCCACCAGCGCCGTCGACACCCCACCGTGATGCCGCAGCAACGCCTTCACCTCGACCGGAACCAGCTCCAGCCGCCGCGTCCCGGCCACGTGATGCCACGTCCAGCCGTGCGGCGTCGCCACACCCGGCACCGTGTCCCACAGAGCATGCCCCGCAGCCGCCAGCGCCGCGTTCGCCGACACATAGTCCGTCAGCCGCAGCTCATCGACCCCGAACCCCTCCGGCGGCTCGGCGATCTCCACCGCCACGCGCGCATACGGCGAGAAATCCGGAAAACCCCGCTCATCGACCCGTACCCCTCTCGGGTGACGTGCCGCCCGGACCGGATCGGGAAAATGCACGACCTGCCCGGCATAGGCCGCGTTCGGCGGCGTGGCTTGTCCCCCAGCCTGGCGGCTGGGCGGCGCCCCCAGCCCGAGCCGACCTGTCGTCATGGCGGTAGCCCCCTGCGGCGTTGTCTCTGGCCTGAACGGCGGTGTCGATCGCGGATGCCGACAGCCTAAGCGGTACGCGAACCCCGGTCACCGGCCCACCGCGTCCTCACCCGCCCCACCCCTCCGCCTCCGTGACCAGCCGTCACCCCACCGTCACCGCACACCCCCGCACGGGCGTGTCGCGCCGCCCCAGCTTCCCCACCAGCCACGGCATTTGGCACCCTGTGTCCTTCGGGGGGATGCCCAGGGAGGGAAACGATCATGAACACGTTGCAGACCGGAGGTACCGACGTGCGGGCCGGCGACCCTCGCATCGACTGGAGCGGAACCGACACACCCCCCGCCCCCACCCTCCGGCACCGCCGCGACGGCATCCTGCCCACCGTCGCCGCCGCCCTCTCCGTCCGCGGCGCCACCCTCACCGGCACCGCCGCCCGCAGCGACCAGCCCCCCGCCCTGCACCCCCTCGTCCAGGACTTCCTCGACACCCTCACCAGCACCCAACGCGACCGCTTCACCGGCCGCTGCGCCGAAACCATCCTCATCTCCCGGCACATCACCACCGCCGACGCCGCACGCAGCAAACGCGCCGCCCGCAAACCCATGACCAACGGCGAAGCACGCAGAGCACTCAAGAACGCCAAACTCACCGCCCGGCGCATACGCGAGGACGGCGACCCCCTCCACGGCAGCTTCGCCGCCCCCTGCCGCACCTGCACCGCCCTCAGCGCCCACTTCGGCGTCCGCATCGTCGACCCCACCGCAACCCACGGCTGACCACCCCCGTCAACCCCGGTAACACCCGCACCGCCACGCGAGCACCCGCACGCACCGGACGAACGAAGGGCAGATGCACCCCGACCGCACCTCGACCACGCGCTTCCCCGTACCCGTCGACGCCGCCCTGCGCGCCGCCGGCTGGCAACCCGGACGCTGGGACATAAAGCAGGCCGAGATCTGGGCAGACGCCCTCCGCGAACACACCTCACCCGCCGGACACCGGCACAGCGTCTTCCCCGCAGCCGTCGAGGCCTGGGCCGAATTCGGTGGCCTGACCATCACCCCCACCGGCCCCGGCCGCCAGATCGCCCCCGCCACCCTGCACCTCGACCCCCTGCACGGCCGTCACCTCGCCCGCACCCTCGGCGACCTCGGCCGCGCCCTCGGCACCGAACTGTGCCCCCTGGGCGAAGAAACCGACACCGCCGCCGCCCTCGCCATCGACGCCGAAGGCCGCGTCTACACCGTCGACCACACCGGCGACTGGTACCTCGGCCCCGACATCGACCACGCCCTCTCCATCCTCATCACCGGCATCCCCCCGACACGCCTCACCGCCGGCTGACCCACCCCGCCCCAGCCGACGGGCCCAGCAGGGCCCACCGAGCCATAGGGATGCCCACCAGGCGTGGCAAGGGAGACCGACCAGGAGGCGCGGCAAGGGAAACCGACCGGGCCGGGAAACCGACCGGGCCGGGGAGCCACAGGCCCGGGGAGCCACAGGGCCGGGGAGGCACAGGCCCAGGGAGCCACAGGGCCGAGACCGACCGGGCCAGGGAGGCATACGGCTGGGGAGGTACAGGGCCGGGTGCCCACCACACCCCCGCGGCCCCCTACACCGCCGGAATCACCGCCGACACCCGGAACCCACCCGCATCCGTCGGCCCGGACACGAACACACCACCCAGCGCCACGACCCGCTCCCGCATCCCCACCAGACCGTTCCCACCCGACGGCAACCCCGCCGCCGACGCCGACGCCGGCTCCGGCGGCGGCTCGTTCTCCACCTGCATCGCGATCTCCGACACCCGATGCGCCAACCGCACATGCGTCTTCGCACCCGCCGCATGCTTGTGGACGTTCGTCAACGCCTCCTGCACCACCCGGTACGCCGTCTGCTCCACGTGCGCCGCATACGCCCGCACCTCCCCGTCCACCGACAGATCCACCACCATCCCCGCGGCAGCCGACTGCCCGATCAACTCATCCAGCTCCGACAGACACGGCCCCTCCGCCCCGCCCACCTCGACCGCCGCGACCCGGGACGCCGCCTCCGCAGCCGCCTCCCCGACCGCCGCCAACGGCACCGCGGCGGCCCGCCGCTCTCCGTCCGCCCCCGCCCGCAGCACCCCGAGCATCTCCCGCAACTCCGTCAGCGCCTGCCGCCCCATGTCCCCCACCAGGGCAGCGTTCCGCACCGCCTTCTCCGGATCCTTCCGCGCCACCGCCTGCAACGCCGCCGCATGCACCACCATCAGACTCACCCGGTGCGCGACCACATCGTGCATCTCCCGGGCGATCCGCGTCCGCTCCTCGCCCCGCGCCCACTCGGCCCGCTCCTCCGCCCGCTCCGCGAGCAACTGAAGCTCCCGCTCCAGCGAATCCGCCCGCTCCCGCAGACTCTCCATCAACCGCCGCCGCGCCCCCACGTACAACCCCAGCAACACCGGCGGAGCCGTCAGCCCCAACGCCGTCGTCACCGCAGCGAACGGCACGAACCAGTCACCGAGCGTGAGATCCCCGCGCGCCATGTCCTGCCGCACCCGCACGAACGTCACCACCGCCGTCCCCAGCAGCGACATCCCCGCCAGCGCCCCGATGACCCGCCGCGGCAGCTCACACGCCGCCAGCGTGTACAGCCCGACGACACTCAGCAGAAAACCCATCTGCGCCGGCGTGATCGCGATCGCCACCAGCACCACCGCGACCGGCCACTTGCGCCGCACCAGCAGCACCGAACCGGCGATCACCCCGAAAACGATCCCCACCGCCACCGGGATCCCGGCATCCCGGGCGAACGGAATTCCCTCCGCGGCGCACTCCACTGCCGACGCCAGCGCGAGAGCCCCGTCGAGCACCGCACTGCGCCACCTTCCCCACCACCAAGGGCCGGTCAGGGCCCTGGCGTGGTCTTCCCCCGTCGTGGTCATGTCTCCAGCGTACGGGCGAGGGGTACGGCTTTTCCGGTGACTTTCACCGACCCCTCACCACCACAGCGGGGCATCGAGCGAATTCGAAACCCTCCGATATCCCTCGAACTGGTGAACCCTTCCCGTTCGACACCGGAATCCAGCATTCCGTCCGGACGGTATGCGTATGACACATCCGCCCGGCAAATACGCCGACTTCGACGGCCTGCGAGAGCGGGCGGTCGCCTTGCGCCGCGCCGGCCACAGCCTCCGCCAGATCCGCGACCAGCTGAAGATCTTCAACAACGACATCCTCAACCAGCTGGTGAAGGGAGAACCGCCACCGGAGTGGACCAAGCGCCCCAACGCCAAGGACGACCTGCGAGCGAAGGCACGAGAGCTGCGACTCCAGGGCTGGACCTACGACCAGATCGAGGCAGAACTGGGCTGCTCACGGAGTTCGGTGTCGCTGTGGGTACGGGATCTGCCGAGGCCGGAGCGCAGGCGCAGCCCTGAGGAAGCGGCGGCAATCGCCCGCAAGGGCTGGGAAGAGAAGTTGCGCATCCGGGACGACGAGCGCAGGCGCACGAAAGAAGAGGCCCGGCTCGCGATCGGCGTTCTGTCGAGTCGCGAACTGTTCCTGTTGGGCGTGGGGCTCTACTGGGCCGAGGGCGGCAAGGACAAGCCGTACGACCGCCGGGAGAACGTCGCCTTCGTGAACAGCGATCCCGGGATGATCGAGGTGTTTCTGGCCTGGCTGGACCTGCTGGGAGTGGAGCGAGACCGACTGCGCTTCGCAGTGATGATCCACGAGACGGCGGACATCAGCTCGGCCGAGCGCTACTGGGCAGACCTGGTCGGTGCCACTGCCGGCTCCTTCTACAGGACCACCGTCAAGAAGCACAATCCGAAGACGGTCCGCAAGAACACCGGCACCAACTACCGGGGTTGCCTCGTGGTCAAAGTCCTGAAAGGCGCCGACTTGTACCGTCGCATCGAGGGGTCTTGGTACGGCATAGTGGAGGCCGCACGCGAAGCCGATCAGCCAAATCGGACATAACGCGCAAACCATCCCGGATCGTCTAAAGGCAGGACAAACGGTTTTGGTCCGTTGAATGAGGGTTCGAATCCTTCTCCGGGAGCCCACACCACACAAAACCTAAGTTCGGGCCCTGACCGGTAACCCCCCGGTCAGGGCCCGCTCTCACATCCCCCCAACCTCCCCCCGGTATCCTGCGGCTGTCACCCCCACCCACCCACAGCCGAAGGGCAACCCCGTGAGTGCCATCCGCCCGGCAGCAGTCGTCGTTCTCGCAGCGGGTGAGGGCACCCGTATGAAGTCGGCCACACCCAAGGTTCTGCACCAGATCTGCGGCCGCTCCCTCGTCGGCCACGTCCTCGCCGCCGCCCGTGAGCTGGACCCCGCGAACCTGGTCGTCGTCGTGGGTCACGCCCGTGAGCAGGTGACCGCGCACCTGAACGAGATCGACCCGGAGACCAGGACCGCGGTGCAGGCCGAGCAGAACGGGACCGGGCACGCCGTGCGCATGGGCCTGGAGGAGCTGGGCGGGGCCGTGGACGGGACCGTCGTGGTCGTGTGCGGGGACACCCCGCTCCTCACCGGGGAGACGCTGGCGCGGCTCGCCGGGACGCATCACGCGGACGGCAATGCGGTGACCGTGCTGACGGCCGAGGTCCCGGATGCGACGGGGTACGGCCGGATCGTGCGGGACGAGGTGACGGGTGCCGTCACGGCGATCGTGGAGCACAAGGACGCGACCGGGGTCCAGCGGGAGATTCGGGAGATCAACAGCGGGGTGTTCGCGTTCGACGGGCAGCTGCTGGCGGACGCGCTGAAGAAGGTGCGGACGGACAACAGTCAGGGTGAGGAGTACCTGACGGACGTGCTGGGGATCCTCCGCGAGGCCGGTCACCGCGTCGGCGCCTGCGTGGCCGGTGATCACCGGGAGATCGCCGGGATCAACAACCGGGTGCAGCTGGCGGAGGCTCGCCGGATCCTGAACGACCGGTTGCTGACGCGGGCGATGCTGGACGGGGTGACGGTCGTGGATCCGGCGACGACGTGGGTGGATGTGACGGTCACGTTCGAGCAGGATGCGGTGGTGCATCCGGGTACGCAGCTCAGTGGTGTCACGCACATCGGTGAGGGTGCCGAGGTGGGGCCGAACAGCCGGCTGAAGGACACCCGGGTGGGTGCGGGGGCCCGGGTGGACAACACGGTGTCCGATGGGGCTGTGGTGGGTGCGCAGGCGAGTGTGGGGCCGTTCGCGTATCTGCGTCCGGGTACCCGGCTGGGTGCGAAGGGCAAGATCGGGACGTACGTGGAGACGAAGAACGCGTCGATCGGTGAGGGTACGAAGGTGCCGCATCTGTCGTATGTGGGGGATGCGACGATCGGTGAGTACTCGAACATCGGTGCGGCGAGTGTGTTCGTGAACTACGACGGTCAGGACAAGCACCACACCACGATCGGGTCGCATTGCCGGACGGGGTCGGACAACATGTTTGTGGCTCCTGTCACGGTGGGGGACGGTGCGTACACCGCTGCCGGGTCTGTGATCACGAAGGACGTGCCGCCCGGTTCGCTGGCCGTGGCCCGCGGTCAGCAGCGGAATATCGAGGGCTGGGTGGCGCGGAAGCGTCCGGGGAGCGCGGCGGCGAAGGCGGCCGAGGCGGCGTCCGGGCAGGGTGGGGACGAGGACTGACGGGAAACGGGTGCGTCAAACACGGCGTACCGTGATAAGTGCACATCCGCACGAGTGCACCCCCGCATCCTTACCAGCTGATTTGGCCTCTCGCGCCCAGCAGAGAGGTCGCCGAGCAGCCGGCTGGCTGAGACAACCTCTGAGGAGACAGTGCTGTGACCGGGATCAAGACGACCGGCGAGAAGAAGTTGATGTTCTTCTCCGGCCGCGCCCACCCCGAGCTTGCCGAGGAGGTCGCCCAGCAGCTGGGTGTCGGGGTCGTCCCGACGAAGGCCTTCGATTTCGCGAACGGCGAGATCTACGTCCGTTACCAGGAGTCGGCTCGTGGTGCGGACTGCTTCCTGATCCAGAGCCACACGGCTCCGATCAACAAGTGGATCATGGAGCAGCTGATCATGATCGACGCGCTGAAGCGTGCGTCGGCTCGTTCCATCACGGTGATCGTGCCGTTCTACGGTTACGCGCGGCAGGACAAGAAGCACCGGGGTCGTGAACCGATTTCGGCGCGTCTGATCGCGGATCTGATGAAGACGGCGGGTGCCCACCGGATTCTGACGGTGGATCTGCACACGGACCAGATCCAGGGCTTCTTCGACGGTCCGGTGGATCACCTGTTCGCGCTGCCGCTGTTGGCGGACTACGTGGGTGAGAAGGTGGACCGGGAGAAGCTGACGGTGGTGTCGCCGGACGCGGGCCGGGTGCGGGTGGCGGACCGTTGGTGTGACCGGCTGGGTGCGCCGCTGGCGATCGTGCACAAGCGGCGTGACAAGGACGTGGCGAACCAGGTGACGGTCCACGAGGTCGTGGGTGAGGTCAAGGGCCGTGTCTGTGTGCTGGTCGATGACATGATCGACACGGGTGGCACGATCTGTGCGGCTGCGGATGCGTTGTTCGCGCATGGTGCGGAGGACGTCATCGTGACGGCGACGCATGGTGTGCTGTCGGGGCCGGCTGCCGATCGGCTGAAGAACTCGCGGGTGAGTGAGTTCGTGTTCACGAACACGTTGCCGACGCCGGCGGAGCTGGGCCGGGATCTGGACAAGATCAAGGTGCTGTCGATCGCTCCGACGATTGCGAGTGCGGTGCGTGAGGTGTTCGAGGATGGTTCGGTGACGAGCCTGTTCGACGAGCAGTGAGGTTTCTGCAGGCTACGTTCCGGCGTTAGCTGAAGATCCTTTTGGGTGCGGCCTCCCTTGCCGAGTAGACTGCTGCAGTTGCTCGGCGAGGGAGGCCGTACTCCGTTTCTGCGGGTGTCCGGTGCTCCGTTATCGACGCGCTCTTCGTAGCAGGCCGTTCGTGGCCGGGTGACCACGTCCGTTCCGAGTTCCTACGAGGAGTGATCAACATGTCCGAGGTGAAGCTCACCGCCGAGACCCGTACCGAGTTCGGCAAGGGTGCCGCCCGTCGCATCCGCCGTGACAACAAGGTTCCGGGTGTTCTGTACGGCCACGGTTCCGACCCGCTGCACCTGACCCTGCCGGGCCACGAGCTGCTGCTGGCGCTGCGTACGCCGAACGTCCTGATCTCCCTGGACATCGACGGCAAGTCCAACGAGCTGGCGATCCCGAAGGCCGTGCAGCGTGACCCGCTGAAGGGCTTCCTGGAGCACGTGGACCTGCTGCTGGTCAAGCGTGGCGAGAAGGTCACGGTCGAGATTCCGGTGCACACCGAGGGCGAGCTGGCCCCGGGTGGCTACCTGCTGGAGCACGTCCTGGCCGCGCTGCCGGTCGAGGCCGAGGCCACGCACATCCCCGAGGCCGTCACGGTCTCCGTCGAGGGCCTGGAGGCCGGTGCCTCCATCCACGCCAAGGACATCACCCTGCCGAGCGGTGTGACCCTGGCCGTGGACGAGGACGCCGTGGTGCTGCAGGTGCTGCAGGCCCAGGTCGAGGAGACCGAGGGCGAGGCCGCCGAGGGTGAGGAGGCGGCGGAGGCCTGATCCTCGCCGTCGTCATCAGCTGGTCAGCCGCCGCTCCCCTCGCCGGGGGCGGCGGCTGGCGCGTATCAAGGAGACATGGACGTGACCACTCCCGCCAGTGATCCCTGGCTGATCGTCGGGCTCGGTAATCCCGGCCCGGAGTACGCCATGAACCGGCACAACGTCGGTTTCATGGTGGCGGACCTGCTCGCGGAGCGGATCGGGGGGAAGTTCAAGCGGGCGGGCAAGGCGCAGGCGCAGGTGCTGGAGGGGCGGATCGGTCCTGCCGGGCCGGCGAATCGCCGGGTGATCCTGGCGAAGCCGATGTCGTACATGAATCTGTCGGGCGGCCCGGTGAACGCGCTGAAGGACTTCTACAAGGTTCCGGTGGCGAACGTCGTGGCCGTGCATGACGAGCTGGACATCGATTACGGGACGCTGCGGCTGAAGCTGGGCGGCGGTGACAACGGGCACAACGGTCTGAAGTCGATGACGAAGGCGATGAGTCCGGCGTATCACCGGGTGCGGTTCGGGATCGGCCGGCCGCCGGGGCGGATGCAGGTGGCGGACTTCGTGTTGAAGGACTTCTCGTCGGCGGAGCGCAAGGAGCTGGACTACCTCGTGGACCGTGCGGCGGATGCGGTGGAGTGCCTGGTGACGGAGGGGCTGGAGCGGGCGCAGAGCGCGTACAACTCCTGAGCGGGGGCGTAGGTGATCGGGGGCGTCCCACAACTCGTGTGCGGGGGCGTAGGTGGCCGGGGGCGTCCTACAAGCTCCTGAGCGGGGGTGTAGGTGGCCGGGGGCGTCCTACAGCTCCTGAGCGGGGGTGTAGGTGGCCGGGCGTCGTACAACTCCTGACTTGTCCGCCCAGGACGCCCGGCGGAGTTGACCGGTCGTAGCGGTATGGCCAATGATCCCGGCCATGCCTGCCACAGCCAGTACCGCTCGCCAGGCGTCCGTGACCGCGTTGCGGTTCGGGCGGGTCGCGGCGATGGGAGCGCTCGCCGCACTGATCGTTTTCTGCGGAGTGTGGGGTTCCTGGGGGACCGCGCAGCACGTGATGCTGACCAAGGGGCGGGAGCGGGGCACGGTCCGGGTGACGGACTGTGCCGGGGACACCTGCAGCGGCCCGTTCACGTCTTCGTCGGCGGGCGCGCCGGCGCGGGCGCGCGTGGAGATCGGGCAGTCCCTGGCGGTGCGTGTGGGGACGACGTACGACGTGGTGCTGAAGCCGGGCACGAGGGACGCGGTGCGTTGCGGTCCGGCGGGGATCCTGTACGCGTGGGTGCCGCTGGGCGGGGCGCTGTTGCTGGCGTCGGTGGTGGTCGCGGGCGGGATGCGGCTGCTGCGGGCGGCGTGGGTGCTGGGGCTGTCCGGGGCGGGGCTGCTGACGGCGGCGTTCGTGGCGTTGCAGTGAGCGGACCGCTGAGCGGCTCGGCGTTGTGAACGAGGGTGCCCCCGGGGTCGTACGACCGCGGGGGCACCCTCGTCCGTGTCGTGGCTGTCAGCCGGTGTTGCGCAGGCCTGCTGCCACGCCGTTGACGGTGAGGAGCAGGGCGCGGGAGAGCAGCGGGTCGGGCTCGGTGCCGGCGGCTGCCGCGTCGCGCTGCCGCTTGAGCAGGGTGACCTGGAGGTAGGAGATCGGGTCCAGGTAGGCGTCGCGGATGGTGAAGGTCTGCTTCAGGACGGGCTGGGCGTCCAGCAGTTCCTGCTCGCCGGTGATGCGCAGCACCTCGCGGACGGTCAGTTCGTGTTCGGCCTTGATGGTGTCGAAGACGTGCCTGAGTTCGTCCGGGACGAGGGTGTCGACGTAGTGCTGGGCGATCCGCAGGTCCGTCTTGGCGAGGGTCATCTCGACGTTGGAGACGAAGTTGCGGAAGAAGTGCCACTGCTGGTGCATCTCGTCGAGCACGGTGTCCCCTTCCTGCCGCAGGCCCGCCTCGCGCAGGGCCTTGAGGCCGGAGCCGACGCCGAACCAGCCGGGGACGATCTGCCGGGACTGGGTCCAGCCGAACACCCAGGGGATGGCGCGCAGGCCGTCGAGGCCGGCGCCGGAGTCGGGGCGGCGGGAGGGCCGGGAGCCGAGGTGCAGGTCGGCGAGCTGGTCGACCGGGGTGGAGGCGAAGAAGTACGCGGGCAGGTCGGGGTCCTCGACCAGGCGGCGGTAGGCGGCGTGGGCGGCGTCGGAGACGACGTCCATGGCGGCGTCCCAGCGGGCGAGGGCCTCGTCGGACTGGCGGGGGGCGGTGTGCAGGGCGGAGGCCTGGAGGGTGGCTGCGACGGTCAGTTCCAGGTTCTCCCGGGCGAGGGAGGGGATGAGGTACTTGTCGGAGATGACCTCGCCCTGCTCGGTGACCTTGATCTCGCCCTCCAGGGTGCCCCAGGGCTGGGCGAGGATGGCGTCGTGGGAGGGGCCGCCGCCGCGGCCGACGGTGCCGCCGCGGCCGTGGAAGAGGCGCAGGCGTACGCCGTAGCGGTGGGCGACGTCGCGCAGCCGGCGCTGGGCGCGGTGGATCTCCCACTGGCTGGTGGTGATGCCGCCGAACTTGGAGGAGTCGGAGTAGCCGAGCATGACCTCCTGGACGTCGCCGCGCAGCGCGACCAGGCGCCGGTAGGACGGGTCGGAGAGCATGTCCTCCAGGATGGTGTCGGCGGCCTTCAGCTCGTCGGTGGTTTCCAGGAGGGGGACGATGCCGATCTTCGCCCAGCCGGCGTGCAGGTCGATCAGGCCGGCTTCGCGGGCGAGGACGGTGGCGGCGAAGACGTCGTCGGCGCCCTGGCACATGGAGATGATGTAGGACTCGATGACCTCGGGCCCGAAGACCTGCAGGGCCTTCTTGACGGTCTCGAAGACGCCGAGGGTCTTCTGCCCGGCGGCGTCGACGGGTGCGGGGGTGGGGGCGAGCGGCCTTCTGGAGCGGAGTTCCTTGGCGAGGAGCTTGGCCCGGTAGTCGCGGGGCATGTCGGCGTAGCGCCAGGACTCCTCGCCGAGCCGGTCGAACAGCTGGCCGAGGGCGTGGTGGTGGGCGTCGGCGTGTTCGCGGACGTCCATGGTGGCGAGCTGGAGGCCGAAGGCGGCGAGGGTGCGGATGGTGCGGGCGAGGCGGCCGTCGGCGAAGAGGCCGCCGCGGTGCTCGCGCAGGGAGGCCTGGATGATCCGCAGGTCCTTCAGCAGTTCGCCGGTGCCGAGGTAGTCACGGCCGTCCTCGTGCGGGGTGCCCTTGGCGAGGCGCTGCTTGGTGTTCTCCAGCTTCTGCCGGATGCAGGTGGCCTTGAGCCGGTAGGGCTCCTCGGCGTTGAGGCGCTTGTAGCGGGGGCTGATCTCGGGGAGCAGTTCCAGGTCGGCCTT
Organism: Streptomyces sp. NPDC027663; assembly: GCF_055566415.1. Taxonomy (NCBI): domain Bacteria; kingdom Bacillati; phylum Actinomycetota; class Actinomycetes; order Kitasatosporales; family Streptomycetaceae; genus Streptomyces; species Streptomyces sp. NPDC027663. The sequence goes on along the minus strand of NZ_JBVHSK010000006.1, from coordinate 422,368 downwards.
GAGGGACTGCAGCAGCTCTTCGGTGGCTCCGGCGTAGCGGATGGAGTTGGAGAGCAGGCCGCGCAGTTCGTCGATCGCCTCCAGGGCGTCGTTGATGCCGTGTTCGTGCTGGAGGATGAGGACGTCCCAGGTGACCTGGGGGGTGACGTTGGGGTTGCCGTCGCGGTCGCCGCCGATCCAGGTGCCGAAGGTGAGCGGGCGGGTGTCGTCGGGGAGCTTGACGCCGACGCGTTCCAGTTCGGCGGTCAGGTCCTCCAGGACGTCGCCGACGGCGTCGGCGTGCAGTTCGTCGAGGTAGTAGATGGCGTTGCGGGCCTCGTCGGCGGGCTCGGGCCGGACGACCCGCAGCTCGTCGGTCTGCCAGACGAGGTCGATGTTCTCGGCGAGGCGGATGTCGTGGCGGCGCCGGTCGGTGTCGAGGACGGGGGTGTCCAGGAGCGCGGCGATGCGCCGGAGCTTGTTCAGGACCGACCGGCGCGCGGCCTCGGTGGGGTGCGCGGTGAAGACCGGGCGGACGTTGAGGTGCTGGACGGACTGCCTGAGGTGCTCGGTGTCGGCGTCCTTGAGCCGGTCGGCCGTGCGGGCGAGGAGGCCGCCCTCGGCGGCGCGCCGGGCGCGCAGTTCCCGGCCGCGGTGCACCTGCTCGGTGATGTTGGCGAGGTGGAAGTAGGTGGAGAAGGCGCGGACCAGCTTGGCCGCGGTCTCCAGTTCGGTGCCGCGCAGCAGCTCGGCGGCGGCCTCGCCGTCCTCGCGGGTCAGGCGGCGGACCTTCTCGACGAGGTCGAGTAGCTCGGGACCTTCCTGCCGTACCAGGGTCTCGCCCAGGAGATCACCCAGCCGGCGGATGTCGGCGCGCAGCTCGCTGCTGGTCGTGGTGGTCTGGTCGTCGGCACTGCTCACAGGTGCGGCTCCTTGCAGTGTTGAAGCTCGTCTGGGAGGGAACCCGTCCGGCTGCCGGCGGCAGGCGCCGCATAGGGGCCGGAGGGTCCGGGAAGGAAACTTCAGCGGACCGCGCTGTCCGACCGAGACCAAGGATAGGTGGCCATGCGGACGCGCAGGGTCTGGGGCTCTTGCCGCGGCACGACACGCTGACATACTTACGACGCCGTAGGTTACGGAACCGTAGGGAAAGTACCGTCGAGTACCGACCGGTCCCGCGGCCCGGCACCTGTCTCGACCCTCGACCCCACAGGGGACGCGCATGACCTCACGTTCCGATCTGATCGAAGAAGCCCGCAGGACCACCGACACACCTCTCCCCTCCGCGACGCTGGGCGGTGAGCAGAAGCGGTCGGTCGAGCAGATCACGCTGCTGCTCTTCATCACCGTGCCGTTCCTGGCTCTGGTGGCGGCCGTGCCGCTGGCCTGGGGCTGGGGGGTGAGCTGGCTCGATCTGGGCCTGATGGTGTTCTTCTACTTCCTCGCCTGCCATGGCATCACGATCGGTTTCCACCGGTACTTCACCCATGGTTCGTTCAAGGCCAGACGGCCCCTGCGGATCGCTCTGGCGGTCATGGGGTCGATGGCGGTCGAGGGCCCGCTGGTGCGCTGGGTGGCCGACCACCGCAAGCACCACAAGTTCTCCGACGCCGAGGGGGACCCGCACTCCCCGTGGCGGTTCGGGGAGACGGTTCCCGCTCTCATGAAGGGCCTGTGGTGGGCCCACATCGGCTGGCTGTTCGACGAGGAGCAGACCCCGCAGGAGAAGTACGCGCCGGATCTGATCAAGGACAAGGCGATCCGGGCGGTCTCCCGCCAGTTCGTCCTGTGGACGTTCGTGTCCCTGGCGCTGCCGCCGCTGATCGGTGGTCTGGTGACGATGTCCTGGTGGGGCGCGTTCACCGCGTTCTTCTGGGGTTCCCTCGTACGGGTGGCGCTGCTGCACCATGTGACGTGGTCGATCAACTCGATCTGTCACGCGGTCGGCAAGCGGCCGTTCAAGTCGCGGGACCGCTCGGGCAACGTGTGGTGGCTGGCGGTCCTGTCGTGCGGCGAGTCGTGGCACAACCTGCATCACGCCGACCCGACGTCGGCGCGGCACGGTGTGATGCGCGGCCAGATCGACTCGTCGGCGCGTTTCATCCGCATCTTCGAGCTGCTCGGCTGGGCGTACGACGTGCGCTGGCCGTCACGCTCGCGTATCGATTCGCGCCGTGACACCGGGGGAGGCGGCTCCCGGCGCCGGAAGGAGACTGCCGAGGCGGCATGATTGATGCCGTGGCGACCGATTCCAGCAGCAGCTCCAACGACAAGCAACGGCGGACCCGCCGGACCCGTATGACCGGTGCCGAGCGCCGCCAGCAGCTGCTGGAGATCGGCCGCACCCTTTTCGCGGCCAAGGGCTTCGAGGGCACGTCGGTGGAGGAGATCGCCGCGAAGGCCGGGGTGTCCAAGCCGGTGGTGTACGAGCACTTCGGCGGCAAGGAGGGCCTGTACGCGGTGGTGGTCGACCGCGAGATGCGCCGGCTGCTGGACATGGTGACCAGTTCGCTGACGGCCGGCCATCCGCGTGAGCTGTGCGAGCAGGCGGCTTTCGCGCTCCTCGACTACATCGAGGAGTACACGGACGGTTTCCGCATCCTGGTCCGTGACTCGCCGATCCCTCAGTCGACGGGTTCGTTCGCGTCGCTGATCTCGGACATCGCCACCCAGGTGGAGGACATCCTGGGCCGCGAGTTCAAGTCCCGCGGCTTCGATCCGAAGCTGGCCCCGCTGTACGCCCAGGCCCTGGTCGGCATGGTCGCCCTGACCGGCCAGTGGTGGCTGGACGTACGCCGTCCGAAGAAGGCGGAGGTGGCGGCGCATCTGGTGAACCTGGCGTGGCACGGGCTGGACGGACTGGAGCCGAAGCCGCGGCTGATCGGGCACCGCAAGAGCTGAGGGTCACGGGACGAGGTGGAGCAAGCAGACCGTCAGGTTGATCTTGTTCGACCCTGCTCCGGGCCGCATGGCCTGACGCCGAGGAACACCCCCTTCACCCTCAGCCCCCTCACCCTCCCTTCACAGCCACCGCGAACAGCCGCCGGAACGGCATGACCGTGCCGTACGGCGCGTTCGGGTAGGCCTCGCGCAGCAGGTCCCGGTACTCGGCCAGGAACGCGTCCCGCGCCTCGGGGTCGTCGGCGAGCGCGGTCAGGGCGGGCCGCAGTCCGGTGCCCTTGACCCAGTCGAGGACCGGGTCCTGGCCGGTGAGGACGTGAAGGTACGTCGTCTGCCACACGTCGGGGGTGCAGCCGAGGCGGGCGAGGACGTCCAGGTAGGCGCCGGGCCCGGACACGGAGTCGGTGCGGCGCAGGACGTCGGCGAGGCGGGATTTCCAGCGCGGGCCGGCGGCGAGGTCGCGCATCAGGGCGTGCAGTGGGGCGTCGATGTTGTCCGGGACCTGGAAGGCGAAGGTGCCGCCGGGCTTCAGCGCGGCGATCCAGTCGGCGAAGCGGCCGGTGTGGCCGGGCACCCACTGGAGGGTGGCGTTGGAGACGATCAGGTCGTACGGCTCCTCGGGCGTCCAGACGCGGGCGTCGGCGTGGGCGAAGTCCAGCCGGCCGCCTCCCGCGGTGGGTCCTTCGTGGTCGACGTGGGCCTTGTCGAGCATCTCGGGGGAGTTGTCGTAGCCGGTGATGTGCGCGGTGGGCCAGCGCTCGGCGAGGAGCGCGGTGACGTTGCCGGGGCCGCAGCCGAGGTCTGCGATGCGGGGCCGGTCCGAGGGGAGGGCGGGAATGTGGGCGAGGAGGTCGGCGAAGGGGCGGGCGCGGTGGCCGGCGTGACGGAGATACTGGGCGGGGTCCCAGGTGGGCGTCGTCATGGCGTCCACTGTCCCCGCCCATTTCTCTCGATGTCAAGAGACACGACATCAAGAGACTTCATGTCGACACAACCACTACACTGATCTCCATGGAGGACGAGGTCGATCGGCTGGTCGCAGCGTGGCGCCGGGAGCGTCCGGACCTCGACGTGGAGCCGCTGGAAGTGCTCAGCCGGGTGAGCCGACTCGCCCGGCACCTGGACCGCGCCCGCCGGCTCGCCTTCGCCGAGCACCAGCTGGAGCCCTGGGAGTTCGACGTGCTGACCGCACTGCGGCGCGCGGGAACGCCGTACCAGCTCTCCCCCGGCCAGCTGCTGACGCAGACCCTGGTCACCTCGGGCACGATGACCAACCGCATCGACCGGCTCGCGAAGAAGGGTCTGGTGGAGCGGCTGCCCGATCCGAGCGACCGGCGGGGCGTGCTGGTCCGGCTGACCGACGAGGGCCGGGACCGGGCCGACCAGGCGCTGTCGGGCCTGCTGGACCAGGAACGGGCGATCCTCGCCGAGCTGTCCCGCGCCCAGCGCGGAGAACTGGCCGGACTGCTACGCCAGTTGACCGCCCCGTTCGACAACATCCCCGGCTAGGTCCACCGGTCCCACCCCGGCCCGCCGGGCCAGCGCGACGGCGGCCAGCGTCGAGTGGACGCCCAGCTTGCCGAGAACGTTCTGCATGTGGGTGCGCACGGTGTGCGGGGAGAGGAACAGCCGCTCGGCGACGGCTTTGCGGCCGAGGCCCGCGACCATGCAGCGCAGCACCTCCCGCTCCCTCGGGGTGAGGGACTCCACCAGCCGCTCGCTCTCGGTGCGGTGCTTGCGCGCGGCCGTCAACTCCTTGAGCACTGCGGTGAGCAGAGCCGGCGGCAGATGGGTCTCGTCGCGCAGCACACCCCGGATCACCGTCAGCAGCCGGGACAGCGAACAGTCCTTGGCGACCCAGCCGGAGGCCCCGGCCTGCAGCGCGAGAGCCGCGCGGCGCGGGTCGTCCTTCTCGGCGAGCACGACGAGCCGTACGGCGGGCTGAGCGGCCCGGACCCCGGCGACGAGCGAGATCCCGTCGACCAGGCCCTCCGCGTCACCGTCCTGCACCGGTACGGCCGGACGGGCGCCGGGCAGCGTGCCGCCCAGGTCGGCGTCGGCCAGCACGACGTCGAAGCGGCGGCCCTCGGCGGCCGCCCGCTCCAGGCAGCGCAGCGCGGCCGGGCCGCTGCCGGCGGCGGCGACGTCCACGTCGGGCTCGGCGGCCAGTGCGGCGGCGAGCGACTCGGCGAAGATGCGGTGGTCGTCCACGACCAGGACTCGGATGCGAACCACGTAACCCCTTTCCCCAGGCTCCGCGTGGAGCAGGGGTACCCACGGTCCGGAAAGCTCCGGATTCGGCCGGTCCGGACATGCCCGGAAAAGGTGCGGAGAACGACGACCCGCGCCGGGTACGACACCCGCGGACGAGGACGCGCGCCGCACGGCCGCCGCCGTTGCGGAAACTGCTACCCCCACCGCGGGCGCCGTACCCGCCTGTCTCGCCCCCTGAGCGGCACCGGCCCCCACCGGTGCTGTTCCTCAGAGTACGGATGAGAGCACGCAGCGGAAGTAGATTTGCAGAACTGGCCGTCTGACGCGTTTATCGTGTGCCGCATGTTTCGTATTGAGGCGGAAGTCGACAAAGGCCGACGTGATCTGCTCCGGTCGCGGCTGCGGGACAGCAACACGACGGCGTCCCCGGTCCTCGCCGCCCTGCGTGGTACCCCCGACGAACGCGAGTCCCCGCTCCATGTGTGGGCCCTGGACGCCGCCGGCGACCTCGCCGGCGGTCTGGTCGGCCACACCTGGACGACCTGGCTCCACGTGACCTACCTCTGGGTCGACCCCGTGCACCGCGGCACCGGCCTGGGCTCACATCTCCTCGCCGAGGCCGAGCACATCGCCGCCACCCGCGCCTGCACCTCCGCCCGCCTGGAGACCTGGGACTTCCAGGCCCCCGAGTTCTACAAGAAGCAGGGCTACGAGGTGGTGTGCGTGATCCCCGACTACCCGCCGGGAATCACGGAGTACACACTGACGAAGCGACTGGGCTGACGGCGGCTCACTCCGTCGGCGGAGCAGGCGGCGGCGGACAGGGCGGCCGGGGCGGAACCCTGAAGCCGGGCCCTACCGACCGTGGGGGCGGAGGCGGTTCCATCGACCGCCGGGGACGGGGTACCGGCGGCCGGGGCACGAAGGGTGGTGCCGGGGCGGGCGGAGGCGGCGGAGGCAGCAGCGACTCGTCGTCCGCCAACAGGGGACCTCCGGCCCGCAGACGCTCGATGGTCCGCTCAGCCTGGCGCCGGGCCCGGGGGTCGTCGTCGCGGCGGAAGACGAGCCGCACGGTGCGGGGAGACGCCGGAAGACCGAGCACGAGGCCCGGGCCGCGGGTGGACTCGCTGGAGATGAGCCGGTAGCCGAGCGCGTGCGCAACCTTCTCGGCCCGCTCCATCACGGACGTCCCACCCCGGATCTCCACCAGACCCCGCCCGTCGAACCGGGACCGTATCTCGTCGTCGTCCATCAGCGGCTCCCGTAACGGGGAAGTTCCTCGGGGAAGTGACGGGGGTACTCGCACTCGGCCAGCTTGTAGGCATGCTCGGTGAGCCGGTAGGCGAAGTCGGTCAGGGCCTGGCCCAGTTCTGTACCGGAGACCCTGGCCTTCCCCACCAGATAGGTCTCGGCGACGATGGCGTAGGACTGATCGGCCTCGCCCGCCCGGACGCCCCGGGGAGTGCAGGGGACGTAGACGGAGGAGTGGACTCTGTCACCGCCGAATTCGGCCAGGGCCTCGATCCCGTCGGACGACACACGGACGGTGCGGCGGTCGGCGGAGCCGGCGTAATGGCTCAGCCAGACCTGCGGGGAGGCGTCGTCCACGCGCGCCACACCCGAAAGGATCGAATCCGCGCTCGTGTAGACATGACAGGAGAAGCGAAGCTCCGCACCCTCGCGCCGACGCTCAGCCCCTTCCTCCGCCGTCCGCGTACGCGGCAGCGTCCGGATCACCAGGTCCCGCTCGACAGCGCCATCGCACACTTTGGACGGCAGCCGCTCAAGCCCCGTCGTGAGGGCGAACCAGGCGCCCGCGCCGACGACAAGGAAACCCACCACGCAGGCGACGAACGTCTTGGCGCTGTACTCTCTCGCCTTGCGCTTCCCGCTGCCGGTCCGGTCACCCACGCGGACGCTCCTTCGAGTTGCTCAAGAATTCACTGGCGTCGTCCCAACCTCCGTTGACAGCATTCCGAATGGTGTCGCTCGTACCGTCCTTGGGTAGGTTCACATGATGCCGTTCCAGGGCATCCGTGACCGAGGCCTGCGTCTGCCGATTGACCGAGTCCCGAGCTGCGTAAAGGTCCTTGGCGCTTGCGTAGAGAGCCCCGTCGCGAGCCCCTTCCAGCTCTTGGCCCTCCATCAGGCGGTCCACGGCCAATCCGATGACACCCCCGGCGAAACCGCCGACTGCAGCACCGGTCGCCGATCCCATGCGCCCCTCGGGAAAGAGGGAAACGGATCCATACCCGACGCCGGTCCCCAGCCATGTCTTGACGAAGTCACCCTTTTTCGCCAGCGCGTCGTTGTAATCCTTCTCCCCGTCGACGACGGCTTGCACCTTTTCGTCCGCCACCGAATGAGCGACGATCCCCTCGATGGTGCCTGCATTCCGGCCGATGTCTTCGAGGACCTTCACGCGGGAGCCGTCGAAGAGCGAGGGGTCCGACAGATGTGCCTCCAGGAGTCCGCTGGTGTACACGCCTTCTCCCACGATGATCCCCGCCCGGCCGGCGGGGTCCGCGGACACCGCTGAAAGAAATCGGATCACGTCCGCGGTCTCAAGCGCCTCCGGATCATCACTGTTGGTCAGGAACACGACGGCATTGGAGCTTCCGATCGACCTGCTGATCTCCGGCATGTAGGAGGCCGCCATGTTGCCGAGGCTGTCGCCCAGCCCCTTCTTCACAAAGTCCGCGCCTGCGTCGGGTTGGGCCACCACAGCCATGATGCCGGCCATGATCTTCACTTGAGCGGCGCTGTGCGGTGGCGCCGACGAGGTGAAGTCGTTCACAGCGACTCCGGTGACCGCACTTTGCAGAGCCCGCCCCAGGGACTCCCCGCGGTCCGTGAACTTGAGGGTGCCGAGCATGTGTTCCAAGTCCGGCTTGGACGCGAAGGCGTGCTCGGCCGCCTCGGGGTTGTGGGAGAGGCCGTCGAACAAGCCCTCCAGCGGATCCCGGCCGTTGCCGTCGCCGAAGACGAGGTCGAGGGCGTCGTAGCCCTTGACCCACCGGTCGTCGGTGTTCGACTCCCCCGCTCCCCTGTCCACCTTGAACACATCCTTGCGGTAGGCATCCAAGAACTCGGTGTCGTACTGACCTTTACGCATGAGGCTGCTGATGACCTGGTAGCCGAGCGCGCCGATCGGGCTGGGGGAGTTGGGTGCGCGGAAGTTCGTGGTGGCCTCGTCGAGCAGGTTCCTCTTCCACCCCTGCATCGCGTCCGAGTCCGAGAAGGACGCCGTAGCAAGAGTCAGGCTCAGGTTGTTCTGCAGCTCCTTCATCGTCTCAAGTGCTGACCCCCGGGCGCCGGCATGGGCGTAGGTCATCTCGGTCCAGAACTGGAGCGTCCCCTTGGCGCCCAGGTTCTTGGCGAACTTCTCCGCGAACAGCGGGTCGTCGTGGTACTTCGCCATCTCGCGGTTGAAGGCGTTGATGTCGTCCAGAGACATGTCCGCCGGCTTCTGGGCCATCTTGGCCAGTTTCCCTGCAGCTGCGACCGCCGCGGCGGCCTCGTCCCGATTCGCGTAGGAGGCGTGGGAGAAGCCGTACTTGGCCTGGTCGACGAGGAGTCTGAGGGCTTCTGCGGCGGTGTCGTCGCTTTGCGTCGCCTTGGTCAGAATGCCCTGGATCTCCTTGACGAAGGCGTCCACGGTCTGCTGGTCGGCCGCGCCGGACTTGCCGCTGGGATCCGACGCCCAGTCGGGCCGAGTGTTGGCCATGACGGAGAACGTGCCGTCACGGTTGTCCACCACGGTCAGATTCTGGTCGTTGGCCCGCTTGACCGCGTCATTCACCTGAGTGCGGTAGCTGATGAGTTCGCCCCGCGTGTCACTGAGGATTTTGGCGATGGAGTCCGCCTGGGTGTGTGCGTCCCTGAACTCTGCGACGGTCTTGGTGATGAATTCGCGGCTGACAGTGGCGTTGATTCCCTCCCACTTGGCCTTGTCGGCCTTCGCCTTCAGCTTGCTCTCGGCATCCTCGCGCAGGTCGGCGAGCTTCTTCGTCATCTGCTGCCAGTCGGTGACCGCTTCACCGAGCTTGGCGAAGTTCCATGACGCAGTACGTCGAGATCCATCGCCGTCAATCGCCCTTCCGGTCGTCGAAACCCTTGTCGAGCATGGCGATGCTGCTGACCGCGCCGGCGATGTAGGAATCGTCGGCTGCATGCTGGTTCTTGGTGTAGCGCAGATGGTTGGAGATGTGGGCGCAGGCGTCCAGCAGTGTCTTGGTCTGCTCGCTCCAGCGTTCCGTCACATGCTCCAGCGCAGCCCCCAGAGCGAAGCCCTCACCCTTGAGTCCGCCCGCCGCCGCCTCCGAGGCCACGCGCGCATGCCCGCTGTAGGCCGTGAAGTCGGTAAACAAATCATGCGCCGCCGTGCCGACCGCTTCGAGATCCTTGTGCCCTGCGACCAGGTCGCCCTGCGGGCTGCCGCCGCCTCCCAGGTCGCCCGGCAGCTGGTTGAGCTGCATCCGGGTGGAGTGCCGATCGGCCGCCTTGGCCTTCAGCTGCTTCCACTCCTCCCACGCCATACCGGTGGCCTCCCCGTGTCTTGTGGTCCTGCTCCGTCCCGGGCGGGCAGTCGTCAGAACCGCGGCCTCTGAGCGCCATGCACATTACCGGGTGGCCGCCAAGTCGCCTGTGGTGGAGGGGACTTCGGTCCGGGCCGTGGACTGCCCGTACCGGGAGGACACGCTGAGGACGACCGCACCGGCTCGCTGCGCGTCGAGCGCGTGGGGAGCCGGTGCGGTGCTGCGATTCGCGGGAAAAGAAGTGTCAAGCCAGGCGGTGGGCGCCCGCTGACGGCACCGCCTCGGAGATACGAGGGGCGGTGAAGGCCGCTGTCGCGAAGGCCTCTACGACCGCCTTGGTGAGGGTGTCGACGTCCGTCGCCTCTGCCAGGACGATCGCCGAGCCGCCGAAGCCGCCGCCGGTCATGCGGGCGCCCAGGGCGCCGGCGGCGAGGGCGGTGTCGACGACCAGGTCCAGTTCCGGGCAGGAGATGCGGAAGTCGTCCCGGAGGGAGGCGTGGCCCTCGGTGAGGAGCGGGCCGATGGCGCGGGTCTCGCCGGCGCGCAGGTGGGCGACGACGCGTTCCACCCGGTGGTCCTCCGTCACCACGTGGCGGACCAGGCGGACGGCCTCCTCCTCGTCGCCGAGGCGGGCGAGGGCCGCGTCCAGGCCGCCGTAGGGGATGTCCCGCAGGGCGTCGACGCCGAGCAGCGCCGCGCCCTTCTCGCAGCCGGCCCGGCGCTTGCCGTACTCGCCGCCGCTGTGGGCGTGCTTGACCTGGGTGTCCACGACCAGCAGGCGCAGGCCCTCGGCGGCCAGGTCGAAGGGGATCTGCTGCTGGGAGAGGTCACGGGTGTCGAGGAAGAGCGCATGGCCGGACTCGCAGCAGGCCGAGGCCGTCTGGTCCATGATGCCGGTCGGGGCGCCGACGTAGACGTTCTCGGCGCGCTGGCACAGCCGGGCCAGCTTCCAGCGCGGCAGGCCGAGGTCGTACAGGTCGCTGAGCGCCAGCGCGATCACGACTTCCAGGGCGGCCGAGGAGGACAGGCCGGCGCCCGTCGGGACCGTGGAGGACAGGTGGACGTCGGCGCCGGTGACGCCGTGGCCCGCCTCGCGCAGCGCCCAGACCACGCCCGCCGGGTACGCCGTCCAGTCGTCGTCGCTCTGCGGGGCGAGGGCGTCCAGGCGCAGTTGCACGACCCCGCCCTCGACGTCCGCGGAGTGCAGGCGCAGGACGCCGTCGGTGCGGCGGGAGACGGCCGCCGTCGCCCGGTGCGGCAGGGCGAACGGCATCACGAAGCCGTCGTTGTAGTCGGTGTGCTCGCCGATGAGGTTGACCCGTCCCGGTGCCGCCCAGACGCCCTCCGGTGCGACCCCGTACAGCTCGGCGAAGCGCTCCGCGACCTGCTGTGCGCCCACTGGTGCCACTAGTGCTCCTCTGCGATGCTCTGCGCGAACTCCCACGCGTCCGCGACGATGCCCGCGAGGTCCGCGCGGGTCGGGTTCCAGCCCAGCTTCTCGCGGGCGGTGTCCGCGGAGGCAACCAGGACGGCGGGGTCGCCGCCCCGGCGCGGGGCGACCACCTCGGGGATCGGGTGGCCGGTGACCTCGCGGACGGTCTCGATGACCTGGCGGACGGAGAAGCCGTTGCCGTTGCCGAGGTTGCAGATCAGGTGCTCACCCGGCGTGGCGGCCGTCAGGGCCAGCAGGTGGGCGTCGGCCAGGTCGGCGACGTGGATGTAGTCGCGCACGCAGGTGCCGTCGGGGGTCGGGTAGTCGTCGCCGAAGACGGAGATCGCCTCGCGGCGGCCCTGGGCGACCTGCAGGACGAGGGGGATCAGGTGCGACTCGGGGTCGTGGCGCTCGCCGTACACGCCGTAGGCACCGGCGACGTTGAAGTAGCGCAGGGACACCGCGGCCAGGCCGTGGGCGTTCGCCTCGCTGGTGATCATGTGGTCGACGGCGAGCTTGGAGGCGCCGTAGGGGTTGGTCGGCTTCGTCGGGGCGGTCTCCAGGATCGGGACCTGCTCCGGCTCGCCGTAGGTGGCCGCCGTGGAGGAGAAGACCAGCTTGCGGACGCCGGCCTCGCGCATCGCGGCGAGCAGGGCCATGCTGCCGGCGACGTTGTTGTCCCAGTACTTCTCCGGCTTCACCACCGACTCGCCGACCTGCGAGGACGCCGCGAAGTGCAGCACGCCGTCGTAGGAGGAGTCGAGCCACTTGGCGGCGTCGCGGATGTCGCCCTCGACGAACGCGGCACCGGCGGGGACGCCCGCGCGGAAGCCGGTGGAGAGGTTGTCGAGGACGGTGACCTCGTATCCGGCCTCCAGCAGGTGCTGGGACACGACACTGCCGACGTATCCCGCGCCACCCGTCACCAGGTACTTCATGTCGCTACCTCTCGCAGTCGCTCGGCCGCGCGCTCCGGCGGCACGTCGTTGATGAACACGCTCATGCCGGACTCGGAACCCGCGAGAAACTTCAGCTTGCCGGAAGTGCGGCGGATGGTGAAAAGCTCGAGGTGGAGCGCGAAGTCGTCCCGCGTCACGCCGTCGAACTCCGCCAGCGCGCCGAAGGGGGCCTGGTGCCAGGCCGCGATGTACGGCGTCGGAGGTTCACCCACGGACTTCTCCGCTTCCTCCCGCACGGGGCTCTCCGCTCCCTCCCGCACAGCACTCTTCCCTCCGTCGCGCACAGGGCTCTTCCCTCGGTCGCGCACAGGGCTCTTCCCTCCGTCCCACCCATCGAAGATCCGGTCGAAGCGCTTCAAGAGTTCCAGATAGATCTGGGGGAATTCTGTGCGTGCCGCCTCGTCGAGGGCGAGCAGATCGGGCACGCGGCGCTTCGGGTACAGGTGGACCTCGTACGGCCAGTGTGCCGCGTACGGCACGAAGGCCGCCCAGTGTTCACTCTCAAGGACGACCCGCTCTCCGGCGAGTTCCCGCTCCAGGACCGAGTCGAACAGGTTCTGGCCGCCGGTCGCGTCCCGGTGGGCGGCGAGCGAGCGGAGCATCAGCGCGGTGCGGGGCGTGGTGAAGGGGTAGGCGTAGATCTGTCCGTGCGGGTGGCCGAGGGTCACGCCGATCTCCGGACCGCGGTTCTCGAAACAGAACACCTGCTCGACGGAGGGCAGATGCGACAGCTCCGACGTACGGTCCGTCCAGGCGTCCAGCACGAGACGCGCCTGCTCGACGGACAGGTCCGCGAAGGAGGCGTCATGGTCGGAGGTGAAGCAGACCACCTCGCAGCGCCCGGAGTCGCCGGCCAGCGAGGGAAACCGGTTCTCGAAGACGACGACGTCGTAGGAGGAGTCCGGGATCTCGCTGAGCCGGTCGCCGCGCGTGGGGCACAGCGGGCACTCGTCGGCCGGCGGATGGTAGGTGCGGCCCTGGCGGTGCGAGGCGACGGCGACCGAGTCGCCGAGCAGCGGGTCGCGGCGGATCTCGGACGTGGTGACCGTGGGGTCCAACGGGCGGCGGTCGACCGCGTCCCGCACGGTGTCGTCCCGAAGGTCGTAGTAGATCAGCTCACGACCGTCGGCCAGCCGGGTCGAGGTCTTCTTCACGCCGGACTCCTCTACGTCCCGCACCCAATCACTCAACACAACCAAACATAACAAACCACAACTCGACAACACTCCGGTCGATCACAATCAAACAAAGGACACCAACAGAAGTGTTCAGATTCTGAACACAGAGGCGTAGGTTCCGCTCTGGATCAGTTCGCGCAACGAAGCGAGTTCTCATGCAAACCCCCACAGAAGCCCCCATCCATCTGGCGGCGGAGCTACGGCTCCCCACCAACTGGCTGGACTACACGATCCTGGCGATCTACTTCGTCGTCGTGCTCGGCATCGGCTTGGCCGCCCGCCGCTCGGTCAAGACCAGCCTCGACTTCTTCCTGTCCGGACGCTCGCTGCCCGCCTGGATCACCGGCCTCGCCTTCATCTCGGCGAACCTGGCGGCCACCGAGATCCTCGGGATGGCCGCGAACAGCGCCCAGTACGGCGCCTACACCGTCCACTGGTACTGGATCGGCGCCATCCCCGCCATGGTCTTCCTGGGCCTGGTGATGATGCCCTTCTACTACGGCAGCAAGGTCCGCTCGGTCCCCGAGTTCCTGCTGCTGCGCTTCGACCGGGCCGCCCACCTGCTCAGTTCGATCCTGTTCGCGGTCGCCGCCATCCTGATCGCCGGCGTCAACCTCTACGCCCTCGCGATCGTCGTCGAGGCCCTGCTCGGCTGGCCGCAGTGGGTCGCCATCGTCGTCGCCGGCGCCTTCGTGCTCGCGTACATCACCCTCGGCGGGCTTTCCTCGGCGATCTACAACGAGGTGCTGCAGTTCTTCGTGATCCTCGCCGCCCTCATCCCGATCACCGTGCTCGGCCTGAAGAAGGCCGGCGGCTGGGGCGGGCTGACCGACAAGCTCACCGCGAGCCACGGCGCCGACTTCACCACCGCCTGGGGCGGCACCGGCATCGGCTCGGCCAATCCGCTCGGCGCCAACTGGCTGACCATCGTCCTCGGCCTCGGCTTCGTGCTCTCCTTCGGCTACTGGACCACCAACTTCGCCGAGGTGCAGCGCGCCCTGTCGGCGAAGAACCTCTCCGCCGGGCAGCGCACCCCGCTGATCGCCGCCTACCCGAAGATCTTCATCGTCTTCCTGGTGATGATCCCGGGCCTGGTCGCCGCCGCGATCGTCCCGAAGTTCGGCACCGCCGACTCCGGCTATCAGTACAACGACGCCATCCCCTACCTGATGCAGGAGCTGCTGCCCAACGGCGTGCTCGGCATCGCCGTCACCGGTCTGCTGGCGGCCTTCATGGCGGGCATGGCCGCGAACGTGTCGTCCTTCAACACCGTGTTCACCAACGACATCTGGGCGAAGTACGTGGTGCGCGGCCGCGAGGACGGCTACTACGTGCGGTTCGGCCGCCTGATCACCGTGATCGGCGTCTGCGCCTCCGTCGGCTCGGCGTTCCTGGCGTCCTCGTTCCCGAACATCATGAGCTACCTGCAGACGCTGTTCTCCTTCTTCAACGTGCCGATGTTCGTCGTCTTCATCGTCGGCATGTTCTGGAAGCGCGCCTCGGCCAAGTCCGGGTTCTGGGGCCTGCTGGCCGGAACCACGGCTGCGATGATCAACTACTTCGTCCTCTGGAAGAAGGACATCATCTCCATCCCGTCCGACATGGGCGCCAACTTCGTCTCCGCGATCGCGGGCTTCGTCGCCGGCGCGGTGGTGATGGTCGCGGTGTCCCTGTTCACCGAGCCGAAGCCGGTCGAGGAGCTCCGGGGCCTGGTCTACGGCACCCACTCCCCCGGCATGTCCGAACCGCCCGCCGCCGGTGACGAGGCCTGGTACCGCAAGCCGGCCCTGCTGGGCTGGGGCGCGGTCGTCCTGGCCGCCATCTGCTACATCCCGTTCTCGTTCTGACGCGGGAGGATCGAGGAAACCATGACCGAGCATCCTGAACGTCCCCGTCGTCCTCTGCACTACACCGAGGAGGACGTCCAGCGGGAGGTCTCCGAGCTGGAGAGCAAGTCGGCGACCGCGGCCCGCATCTTCGACCTGCGCCGCATCATCGGCGGCCTGTTCGTGGTGTACGGCGTCATCGTCACGATCACCGGGATCACCGACTCCCAGGCCGCGATCGACAAGGCCGAGGGCGTCAACATCAACCTGTGGACCGGGATCGGCATGCTGCTCCTGGGCATCTTCTTCCTGGCCTGGCTGAAGCTGCGGCCCACTCCCCCGCCGCTTCCTCCGGAGGGCTTGCCGGAGGAGCGGGCGGAGTAACGCCGGAGGCCGGGGGCCCGCCGCTGCACTGCGGGCCGCACGCCGACCGCGGGCGCGCGGGAGCTGCCCGCGCAGTTCCCCGCGCCCCTGACGGGCGCCTTCACGCCCCTCCCGGCACCAGCACCGGTGCCTATTCGGTGGCTGGGCCCCGCAGGGAACCCGCGCGCTCCAGCAAACCCGTGCGTGCGGCCAGTGCCGCCGCCTCCAGCCGTGACCCGACGCCCAGCTTCATCAGGACACGCTGCACATGCGTACGGGCCGTGCTCGGCGCGATCCCCATCCCCGCCGCGATCAGCCGCGTGTCCTCGCCGTCGGCCACCCGCACCAGCACCTCCACCTCCCGCGGCGTCAGCATCTCCAGCAGCCGCTGAGCCTCGTCGTCGGGCTGGGCCGCGGGATTCAGCAGCTCGCCGAAGGCGCCTTGGAGCAGCTGCGGTGCCACCGCCGCCTCACCGGCCCGGGCCTTCATGATGGCCCGCTCGACGCCCTCGATCCGCTCGTCGTGCCGTACGTACCCCGACGCCCCCGCGGCGAAGGCCGCCGCGATCCCGCGCGGCGACGGCACCGGGCCGAGCACCAGCACCGCAACCTGCGGCCGGTCCCGTTTGATCTTCACCACGGGGTCGAAGACCCCCGGCTCGGCCGGCGCGGCCGTGCCCAGCAGGCACACCTCGGGCGCCCGCGCGATCACCAGATCCGCCGCGCCCGCGGCCGGTGCCGCCGCGGCGAGCACCCGGTGCCCGCGCAGCTTGAGCGCCGACGCCAGCGCCTCCGCGAGCAGGCGATGGTCGTCGACGACCATGAGCCGCACTCCCATAGAGAAACCCCCCAGACCCCCCGGCGCCCCCGCCCTTCATGCCCCCGGAAGCTACACGCTTGTTCGACGTCGCGCTGCCCCTCTTGATGAGAAGTGCCCCGGATCGATGAAATCCGGGGCACTTCTCGGCAAGTCACCCATTCGGGGGAGACCGGCGACCAGCGCCGGCGCCGGCTCAGTCGCCGGGGCCGAACGCCACCACCAGGTACTCCTTGCCGTACGAGGAACTGGACTTGTGGGCGTACACGGCCGACATGAACAGCCGGCCGTTGCCGAAGAGCAGCTCCGCGTAGTCCGGCAGCAGGCCGGTCTCCGCCTCGCGCACGTTCCGCGTGCCGGGGTTCTCCAGCAGCTTGCTCATCTTGAACGAACCGCCGTCGATGCTGACGACCTGGCCGCCCTTGTCGTAGGGGGGCTCGTTGTAGGCGATGAGGTTGCCGCCGTCCATGCGCAGCGGGGAGAGCGTGTAGCCGTTGCCTGCCTCGGCCCGCTGGCCGGTCGGCTTGCCGGTCTTGAGGTCGAAGGCCACGATCTCGTTGGTCTTGCTGTACTCGCCCGAGCCGTCGTGCTCCTCGGTCGACAGGTACAGCCTGCCGTTGCCGGCGACGATCTGCCGGCAGCCGTCGATGCGCGAGGTGTCGCAGCGGCCCGCGTAGGTGTCGCCGGGCGAGGAGATGCGGGCGAGCAGCTTGCCGGTCTTGTTGTCGACCGAGAAGTAGTCCGAGACGCCGCTGCTGCCGGCGTTGTCACCCGCGTCGGCCGCGACCACCAGCGGGTCGGTGGAGACGAGGGCGGCGTCCTCGATGCCGTCGGGCATCTTGTACTCGGAGATCACCTTCCCGCTCTTCGGGTCGATGGTCTGGATGTGCAGCTGCCGGTCGTCGTACTGGCCGCACTTGCGCACCGCGACCAGCTTGGCGCCGCCGCCGTAGCCCGCGTCGAAGCAGGTGTCGTCCGGCTTCGGCTGCCACAGCGCCTTGCCGGTCTCGACGTCGAACGCGGCTCCGCCCTCGTAGCTGCCGACGGCGACGGTGTCCTGAGCGACCGTCACGTTCTGGAAGGTGACCGGGTAGTCACCGGACTTGACGGACCGCGTCCACAGCTTCTTCCCCGCGGCGAGGTCGATCGCGGCGACCTGGCTGCAGCCCGCCGAGGAGCCCTTCGCGGGCATCTTCGGCTGGAAGGCGACCGCGGTCCGTCCGTCCGCGTTGACCTTGCTGCTGGCCGCGCAGACCGGGCCGGGGAGCTTGATCGTCCACAGCTTGGTGCCCTTGGCCGGGTCGTAGCCGATGATCTCGGCGATGCCGCTCTTGGCGTACACCGAGTCCGTCAGCCACGACCCCGAGGTGACGACCGTGTCGTCGGACTTGGGCAGCGGCACCTGGAGGAACATCCGGGAGGCCGGGTTGTCCGGCACCTTCTCCTTGCCGCCACCGCCGGAGGGGCCCCCGGAGGCGCCGTTCTTGCCGCCGTCGCCACCGCTGGAGGAGGCCGTGTCGTCGCGCTTGCCGTCGTCCCCGGAGGACTTGGCGTACCAGATGCCGCCGCCGATGATCAGCGCGATGGCGACGACCGCCGCGACGACGATGAACAGCACGGTGTTGTTCCGCCCGCCGCCGCCCGTACCCGGCTGCGGCTGCATCGGCATGGTGACCGGCTGGCCCTGGCCCGGATAGCCGTAGCCCGGCTGCGGGGCCTGGGCGTGCATGGGCTGCGTCGGCTGCGCGTAGGGGTTCTGCGGCTGGGCGCCGTAGCCGGCGGCCTGGCCGTGGGCCGGGGGCTGCTGGGCGTACGGGTTCTGCTGTGCGCCGCCGGGGTAGCCGTAGCCGGGCTGGGCCGGCGGCGGCGCGGACGCGGGCTGTGGGTAGCCGTAGCCGGGCTGTGGGGCCTGGGGGGCCTGCGGGGGCTGGGCCGGCGGCTGCGGGGGCTGGTTGGGGGGCTGCGGGGGCTGGCCGGGGGGCTGGTTCGGGGGCGGCGGGGGTGGCTGGGTCATGGCGCGGATACCTCGGGGACGCTCGGAAGGGCCGTACGGCGCAGGGACTCGGAAGGAACGGAGAGGGAAGCCGGTGGGGCGCCCCGGGCTCAGTTGCCGAAGGCCATGATCAGCTTCTCCTTCGAGTCGTCGTCGCCGGACAGCCGGCCCGAGGAGATGTAGAACCGCCCGTCCGTCCAGTCGACGACACCGTCGTAGAAGGCGTTCTCGAAGTCGGCGGCACCCTCCGGGTGCTGCAGCAGCCTGGTGGTCTTGTGGGAGGAGCCGCCGACCGGAACCGAGACCACCTGGCCGCCCGTGTCGTACGACGGCTGCACGTAGGCGATGAGCTTGCCGCCCTCGGCCTTCACCGGCGCCATCGGCCGGTCCCCGGGGGACTTCACCCGCCACTTCTCCTTGCCGTTGGCGAGGCTGATCGCGACGACCTCGTTGGCGCTGATGGTGGAGTCGGTGGGCAGGTAGAGCGTGTCGGCGTCGACCGCGACGCCCTGGCAGCCCTGCAGCTCGCGTTCGAGGACCGCCCAGCCGCAGCGGGGGGCGAACTTCTCGTTCACCTTGACCTCGGAGCGGAACTTGCCGTCCTTGGTGAAGGTGGAGATGTTCCAGGCCTTCTTCTCCCGGTTGGTCAGATAGACCACGAGCGGGTCGACCGAGTAGGTCCGGGACACCTCCCAGCCCTTCTTGACCTGCTGGGTCCAGCGGACCTTGCCGGTCGCCGGGTCCAGCTCCTGGATCTCCTCGTGCTCGCTGCCGGTGCCGGCGCCGCAGGAGGCGACCTGGATCAGCCGGTTCGTGCCGCCGGCGAACGCCGCCGGGAAGCAGGCCGCGCCGTACTTCTTCTTGTCGTACAGCTTCTTGCCGGTGCCGATGTCGTACGCCGTGCCCGACTGGGAACGGCCCACCATCAGCGTCTTGCCGCTGACCGTGAGTTCGACGCTGAGCGCACTGTCGAACAGCCCGCCGTCGGCGACCTCGCCGCTCCAGCCCTTCTCGCCGGTGGCCAGATCGATCTGCTGAAGCTGGTTGCACTTGGCGCGGTCGCTGCCGCCGTTCATGTAGGCGACGACGATCTTGCCGTCGGCCGACTTCTGCGGGGTGGCCGAGCAGATCTTCTGCGGGAAGTCGATCGGCCCCCAGGCGGTCTGCCCGTCACCGGCGTCGAAAGCGAAGACCTGCTTGTAGGCCGCCTTCACCGCCGTGTCGCCGCTGATCCACATGCCGGGCGCGTCGGCACCCGAGGCCGGGGCGTCCGGTGCCGGCTTGTACCAGAGCACCTTGGCCTCACCGGGCTGACGGCCTCCGTTGAGGTTCTCCGGGTCGGCGCCGCCGGCGGTGGACGCCGACGGCGAACTGGTGGCGGAGTGCTTGGGGTCGTCGCTCTGCTGGGCGACGGGCTTCTTCCGGCCCTCGTCGCCGTCGCCGCCGGTGACCGCGTACACGGTGCCGCCGATGACGAGCAGCGCGGCCACCGCGGCGCCGATGATCAGCGCCGTCTTCTTCCGGGCGCCCTGCGCGCCGCCGCCGGGCGCGGCCGGGTACGGCGGCTGCTGCGGGTGGCCGTAGCCGGCCTGGGGGCCGGCGTAGGGGCCCGGCTGCTGCGGTTGCTGCTGCGGGTAGCCGTAGGGGCCCTGGGTGGCGGCGTAAGGGCCCGGCTGCTGGGGGTAGCCGTAACCCGGCTGGGGCTGCTGCGGCGGGCCGGCGGGCGGCGGGGGCGCCCCGAAACCGCCCTGTGCCGGCGGGGTCTGGGGCGCACCGAAACCGCCCTGTGCCGGCGGGGTTTGCGGAGCACCGAAGCCGCCCTGCGCGGGCGGGGTCTGCGGAGCACCGAAGCCGCCTTGGGCCGGTGGTGTCTGCGGGGCACCGGAACCCTCGCCCTGCGGCGGCTGGTCCTGCGGCGCTCCGAAACCGCTCTGCGGCGGCTGGTTGGGCGGCTGAGTCATCAGCGCTCTTCCCCCTCGTTCACTGATTTTTAGCCACGCCCTGAGGTTCGTTCACGGACCCAAGGTCGTACTCAGACAGTTCTCAGACGGCCCTTTCTATCACCCGGGGCAGACAGCACAGGGGGCCGCGCCCTCCCCTGTTCCCAAGGGAGGACCGGCCCGTGATGCCCTTGTTATGCGCCTTCACGCCCCCTTCACACGGCGCACGCGCCCCTTGTGCGAGCTACGGGGGGAGGTCAGGCGTCCTCCGCCAGTTCCAGCCACCGCAGCTCCAGTTCCTCCCGCTCCCCGGTCAAGTCCCGCAGCTGGGCGTCCAGTTCGGCGACCTTCGCGAAGTCGGTGGCGTTCTCGGCGATCTGGGCGTGCAGCTTGGTCTCCTTCTCCGAGAGCTTGTCCAACTGGCGCTCGATCTTCTGGAGTTCCTTCTTCGCGGCACGCTGGTCGGCGGCGCTCTTCTCCGTGGTGGCCGGCCTGGGCGCCGTGGCGGTGGCCTGCGCGGCGACCGCCTCCTCCATGCGCTGCCGCCGCTCCAGGTACTCGTCGATCCCGCGCGGCAGCATCCGCAGGGCGCCGTCCCCGAGAAGGGCGAACACCCGGTCCGTGGTGCGCTCCACGAAGAACCGGTCGTGGGAGATGACGACCATCGAACCGGGCCAGCCGTCGAGGACGTCCTCGAGCTGGGTGAGGGTCTCGATGTCGAGGTCGTTGGTGGGCTCGTCCAGGAAGAGCACGTTGGGCTCGTCCATGAGGAGCCGCAGCAGCTGCAGCCGCCGACGCTCACCACCGGAGAGGTCGCCCACCGGAGTCCACTGCTTGTCCTTGTTGAAGCCGAAGGTCTCGCACAGCTGCCCGGCCGTCATCTCGCGCCCCTTGCCGAGATCGACGCGCTCACGGACCCGCTGCACGGCCTCCAGCACCCGCCAGGTGGGGTCGAGTTCGGCGACCTCCTGGGAGAGGTAGGCGAGCTTGACCGTCCTGCCGACGGCGACACGGCCGCCGGCGGGCTGCGCCTCGCCCTCGGTGCGGGCGGCCTCGGCCATGGCCCGCAGCAGCGAGGTCTTCCCGGCGCCGTTCACCCCGACGAGGCCGATGCGGTCACCGGGGCCGAGCTGCCAGGTGACGTGCTTGAGCAGCACCTTCGGGCCGGCCTGCACGGTGACGTCCTCGAGGTCGAAGACGGTCTTGCCGAGCCGCGAGGAGGCGAACTTCATCAGCTCGCTGCTGTCCCGGGGCGGCGGCACGTCCGCGATCAGCTCGTTGGCGGCCTCGACCCGGAAGCGCGGCTTGGAGGTACGGGCGGGCGCGCCGCGCCGCAGCCAGGCCAGCTCCTTGCGGATCAGGTTCTGCCGCTTGGCCTCCTCGGTGGCGGCGATCCGCTCGCGCTCCGCACGCGCGAAGACGTAGTCGGAGTAGCCGCCCTCGTACTCGTAGACGTCGCCGCGCTGCACGTCCCACATGCGGGTGCAGACCTGGTCCAGGAACCACCGGTCGTGCGTCACGCACACCAGCGCCGAGCGCCGGTTCTGCAGGTGCTTCGCGAGCCAGGAGATGCCCTCCACGTCCAGGTGGTTGGTGGGCTCGTCCAGGACGAGCAGCTCCTGCTCCTCGATGAGCAGCTTGGCGAGTGCGATACGGCGCCGCTCGCCACCGGACAGCGGTCCGATGACGGTGTCGAGGCCCTTCGGGAACCCGGGCAGGTCCAGCCCCCCGAACAGCCCGGTCAAGACATCCCGCACCTTGGCGTTGCCCGCCCACTCGTGGTCGGCCATGTCGCCGATGACCTCGTGGCGGACGGTGGCGGCGGGGTCGAGGGAGTCGTGCTGGGTGAGCACGCCGAGCCGCAGCCCGCCGGAGTGCGTCACCCGTCCGGTGTCGGCCTCCTCCAGCTTGGCGAGCATCCGGATGAGGGTGGTCTTGCCGTCGCCGTTGCGCCCGACGACGCCGATCCGGTCCCCTTCCTGCACACCGAGCGAGACGCCGTCCAGCAGGGCACGGGTGCCGTACACCTTGCTGACGTTCTCGACATTGACCAGGTTGACGGCCATTTCACTCCTGTGCGCGGGGCTGTGTCGGCATGCGGCTCAGCCGCGGGGGTCAGCCTTCTAGCGTAGGGCCTCGGGGGGTGGGGGCGGAGGGCGAGGGGGCGGTCACTCTTCGTGGTGACCTGATCGACGGCTGCACCGTGGACGACCTGTTCACGCTGCCGGATCTGCCGCCGCACACCGGGCTGACCGCGGCCGCGCTCGGCGGCCCTCGTCGGGGCAGCGCCACCTGGGCGCTGAGGGTTACTCGGTGAGGGTGAGCGAGCGCAGGTCCGCGTCCAGGATGCGGATCAACTCGCCAACCCGTCCGCCGCCGTCCGGCGCCGTCGGGAAGCGTTTGAGTACGTCGACCACGGCCGGTGTTGCACGACGCACCGTCCGTCCGAGGTGTGCGGCACCGACGCTCCGGTCGTCGTCGGCGACGAGTTCGGCCGCTCTGGCTGCGTAGGCGCCGGCTCCGAGAATGTGCTTGACCTGGGTGGCCTTGGCCAGCGGATGCAGGTAAGCGGCGCCTGCCGCAGACATCGCTGCCCACGCTGCCTCGCGCGCAGCCGCAGTCTGCGCGCTCTTGGCTGCCTTGAGGGCCGCCGACGCTGTGTCGCGCAGGGATTTTCCGCGCTCGCCGCCCCGGGCGAATGCCCACGCCGCACCGATGGCATCCCGAGGCCGCGAGTCGTCCGGCTGATCAGCCTCGAATATCTCCAGCACGACCTCCGCCGAAGCCGCGGCGAACGCGGTGACCGCACGAAGATCCTGCTTGCTCAGAACGACCTCGTCTGCTTCCCCTGTCATGCCGCCATCCTCGATGATTCCCGACGGACAGCGCGACGGTGGGGGGCGGTCTCGGCCACTCGCACCGGCCGGCCCGCGAAGCGGACAGGGTCGTCGAACGTGACTTCCCGGTCCCCTGCGATGTCTCAGAGAACCGTCGCCCCCGCCACCGGCCCCGCCGCAGTCCGTACCGTCCGGCAGGTCTCCGACGCCCGCAGGGCCTGCGCCACCTTCTCCGCGGACCCGGCATCTGGCGCGAGGAAGGCCGTGGTCGGCCCGGACCCGGACACCAGCGTGGCGAGGGCACCGCCGCCGCGCCCCGCCTCCAGCGTGTCCGCCAGTTCCGGGAAGAGGGAGAGCGCCGCAGGCTGAAGGTCATTGGAGACGGAGGCGGCCAGCGCCTCCGCGTCCCCCTTCGCCAGCGCCTCCAGCAGTTCCGCCGAAGCCACCGGCTCCGGAATGTCCCGCCCCTGGGCCAGCCGGTCGAACTCGCTGAAGACCGCCGGCGTGGACAGTCCCCGCTCGGCCATCGCGAACACCCAGTGGAAGGTGCCGCCGGTCTCCAGGACGGTCAGCTGCTCCCCGCGCCCGACCCCCAGAGCGGCCCCGCCGACCAGGCTGAACGGCACGTCGCTGCCCAGTTCGGCGCAGATCGCGAGCAGCTCCGCCCGCGAGGCGCCCGTGCCCCACAGCGTGTTGCAGGCGAGCAGCGCGCCCGCGCCGTCCGCGCTGCCGCCCGCCATGCCGCCGGCGACCGGGATGTCCTTGGCGATGTGGATGTGCACGGCCGGTTCGATGCCGCGGCGCCCGGCGAGTGCGAGGGCCGCGCGCGCGGCGAGGTTGGTGCGGTCCAGGGGGACCTGGCCGGCGTCCGGGCCCTCGCAGGTGATGCGCAGCTCGTCGGCAGGGGTGACGGTGACCTCGTCGTACAGGCCGACGGCGAGGAAGACGTTGGCGAGGTCGTGGAACCCGTCGGGGCGGGCGGCACCCACGGCGAGCTGGACGTTGACCTTGGCGGGGACGCGGACCGTGACGCTCACTGCTGACCGGGCTCCTTGCGGTACGGGCTGTACGGGCGGTGTCGACGGGGCTCGGCGGAAGGCTTACCCGGCCTGCGGGGCGCTCTCGCCACCACGGTCCGCGAGGACACCGCGGTGCTCGGCGATACGGGCGAACTCCTCGACGGTCAGCGACTCGCCGCGCGCCTGCGGGGAGACCCCGGCCGCGACGAGGGCCGCCTCGGCCGCCGCCGCGGACCCGGCCCAGCCGGCGAGCGCGGCCCGCAGCGTCTTGCGGCGCTGGGCGAAGGCCGCGTCGATCACCGTGAAGACCTCGCCCTTGGAAGCGGTCGTCTTGAGCGGCTCGGCGCGCCGGACGAGGGAGACCAGCCCGCTGTCCACGTTCGGCGCGGGCCAGAAGACGTTGCGTCCGATGGCCCCGGCCCGCTTCACCTCGGCGTACCAGTTGGCCTTGACGGAGGGGACGCCGTACACCTTGTTCCCGGGCGTGGCGGCCAGCCGGTCGGCGACCTCCGACTGCACCATCACCAGTGTCCGCTCGATGCTCGGGAAGGTGTCGAGCATGTGCAGCAGCACGGGTACGGCGACGTTGTACGGCAGGTTCGCCACCAGGGCCGTGGGCGCGGGGCCGGGCAGCTCGGTGACGTGCATCGCGTCGGAGTGGACCAGCCCGAAACGGTCGGCGCGCCCGGGCATGCGCGCGGCGATGGTCGCGGGCAGCGCGCCGGCCAGGACGTCGTCGATCTCGACGGCGGTGACCCGGTCGGCGACCTCCAGCAGCGCGAGGGTGAGGGAACCGAGCCCCGGGCCGACCTCGACGACCACGTCGTCGGGGCGGACCTCGGCGGTACGGACGATACGGCGGACCGTATTGGCGTCGATCACGAAGTTCTGACCGCGCTGCTTGGTGGGACGGACACCGAGCGCAGCCGCGAGTTCGCGGATGTCGGCGGGGCCGAGGAGGGCGTCGGGGGTGGGGCTGCTCACGGGACAAGGGTACGGGGGTGTGCGTGCGGGGGTTGCCAGGTGTCCTGGGCGGGGGCCGGTGCCGGGAAGCCGCTCACCCGCGCCGACGGGGTGCCCGGCCCGGGTTTGCGGCTTCGCCCGAGACCGCGGCCCGCACGGCGGCACCACGGCCGGCCACCTCCGCAGCCACCGTCGCTCACCCGCGCCGACGGGGTGCCCGCCCCGGGTTTGCGGCTTCGCCCGAGACCGCGGCCCGCACGGCGGCACCACCGCCGGTTACCCCCGCAACCGCGCCCCGCAGTGCGGCCAGGGACTCGCCCCCCGTCGCAGGTACAGCTTCTTCGCCCGGTACGTCTGTTCCTCCGCCGAGGCGTCCTGGGGACGGCCGCTGCCGCCGAGGCTCTGCCAGGTGCGGGTGTCGAACTGGTAGAGCCCGCCGTACGTGCCGGAGGGGTCGACCGCGTGCGGCCGGCCGCCGGACTCGCAGGCAGCGAGCCCGCGCCAGTCGAGGTGGTCGGCGCCGTGCACGGAGTGCGGACGGGGCTTGGTGCCCACCTTCACCACCTGCTTGCGCGGGTTGCGCACCACCTCGGACTTCTCGCGGCGCGGTTTCTGCCGGACCCCGTTGACGCTGCGCACCAGGTAGGTGGTCCGGCGCAGTCCGGGCCGGCCGGGCTGGGCGACGACCTCGGTGCCCTTGAAGAGGGAGGGGTCCTCGGTCCGCTCGACCTCGAACGGGATCTGTTGCTCGTGGATCTCCCGGCTGCCGGTCACCCGCAGCACGGTCACCGTCTGCCCGTCGCGCGGGAAGCTCTCCGGCGGGACGGAGGTGGTGTCCTCGCCGCGCAGGGTGATCCCCGCCTCCTCGACGGCCTCGCGGACGGTGGCCGCGTTGGTGCGGATGGTGCGGGTCCGGCCGTCCGCCATGACCGTGACGGCGCGCTCGGTGCGCACGTCGAGCGCCAGCCCGGTGCGCCCGATGGGCTGCGAGCGCGAGGTGGACAGGTAGGCGCCCTCGGCGCGCACGCCCATCTCGTCCAGCGCGCCTTCCACCGTGTGCGCCGTCGTCCACACTTCGCGCGGCCGGCCGTCAAGGGTGAGCCGTACCGGGCGCCCGTACCGCACCGCGACCGCGTCGCCGCTGGTGAGTGCCGTGCCGGGGGCAGGCGCGATCACGTCGTGCGCCCCGGTCCGCACGCCCTCTTCGGCGAGCAGCTCGCTCACGTCGTCGGCGAAGGTGTGCAGGGAGCGCTGCCTGCCCTCGACGCTCAGCTCGACCGCCTTGTCCTTGGCGACGAACGCGGTGGTGCCGCCGGCCAGGAAGGCCACGACGAGGGCCTGCGGCAGCAGGCGGCGCACGGCGGATTCGGGGCGGTCCGCGGAGCGCTTCCTGCGCCGGCGCCCGGCCCGGCCGCCGACTTCCCCGGATGCCTCCGGTGCCGCGGGTGCCTCGGGTTCCGCAGGTGCCTCGGGTTCGTACGGCATCGTCTCGGGCGTGCTCCTCGTCTGCCGGGGCACGGGCAGGGCCGGTTCGGTGACGTAGTAGGCCTCGGCCTCGTAGGCGGGCCGGTAGGTGTCCTCGTACAGCCCGTACGGAAGGGTCTCCGCGGTGTGCACGGAGGGCTCGGGGCCGTACGCCTCGTACGTCTCGTACGTCTCGTACTGCGGATTGCTCACGCCGACACGCTCCAGAGGGGCCAGAGGGGTCCGGATCGGGCCCAGAACCTAGCGGCACACCCGTCACTCTCCAAAGCGGCGCGACTACGCACGGTGGCGGCCGGACCGGTTGCGTACCGGGCCGGCCGTTATCGGGCGGTTATGATCTATGCACGCTCAGTAGTCGAAGGCGCGGGCGGTGTTCGCACCCAGCGCCGTCGCCAGGGCATCCTCGTCGATGCCGCGCACGGCGGCCATCGCGCGGACCGTGACCGGAATGAGATACGGGGCGTTGGGCCGTCCGCGGTACGGCGCCGGGGTCAGGAAGGGCGCGTCGGTCTCCACGAGGAGCAGTTCCAGTGGGGCGACGGCGACCGCGTCCCGCAGATTCTGGGCGTTCTTGAAGGTGACGTTGCCGGCGAAGGACATGAAGTAGCCCTCGCGGGCGCAGATCCCGGCCATGTCGGCGTCGCCGGAGTAGCAGTGGAAGACGGTGCGCTCGGGGGCGCCCTCCTCCTCGAGGATGCGCAGCACGTCGGCGTGGGCGTCGCGGTCGTGGATGACCAGGGCCTTGCCGTGCCGCTTGGCGATCTCGATGTGGGCCCGGAAGGAGCGTTCCTGGGCGGCCTTGCCCTCGGGGCCGGTGCGGAAGTAGTCCAGGCCGGTCTCGCCGACGCCCTTGACCTGGGGCAGGCCTGCCAGGCGGTCGATCTCGGCGAGGGCCTCGTCGAGCGCGGCGTCGCCGCCCGGCTTCCGGGCACCCTGCCTCGACCAGCCGTCGGGGTCGCCGTGGACGATGCGCGGGCCCTCGTTGGGGTGGAGGGCGACGGTGGCGTGGACGCTGTCGTGCGCGGCGGCGATCTCGGCGGCCCACTGCGAACCCTTGATGTCGCAGCCGACCTGGACGACGGTCGTGACGCCCACCGACGCGGCCTTCGCCAGGCCCTCCTCGACGGTGCCGGACTGCATGTCGAGGTGGGTGTGGGAGTCGGCGACCGGCACCTGGAGGGGTGCCGGGAGCGGCGGAGCCGCGTTCTTGTCGTCCTTGGAGTTCGGGCCGGCGTTCGAAGGCATGCCCCGATCCTACGGAAGGGGCATGCCTGCGCAGACGGGTGACCGGTTCAGCTGGCCCTGCGCTGGAAGGGGTGCAGCAGATCGGACAGGTGCCAGTGGTGCGACTGGCCGGCCCGTGCGGGCACCTGCGGTGCCTCGGCCGGGCCCGCCTGCGGCACGCTGTGCTGCCGCGCCGCGCCGCGCACGGCCGAGACCTGGCCCGCGCGCATGATCCGCACGATGTGACCGTCGCAGTTGTGGCAGCTCGGGCGGCTCAGCGGCGACGGCACGACCCGGCCGTCGGCCACGTACAGCACGAAGTCATGCCCTTCGGCATCCGTGTGGTGCTCTATCTCGTACGACTGTTCCCAGCCGTGCCCGCAGCGCATGCAGGCGAAGGAATAGGACTCGTGAACGACGGCTGTGGCCGTACCGCGGAGGCCGGTTTGCCCTGCTATGTCACTCATGCCAGCTCCCTGTTGGACGGGGGCGTCCCTGTTGGGCGGGTGGGTCCCTTCGACCAGTGGATGCCTCCGCCGGAGCGAATGCATCAGGGCTGTCGAGTGTTGGAGGCGATTTGGACGTCGCTTGCCGAAGCGTTCCGGATGAGACGCCTGGGCTTTGCCATCGACGACAGCCTTTTGCCCGCCCATGGGGCGCACGGAGGCACCCCGACGGCGCGCCCGCAACGGCGTAAAGGCACCCCGAAGGGACGCGGGCGGCACGATGCCCTGAACGGCACGGCACCCTGAAGGGACGCGGCGACGGCACGGTGAAGGCGCCCCTGAGGGACACGGGCAGCAGCGCGGTGAAGGCGCCCTGAAGGAACGCGGGCAACGGCACGGTGAAGGCACCCTGAAGGGGCGCGGGGGACTGCGCGACGAGCCACGGCGGACCCGCACCCCGCGACGAAGCCCGCCCCGGCGGCGCTACCCGGCCGGACGGCCGTCACTCACCGGCACGCTTGGCCGCGACCACGGCGTCGAAGACGACCCGCTTCGGCAGCCCGGCCTCCGCCGCCACGGCCGCGATGGCCTCCTTGCGGCGCTCGCCGGCCTCCTCCCGCACCCGGACCCGGCGGACCAGCTCCGCGGCGTCGACCTCCTCGGGCCCGGCCTCGGGGGCGCCCTCGACCACGACGGTGATCTCCCCGCGCACACCCTCCGCGGCCCACCGCGCCAGCTCGGCCAGCGGGCCCCGCCGTACCTCTTCGTACGTCTTGGTCAGCTCGCGGCAGACGGCGGCCCGGCGGTCGGCGCCGAAGACCTCGGCCATGGCGGCGAGGGTGTCGTCGAGCCGGTGCGGGGCCTCGAAGTAGACGAGGGTCCGCCGCTCGCCCGCGACCTCGCGCAGCCGGGACAGCCGCTCACCGGTCTTGCGCGGCAGGAAGCCCTCGAAGCAGAACCGGTCGACGGGCAGCCCGGACAGGGCGAGCGCGGTGAGCACGGCGGACGGGCCGGGTACCGCGGTGACCCGGATGTCCCGCTCCACGGCGGCGGCGACCAGCCGGTACCCGGGGTCGGAGACGGACGGCATGCCCGCGTCGGTCACCAGCAGCACGCGGGCGCCCCCGAGCAGCTCCTCGACCAGCTCGGGGGTGCGGGCGGACTCGTTGCCCTCGAAGTACGAGATCACGCGCCCCTTGGGGGTGACGCCCAGCGCCTGGGTGAGCCGGCGCAGCCGCCGGGTGTCCTCGGCGGCGACCACGTCGGCGCCGGCCAGCTCCTCGGCGAGCCGGGGCGGCGCGTCCGCGATCTCGCCGATGGGGGTTCCTGCCAGGACAAGGGTTCCAGTCACACCCCCATCCTCCCAGGAGTTCCATGGCCGGCTCCGGGCGCCCGGCGGCCGGGGGAATCCGACCGTGTCCCGACCGGTACCGCACATGCACGGGACTCGCACAGAACGGTTCCCTACGATGGCGCGGTGACCAGTACCGCGTCCTCCATGGACCTCCGGCAGGGCCGGACGCCGCAAGACCGGCGGCCGTCGTGGCAGCAGCGGCTGCGCCGATTCGGGTACGCACCGGCCACGGACGCGCCCTCGGGCGACGTACGCGACCGGCTGGTGCCGCCGTACGCCGAGCCGAGTCCCCGGCTGTGGCGGGTGCTCGGCGTGCCACCGGTCCTGGCCGAGCGGATCACCCGCTGGTCGGGCTGGGGCGGGCCGCTGCTGGTGACGCTGATGGCGGGCGTGATGCGGTTCTGGAACCTGGGCAGCCCGCGCGCGGTGATATTCGACGAGACGTACTACGCGAAGGACGCCTGGGCGCTCGTCCACCGCGGTTTCGAGGTCAGCTGGGACAAGTACGGCAAGGGCGCCAACGACCTGGTGCTGCAGCAGCACGGCCATCTGGCGGTCCCGACGGACCCGGCCTACGTGGTGCATCCGCCGGTCGGCAAGTACGTCATCGGGCTCGGCGAGCTGATGTTCGGGTTCAACCCGTTCGGCTGGCGGTTCATGACGGCGCTGCTCGGCACGCTGAGCGTGCTGCTGCTGTGCCGGATCGGGCGGCGGATGTTCCGTTCCACCTTCCTGGGCTGTCTCGCGGGAGCGCTGATGGCGGTGGACGGCCTGCACTTCGTGATGAGCCGGACGTCGCTGCTCGACGGCGTGCTGATGTTCTTCGTGGTGGCCGCGTTCGGCTGTCTGGTCGTGGACCGGGACCGGGCGCGGGAGAGACTGGCCGCCGCGCTGCCGGCCGGGCCGGACGGCCGGGTCCGGCCGGACGCGCAGGTCGCCGACACCTTCCGGTTCGGGTGGCGGCCGTGGCGCTGGGGGGCCGGGCTGATGCTGGGCCTGGCCGTCGGCACGAAGTGGAACGGCCTGTACGTCCTGGCCGCGTTCTGCGTGATGACGGTCCTGTGGGACGTCGGCACCCGCAAGGTGGCCGGCGCGTACCACCCGTACGTCGCCACCCTCAAGTACGACACCGGCCTCGCCTTCCTGGCGACGGTCCCGGTAACGCTGGTGGTCTACGTCGCCTCCTGGACCGGCTGGATCCTCTCCCCGTCCGACGGCACCGGCGGCTACTACCGCAACTGGGCGGCCACCGACGGCAAGGGCGGCACCTGGGCGTTCCTGCCGGACTGGCTGCGCAGCCTGTGGCACTACGAGCACGAGGTGTACATCTTCCACGTCCACCTCGACCAGCCGCACACCTACCAGTCCAACCCGTGGAGCTGGATCGTGCTGGGCCGCCCGGTGTCGTACTTCTACGAGTCGCCCTCCCCCGGCGCCGACGGCTGCCCGGCGGACGCGGGCCAGAAGTGCGCCCGGGAGGTCCTCGCGATCGGCACACCGCTGCTGTGGTGGGCGGCCTGCTTCGCGATCGGCTACGTGCTGTGGCGCTGGGCGTTCCGCCGCGACTGGCGGGCCGGCGCGATCGCCTGCGGCATCGCGGCGGGCTACCTGCCCTGGTTCCTGTACCAGGAGCGGACGATCTTCCTCTTCTACGCGGTCGTCTTCCTGCCGTTCCTGTGCCTGGCGGTGGCCATGATGATCGGCGCGATCACCGGCCCGCCGGGCTCCTCCGACACCCGCCGCGTGATCGGCGCCTCGGCGGCGGGCGTCCTGGTGCTGCTGATCGCCTGGAACTTCATCTACTTCTGGCCCCTCTACACCGGCCAGGCCATCCCGATCGACTCCTGGCGGTCGCGGATGTGGCTGGACACCTGGGTCTAGCCGGGCGGGTGCGTCGCGGGGGCAGCCCGTGTTCCGGGGGATCCGGGGGCTCCAGCCCGTTCTCCTGACGGAAGGCGTGCCTCGCGGCCATCGTCACCCCGACTCCGCTCAGCAGGCAGCCGAGGGAGGTGCCGGTGACCACGCCGTCGCCCAGCGCCCAGGTCAGGCAGGCGACGAACAGGATCACGAACGCGACGGCGGCCAAGGCCCCCCATGGCGGTGAAGGACGGTTCGGCATCGGACTCACTCCCACGACTCGGCTGTCCCGGGCGGGTGCCCGGACTTCGATTGCGCCCCGGCCGCGCCGCCGCCGTCATGGCACGACTCTTCGGGACTTGACGGGGGAGGTCTGCGTTCCGGCAGTCGCCGCCCCTGTCGCACAACAGCCGCGAAACCCTGTCGCAGCGGCACCACAACCGCTTACAGTGCTTCCGGAGACATCTTTTTGAACGCGTTCAACAGGGGTCGGCGGGAGGGGAATCCGCGGCATGCGCAACGGGGTGAAGGCGGCCGTCATAGGCGGCGTGTGCGTCACGGTGCTGGGCGGGGCCGGTTACGGGCTCTACAACATCGCGTCCGCGCTCGGCGGCGACGGCGGCACGGGGGGCGCGGCGTCCGTGAAGACGGGGCCGCCCAGCAGAGCCGAGGTGAAGGACGCGACCGGCGCGTTCTTCACCGCCTGGGAGAAGGGTGACGCGGCGACCGCGGCGTCGTACACGAACTATCCCGAGGCGGCCCGCGAGTTGCTGCATGCCTTCGGCGGCGGCGCGCACATCGGCAAGGTGCACATCACGCCCGGCCCGGCCACCGGCGACACCGTGCCGTTCACGGTCGGGGCGACGGTGTCGTACGACGGCACCTCCCGGCCCCTGTCCTACAGGAGCGAGCTGACCGTCGTACGCGGCGAGACCTCGCACCGCGCCCTGGTCGACTGGCAGCCCTCCGTCGTCCACCCGCGCCTGCGCAGGGGCGACACGCTCAGCACCGGCGAGTCGGCGGCTCCGGAGATCGAGCCCGTGGACCGCGACGGGTCGGTGGTGACGCGGGAGAAGTACCCCTCCCTCGGTCCGATTCTGGACGAGTTGCGCCGCCGGTACGGCGACAAGGCCGGCGGCCGGCCCGGGGTGGAACTCGTGATCCGCCACCAGGCCGCCGCGGACGGCAGCCGGCCCGCGGACACCCCGCTCCTCACCCTGGTCAAGGGCAAGCCCGGCAAGCTGCGGACGACGCTCAGCGCGAGCGCGCAGGCGGCGGCCGAAGCGGCCGTGGAGAAGCACGCCGAGTCCTCCGTGGTGGCCGTCAAGCCGAGCACCGGCGAGATCCTGGCCGTCGCCAACAACCGCCTGGACGGCTTCGACGCGGCCTTCCTCGGCACGCGCGCCCCCGGCTCCACCATGAAGATCGTCAGCGCGGCCACCCTCATCGACAACGGCCTGACCACCGCCGGCGGCTCGGCGCCCTGCCCGCCGTCGGCCGTCTGGCAGAGCCAGACCTTCCACAACCTCAAGGGCCTGCAGCCGGACGAGCACGCCTCGCTCGCCGACAGCTTCGCCCGCTCCTGCAACACGGCGTTCGTGAAGTTCGCGGACGAGGTGAAGGTCGACTCCCTCACCAAGGAGGCCGAGGAGCGGTTCGGGATCGGCCAGGACTGGAAGGTGGGCGTGCCCTCCTTCGACGGACGGGTCCCCGCATCGGGCGGCCCGGACACCGCGGCCGCCCTGATCGGCCAGGGCCAGGTCCAGATGAACCCCCTGAACATGGCCTCCGTCACGGCGACCGCGATGACCGGAACGTTCCGCCAGCCCGTGATCGTGCCGCTGGCGCTGGACGGCCGGAAGGCGGCACGCGCGCGCGGGCTGTCGCCGGCCACGGTCCGGCAGCTGCGCGCGATGATGAGCCGCACCGCGCACGGCGGCACCGCGGCGGGCGTGATGGCCGGGCTGCGCGGGGACGTCGGCGCGAAGACCGGTTCCGCGGAGGTCGACGGGGAGGCCAGGCCGGACAGCTGGTTCACCGGCTACCGGGGCGACATGGCCGCGGCGGCGATGGTCCAGGACGGCGGGCACGGCATCGACGCGGCCGGGCCGATTGTCGCAAGCCTGCTACGGAATGCCGGCTGACGTCACCCGTGAAGGCGGGGACTTTAAGGTGATTGCCGTCGTTGGGGAGTGTGAGGGCTGCGGGGACCCTGGGGAAGGCGTGGAGGAACTGAGGCTGTGGGCAAGAGAAGGCGTGTCGACGGACGGCGCAGGACCCGTCCTGCCGTACTCGGTGGAATGATCGCCGTGGTCGTCGGCGGCGCCGGGTTCGGCGTCTACGCGCTGTACGGCGGCGGGGCCGCGGCCGACGAGCGGACCGGCGCCACGGCCGGACACAAGGCCGTCCCCAGCGGCCCGCTCACCGCGACCGAGGTCCGCACGGCCACGACCCGCTTCCTCACCGCCTGGCAGCACGGCAAGGTCACCGAGGCGGCGGCCGCCACCGACGACCCGTCCGCCGCCGCCGAACTGCTCACCGGCTACACCAAGGCCGCCCATGTGAAGGACGTCACACTCACCGCGGGGACGGCGGCGGGCACCAAGGTGCCGTTCTCCGTGAAGGCGACGGTGGCCTACCAGAACCTCAGCAAGCCGCTGGCGTACGGCAGTTCGCTCACCGTCGTACGGCGGGCGAGCGACGGCAAGCCGCTGGTCGACTGGCATTCGGCCGTCGTGCACCCGGACCTGAAGGACGGCGACAAGCTGGTCACCGGGGAATCGGGCACCCCGCCCGTCAAGGGGCTGGACCGCGACGGCGGCGAGCTGACGGCGGCACGGTACCCGTCCCTGGGCACCGTGCTGGACGGGCTGCGCGAGAAGTACGGCAAGACGGCGGGCGGCAAGGCGGGCGTCGAGCTGCGCGTGGTGCGCGGCAAGGCGGCCAGGACGGCCAAGCTCTCCGACAAGACGCTCGTGGAGCTGAGCAAGGGCACGCCGGGCACGGTGAAGACGACGCTGGACCCGTCCCTGCAGGCGGCGGCCGAGCAGCAGGTGGCCAAGCGGGCGCGGGCCTCGGTGGTCGCGCTGCGTCCCTCGACCGGTGAGATCCTCGCCGTGGCCAACAGCGGGCACGGCTTCAACACCGCCTTCCAGGGCTCGCTCGCGCCCGGCTCCACGATGAAGATCATCACGTCGTCGCTGCTGATCGAGAAGGACCTGGCGTCGGCGGACAAGGACCACCCCTGTCCGAAGACGGTCACCTACGGCGGCTGGAAGTTCCACAACGACGACGACTTCGAGATCAAGGGCGGCACGTTCAAGGCGAGCTTCGCCCGCTCCTGCAACACCGCCTTCATCAGCCAGGCGAAGAAGCTGAAGAACGACGACCTGACCAAGCAGGCGCAGCAGGTCTTCGGACTGTCGATGAACAACTGGGCGACCGGTGTGCCCAGCTTCGACGGCTCCGTGCCGGTGCAGTCCGCGGCGCAGATGGCGGCCTCGCTGATCGGGCAGGGCGGGGTGCGCATGAACCCGCTGAACATGGCGTCGGTCGCGGCCACCGTGAAGTCGGGCACCTTCCACCAGCCGTACCTGGTGTCGCCGTCCGTCGACCACCGCACCCTGGCCACCGCCTCGCGCACCCTGCCGGCCAAGGCGGTCTCCCAGCTGCGCGAGCTGATGCAGTACACGGCCGCGTACGGCACCGCCGCCGAGGCGATGGCGGGGCTCGGCCCGGACTACGGGGCGAAGACCGGCTCGGCCGAGGTGGACGGACAGAAGAAGCCCAACGGCTGGTTCACCGCCTACCGGGGCGACCTCGCCGCGGCGGGCGTGGTCCAGGCGGGCGGCCACGGCGGCGACACGGCCGGGCCGATCGTGGCGAAGCTACTCGGAATGGGCGGCTGATCAGCCGCGTACGGTGGAGCGACCGCGCACGGTCTCGACGGTGTAGGTGCGGCGGAGGAAGCGGAACAGCGCCTTCGACTCGAACTGCACCACCGAGACGCCGTGATCGGTGTGGAACTCGACGACGGCCTGGACGCGTCCGCACGGCCACACGCGGACGTCGCCGCTCTCGGCCGGTGCCCGCAGCCCCTGTTCGAGCAGCGCACGGGAGAAGATCCACTCGTGCGGCCCCGGCAGGCCGACCCGTACCGACCGTGGATCGGAGTCGGGGTCGTACCGCAGCATGACGGGTACGGCCCCCGGGTCCTCCTCGTCCGTGACGATGTGGGCGCGCGCGTACTGCTCGACTACAGACATCGGATCGCCCTCTCACGCTGTGTGACGTGTGCGAAAAGTCATGCATCCGCTTTCTCTCTAATGTGCCATATTTTCCGATTTACACCCCCGGAAAAACGGAGACGCCGTCTCTCTTGCAAAGGGTTCGCAACAAGGCTCTAAAATCGTACGGTGCACGTACCTGACGGATTCATCGACGCCCCGACCTCCGCGATCACCGGAGTGGTCGCCGCCGGCGCCCTCGCGGTGAGCCTGCGCGGTGCCCGCCGCGAACTGGGGGACACCTCCCGCGCGAGCGAAGCCGGGCACGGAGGAGAGCGCACGGCCCCACTGGCCGGCCTGGTGGCGGCGTTCATCTTCGCCGTGCAGATGCTCAACTTCCCGGTCGCCGCCGGGACCAGCGGGCATCTGCTGGGCGGCGCCCTCGCCGCCATACTCGTCGGCCCGTACACAGCCGTGCTGTGCGTGTCGGTCGTGCTGCTCATGCAGGGCGTACTGTTCGCCGACGGCGGGCTGACCGCGCTCGGCGTGAACATCACCGACATGGCGATCGTCACCACCGTGGTCTCGTACGCCGTCTTCCGCGGCCTGCTCGCCGTGCTGCCCCGCAAGCGGCGTTCGGTGACCGTCGCCTCGTTCGTCGCCGCGCTGGTGTCGGTTCCGGCCGCGGCGGTCGCCTTCACGCTGATCTACGCGGTCGGCGGCACCACCGACGTCTCCATCGGCAAGGTCGCGACCGCGATGATCGGCGTGCACGTGCTGATCGGCATCGGCGAGGCGGTCATCACCGCGCTCACCGTCGGCGCCGTCGTCGCCGTACGCCCGGACCTGGTGTACGGGGCCCGCGGACTGCGGCAGCGGCTCCGGTTGCGCGTGAACGGCACCCTGGTGGACGCGCCCGCCCCCGCGGTGCCGGTGGCGGCGCGCACCTCCCGGCGCACACTGTGGGTGACCGGCCTCGTCACCTCCCTCGTCCTCGCCGGCTTCGTCAGTTTCTACGCCTCCGCGAACCCCGACGGCCTGGAGAAGGTCGCGCACGACAAGGGGATCGACACGAAGGAGGAGAAGCACGCCGCGGCCGACTCGCCGCTCGCCGACTACGGCGTCAAGGACGTCTCCGACGCCCGGCTGTCCGGCGGCCTCGCCGGCGTGATCGGTGTCGGTGTCACGGTCGTCGCGGGCAGCGCGGTGTTCTGGGTGCTGCGCAGGCGGCGCAGCGACGACGTCTCGCCCGTGAACACCGGGGTCTGACGTGGGGGCCGGGCACGCGCACAGGCTGTACCGGCACGGGCACTCGCCCGTGCACGCCCTTCCGCCACACACCAAGCTCGCCGCCGCCCTCCTGTTCGTGGTGGTCGTGGTGTCGACCCCCCGCGAGGCGATGTGGGCGTTCGCGGTGTACGCCGTCCTGCTCGCGTCCGTGTCCCACTACGCGCGCGTGCCCGCCGGTTTTCTCCTCAAACGGCTGCTGATCGAGGTGCCGTTCGTCGCGTTCGCGTTCCTCATGCCGTTCGTGGCGGAGGGCGAGCACGTACGGGTGCTGGGCCTCTCGCTCAGCGTGAACGGGCTGTGGGGCGCCTGGAACGTGCTCGCCAAGGGCACCCTCGGCGTCGCCACATCCGTGCTCCTGGCCGCCACCACCGAGCTGCGCGAACTCCTGCTCGGGCTGCAGCGGCTGAAGCTGCCGCCGCTGCTCGTGCAGATCGCGTCCTTCATGATCCGCTACGGCGACGTCATCACCGACGAGATGCGCCGGATGCGGATCGCCCGCGAGTCACGCGGTTTCGAGGCCAAGGGCGTACGGCACTGGGGCGTGCTCGCCAGGTCCGCCGGCGCCCTGTTCATCCGCTCCTACGAGCGCGGTGAGCGTGTGCACCTGGCCATGGTGAGCCGGGGCTACGCCGGCGCGATGCCGGTCATCGACGAGGTGACCGCGTCCGGCGTGCAGTGGCGCCGCGCCCTCACGCTCCCCTGCGCCGCCCTCGCCGTCTGTCTGCTGGGATGGGTCCTGTGACTGCTTCTCTGGAGGTCTTCGGCCTCGCCTTCGCCTACCCCGACGGCCATCAGGCCCTGTTCGGGGTCGACTTCTCCATCGCGCGCGGCGAGCGGGTCGCCCTGCTCGGCCCCAACGGCGCCGGCAAGACCACGCTGGTGCTGCACCTGAACGGCATCCTGAGCGGCGGTACCGGCACGGTGACGGTGGCCGGGCTGCCCGTCGGCAAGCAGCACATGGCCGCCATCCGGCAGAAGGTCGGCATCGTCTTCCAGGATCCGGACGACCAGCTGTTCATGCCGACCGTGCGGGAGGACGTGGCGTTCGGGCCGGCCGCCGCGGGGATCAAGGGGGCCGCGCTGGAGGAGCGGGTGCGCACCGCCCTGGAGCGGGTCGGGATGCAGGACTTCGCCGACCGGCCTCCGCACCACCTGTCCTTCGGCCAGCGGCGCCGGGTGGCGGTGGCCACCGTGCTCGCCATGGAGCCGGAGATCCTCGTCCTGGACGAGCCGTCCTCCAACCTGGACCCTGCCTCGCGCCGCGAACTCGCCGACATCCTGCGCTCCCTGGACGTCACGGTCCTCATGGTCACGCACGACCTGCCGTACGCCCTGGAGCTGTGCCCGCGCTCGCTGATCCTCAGCGAGGGCGTGATCGCGGCGGACGGCCCGACCGGCGCGCTGCTCACCGACGACACGCTGATGCGGGCGCACCGGCTTGAGCTGCCGTTCGGGTTCGACCCGAAGTCCGTGACAATGGGCGCGTGACGAACCAGGAACCCGCCGCCGAGGGCTCGCTGCTGCTGGACGACCAGCTGTGCTTCGCGCTGTACGCCGCACAGCGCGCGGTGACCGCCGCGTACCGTCCCCTGCTGGACGACCTGGGGCTCACCTACCCGCAGTACCTCGTGCTGCTGGTCCTGTGGGAGCGCGGCGAGACCAGCGTGAAGGAGCTGGCGGGGGCCCTGCGGCTGGACTACGGCACCGTCTCGCCGCTGCTGAAGCGGCTGGAGGGCGCGGGCCTGGTGCGCAGGGAGCGTGCGGCCGGCGACGAGCGCTCGGTACTGGTCGCGTGCACCGGGCGCGGGGAGGAACTCAGGGGGCGCGCGGCGCGCGTCCCCCGCGCGCTGCTCACGACCACCGGGCTCGGCTCCCAGGAGGTCGCGCGGTTGCGCGAGGAGCTGTGGAACCTCACCGAACGCGCCGGCGCGGCGACCCACCGGCACTGACCCCCCCGCCGCCTGCCGTAGCCGGTCCGGGCGCTGATCCCCCCGCCGCCTGCCGAAGCCGGTCCGGGCGCTGATCCCCCCGCCGCCTGCCGAAGCCGGCCCCGGGTGCTGATCCCCCCGCCGCCTGCCGAAGCCGGCCCCGGCCGCCCTTGTTGCCCCCTGCCCTGATCTACTGACCTACCAGCCAGTACCTTGTGCACGATGCACTTGTGCACCACTTACTCCGGGGGAGGCCGGCCATGAACGAAGGCACCGCTGTCGACACGCGCCCGACGAAGATCATGTACGTCGCCGAAGCCACCGCCCACGGCGGCAGGAACGGCTATGTCACCAGCCAGGACGGCCAGATCGAGCTGAAGGTCGCGATGCCGCTGGAGCTGGGCGGCGACGGCAACGGCACCAACCCGGAGCAGTTGTTCGCGGCCGGCTACAGCTCCTGCTTCCACAACGCGCTGATCCTGGTCGGCAACCGCGAGGGCTACGACCTGACCGGCTCCACGGTGGCCGCGAAGGTCGGCATCGGCCCGAACAAGCAGCGTGGCTACGGCCTCGCCGTAGCCCTCAGCGTCTCCCTGCCGGTCCTGGACCCGGAGGTGGCGGCCCGGCTGGTGGACGCGGCGCACGAGGTCTGCCCCTACTCGAACGCCACGCGCGACAACATCGATGTAACGATTCTGCTCGGCTGATCCCGCCAAGGAATCGCAGGCGCAGGGTACCTGTTGGACCCACTGTCGCAGGCGCATCGGAAGGGACGGCGGACGTGGACGTGAACGGCACTGTGGCCGAGGGCTTCGAGCCGGTCAGGGAGGCGTTCGCAGCGAACTTCGCGCTGCTCGGCGAGCGCGGCGCGGCCGTCGCCGTCTACCGCGACGGGCACAAGGTCGTGGACCTGTGGGCCGGCACCAGAGACTTCGACGGCGCGGCCGGCACGGCTCCCTGGGAGCCCGGGACCGCACAGATCGTGCGCTCCGCCACCAAGGGCGTCGTGGCCGCCGGCCTGCTGCTCCTGCACCAGCGCGGCGAGCTGGACCTGGACGCCCCGGTCGGCACGTACTGGCCGGAGTACAAGGCGGCCGGCAAAGAGCACACGCTCGTCCGGCACCTGCTCGCCCACCGCGCGGGCGTGCCCGTGCTGGACCGCCCGCTGACCCCTGCCGAGGCCGCCGACCCCGACCTCGGTGCGGCGGCCGTCGCCGCGCAGGCGCCGGTGTGGGAGCCGGGCACGGACCACGGCTACCACGCCCAGACCTTCAGCTGGCTCACCGGCGAGCTGCTCCGCCGGATCACCGGCCGCCCGGTCGGCGCGTGGCTGGCAGACGAGATCGCCGGGCCGGTCGGCGCCGAGCTGTGGCTCGGCCTGCCCCGGTCGGAGCACGCGCGCGTGGGCCGCGTCGGCCCGGTGGCCGCCCCCGAGACCGCGGGCGGCCTGAAGACCCGGCCGAAGCGCGCGGTGGCCGAGGCCTACGCCGACCCGGAGTCCCTGACCCGCCGTGCGTTCGCCGCGATCACCCCGCTCCCCGACGAGAACGCGCCCGCCTACCGCGCCGCCGCCCTGCCGGCGTCCAACGGCATCGCCACCGCCGACGGACTGGCCCGCTTCTACGCCTCGCTCATCGGCGAGGTGGACGGCGGCACGCGTCTGTTCACCCCGGAGACGGCCGCGCTGGCCCGCGCCGAGCAGTCCGCCGGGCCGGACCGGGTGCTGGTGGTGAACACCCGCTTCGGCCTCGGACACATGCTGCACGGCGCAGCGTCCCCGCTGCTCTCCCCCGGCTCCTTCGGCCACCCCGGCCGCGGTGGCGCCCTCGCCTTCGCCGACCCGGAGAGCGGTGTCGCCTTCGGCTACGTCACCAACGGCTTCCGCAAGAGCGTCACGGCGGACCCGAGGGCGCAGGCGCTGGTAAGAGCGGTACGCACGGCGCTCGCATAAGGCGCGGGCGCCCCTGGGCACGCGCCACACCCGGCGCCGGGCGGGCGTCACACGCAGTGCCGGGCGTGGGCCCCACGGCGGTGCCGGGCAGGCGTCTCACGGCGGTGCCGGGCGTGGGCCGCACGGCGGTGCCGGGCGTGGGTCGCACGGCGGTGCCGGGCGGGTGTCACACGTTGATCGGGTGCGATGTGCGCCCGGACTCCGTGTCGATCTCATCGTGGGCTTTGGTCAGCAGCTGCATGGCCAGTTCATTGAGGGCCCGGGCGCCGGCGATCTCCTCGCCGACCCGGGGCTGGTTCGCGTCGACGCGGTGCCTGCTGGCCCGCCCGTGCGCCCGTACCTCGGTGCCGTCGGGCAAGCGCACCATGGCCACCGCGCGCGTGTGCTGGTCGTCCTCCTCCTTGAACTCCAGCTCGACGTGCCATCCCACAGCGGTGTGCATCATGTCGAACACCTCCGAAAATCTCTGCTTCCAGGGTGCGCCACGGCACCCGGGCCGTCATGTCGGCGCCGGGGGCGACAGCATCTCCTCGCGCCTACGCGGCGTGCAGCATCAGACCGATCCCGACCACCAGCAGCCCCGCCGCCGCGATCCGGGGTGCGCCGAAGCGCTCCTTGAAGAACAGGGCGCCGATGGCCGCGCCGACGATGATGGACGACTCGCGCAGGGCGGCGACGGGGGCGAGCGCGGCACGGGTCTGGGCCCACAGGACCAGGGCGTACGCGGAGACGGACAGGGCGGCCCCGAGGAATCCGAGACCGGCGTACGGCCGCAGCAGCCGTACGGTCCCGCCCCGCGCGCGTGTGTACATGTACGCGGGCACCACGACGCCCTGAACGACCATCAACCAGGCGATGTACCCGAGCGGCGCGTGCGAGGC
The DNA here is from genome assembly GCF_055566415.1 of Streptomyces sp. NPDC027663. Classification (NCBI taxonomy): domain Bacteria; kingdom Bacillati; phylum Actinomycetota; class Actinomycetes; order Kitasatosporales; family Streptomycetaceae; genus Streptomyces; species Streptomyces sp. NPDC027663. Next base: position 380,767 of record NZ_JBVHSK010000006.1, on the reverse strand, counting down.
GCGTACGCCCATGCCGTCGATGACCGTGTACGCGGCGATCGTCAGGCCGGTCGCCAGGGCCGCACCGATCGCCGCCCAGTCGGGCCGGCGTCCGCGCAGTCCCCACAGGCTGACGCCGGTGAGGCCGAGGCAGGACACGGCGATGCCGGCGCTCGCCCAGACGCCGGGGACCTCGTGCGCGAAGACGGCGGCCAGCACGGTGACCACGAGCGGGGCGCTGCCGCGCGCGATGGGGTAGGCCTGTCCGAAGTCGCCCAGCCGGAACGAGGTCATCAGCAGCGCGTAGTAGACGATGTGCACGGCCGCTGAGGCCAGCAGGAACGGCCAGGCGGGTCCCGCCGGCACGGCCACGAAGGGGAGCGCCGCGAGCCCGATCAGCACCCCGCCCCCGGAGATCAGGGTGAAGCCGACCAGCTTGTCGGGGATGCGGTGCGCGATGGCGTTCCAGCTGGCGTGGGTGACGGCGGCGAGCAGGACGGCCGCCGCGACGAGCGGCGTCATGCGGTCGGCTCGCGCACGTCCACCAGCGTCGCGCCCGCGTGGGCGACGAGTTCCTTCGGCTCGATCGGGAAGACGGTGTACGGGGTCCCGGCGGCCGCCCACACCAGGTCGTGCGCGAGCAGCGAGCGGTCGGCGAGGACACGCGTGCGCGTGCGGTGCCCGAAGGGCGGTACGCCGCCGATGGCGTACCCGGTGGTCTCACGGACGACACCGGCGTCGGCCCGGATGACCTTCCCGGCGCCCAGTTCCCTCCGCACCCGCTCCACGTCCACGCGCGAGGCACCGTCCATCAGGACCAGCACCGGCACGCCGTCGGCGGCGAAGATCAGGGACTTGCAGATCTGACTCAGTTCGCACCCGATCGCGGCGGCGGCCTCGGCCGCGGTACGGGTCGCCTCCGGGAACCGCCGGGTGCGGGAGAGGACCTCGTCGAGCCCGAGCGCCCGCAGTGCTTCGGCGAACCGGGGGTGAGCTCCGGACTCTTCGGCGTCAGTGGCGGATGTCGTCATGACCGGCACCGTACGACATGGCCCGAGCCCGCTCACGGGGATTTCACCCGCCCCCTCGTGGCTGCGCCGGATCCGGATGCGATCTTCTGCCATCGGCATGACTACCCGACTGCACAAGAGCACACTTCGGGGGATCACCGGTGAGCGAACGCAAAGACATACGGACGTACCTCTACCGGGAAGGCGACCCGGATACGTGCCCGGACTTCCGCCTACGGCTCACTTCGTCGCATACCTGAGGAAATCAGCCCAGGCGGAGGCGGCGACCTCGAGCTGCGCGGTGTCGGGGGTCTTGGAGTCGCGGATGTGGATGGTGGCGGGGGTGGTGGCTACTTCGACGCAGGAGTCCGGTTCGCTGCTGCTGCTGTAGCTGCTCTTGGACCAGTGGAGTTCGGCGGTGCTCATAGTCTCCCCAGCGCTCGCTCGATGAAGGCCTGCGACTCCCTCGGCCTGAGAGCCTGCGCCCGGATCATGCCATAGCGCAGTTCAAGGATCCGGAGATCCTTGGGGTTCGAGACCGGGCGGCCGTTGAACACGCCACTGGAACGTCCGATCGCCGTGCCGTCGGCGAACTTCAGCACCTGGATCAGGCCAGACGCTCCAGCGTTCTCCTCCCGGTCGGTCGGCATGACCTGAAGCGTGACGTTCCGCAACTGCGCTACCTCCAAGAGGTGTTCGAGCTGTCGGCGCAGCACCATCTTTCCACCGTAGGGACGTTCGAGCGTCACCTGTTCCTGGACGAAACAGAGCGTCGGGGCGGGCTCCCGCTCGAAGACAGCCTTTCGAGCCATGCGTGCGGCGGTTGCCTGCTCCACAACACCTTCGCTGAGCGCGGGCTGCCTCATCTCGAACAGCGTGCGCGCGTACTCCGGTGTCTGCAGCAGGCCATGGATGTTGTGGCTGTCGTACAGCAGCATCTCCACCGCACGCCCCTCCACCTCCGCCAGTTCCCGCACCTTCTTCGGGTACCGGGCCTTCTTCATGTCGTCCATGAACGCCCTCAGGTGACCCTGCGCCTTCAGGAGCTGGTCCGCCCTGTCCAGGAACTCCGGCCGGGGAATGCGCGCCCCGCGCTCCATCTTGCGGATCATGTCCTCGCCGTATCCCAAGGCTTCGCCCAGCTCGGACACCGTCACCCCGGCCGCCTCCCGGCAGACCTTGAGCAGACGGCCCACCGCCTGCACCACCGGCTCGATCTCGTCGCCGGGTACAACGTCCCAACCCGCCTCGTCCACATGGTCGTTCACGGCCCCTCCTCAGACGCGTACCTGCACCCGTACAACGCCTGAGACAGCCGAGACAGCCAAGACAAAGCCGGGACAGTCACGCTACGCACAGGTGCCATCACTCACGTACGTAAGCAGAACCGGCCACGCTGAGTGACGTGAATCAGGAAACCCCCGTCATCCCCCACTTCACCGTCCGTCTCTCCCCCACTCCCCAGGGCGCCCGTCTGGCCCGCGTCCTCACCACCGAACAGCTCCGCAGCTGGCGGGTCCCGTTGGACCGGGCACCCCAGATCGTCGCCGAACTCGCGACCAACGCCGCCACCCACAGCCGCGTCCCCGGCCGGGACTTCCGCCTCACCCTCTACGTCGTCGCCGACACCCTCCGTATCGAGGTCACCGACACCCGCGGTGACCGCCTCCCCCACCTCGAACTCCCCGCCCCCGACGGCGAGTCGGGCCGCGGCCTCCTCCTGGTCGCGTCGCTGGCCGACCGCTGGGGCGTCGCGCATGGCCCACGCCCGCGTAAGACGGTGTGGGCCGAGGTGGAGCTGCGAAGAGGGGGTCAGCCGGCCTGAACCCACGACCACACCGCGAGGCCGGTCGGCACCGGACAGTCGAGGGCGCCCGCCGGGAGCAGGCGGGTCAGCGGGGTGAGGCGGCGGGCGCCGCCTTGTGGTCGGCGCTTTCTGCGTGCTGTCAGGCGACGCGAAGGATGCTCTTGCCATGGGTTGTGCCCTCGGCGAGGTGCTGCACGGCCGTGGCCAGGTCCACGAGGGCGTACTCGTTGGTGATGTCCATGCGGACCTTGCCGTCGGCGACGAGGCCGAGTGCGCGGCGGGCACTGTCGGCGAGTCGCTCGGGGCGCGTCCGGCTGAGCAGGTTGCTGTTGTAGGTCAGGAGTGACTTGCCGTGCATGAGGAGGTCGTTGGCGTTGGCGAGGACGGGTTCGTACGTGGCGAGGTTGCCGTATGCCACCAGTCGGCCGTGTGCGGCGAGCTGCTCGAGGCCGGCAGTGCGGGTCGAACCGCCGACCGGGTCGAGGATGACGTCGGGCTTGTCGTCGCCGAGCTTGGCCGGGAACTCCTCGCGGAGCAGGAGCTGGTCGTACCCGAACTGTGCGGCGTAGTGGGCCCTGTCGGCAGTGCCGACCACACCGACGATCCGACCTGCTCCAGCCAGTCGGGCGAACTGGGCGGCGAGCGTGCCGACCGAGCCGGCGGCGGCGTGGATCAGCACGCTTTCGCCGGGCCGCACGCGCGCGGCGGTGTTGATCAGGTCGTAGGCGGTCGGTGCGCCCCACCCGAGACCTGCGGCTGTCCTCAGCGGCATGCTGCCGATGCCGAACGTGAGCGTGGCGGGTGCCAGGACCACCTCGGCGCAGGCGCCTGAGGTGGTCAGCGCGGTGACGGCCTCACCGACACGGCGTGCGTCTACGCCCTCGCCTACCGCGGCGATGTGCCCGGATGCCTCGAACCCCGGGATGAAGGGACGCGGTACGGGGAAGTGGCCGTCCCGGACCATGGTGTCGCCCCACTGGATCCCGGCGTAGGCGACGCGGATCGCCACTTGGCCGGGGCTGGGGGTGGGCTCATCGAGTTCGGTGACCCGGTAGTGGCCCTCAGCGTCGAAGACGACAGCCTTCACGGTTACAGCCCCCTGTGTTGACTCAGTATCCTTACAGTCGAGAACGGTAGGTATATAAGGTCCCTGAGTCAACCCACGGACCTGTCAATGGAGGGGAGTGCGCGGTGGAAGCCCCGATCGAGAACGACCTCTGCACCCGGATCAGGCGGTCGGAGCAGGCGCTGATGGCGCACCACGAGGCAGTACTGCGTGCCTACGGACTGACCATGACGCAGTACACCGTGCTGATGATCCTCTCGCGCGAAGGCGGCATGTCCGGCGCCCAACTGGCCCGTTCCTGCGGGGTGACGCAGCAGAGCATGAGCAGCGTGCTGACCAATATGGAGAACAAGGAACTCATCCGCCGCGAGACGTCCCCGGTGCACGCCAGGGTGCAGATCGCCACCCTCACCGATGAGGGCCAGACGCTGCTGGACCGCGCCTACCAGGAGGTGGTCATCCTTGAGCGCGCGCTCACCGACGCGTTCACACCCTCCGAACACGCCGCCCTCTGCGACCTCCTGGAACGCGCCACCAATGTCCTGATCCAGCAGACGCGCCACGCGACAGCACCGCCCGCCACCTGAGCCTGCGGCCGCCACACCCGCGGGAGCCCACAACTGCGTACCCGCTCTGGAAGACTCGGGCACCCCGCCTGCGATGCCTGCCTCTTCTGCCGTGCCCGTGGTGCTGACCGCCGCCGAGCGCCACCGTCGCAAAAAGAAGCCGGTGAGGGTGCAGCCCCGTCCCCACGGGCACCCTCACCGGCCGTTTCGCGTCAGAAGCGGTACGTCAGACGCGTACCAGCTCCTTCTCCTCGTCGGGGTCGGCGGCGGTGCGCAGGCCCTCGCCCTCGACGTCCACGTTGGGCAGCACGCGGTCCAGCCACTTCGGCAGCCACCAGGCGCGCTTGCCGAGCAGGGCGAGCACCGCCGGGACGATGGCCATGCGGACGATGAACGCGTCGAAGAAGACGGCGATCGCGAGGCCGAAGCCGATCATCTTGACCATCGACTCGCTGGAACCGATGAAGCCGGAGAAGACGGCGATCATGATGACGGCGGCGGCGGTCACGACCCGTGCGCCGTGCCTGAAGCCCGTCACCACGGCCTGGCTGGGCTTCTCGCCGTGGACGTACGCCTCCCGCATCCGGGTGACGAGGAACACCTCGTAGTCCATCGCGAGGCCGAAGACGACGCCCACCATGAAGATCGGCATCATCGACATGACCGGGCCGGTCTGCTCGACGTTCATCAGGCCGGACAGCCAGCCCCACTGGAAGACCGCGACGACCGCGCCCAGGGCCGCGAGCACGCTGAGCAGGAAGCCGAGGGCCGCCTTCAGCGGGACGAGGACCGAGCGGAACACCACGATCAGCAGGAGGAAGGCGAGGCCGACCACCAGGGCGAGGTACGGCAGGAGCGCGTCGTTCAGCTTCTGCGAGACGTCGATGTTCATCGCCGTGGAGCCGGTGACCAGGACCTGTGAGTCGGTCTTCGCGGCGATGTCCGCACCCTTGTCACGGATGGCGTGCACCAGGTCCTCGGTCGTCGCCGAGGACGGCTTGGACTTGGGCACGACCGTGATCGTCGCGGTGTCGCCGGCCTTGTTGGGCGTGGCCGGGGTGACCGTGACGACGTCCTTCAGACCCTTGATCTCCTTGCCGACCTCCTTGAACGCGGCCTTCGGATGGGCGCTGTCCTTGGCGTCGACGACGACCATCAGCGGGCCGTTGAAGCCGGGCCCGAAGCCGTCGGAGAGGAGGTCGTAGGCGCGGCGCTGGGTGGTGGAGACGGGCTGGGAGCCGTCGTCCGGCAGGCCCAGTTCCAGGGACGAGGCCGGCAGCGCCGCCGCGCCGAGGCCGAGCACACCGAGCAGCAGGACCGCGACCGGGCGGCGGACGACGAAGCTGGCCCAGCGGGTGCCCATGTTGGGACGGCCCGGCTTCTTCGGCGTACGGCCGCCGCCGAGCAGCTTGCTCTTCTCGCCGGCCGGCTTGATCTTGCGGCCGGCGTAGCCGAGCAGCGCCGGGATCATCGTCAGGGCGATGAGGACGGCGATGGCGACGGTACCCGCGGCGGCGACGCCCATCTTCGTGAGCATCGGGATGTTGACGACGGACAGGCCGACCAGGGCGATGACGACGGTCAGGCCGGCGAAGACCACCGCCGAGCCCGCGGTGCCGACGGCGCGGCCGACGGCCTCCTCGCGCTCACGCCCCTCGGCGAGTTCGGCGCGGTAGCGGGAGACGATGAACAGGGCGTAGTCGATACCGACGGCGAGGCCGATCATCGACGCCAGGGTGGAGGTCGTCGAGCCGAGGTCCAGGGTGTTGGCGAGCGCGGTGATCGTGGAGACGCCGATACCGACACCGATGATCGCGGTCAGCAGCGGGAATCCGGCCGCGAGCAGCGAGCCGAAGGTGATGACGAGGACGACGGCGGCGATCGCGATGCCGATGACCTCGCTGGAGCCGGTCTCGGGCGTCGCGTTCAGCGCGTCACCGCCGACCTCGACGGTCAGCCCGGCGTCCCGCGCCTGCTGCGCGGCCTCCTTCAGGGCGTCCCTGGAGGAGTCCTCCAGTTCCATGCCGGAGACCTTGTACTTCACCGAGGCGTAGGCGACGGAGCCGTTCCTGCTGACGGCGTGCCCGGTGTAGGGGTCGGCGACGGAGACCACCTCGGAGCCGCTCTGCAGTTCCTTGACGGTCTTGCGGACGGTCGCCTTGTTGGCGGCGTCCGTCATCTTCTCGCCGCTCGGCGCCTTGAAGACGACCCGTGCGGTCGCGCCGTCGGCGCTCATGCCGGGGAAGCGTTGTTCCAGCAGGTCGAAGGCCTTCTGGGCCTCGGTGCCGGGGATGGAGAAGGAGGTGTTGCCCGCCGCCGGCGCGGAGGCGGCGCCCACCCCCGCGAGGGTGAGGAGCGCGACCCATATCAGGGCGACGAAGTGCCGTCGCCGGAAGGCGAGCCGGCCGAGTTTGTAGAGGAACGTGGCCACGGAGGCGTACTCCCGGTCATGTCGTGGGACGTGTGGGCAGGGATGGTCAGCCCGACGACGTGAGCGGTGACGTCAGGTGGTGGGCTTGCGTGGTGGGGAGATCAGGAGGGGTGCACGCCGAGGGCGGGGAGGACCACGGCGTCGATGTACGAGAGGAAGAAGTCCTGCGTCGGCGGCTGTTCGTCGATCAGCGTGCGGGCGGCGAACCCGCCGATCATCATGTGCATCACGTAGTCGATCGCGGGGTTGTCCGCACGGACCTCGCCCCGGTCGATCGCCCGTTGCAGCACCCTGCGGAACTCCGCCATCTCCGGCTCGATCAGATGCTCGCGGAACGCCTTGCGGAGGTCCGCGTTGCCGTGCATCGCCATCGCCAGACCGCGCATCAGCGCGGCGTTCTGCTCCATCTCGCAGTCGTCCGAGCGCAGCGTGAGGGCGTGCAGGTCACTCCTGAAGGAACCGGTGTCGATCCCGTCGGCGGATCCGCCCGGCTTGTCGTGCCGCACCGCCTTCGCCACCAGCTCGGCCTTGCCGCCCCACTGGCGGTAGAGCGTGGCCTTGCTGGACCGGGTGCGGGCGGCGACGGCGTCCATGGTCAGGGCGTCGTAGCCGACCTCCCGGAGCAGGTCGAGCACGGCTTCGTACAGCTCGGCCTCACGCTCGGGGGTGATCCGGCTGCGACGCCCCGGGGCGAGCGCCGGCTCCGCCGGAGCGGCTGGGGCCGTGCCCCTGGATGCGGCTTCGGTCATACCGGTCACCTTCCCGCTCCGGAGCCTTCGTCTTCGTACATCCAAGAACATACCCGCAGCGGCTGCGAAACGAAACCGTTTCGTACGTGTGCTGGGTCACGAAGGTGAAGAACCCATAAGTTGCTGCGGCCCTTCGAGCGGAAAAGCATGGGAAGGTGAGCTATCTGCGCCTTCCCCATCTCAGCGGCGACCTGCTCTGCTTCGTGGCCGAGGACGATCTCTGGCTGGCCCCTCTCGGCGCCCCGGGCCGCGCCTGGCGGCTCACCGCGGACCGCACCAAGGCCGGTCACCCGCGCTTCTCGCCCGACGGCCGCCGCATCGCGTACACGACCTGGCGAAGCCTCGTCCCCGAGATCCACCTCGTCGGCGTCGACGGCGGCGGTCCCGCGCGCCAACTGACGTACTGGGGCAGCGCCGACACCCAGGTCTGCGGCTGGACCCCGGAGGGCGACATCCTCGCCGTGGCCTCCCACGGCCAGCCCTTCTCCTATTTCACCTGGGCCTACAAGGTCCACCCCGACGGCGACCCGGGCGGCCGGCTGCCCTGGGGACCGGTCACCGACATCCAGGTCGCCGACATCGCCGGCGAGCACAGGACCCTGTTGCTCACCGGCACCCCGCCGCACGAACCGGCGTCCTGGAAGCGGTACCGCGGCGGCGCCATGGGCCGGCTGTGGCTGCACGGACAGCGGCTGCTGCCGGACATCGAGGGCCACCTGGCCTGCCCCATGTTCGTCGCCGGCCGGATCGCCTTCCTCTCCGACCACGAGGGCGTCGGCAACCTCTACTCCTGCGCCTACGACGGCACCGACCTGCGCCGCCACTCCGACCACGACGCCTTCTACGCCCGGCACGCCTCCAGTGACGGCACCAGGGTGGTCTACCAGTGCGCGGGCGACCTGTGGCTGGCGGACGACTTCTCCCCGGGCGGCGCACCGCACCGGCTCGACATCCGGCTCGCCGGACCGCGCACCGGCCGCCGCCGCTACCAGGTGCCGGCCGCGCAGAACGTCAACGGCATCTCCGTGGACGAGACCGGCCGGGCCAGCGCGGTCGTCGTACGCGGCAGCCTGTACTGGCTCACCCACCGCGACGGCCCCGCCCGCACGATGACGGACACGCCGGGCGTCCGGGTACGGCTGCCGGAGATGCTGGGCTCCACCGGGCAGGTCGCCTACGTCACCGACGCCGAGGGCGAGGACGCCGTCGAGATCGCCCACCTCCCCCGCGCCAGCGGCGACCGCCCGCCCCGCCGAGTGGCCTCCGGCGAACTGGGCCGCGTACTGGAGCTGGTCTCCGACCCGGAGGGCGAACGACTGGCCGTGGCCTCGCACGACGGGCGCTTGCTGCTGATCGACGTGCCGGAGGAGGCACAGGAGGAAGCACCCGACATCGGTGCCGCGGAGGAGCCGGAGGCCGGGGGCGCGGGAGCCGGAGCGGGCGAGGCCGGGGGCGCGGCGCAGCCGCAAGCCGAGACCGCCGAGGAACCCGAAGCCGAGGGCGCGGCGCAGCCGCAAGCCGAGGCCGCCGGGAAACTTGAGGCCGGGGGCGCGGAAGCGGGAGCGGGCGCGGGAGCGGGCGGCGAGGGCGCGGCGCAGCCGCAAGCCGAGACCGCCGAGGAACCCGATGCCGAGGGCGCGGCGCCGCCGGGAGCCGGTGTCGCCGAGGAGCCGGAGACGACTCGCACCGGCGGTCCAGGTGCCGTCGGTCCGGGCGGTGTGGTGACCGAGCTGATCCGGTCCGTCAACGGGCCGGTCCGCGACCTCGCCTTCTCCCCCGACGGCTCGTGGATCACCTGGTCGCACCCCGGCATCGGCCGTTCCCTGCGCCAGATCAAGCTGGCCCGCATCAAGGACCGGCTGATCGTGGACGTGACGAACGGCCGCTTCGAGGACGAGAACCCCGTCTTCACCCGGGACGGCCGCTACCTCGCCTTCCTCTCCTGGCGCGGCTTCGACCCGGTGTACGACGTCCACACCGGCGACCTGTCCTTCCCCCTCGGCTGCCGCCCGTACCTCGTCCCGCTCTCCTCGGCGACCCCGTCCCCCTTCGCCCTCAACCCGGAGGGCCGCCCGGCCGCCGGCGGGCTGGACCCGCTGGAGGACGAGGAGACCGGCGAGACCGGCACGGTCACGGTCGAGGTGGAGGGGCTGGAGAACAGGGTCACGCCGTTCCCGGTCATAGCGTCCAAGTACTCCGCGCTGTACCCGGTGGCCGGCGGCGGTCTGGTCTGGCTGCGCTGGCCCATCTCCGGCGCGCTCGGCGAGACCTTCGCCAGCCCGGACGACACCACCGGCCGCCCGACCCTCGAGTACTTCAACATCAGCAAGGCGAAGAAGTCCGAACTCGTGGGCCACCTGGACTGGTTCGCGGTGAGCGGCGACGGCACCCGGCTGGTCGTGGTGGACGAGGGCGACCTGCGGGCGGTGCCGTCGACCGAGTCCGGCGACAGCGACACGACCGTCTGGATCGACCTGCGCCGCATCCTGCACCACGTCGACCCGCCCGCCGAGTGGCGCCAGGCGTACGACGAGGCGGGACGCCTGATCCGCGCCTACTTCTGGGACCCCGGCATGTGCGGCATCGACTGGGACGCGGTGCTCGGGCAGTACCGGCCGCTGGTCGAACGTGTCGCCTCCCCCGACGAGTTCGCCGACCTGCTGCGCGAAGTCCTCGGCGAACTCGGCACCTCCCACGCCTACGTCACCGCCGCCCGCCGCAACGAGGGGCCGCCCCACTACCAGCGCTGGCAGGGCCTGCTCGGCGCCAACTTCGTCCACCGTGACGGGCGCTGGCTGGTCAAGCGCATCCTGCCCGGCGACTCCTCCGACTCCAAGGCCCGCTCGCCGCTGGCCGGCACGGGCATCCGCGAGGGTGCCGTCCTGACCCATGTCGACGGCCGCCCGGTCGACCCGGTCACCGGGCCCTACCCGCTGCTCGCCGGGTCGGGCGGTACGACCGTGGAGCTGACGTTCATCCCGGCGGACGGTGAGCCCGGCCGGGCCCGGCGGGTCGCCGTCGTACCGCTCATTGACGAACGCCCGCTGCGCTACCAGGACTGGGTGGCCAAACGCCGCGAGGTCGTCCGGGAGGCGAGCGGCGGCAAGTGCGGCTACCTCCACATCCCGGACATGGGCGGCTCCGGCTGGGCCCAGTTCAACCGCGATCTGCGCATGGAGGTGTCCCGGCCCGCGCTGATCGTGGACGTGCGCGGCAACGCGGGCGGGCACATCAGCGAACTCGTCATCGAGAAGCTGACCCGTACGATCCTGGGCTGGGACCTGACCCGGGACGCGCAACCGGTGTCGTACACCTCGAACGCCCCCCGCGGCCCCGTGGTGGCACTGGCCGACGAGGCGACCTCCTCCGACGGCGACATGATCACGGCCGCCTTCAAGCTGCTGAAACTCGGCCCGGTCGTCGGCCAGCGCACCTGGGGCGGAGTCGTCGGCATGACCGGCCGGCACCGCCTGGGCGACGGCACGGTCATCACCGTCCCGATGAACGCGGCCTGGTTCGACGCGTACGGCTGGTCCGTCGAGAACCACGGCGTCGCCCCCGACCTGGAGATCATGCGCACCCCCCTGGACTGGGCGGAGGGCCGCCACGCCCAGCTGGTCGACGCGGTCGAAGTGGCCCTGGAACTCCTGGAGTCCAACCCCGCGGCCGTCCCACCGGGTTACACCGACGTACCGAACAGATCCCGCCCCAAACTCCCCCCAAGAGCCACTTCATGACCCGGGAAACAGGGAAATCCGCAACGCCGCAAGAGGGGCGCGGGGAACTGCGCGAAAAGCCCCCACCCACCCGCACGCGACCACACACCGCAACCACCCCCGGAAAGGGGGCGCGGGGAACCTGCGCGACAAGCCCCCACCCACCCGCACCGAACGCACAACGGAAAGCGACGCAGGGCGCCCTCCTGAAGAAGGGCACCCCACGTCGTCGGCCAAAGCCGAGCGCAGCGACTACGCGTCGTAGTCCTGGTCGACACGGTCCCGCATCTGCTGCTCCGTGTCCTCGATGTCACGGAAGTTCTCGCCGCGCTCACGCTGCGGCTGCTGCGGCTGCTGCGGCTGCTGCGGCTGCTGCGGGCCCTTGCGGCCCTGCTGACCGCGCTGCTGGCCGGCCTTCTCGCGACCCTGGCCGATCTTCTCCTTGGCCTGGTTCGACTTCTCCTGGAACTGGTCCTTCATACCCATGTGGGTTCACTCCCGTAGTGGGTGGGGGTGGGGGGTCGGCCCCGCTGTGGGGCCTCGACCAGATTCACACGGGCGAACACGGACTGCATGTCGATCAGTTACTGTGCGTAGTGCGCGCTGCCTCGTCGGCCGCCCCACCTGCGCCGACGAGACCCGAACGCATCCCCTGCAAGCGGGGCGCGAACCGCTTCATCTCGCGCTGACCCACCGTCCCGATGAGCGCCGGCAGATACCCGCGCACGCCCTGCATGCCGCGCAGCCACCACTGCCCGTACACATGCGCCGAACGCCGCTCGATCCCGGCGACGAGCCGGTCCACCGCGGGGCCCAGCGGGTACGTCTTGTTCGACGGCCACGGCAGCCGCTGCCGCAACTCCCGCATGACGTCGTCCTGGTCGGCGCCGCGGACCATGTCGGTGTCGGTCCAGGACAGGTACGCGACTCCGACGCGCACGCCCTGGTGGCCGACCTCGGCGCGCAGACTGTGCGCGTACGCCTCCACGCCCGACTTCGACGCGCAGTACGCCGTCATCATCGGCGCCGGGGTGATCGCGGCGAGCGAAGCGATCTGCAGCAGGTAGCCCCGGCTCTCGGTGAGCACCGGCAGGAACGCCCGCGCGGTCACCGCCGAACCGATCAGGTTCACCTCGATCACGCGCCGCCACGCCTGCGGATCGGAGTCGGCGAACGGACCGCCGGTCGCCACACCGGCGTTGGCGACCACGATGTCGACCTTCCCGAACCGTTCCTTCACCTCCTGTGCGACCCGGCTCATCGTGTCGTGGTCGGTGACGTCGGCGTACCAGTAGGCGCTGTCGCTGTGCAACCGCCCGGAGACCTCCTTGAGCGCCTCCTCCTCCAGCCCGACCAGCGCGACCTTCGCCCCGCGCGCGGACAGCTTGCGCGCCAGCAGTTCACCGACGCCGCGCGCCGCTCCGGTGACGACCGCGACCTGCCCCTCGAGGCTGACCCTGCTCATGCGCCCTCCCTGATCTGCTTGATCTGCTTGCTCTGCGCGGGGGTGGAACGGTTCTCGGGGTCCTGTTCGGGTCCGGCCCCTGTGACGTACGTCCCGACGAGTTCCCGGATGCGGCCGGTCACCAGCTCGGGCGCCTCGATCGGGGTCATGTGGCCGGTGCCGGGCAGCTCGGTGAGGCCGATGCAGTGCGGCAACGCGGCGACCAGCGCACGGGCGTGCACGACGGGCGTGAGCCGGTCGGCCGCGCCGTGCAGTACGGCGGTCGGCGCGTGCAACTGCCGTACGCCGTGTTCGAGATCGAGCGCCGCGAGTACGGCCGCCCACGCGTGACGCACGGCGCGCGGACAGGCGTGCACGATCCGTGCGCACGCCTCCACCCGGTGTGCGGCCGAACCGGCGCCCATGGTGGCGTACTTGAGGATGCTCTTCGCGACCGGCGTGACCGGTCCGAGAGGAGCGCGCGAACCGAGAATGTGCCCGGTGATCCAGGTGCGCGCGCGTCCCGCGCGCAACGGCAGCACGCGAGACTGGGCGACCAGCTGCGAACTGCCCGTGCTGCACAGCAGAACGGCGGCGGCGTGTTCCCGGAACCGGGAGCGCTCGGCGGCGGCCATGACCGTCATGCCGCCCATGGAGTGGCCGACGATCACTGCCTTCTCGCCGCGCGCGAGCGTCTCCGCCAGCACCGCTTCGAGGTCGTCCGCCAGCGCATGGGTGGTGCACGCGGGACTCGCGGGGCTGCGCCCGTGCCCCCTCTGGTCGTAGGCGATCACCCGGTGGTCGACCGCCAGCTCGCGTATCTGCGCCGCCCAGAAGGCCGTCGAGCAGGTCCAGCCGTGGGAGAGGACGACGGAGGGCGCACCCTCGGGGCCGTGCACCTCCACATGCAGCCTGGCGCCGTCGGCGGAGACGACGGACAGGGTCCGGGCGGGGGCCGGTGGGGCGTAGGGGCCGCTGGTGACGAAGGCGGGGCGGCTCATGCGGCGGCCCCGCTCTTCTTCCCGCCGCGCGTCGCCTTCGGCTTCTGTGCGGCCTTCCGCAGGACCTCGTACTCCGCCAGGTCCACCCGTCGGGTCGCTCGCCGGAACTCCGTCGTCGTACCGGGCCAGATGGTGGTGTTGCGGCCGCTCGCGTCCAGGTACCAGCTGGTGCAGCCGCCGGTGTTCCACACCGTCCGCTTCATGCGCTCCTGGACCTTGCGGTTCCAGTCCTCGACGGCCGCGGGCCGGGCATCGAGCGCCGTACGGCCTCCCGCGGTGCCTGGAGGGCCTGAGGGGACCCCCAGGACGTCCAGTTGCCGCAGATAGTCGGCCATGTAGTTCAGCTGGGACTCGATCATGAGGATCATCGAGGAGTTCCCGAGGCCGGTGTTGGGCCCGATGATGGTCATCCAGTTCGGGAACCCGGCGGCCGAGGCCCCGCGCAGCGCCTGCATGCCGTTCTTCCAGGACTCCGCGAGCGTGATGCCCTCCGCGCCGACCACGCGCTCGGCGATGGGCATGTCCGTGACGTGGAAGCCCGTGCCGAAGATGATCGCGTCGACCTCGGCCTCGGTTCCGTCGGCTGCCACGACCGTCGACCCGCGGATCTCGCCGAGGCCGCTGGCGACGACGTCCACATTCGGCCGGGCCAGCGCCGGGTAGTACTCGCTGGACAGCAGGATCCGCTTGCAGCCGATGCGGTAGTCCGGGGTGAGCTTGGCGCGCAGGGCCGGGTCCTTGACGGCGCGGGCCATGTTGCGCCTGGCGAGCTGCTCGACGAGGCCGAGTTCGTCCGGGCGCTTGGTGAACGCCTGCACCTGCAGCTCCCGGATGCCCCACAGCAGGCCCCGCCGGGCCTGGGCGGTGACGGGCAGCCGCCGGTGCAGCCAGCGCTCGGCGCCGCTGATCGCACGGTCGACCCGGGGCATCACCCACGGCGGGGTGCGCTGGAAGAGGGTGAGCCGGCCGACCTGCGGCTGGATGGCGGGCACGATCTGGATGGCGGAGGCGCCGGTACCGACCATGGCGACCCGCTTGCCGCGCAGGTCGTAGTCGTGGTCCCAGCGGGCGGAGTGGAACACCTTGCCCGGGAAGGACTCCAGCCCCGGGATCTCGGGGATCCTGGGGTCGGACAGCGGCCCGGTGGCGGAGACGACGACGTCGGCGGAGAGCGCGCCGCGGGTGGTCTCGATGTTCCACCGCAGGTTGTCGTTGTCCCAGGTCATCAGCTTGACCTCGGAGTCGAGGCGGATGTGCGGGCGCAGTCCGAACAGGTCGGTGACGTGCTCCAGGTAGGCGCGGATGTGCCGCTGCCCGGAGAAGGTGCGCGGCCAGTCGGGGTTGGGCGCGAAGGAGAAGGAGTAGAGGTGCGAGGGCACGTCACAGGCGCACCCGGGGTAACTGTTGTCCCGCCAGGTGCCGCCGACGCTGTCTGCCCGCTCCAGGACGACGAAGTCGGTGATCCCCTCGCGGCGCAGCCGCACGGCGGCCCCCAGTCCGCCGAAGCCGGACCCGATCACCGCCACCCGTACATGCTCGTGCTCGGCCATCCCGAAGCCTCCACGCATCACCTAGAAACTACGCCAGTGAACACTGGCGCAATGGGACTGTAGAGCAGCTCCGTACCGAGCGGTAGGGGGCGGAGGAGGGAAAGTTACCGGGGGTACACCATAGGCTTCGGGCGTGGCAGAGGACGCAGAACACCCGGAGCCGACCCGCCGGGGCATCCCCCGGAAGGCGGCACAGGCGGCAGCCGGACGCGAGTACCGCATGGAAGAACTGGCCCGGCTGGCCGGCATCACCGTGCGCACCCTGCGCTTCTACCGCGAGCGCAAGCTGCTGGCGCCACCCCGCCGCGAGGGCCGGATCGCCTGGTACGACGACCACCACCTGGCCCGGCTGCGCACCATCGCGGCCCTGCTGGAGCGCGGCCACACACTGAACGGCATCGCGGAACTCGCGGAGGCCCTCGACCAGGGCCGGGGCGTCGCCGACCTGCTCGGCGTCGGCACCCCCACCGAGGAGGAGCCGGTCCGCCTCACCCCCGAGGCCCTGGCCGCCCGCTTCGAGGGCGAGGTCACCCCGGAGAACCTCGCCTCCGCCATGGAACTGGGCTACCTCGGCACCGACGGCGACGAGATCGTCCACATCAGCCGGCGCCTGCTGGACGTCTCCTCCGCCCTGGTCCGCGAAGGCATCCCGCTCGCCGACGTCCTCACGGCCGCCGCCCGCGTCCGCGAACACGCCGACGCACTGGCCGAGCTCTTCGCCGACCTGATCCTGCGCCACGCCCCCGAGGAGGACCTCCAGCGCCTGCGCCCGCTGGCCCGCAGCGTCGTGGACGCGGAACTCTCACTGGCACTGGACCGCCGGCTGAACAAGCCGGAGTGAGCGGGCCGACGGCGCCGTCAGAGGCCGTATACGACGGTCACCGGGGCGTGGTCCGACCACCGCTCGGCGTGCGTGGCCGCGCGCTCGACGTAACCCTTGACCGCCCTGCCGGCGAGCCCGGGCGTGGAGACGTGGTAGTCGATGCGCCAGCCTGTGTCGTTGTCGAAAGCCCGCCCCCGGTACGACCACCAGGTGTACGGACCCTCGGTGTCCGGGTGCAGGGCGCGGACGACGTCGACGTACCCGCCGTCCTCGGCCGTGAACACGCGGCCGAGCCAGTCCCGTTCCTCCGGCAGGAAGCCCGAGTTCTTGGTGTTGGCGCGCCAGTTCTTCAGGTCGGCCTGCTGGTGGGCGATGTTCCAGTCGCCGCAGACGAGGACCTCGCGCCCGTCGGCGGCACAGCGCTCGCGCAGTTCCTTGAGGTGGGCGAGGAATTCGCCCATGAAGCGGACCTTCTCGTCCTGCCGCTCGGTGCCGACCTCGCCGGAGGGCAGATAGAGGGAGGCCACGGTGACGCCGGGCAGCTCGGCCTCGACGTAGCGCCCGCCGGTGTCGAACTCGGCCGAGCCGAACCCGACCCGGACACGGTCGGGCTCGCGCCGGGTGTAGAGGGAGACGCCCGCGCGGCCCTTGGCGGCGGCCGGGGCGTGCACGACGTGCCAGCCGTCGGGCTGCCGGACCTCCTCGGGCAGCTGGTGCGGCTCGGCGCGCACCTCCTGCAGGCAGACGACGTCCGCCTCGGTCCCGGCGAGCCACTCCACGAAGCCCTTCTTCGCGGCGGCCCGCAGCCCGTTCACGTTCACGGAGGTCACAGTCAGCACCCGGGCACGATACCGGCACACTTGTCGGGGTCCGAAAAAACCGGGGCCGTCCGACACTCGCATAGAAGTACGATGCCCAGCATGCTTATACGCCGTGTTCGTTTCGATCATCCTGACGCCGTCAAGCTGAACGACGAGGTCCAGGCCGAATACCACCTGCGCTACGGCGACGGAGGCGACGCCACCGTCCTGGAGCCCAGGGACTTCGCCCCGCCCCGGGGCGTGTATCTGATCGCGTACGACGAGCACGACCGCCCCGTCGCCTCCGGCGGCTGGCGCAGCCAGGACCGCAACGACGAGGGCAACGAGGACGGCGACGCCGAGCTGAAGCGGATGTTCGTCGTCGAGGCGATGCGCGGGCGGGGGCTGGCCCGCCGCATTCTCACGGCCCTGGAGGAGGACGCCCGTGCGGCCGGCCGCGTCCGCATGGTCCTGGAGACGGGCACCAAGCAGCCGGAGGCCATCGCTCTGTACGCGTCCTGCGGCTACGAGCCGTGCACCAAGTTCGGTTACTACCGGCACTACGAGGACAGCCGCTGCTTCGCCAAGCAGCTCTGAGTACGGCTCCGGCCGGTTCACCGGCGAGGTGAGCACCGGGCACCGCAGACCTGGCGGTCCGGCTCACCGGGAAGCGCGTCGGCGAACCGGCCGAGCACTGCCGCCACGCCTCGGTGGCGTACCCGCTTCCTCATGTCTCCGTCAGGAACGGGTTGCTGCCCTTCGCCGCCGTACAACATGTCAGAGCCCCGGTCGGTGATTACCGACCGGGGCTCTGAGCTGCGTGGACCTGAGGGGATTTGAACCCCTGGCCCCCTCGATGCGAACGAGGTGCGCTACCGGACTGCGCCACAGGCCCTTGCAACGAGTGAAACTTTAGCATCCCGATCGGGGTGCTTGGAAATCCGTTCCCTGACTGGTCAGAAGGGTGAGGGCGGCAGGGTCACTCGTTGGCGGCGCGCGGGCGCTCGCCCTCCTCGTACTGGTCGAAGAGCGGCGTGCGGCCACGCTCGCGTGCCCGGCGGGCGGAGGCGGCACGGCGGGCGTCGCTGCGGCCGCCCCCCGGCTTGTCCTCGGACGCGGACCCCGAGGCGGACCCGGACGCCGGCTCGGCGCCCTCGCCCTGCGGCGCGTGACCGGACTCGTGCTCGGGTGCGACCGCGCTGGACCGCGCCGAGCTCCAGGTGTCGGGTGCCCCCAGATCCACGTCCGAGGTGGCGCGGGGAGCGACCGGCGCGGTCACGTACGTCGGCAGGGGCACCGGTACCGGGTCCCAGCTGTCTCCGTGGCCGGGCCGCCGCTGCCGCTCGCGCTGCTGGTCGACCCACTCGGCGTGGTCGGTCTGCTCGACGAGGGCGCGCCGGTCCGCGGCGAGCGAGGAGAGGCCGGTGTCGGTCCCGGTGTCCGCGACCTCCTCCGGTTCGTCCGCGCCGGGGCCCGCCTCCAGGGGGCTGCGGCGGCGCGGCTGGTGCTCGCGCAGCCGCTGGGCCGCGGCCTCGGCGCGCCGGCGGTCCATCTGGTAGGCGAAGCGGCGGCGCTCCTGGGTCCGCAGATGTGCGATGTAGACGCTGAGCAGTACGGCGGGTACGCCGGGCGCCCAGAGGAAGGCGAGCCCGCCCACGGCGGCGACGATCGCGCCGAGCGTGAAGGTGAGGAAGAGCATCACCGTGGTGCGCCGGCGGCGTGCGAGCACCTTCGAGCGCTGGGCGCGTGCGGCGGCTGCCTGCGACGAGGGTGCTCGCCGTGGGGCGGGCACCCGCATCGGTGCGGGCGCGTCCGCGGACGGGTGGGCGGGTGCGGAGGCGGGTTCGGGCGCCGGTGCGGCACTCTGGTCGCGTGCCAGGTCCGCGGTGCCCGGCGCCTCGGGCTCGGCCTCCGTGGTGATCTGACGGCGGGTCGGAGGCATGGCGAAGGCCCGGACGTCCACCGAGTCGGTGACGGCGTCCGGTTCGCCGGCGTCCGGCTCCCCCTCCTGGGCGGAGCGCGCCCGCAGGTCCCTGGCGTATCGGCGCTCCATACCCGCCCGTCCGGACAGCAGCCGGATGGCGGTGCTGAAGCGTTCCGTCGGACGGGCCTCGTTCAGCTCGTCCTGCCTACGGAGCCACATCGGCACCAAGTAGGCGGCCCAGGCCCCGACAATGACTGCGTAGATGAGGCCGCTGCTGCTCACGCCTCACACGGTAGAGGGGTTTGCCTGAGGCCATCCGCCAATTGGACCGGTGTGTCGCACGATCTGGCTGATATTTCCAGCATTTTTTTCGACCGATGCGGTCAGAGAGCCGTCGCGGCGGCGAAAATTCATCGCTTCAAGACGGTCATCCGGCGATCAATTTCGAACGTATATTCCATTCAGGGACGCTCGGCGGGATTCCCCGGCATGTTCCGCCCGTTCCGCGCCGCGCCCGGCCGACCGGCCGGCCCCTCGGTGGGCTGCGTCCCCCCGGAGCGTGCCCGGTGCCACCGGGCGAGCAGACCGTCGGGCGCCTCTTCGGCGGTGAGCGCGTAGACGAGGTGGTCCCGCCAGGCGCCGTCGATGTGCAGATAGCGCGGCCGCAGGCCCTCCTCGCGGAATCCGAGTTTCTCCACGACCCGGCGGCTGGGCCGGTTCTCGGGGCGAATGCAGACCTCGACGCGGTGCAGTCCGACGGTGCGGAAACAGTGGTCCACCGCGAGCGCGACGGCCGTCGGCATCACCCCGCGCCCGGCCACGGCCTCGTCCACCCAGTAGCCGACGTGTCCCGAGCACATCGATCCCCAGGTGATCCCCGCGACGGTCAGCTGCCCGGCCAGCTGTCCCTGGTACTCGATGACGAACGGCAGCATCCGGCCCGCGCCGGCCTCGGACCGCAGATGCCTCACCATCTGGCGGTAGGTCGGCCGGTGCGCGATCGGCCCACTCGGCGTGGGCGGCGGAATGGTCGCCTCCCACGGGCGCAGCCAGTCGCGGTTGCGCCGGTTCACCTCGCGCCAGGCCCGCTGGTCGCGCAGCCTTATCGGCCGGAGGACGACATCGCCGTCCGCCAGCACGACGGGCCAGGAAGGGCTGTTCAGGTCGCACCCCCAGTGCTGCCGGGTCTGGGGTGGTCACCGCCGCGGATCTGGTCGACGGCGTGGATCAGCAGGGGCTCCAGGACGGCGAGGCCGTCCCGCACGCCGCCCGTGGAGCCCGGCAGATTGACGATCAGCGTCCGCCCCGCCACCCCGGCCACACCCCGGGAGAGCGCGGCGGCCGGCACCTTCTCCCGTCCGAACGCCCGGATGGCCTCGGCGATGCCCGGCACCTCGTAGTCGATCACCGCTCGGGTCGCCTCGGGCGTGCGGTCGGTGGGCGAGACGCCGGTGCCGCCGGTGGTGACGACGACGTCGTAACCGGCGTCGGCACCGGCGCGCAGGGCCGCCTCCACGGGGTCCCCGTCGGGGACGACCCGCGGACCGTCGACGCCGAACCCGAGGCCTTTGAGGCCGTCGGCGATCAGGGGGCCGCCCTTGTCCTCGTAGACGCCCGCGGCGGCCCTGTTGGAGGCGGTGACGACCAGCGCGCGGTAGGTCATGACCGGCTCCAGTCGCCCGACTTGCCGCCCGTCTTCTCCTCGACCCGTACGTCCGTGATGACCGCTCCCTTGTCGACCGCCTTGACCATGTCGATCACGGTGAGCGCGGCGACCGTCACCGCGGTGAGGGCCTCCATCTCGACACCCGTGCGGTCCGTGGTCTTCACGGTGGCCAGGATCTCCACGGCGTCGTCCGCGACCGACAGGTCCAGTTTCACACCGGACACCGACAACGGGTGGCACAGCGGGATCAGGTCCGGGGTGCGCTTGGCGCCCATGATGCCCGCGATCCGCGCCGTGGCCAGGGCGTCTCCCTTGGGAACCCCCTCACCGCGCAGCAGCTCGACCACGCGCGGTGAGACGAGGACGCGGCCGCTGGCGCGGGCGGTACGCGCGGTCACGTCCTTCCCGGAGACGTCGACCATGCGGGCCGCGCCCGCCTCGTCGATGTGCGTCAGTCGGTCCTGCACAGAGGGTCCGGGGGTCTCCCCCCGGGAAGGCACAGTCATGGTGTGTGGTGCTCCCGGTCCGGGCCCGTCGCAGTGCGGTGCGCGGGCCTGCTGTGCGCGACACGGTACCGCCAACCATGACGGCTCAGCTCAGCAGGACGACCTCGACCTCGGTACCGGGCTCGACGGACTCCACGTCCTCGGGGACGACGATCAGCGCGTCGGCCTGCGCCAGCGCCGCGATCAGGTGGGAACCGGCACCGCCCACGGGGACCACCTCGCCGTCGGCGTACGCGCCGCGCAGGAACTGGCGGCGCCCCTTCGGCGAGCGCAGCGCCTCGTCCGCTTTCAGGGCGGCCCGCGCGCGGGGCCGGTGGAGGTCGGTGAGGCCCATCAGCGCGCGGATGGCGGGGCGGACGAACAGTTCGAAGGAGACGTACGACGACACGGGGTTGCCGGGCAGCGCCAGCAGCGGGGTGTGGTCGGGGCCGATGGAGCCGAAGCCCTGGGGCTTGCCGGGCTGCATGGCGAGCTTGCGGAAGTCGACGCCGCTGCCCGCCTCGTCCTCGTCGCCGACGTACGACAGCGCCTCCTTGACGACGTCGTACGCACCGACGCTCACGCCGCCCGTGGTCACCAGCAGGTCGGCGCGGATGAGCTGGTCCTCGATGGTGGAGCGGAGGATCTCGGCGTCGTCGGCGACGGCACCCACCCGGTAGGCGATGGCACCCGCGTCCCGCGCGGCGGCGGTGAGGGCGAAGCTGTTGGAGTCGTAGATCCGGCCCGTGTCCAGTTCCGCGCCGGGCTGGACGAGTTCGCTGCCGGTGGACAGGACGACCACGCGCGGGCGCGGACGCACCCGTACCGTGCCGCGGCCGATCGCGGCGAGCAGGGCGATCTGCGGCGGGCCGAGGACCGTACCGGCCTCCAGGGCCCGGTCGCCGGCGCGCACGTCGCTGCCCTTGGCCCGCACGTGCGCGCGTGCCTCGACGGGGCGGTACACGTGCACGTGTCCCTCGGCGCCCTCGGGCGCCAGGCTGCGGGCGCGCATGCCGCTCACCGGGCCCTCGCCGAGCCCTCCGTCGGTCCACTCCACGGGGACGACGGCCTCGGCGCCGGGCGGCAGGGGCGCACCGGTCATGATGCGCGCGGCCTGTCCGGGGCCGACCCGGACCAGGTCGGCCGCGCCCGCCGCGACGTCCCCGACGACCTCCAGGGCGGCCGGGAACTCCTCGCCGGCGCCCGCCACGTCCGCGACCCGCACCGCGTACCCGTCCATGGAACTGTTGTCGAACGGCGGGAGTGAGACCGGCACCGTGACGTCGTCGACCAGGACGCAGCCCTGGGCGTCGAGCAGTTGCAGCTCGATGGGTTCGAGGGGACGGACGGTCGAGAGGATGTCCTCCAGGTGGTCGTCCACCGACCACAGGTCGTCCGGGCCGGCGGGGCGGGTCGCGGCGCTGCTCAAGACTGCTGCATCTCCTCGGCTACGTAACTGCGAAGCCAGGTCCGGAAGTCCGGGCCCAGGTCTTCACGTTCGCACGCGAGTCTGACAATGGCACGCAGATAGTCGCCACGGTCCCCGGTGTCGTAGCGGCGGCCCTTGAAGACGACGCCGTGCACCGGACCGCCGATCTTCTCGTCCTGGGCGAGCTGCTGGAGGGCGTCGGTGAGCTGGATCTCGCCGCCGCGGCCGGGCTCGGTCTTGCGCAGTATGTCGAAGATGTGCGGGTCGAGGACGTAGCGGCCGATGATCGCGTAGCTGGACGGGGCGTCCGCCGGGTCCGGCTTCTCGACGAGTCCGGTCACCTTCACGACGTCGCCGTCGGCGGTGCTCTCCACAGCGGCGCAGCCGTAGAGGTGGATCTGCTCGGGCGCGACCGCCATGAGGGCGATCACGCTGCCGCCGTGCTGCTCCTGGATCTCGATCATGCGCTGCAGCAGCGGGTCCCGCGGGTCGATCAGGTCGTCACCGAGGAGGACGGCGAACGGCTCGTGGCCGACGTGCGGGGCGGCGCACAGCACGGCGTGACCGAGGCCCCTGGGGTCGCCCTGGCGCACGTAGTGCATCGTGGCCAGGTCGCTGGACTCCTGCACCTTCGCGAGCCGTTCGGCGTCGCCCTTCTTCTCGAGCGCCGACTCCAGCTCGTAGTTGCGGTCGAAGTGATCCTCGAGCGGGCGCTTGTTGCGTCCGGTGATCATGAGCACGTCGTCGAGCCCCGCCGACACGGCCTCCTCGACCACGTACTGGATCGCCGGCTTGTCGACGACCGGCAGCATCTCCTTGGGAGTGGCTTTGGTAGCCGGCAGGAACCGGGTGCCGAGGCCGGCTGCGGGAATGACAGCCTTGCTGATCCTGGAGTGGGACTGAGTCATGCCCGCAACCATATCCGGTGCCTTTGCAGGGAATCTGGGGCTCCGGTTGCTTGACCCACATATGACCTGCATTGGGAAAGGTGCGAGAACGACCAGTGGAACACCACGGACGCACGGGCGAGCCTGACAAGCGCATGTTGCGGCGAGAGTTCCTCACGGTGAGGAACAGGTTGACGGCGGATGACGTGCGCGAGGCCGGCCGCGCGCTGGCGGAGCGCGCCCTGGAGCTGCCCGAGCTGGCACACGGGCGCACGGTGGCGGCGTACGTCTCCGTCGGGAGCGAACCGGGCACGCTCGCACTGCTGGACGCGCTGCGCGCGCGGGGCGTGCGTGTCCTGCTCCCCGCGCTGCTGCCGGACAACGACCTGGACTGGGGCGAGTACACCGGCCCCGGCTCCCTGGCGCGGGTTCAACACGGCGGGAAAATGGCGCTCTTCGAGCCCTCGGGCGCGCGTCTCGGCCCGGACGCCGTGACGGCCGCGGACGTCGTCCTGCTGCCCGGGCTCGCGGTGGACACGCGCGGGATGCGGCTGGGGCGCGGCGGCGGATCGTACGACCGCGTGCTGGCCCGCCTGGAGCGTGCGGGCGCTCGTCCCCGGCTCGTGGTGCTGCTCTACGACACGGAGGTCGTCGCCGACGTCCCGGTGGAGACGCACGACAAGCCGGTGCACGCGGTGGTGACGCCCTCCGGCGTGCGCCGCTTCCCGGGCGTCTGACCCGGCGCCCACGCCCTCGCGGGTGCTCCCGGCGTACGGGAAAGGGCCCTCCACGCGCGCGTGGGGGGCCCTTTTCCGTGGTGTGCCGTCCGGGTCCCCGGTCCTCAAGGGCACCGGGGGCGGCTCACGGCTCGAGGACGAGCGTGTCGCTCGTGCTTTCGCCGACCGCCTTCCGGGAGAACGACCAGGGCAGCAGCTCGCCCTTGACCCACTTGCCCGTCTGGTCGGTGTAGTGCGCGTTGTAGGCGTGCCCGGAGGCGCCGGTCAGGTTGATCCACCGGGACTTGTCCAGGTCGCGGAGGTTGACCACCATCCGCATGGACGGCACCCACACGACGTTGTAGCCGCCGGCGGCGTTCCAGCCGCTCGCGTTCACCGTGGCCTCGCCGCCGCTGAGCTTCCAGGGGCCGCGGTTGAGCAGGTACTGCAGGACCTTGGGCCCTTCGGTGCCGAGCGTCTGGTTCTTCAGGAACAGGCGGTGCAGCCGGCCCCAGCTCCAGGTGTCGATGTCCTTGCCGAGCTTGGCGGTCAGCTCCCAGCGGGCGTCGATCATGGCGCGGGCGAACAGCTCGTCGCGGTTCTCGGCCTTGGGCCGGGTGCCCGACGCGGGGGTCTTCCACCAGTCGCTGTCCGGCTTCTCCATCAGGGTCCGCACGACCTCGAACCAGCGGTCGCCGCCGTCCGGCTGCGCCTGGTCGGCATCGCGCTGGCCGCACTCGCGCACCTTGGTGTCGTCGTCCACCGGCCCGGTGCTGTCGATCTTGTCGACCCACAGGCACTGTCCCTTGACGCGCAGTTCCTTGGGCATCTTGTTGCCGAACGCGAGCTTCAGGATGTTGCGCCAGACGGCGTTGAAGTACGCGGCCGCGGCGGAGTCGGCGTCCTGGGTGTAGTCCCAGCCCTCCAGCAGCTTCTGCGCCTCGCGGACCTCCGGGTCGTCCAGGTTGAGCTTCAGCAGCTTGGGCACCAGGAGCTTGGCGATCTCGCTGCTGTTGTCCAGCTGCATCTGCCGCATGTCGTCGGTGGAGATCCGGCCGTCGCCCTTGATCTTGGACTCGATCAGGTCGGTGATGCGCTGGCTGCGGGCACCGTAGGCCCAGTCGGCGGTGAGCGTGTACGGGTACTTGCCCCGGTCGACCACGGCCTGGTTGGCGGTGACGATGTAGCCCCGCTCGGGGTCGTACTCGTAGGGCAGCTCGTCCTGCTCGATGAAGCCGGTCCAGCGGTACTTCGAGTCCCAGCCCGGTACCGGCATGGTGCCGGCGTCCTTGGCGGAGCGCGTGGGGATCTTGCCGGGCAGCGTGTAGCCGATGTGATTGTCCGTGCTGGCGAAGACCAGGTTCTGCGACGGCACGTCGAACAGGGCCGCCCCCGCGCGGAAGTCGCTCCAGTCCGCGGCCTTGTCGATGGCGAAGACGGCGTCCATGGAGGTGCCCGCGTCGAGCGCGGTCCACCTCAGGGCGATGCCGTAGCCGTCGCCCCGGTCGGGCGCGGCGGTGTTCACCGCGGCCTTCCTGCCGGCCTGGACCAGTTCGTCGTCACGGTCGGACAGCAGCGGCATCCCGTCCCGCGTCTGCCGGACGACGATCGTCTTCGGGGAGCCGCCGGCGACCTTGATGGTCTCCTCGCGGGTCTTGAAGGGCCGGACCTTGCCGTCGTACAGGTAGCCGCCCGAGCTGACCTTCTCCAGGTACAGGTCCGTGACGTCGACGCCGGAGTTGGTCATACCCCAGGCGATCTTGTCGTTGTGGCCGATGATCACACCGGGCATGCCGGCAAAGGTGTAGCCGGTGACGTCGAACTGGCACTTGTCCGAGACGGTCCGGCAGTGCAGGCCCATCTGGTACCAGACGGAGGGCAGGGACGCCGACAGGTGCGGGTCGTTGGCGAGCAGCGGCTTGCCGGTGATGGTGTACTTCCCCGCGACCACCCATGAGTTGGAGCCGATGCCCTGGCCGTTCACGCCGACGGCCGTGGGGAGATCGTCGAGGACCTTGTAGAGGCCTCCCAGCTGGCTCGTGAGGCCCGAACCTGTGCCTGCCGAGGTGGAGGAGCCGGTCGTGCCCGTCGTGCCCTGAGAGCCGCTCGTGGTGCCGCCGGCCGTGCCCTGGGAACCGCCGGCCGTGCCCTGACCGGTATTGGCGGATCCGCTCTGCTCGAAGGCCTTGGTCAGCTCGTCGTACCGGCCTTCCTGCACGATCGGCTTGTGACGGCCGTAGGGGTAGGCCGGGTACAGGTCCTGGATCTGCTGCGGGCCGAGGCGGCTGGTCATCAGGGCGCGGTCGACCTCGTCCTGCATGTTGCCGCGCAGGTCCCAGGCCATCGCCTTCAGCCAGGAGACCGAGTCGACCGGGGTCCACTTCTCCGGCTTGTAGTCGTTGTCGAAGCCCAGGGCCGCGTACTCCAGGGAGATGTCCTTGCCGTCCTTGCCCTGGAGGTAGGCGTTGACCCCCTTGGCGTAGGCCTGGAGGTACTTCTTCGTGGAGGCCGAGAGCTTGGTCTCGTACTCCTGCGCGGCGATCCGGTCCCAGCCCAGAGTGCGCAGGAACTCGTCGTTCTCGACCTGGCCCTTGCCGAACATCTCCGACAGGCGCCCGGAGGTCATGTGCCGGCGCACGTCCATCTCGTAGAACCGGTCCTGCGCCTGGACGTAGCCCTGCGCCATGAACAGGTCCTCGTCCGAGGACGCGTAGACCTGCGGGATGCCGTAGCCGTCCCGCTTGACGTCGACCGGTCCGGACAGGCCGTCGAGCTTGATGGTGCCCGTGGTCTGCGGGAAGGAGGCCCGGACGGTACTGATCGACCACCACGCGCCGTAGGCGATGCCTCCGATGATGGCCAGAACCAGCACAAGCACGACCAGTCGGGCTTTGCGCCCCTTCTTCCTGCCGGACTTGACGGACGTGGCACCCGTTGTGGCGGTGTCACCCGTTGTGGCGGTGGTGTTGGGGGGCATCGCTGTCCTTGCTGTCCTAACGCGAGCGGCAGGTCGGGCTGTGACTTTGAATGAGCGCTGGAGCAACCATAGGCGTAGGGCCCTGTCCCGCTTGACGCGGAGTCGGGAACCAGCGCGTACGAGCGTTCGATCTTGCCTTGGCGAACGTCAAGAAAGCGTCAAGAGTTAGGTAAGGTAACGAAGTAACCGGAGGTCCCCAGAGGAGGCGCCCGCTGACTGTCCACCACCTCAACCAGCTCCTGCTCGCCTGCTCCGTCGTCCTGCTCGTCGCCGTCGCGGCCGTCCGGGTCTCCTCGCGCAGCGGGCTCCCCAGCCTGCTCATCTACCTCGGGATCGGCGTCCTGATGGGCCAGGACGGCATCGCGGACATCCACTTCAACAGCGCCGAAGTGACCCAGGTCATGGGCTACGCCGCCCTGGTCGTGATCCTCGCCGAGGGCGGCCTGGGCACGAAGTGGAAGGAGGTCCGGCCGGTCCTGTCGTCCGCCGCCACCCTGGCGACCCTGGGCGTCGCGGTCAGCGTGGGGGTGACCGCGGCGGGCGCGCACTATCTGGTCGGGCTGGAATGGCGGCAGGCGCTCATCATCGGTGCGGTGGTGTCGTCGACGGACGCGGCGGCGGTCTTCTCGGTGCTGCGCAGAATCCCCCTCCCCGCGCGCGTGACGGGCACGCTGGAGGCGGAGTCCGGCTTCAACGACGCCCCGGTGGTCATCCTGGTCGTCGCCTTCTCCACGGCCGGCCCGGTGGAGCACTGGTACGTCCTGCTGGGCGAGATCGTCCTGGAACTGGCCATCGGCGCGGCCACAGGGCTCGCGGTGGGCTGGTTCGGCGCCTGGGGCCTCCGGCACGTCGCCCTCCCGGCGTCCGGCCTCTACCCGATCGCCGTGCTCGCCATCGCCGTCACGGCCTACGCCGCCGGCGCCCTGGGGCACGGCAGCGGCTTCCTGGCCGTCTACCTGGCCTCCATGGTGCTCGGCAACGCCAGGCTTCCCCACTGGGCCGCCACGCGCGGCTTCGCCGAGGGACTCGGCTGGATCGCCCAGATCGGCATGTTCGTCGTACTCGGCCTGCTGGTCACCCCGCACGAGCTGGGCGACGACATCTGGCCCGCCCTGGTCATCGGGCTGGTGCTGACCATGGTGGCCCGGCCGCTGAGCGTGGTGTTCAGCCTGACGCCGTTCCGGGTGCCGTGGCGGGAGCAGGCCCTGATGTCGTGGGCGGGACTGCGCGGCGCCGTGCCCATCATCCTGGCGACCATCCCCATGGTGAACGGCGTCGCCGGCAGCCGCAGCATCTTCAACATCGTCTTCGTCCTGGTCGTCGTCTACACCCTCGTCCAGGGGCCGACCCTGCCCTGGCTGGCCCGCACCCTGCGCCTGGGCGAGCAGGGCGAGGCCTCCGACCTCGGCATCGAGTCGGCGCCCCTGGAGCGGCTGCGCGGGCACCTGCTGTCCGTCTCGATCCCCGAGGAATCCCGGATGCACGGCGTGGAGGTCAACGAGCTGCGGCTGCCGGCCGGCGCTGCCGTCACCCTCGTGGTCCGCGAAGGGAAATCGTTCGTTCCGCTGCCCTCGACGGTGCTGCGGCGCGGCGACGAGCTGCTGGTCGTCGCCACCGACCCGGTCCGCGACGCGGCGGAACGGCGCCTGCGGGCGGTCGCCCACGGCGGCAAGCTGGCGGGCTGGCTGGGCACCGACGGGGCGGGCGGCTCACGCTGAGGCGGGCAGGCCGCACGGCGGGCAGTTCGCACCGAGGGCAGCTCACGCCGAAGCGGGCAGTTCGCCTGACGGCGGGCGGCTCATCTCAAGGGCGCACCCGCGCGCGCAGAGCGTCCAGGTCCCCTCAAGTACGGGCGGCTGCCGTGAAGGGCGGATTCCGTGCCGTTCGCGCCTTCCGAATCCCAGGTGACCAGGCCGCATGGTGCTCGCTTTCACAGCCGCACAAGGCGCTGGTCCCTGTAGGATGACGGAACCTGATCGAACCAACTCTGCCTGACGCAGAGCTGGCGCGACCGTATGGCGGCCGCGTCGCCCCCCACCCGCAGTGGGCGCCGGTATCTACCGCAGTCCGCGCAAGAGGACAGCTCTCGGCGCCCGGGCCCGCACGGGGCCCGCGCTACCAGGCGGCAGAAAGGCACGGGCCGTGGGATCCACGGTCACCACCACCGAGCCGGAGAAGACCTCGCCGGCGTCGTCCCGCCCGGGATACGGACAGCTGCTGCGCACCCGCGGCGCCTGGACCTTCCTGCTCCCCGGCTTCGCAGCACGTCAGCCGTTCGCGATGCTGACGATCTCCATCGTGCTGCTCGTCCAGCACACCACCGGCTCCTACGGCGCCGCGGGTGCCGCCGCGGCCGCGACCGGCGTCTCCATGGCACTGTTCGCGCCCTACAGCGGCCGCCTCGCCGACCGCTACGGCCAGCGCGCCGTGCTGATCCCCGGTGTCCTGGTGCACACCCTCTCCGGCCTGACCCTGACGGTGCTCGCGCTGGCCCACGCGCCCCTGTGGGCGCTGTTCCTGGCGGCCGTCCCGACCGGCGCCTCGGTGCCGCAGGTCGGTCCCATGGTGCGGGCGCGCTGGGGTGTGAAGCTGCAGGGTTCGCCGCTGATGGCGACGGCGGCGGCCTTCGAGTCGGTCACCGACGAGCTGACCTTCGTCCTCGGCCCCCTGCTGGCGACCGCGCTGTGCACCACCGTGACACCGTCGGCCGGCCTGGTCACGGAGGCCGCGCTGACCCTCGTCGGCGGTCTGCTGTTCGCCGCGCAGAAGAGCACCCAGCCTGCGGTGACCGCCCGGGACGGGCACGCGCGCGTGGAGCACGCCTCCGCCCTGCGCATCCCGGGCGTGCGGGTGCTGGTCGTGACCTTCCTCGGCATCGGTTCGGTCTTCGGCGGCATGCAGGTGGCGCTCGCGGCCTTCACCGAGTCGATCGGCGAGCCCGGCCTGAACGGCGTCCTGTACGGCACGTTCGCCGCCGGCAACATGCTCTCCGGCATCGCCTGCGGCGCGATCGCCTGGAAGGTGGCCCCGCACAAGCGCCTGGTCGTCGGCTACACGGCACTGGCACTGGCCGCGTCCGCCCTGTGGACGGCACACTCGGTGCTGCTGCTCGCCGCGCTCGGCCTGCTGGTCGGCATGTGCATCGCCCCGGCCCTGATCACGGGCTACACGCTGGTCGAGGGCCTGGTCCCGGCCGGCGCCCGCACCGAGGCCTTCACCTGGCTGACCGGCGCGGTCGCTCTCGGCCAGGCCGCCGCCGTCACGGTCGCCGGACAGCTGGAGGACCGGCTCTGGGGCGGCGCGGGATTCCTGGTGCCCATGGCCGGCACGGTGCTCGCGCTGGCGGTCCTGGTGGCGCTGCGGTCGCTGCTGATCGCGCGGCCGGTGAACCGTACGGTCGCACGTGGCGTCGGTCACCGCGTGCCGGTGACGGTGGACTGATCCCCGGGAATACGTCACTATGGACCGTCGTTAGCACTCATCGAGTGAGAGTGCCAGGAGGAAGACAGTGCCGACCTACCAGTACCAGTGCACCGAGTGCGGCGAGGGCCTCGAGGCGGTGCAGAAGTTCACCGACGACGCCCTGACCGAGTGCCCCGACTGCCAGGGCCGCCTGAAGAAGGTGTTCTCCGCGGTCGGCATCGTCTTCAAGGGCTCCGGCTTCTACCGCAACGACTCCCGCGGCTCCACGTCGAGCAGCACGCCGGCGTCGAAGCCGTCCAGCACGTCGACCGACTCGAAGGCGTCCTCGTCGACGACCTCGTCCTCGTCGTCGTCCTCGTCGTCCTCCAGCTCCGCCGCCTGAGGCCCGTCCTCTCACCCCGACCCTGCCGTCCGAGCGACGGCAGGGTCTTCGGCGTTCCCCGGCACCGTCTGCCCCGCTGTCCGGCCGCCAGCTAGTGTGCTGGTCATGGCGAACGCAGAGATCGGCGTAATTGGCGGCTCGGGTTTCTACTCGTTCCTGGACGACGTGACCGAGATCCAGGTGGAGACCCCCTACGGGCCGCCCAGCGACTCCCTCTTCCTCGGCGAGGTCGCCGGCCGCCGGGTCGCCTTCCTGCCCCGGCACGGCCGGGGGCACCATCTGCCGCCGCATCGCATCAACTACCGAGCCAACCTGTGGGCGCTGCGCTCGGTCGGGGTCCGGCAGGTCCTCGGTCCCTGCGCGGTCGGCGGGCTGCGGCCCGAGTACGGCCCCGGCACCCTGCTCGTGCCGGACCAGATGGTGGACCGTACGAAGTCCCGGGCGCAGACCTACTTCGACGGGCTGCCCCTGCCCGACGGCACCATTCCGAACGTCGTGCACGTCTCCCTGGCCGACCCCTACTGCCCCAGTGGGCGGGCCGCCGCGTTGAAGGCGGCGCGCGGCCGGGACTGGGAGCCGGTGGACGGCGGGACGCTGGTCGTGGTCGAGGGTCCGCGCTTCTCGACACGCGCCGAATCCCTGTGGCACCAGGCGCAGGGCTGGTCGGTGGTGGGCATGACGGGCCATCCCGAAGCGGCACTCGCCCGGGAACTGGAGCTGTGCTACACCTCGCTGTCGCTGGTCACCGACCTCGACGCGGGCGCCGAGACCGGCGAGGGCGTCTCGCACGAGGAGGTGCTGCAGGTCTTCGCGGCCAACGTGGACCGGCTCCGCGGGGTGCTGTTCGACGCGGTGGCGGCACTGCCGGACACGGAGGCACGGGACTGCCTGTGCTTGGACGCGCTCGGCGGGATGCATCCGGGGTTCGACCTGCCGTAGGGGACGCCCGGGCTGCGGCGCCGGGCGGAACTCATCGTTCGGGTGGGCGAGTTTTCCACAATCGGCCCGTATTCCACCGGCTCCGGCGAGATTCGGTGCGAGGCCTCATCGTGGCATCGCAAGCCGAATTCCTCGTCGCAGGCGGTGATTCCCGTGCCTTCCTCCTCGTCGACCCCGACGCCGTCCTCGCTCGCCCGCCCCACCCGCTCCTCTTTCCCGCCGCCGCTCCGGCCGCCGCGCCCGCTGGGCACGGACGCCCCGGCGACCTGCGCAGTACCGCCGTTCGACCCCGTGCGCGTGCGCGGCGGGCGGTACCAGCTGCAGCGGCTCGTACGGCATCGCCGGCGTGCCATCGCGGCCGGCCTCGCAGTGACCGCCGCGGCGCTCGTGGCCGCGGGGCCCCGGTCCGGTCCGGCCCCGCGGGAGGCGGAGCGGCCCCGCGGACCCGCGATCGCGGAACCGGTACGACGGCACCCCGCGGCGGACCTGGTGACGGCACCGGTGCGGATCGCCGACGCCGCCACGGTGCACCTGCTCCGGCCCGGTGACCGCGTCGACGTCATCGCCGCCGAGGACCCCCCGGCCGCGGGTGGCGCCCGGGTCCTCGCCCGCGGTGTGCGGGTGACGAAGGTGCCGGAGCCGCTGGACGGTGCCACCGAGAGCGGGGCTTTGGTCGTGCTGTCGGTGCCACGGGCCACGGCGGCACGGCTGGTCGGTGCGAGCGCCACCGCCCGCCTGGCGGTGACGCTGTGCTGAACCGGCTCTTACGTGTTCTCGGCGGCTTCCTGGCACATAACCGGATCGTGCCGGGGGACTGGACACGACGGCCGCACCGTGCCGTAGGTTGCGGAGCGTTTCGTTCCACACCCGGTGCATGCGAGGAGAGTTCTCTAGGTGAGTGCGAAGAACGAACCGAGCGTCCTGCGGGGCTTCAAAGCCTTCCTGATGCGCGGCAACGTAGTCGAGCTGGCGGTCGCGGTGGTCATCGGCGCGGCTTTCACGAACATCGTGAACGCGCTGGTGAAGGGGATCATCAATCCGCTGGTCGGAGCGATCGGCACGCAGAACCTCGACAACTACAGCTCCTGCCTGAAGGACCCGTGCAAGGTGACCGCGGACGGCACGGTGAAGAGCGGCGTGCCCATCCTGTGGGGTTCCGTCCTGGGATCCGCGCTCACCTTCGTGATCACCGCGGCGGTGGTGTACTTCCTGATGGTCCTGCCGATGTCGAAGTACCTGGCCCGGCAGGCGGCCCGCAAGGCGGCGCGGGAGGGCACGCAGAAGGTCGCCGAGGTGACCGAGCTGGAGGTGCTCAAGGAGATACGCGACGCTCTGGTCGCCCAGCGCGGCGCGGGGCACGGCGAGCGCTAGCACCGCTGCCGCGGCCGGCTCAGAGGTGGTGGGGCGGCTTCTCGTCGAGGAAGCGCTTCAGGTCGGCGGCGCTGTCGCGGTCCGAGCGCTCGCCCCAGCCACGGTCGGTGTCGTCCGAGGACTGCTGGTCCAGCGGGTCGTCGAAGACCAGCGCAGGCTTCTGGTCGCGCTGCTCGGGTCGGGGGGCGGTGCTCATGCCTCAAGGGTACGGCTCCTGCCGGGACGGCCCGGCCGGGCTCGCGCGGCGGGTGCCCGACGGCGGGGGGGCGCCGGTGGCCTCGGGGCACGGTGACCGGGTGGGAGAAGCGTTCCGCGAACCGGAGATATGGACGGACCTGGGCACTTCGTTCACTTGTGCGCCTGTTCGCAAGATTTTGGGCCGGTTTTCTGCTGTCCTGGGAATCATGACGTCGAGTTCCGCTCCGGCGCCCGCCCCCTCGGGCGCACCGCAGCCCTCCGGCCCCCTGCGACGGCTCACCGCACGCGAACGTCACGAGGCACACCGCGTCGCCTCCCCCCTGGAACTGTTCTTCGACCTGTGCTTCGTCGTGGCGGTCGCGCAGGCGGGCATGCAACTGGTGCACGCAGTCGCGGAAGGGCACGCGGGCGAGGGAATCCTCAACTACGCGATGGTGTTCTTCGCCATCTGGTGGGCGTGGATGAACTTCAGCTGGTTCGCCTCGGCGTACGACAACGACGACGCGCTCTACCGCGTCGTCACCCTGGTGCAGGTCGCCGGTGTCCTGGTCCTGGCCGCCGGTGTCTCCCGGGCGTTCGTGCACCACGACTTCCTGCTGGTCCTGCTCGGTTACGTGATCATGCGGCTGGCGGTGGCCGCGCAGTGGCTGAGAGCCGCCCGGTCGGCGACGGACGCGGAACGCTCCATGGCGGTGCGGTACGCGTGCGGCGTGCTGCTGTGTCAGGTGGGCTGGGTCGGCCTGGTGCTGCTGCCCGAGCCGGCCCGGCCCTGGGTGTTCCTGGTGATGGCGACCGCGGAACTGTGCGTGCCGCTGTACGCCGAGAGGCACCACGAGACCTCCTGGCATCCGCATCACATCGCCGAGCGGTACGGCCTGTTCACGATCATCGTGCTCGGCGAGACGATCGCCGCGGCCACGGTCGCCGTGAAGTCGGGCGTGGACGAGCACCGCGCGCTGGGCGAACTGCTGCCCATCGCGGCGGGCGGGCTGCTGATCGTCTTCTCCGCGTGGTGGATCTACTTCGTGGTGCCCATCCACGGTCATCTCCGGTCCAGCAGGCGGGCGTTCGTCTGGGGCTACGGCCACTATCTGGTCTTCGCCTCGGCAGCGGCGATCGGCGCGGGGCTGGAGGTGGCCGTGGAGCAGGCGGTCGGCAAGGCGCACATCTCGACGCTGTCCGCGTCCGCGGCCGTCACCCTGCCGACGGCGCTGTACCTGCTGAGCGTGTGGGCGTTGCACTCGCGCCACTTCAAGGTGGGCATCGCCGAGCAACTGGTGCTGCCGGCCGCGGCTCTCCTGGTGATCTGCTGCACC
The DNA here is from genome assembly GCF_055566415.1 of Streptomyces sp. NPDC027663. Taxonomy (NCBI): domain Bacteria; kingdom Bacillati; phylum Actinomycetota; class Actinomycetes; order Kitasatosporales; family Streptomycetaceae; genus Streptomyces; species Streptomyces sp. NPDC027663. The sequence goes on along the minus strand of NZ_JBVHSK010000006.1, from coordinate 346,112 downwards.
TTCCTGGGCGACTGGGCGGTACTCGCGGCGGGACTCGTGTCCTCGGCCGCGGTGGCGGTCGGGGTGACACTGACGGCGCGTACGAGCAGCCGGCAGCGAGAGGCGGACGCCACCGACCCGGCCGGCTGAAGTCCGCCGGGGGGCGTTGCCACCTGGGCCAGACTGGCCCGCATGACAGCTGACGCTTTGACGGACGTCGCCGGGCTGCGCGTGGGGCACGCCACCCGTACCGGCGACGGTTGGCTCACCGGCACCACGGTCGTCCTCGCCCCCGAGGGCGGCGCCGTCGCTGCCGTGGACGTGCGCGGCGGCGGACCCGGCACCAAGGAGACCGACGCGCTCGACCCGCGCAACCTGGTGCAGAAGGTGGACGCCATCGTGCTGACCGGAGGCAGTGCCTACGGGCTGGACGCGGCCTCCGGGGTGATGGCCTGGCTGGAGGAGGAGCGGCGCGGCGTGCGGGTGGGGACGGATCCGGCGCACGTCGTGCCGGTGGTGCCCGCCGCGTGCGTCTTCGACCTGGGGCGCGGCGGCGACTTCCGTGCGCGTCCGGACGCGGAGACCGGGCGCGCGGCGGTGGAGGCCGCCGCGGCGAGCAGGCCGGGCGCGCGGGTGGCCGAGGGGTGCGTGGGGGCCGGGACGGGCGCCGTCGTCGGACGGGTCAAGGGCGGGGTGGGCACCGCGAGTACGGTGCTCGGCTCGGGGATCACCGTGGCGGCGCTGGTGGTCGCGAACGCCGCGGGGTCGGCGGTGGATCCGGAGACGGGGGTGCTGTACGGCGAGTTGTTCCAGGGGCGGGTGCGGTACCCGAAGGCGCACGTGCACGAGGCCGCACGCCGGCGCCTGGACGAGAGCGCGGGCGGGAACCCGCCGGCACCGCTCAACACGACGCTGGCGGTGGTCGCGACGGACGCGGGTCTCTCCAAGGCACAGGCGCAGAAGCTCGCGGGCACGGCGCACGACGGGATCGCACGCGCCGTACGGCCGGTGCATCTCCTCAACGACGGGGACACGGTGTTCGCGCTGTCGACCAGCGGGCGTTCGCTCGACGTGCACCCCTTGGCGCTCAACGAGGTGCTCGCGGCCGGAGCGGATGTCGTGACCCGCGCGATCGTACGGGCCCTGCGCGCCGCCGAGTCGGTCGACGGACCGGGCGGGGCGTGGCCGTCGTACGGGGAGTTGTACGGGAGCGGCTGAAGCGCACGGGGACGGTGACGGGCCTCGTGGTGGCGGTTGTGGCCGTGGATTGTCGCGGTTCTGTCACGTGATGGCGTTCACGGGGGATGGATGGAACCTTCCCCGGCGTCGGCGCCCTCTCTCCTCACGGACGGGAACGGATCACCCACATCACACGAACTTGGAGCAGCCCGTGACAACGCCGGACATCACAGCGCGGCGCGTACTCGGGGCCTGTGCCGCCCTGATGGTCGGCGCCCTCACCCTGACCGCCTGCGGCGGGAGTGCCAACGCCAACAACGACGACGGCAAGGGCGGCAACAACTCCCCGAAGACGTCGACGGCGAAGATCAAGATCTCGGCCAAGGACGGCTCGACCGACGCGTCCATCAACGCCACCGGCGTGAAGGTCAGTGACGGCAAGCTGACCGACGTGAAGATGACCGCGTCGGACTCCGGCCAGGAGGTGCCCGGATCCATATCGGCGGACGGCAGCACCTGGAAGCCGAAGGAGCAGCTGGAGCGCGGCACGAAGTACCGGATAGCCGCGACCGCCAAGGACTCCGCAGGACGCACGGCGGCGGCCAACTCCATCTTCACCACCGTCACCACGGCGAACAGCTTCATCGGCACCTACACGCCGGACAACGGCGCGACGGTCGGCACAGGCATGCCGGTCTCCTTCACCTTCGACAAGGCGATCACCGACAAGAAGGCCGTGCAGTCGCACATCACGGTGAACTCCAGCAGCGGCCAGCAGGTGGTCGGGCACTGGTTCGGGAACCAGCGGCTGGACTTCCGGCCGCAGGAGTACTGGAAGGCCGGCTCCAAGGTCACGATGAAGATCGACCTGGACGGCGTGCAGGGCGCGAAGGGCGTCTACGGCGTGCAGAAGAAGAGCGTCTCCTTCACCATCGGGCGGTCGCAGGTCTCCACGGTCGACGTCAACACGCAGACCATGACGGTCGTGCGGGACGGCAAGACCATCAAGTCGGTGCCGATCTCGGCGGGCAGCGCGCAGCACACGACGTACAACGGGCAGATGGTGATCTCCGAGAAGTTCGTGCAGACCCGCATGAACGGCTCGACGGTCGGCTTCGGCGGGGAGTACGACATCCCGGACGTGCCGCACGCGATGCGACTGACGACGTCGGGGACGTTCATCCACGGCAACTACTGGTACAACAGGGGCAACCCGCCGTTCGGCCGGGAGGGCACCAGCCACGGCTGTGTCGGGCTCGCGGACGTGCAGGGGGCACAGGGCGCCACCTCGGCCAAGTGGTTCTTCGACAACTCGCTCGTCGGCGACGTCGTGATCGTCAAGAACTCCCCCGACACGACGGTCTCACCCGACAACGGCCTCAACGGCTGGAACATGTCCTGGAGCGCCTGGACCGCCGGGAGCGCCTCCTGAGCGGCGGGTTCTGACAGGTCAGCGGGCCGGGCGGGAACTTTCCGCGCGGCCCGCGCGTTTTCCCGGCGCACGTTTTCTCGGTTCCCGGACATGATGTCCGACCGAGGGGCTACGGTATGCACCCACAAGGTGACATGCAGCAACGCCGGGAGATGCCTTGAGCGTTCCGTACGAGACGGCAGCGTACGAACCAGCCGAGTCGCCCGAGTCTCCGGAGGAGCATCTCGCGCGACTCCTCGGCCGTGCCCTGAACTCCTTCGAGCTGCCCGACGAAGTGATACGGCAGCTCGACTGCGCGCTGGCGCACGACAGTTCGCTGCACTCGGCCTACCACAGCTCGGGACTGCGCCGTGAGACGTACCGGCACACCTGGCTGCTCGCCGACGGCTCGGCGGTCACCCTGTGGGAGCTGGTGCACAACCCCACGCCCGGCAGCGCCCCGGAGCACGAGGTGTACGTCGACGAGGAGGAGCTGCAGGCCGCCACGGCACGGCTCGGGCTGCCCCCGGACACGCAGGACTTCGAACTGCCCGCGCTCATGCGGCTGTGGGCGATTCCCGAGCCGAGGCAGATGTTCGCCTCCGACGACTCGGCGGACCACGCACGCCGGCTGCTGCGCCGCGCGGAGAACGCCGACCGGCCCGGCGCCGAGACGGCGGCGCTGCTCGCGACGGCGACCGCGCACGAGATCACGCAGGCGTTCGGGCGACCCGGCCGGGCCGGACGGGCGGGTCTGAGCTACGCGCTGTACGAGCACGCCTTCCTGCTGCCCGACGGCACCGAGATCTCCCTGTGGGAGGTCGAGCACACGGCGACCCCCGACGGGCGGCACATGTGCGAGGTGTACATGTCGGAGAACGCGGCCCGGGACGCCATGGAGAGGCGCGCGGCGCGGCAGGGGTAGCCGCCGCGGACACGGCCCGGTGCGCGCCTCTGCGCCGCCGGCCGGCTTCCCCCACCGGGCAGGACGGCACGGCCGGACCCGCGCCTTCGCGTCCGCCCGGGCGGGACGAGCCCCATCCCCCGTCTTGTCTCAGCCGTTGGCGAATTGCCGTACGAGGCCCGCGAAGGCGTCCCGTTCCGCGGGAGTCAGCTCGACCGACTCCAGCGCGGGTCCGACACGGTTCTGGCGCGGCAGGGCCGGGAGCGGCGCGCAGGGGCGCCGGACGGCGGCCGGGCGGCCGGTGCCGCGCAGCAGGCGCAGCAGGCGGTACAGGACGACGGCCCAGGCGACGGCCGCCACAGCGAGGACGGCCACGCCGATCAGCTGGAGAGGCGGGACGTGATCAGGCATGCGCCCCAGTACACACCACAGTCCGGGACTTTGGCCCCGGACCGTGATGTATCTCGCAGGTGCCGTGAACAAGTCACAGCGCACTAAAGGGACAAGGTGCCGTGCGCTCGGGTACGGCGGTCAGGCCGCTATCGGCTGCTTGGTCTCCTTCGGTGCGGCACCCGGGTCCGCCGCGGGGTCGGTGGCCGTGGCCTCCTCAACCCGCTTGCGCATGCCCTTCAGGAGGACGACCAGGACCGTGGTGGCGCAGACGCCGGCCACGATGGCGACGAGGTACAGGAACGGGTTGCCGATCAGCGGGACCACGAAGATGCCGCCGTGCGGGGCGCGCAGGGTGGTGTCGAAGACCATCGCCATGGCGCCGGTGAGCGCACCGCCCACCATCGACGACGGGATGACCCGCAGCGGGTCCGCCGCCGCGAACGGGATCGCGCCCTCGGAGATGAAGGACGCGCCCAGCACCCAGGCGGCCTTGCCGTTCTCACGTTCCGCCCTGGTGAACAGCCTGCCGCGCACGGTGGTGGCCAGGGCCATCGCCAGCGGCGGGACCATGCCGGCCGCCATCACCGCGGCCATGATCTTCATCGCGGAGTCGCTGGGGTTCGAGACCGCGATGCCGGCGGTGGCGAAGGTGTAGGCGACCTTGTTGACCGGGCCACCGAGGTCGAAACACATCATCAGGCCGAGCAGGGCGCCCAGCAGGACGGCGTTCGCGCCGGTGAGGCTGTTCAGCCAGTCGGTGAGGCCCTTCTGGGCGGTGGCGATGGGCTTGCCGATCACGACGAGCACCAGGAACCCGACGATCGCCGAGGAGATCAGCGGGATCACGACCACCGGCATGATGCCGCGCAACGCCGCCGGGATCCGCACCTTCTGGATCGCCATCACCACGCCACCGGCGACCAGACCGGCCGCCAGGCCGCCGAGGAAGCCCGCGTTGATGTCGAGGGCTATCGCGCCGCCGACGAAACCGGGGACGAGGCCGGGGCGGTCGGCCATGCCGTACGCGATGTAGCCGGCCAGGACCGGGACGAGGAACTTGAAGGCCACGCCGCCGATCTGGTAGAGCAGGGCGCCCCAGCTGCCGGTCTGGGTCCACGCGAAGTGGTCCACGACCGACGGTGCCTTGTCGACCTGCCACCCGCCGATCGCGAAGCCCAGGGCGATGAGGAGACCGCCGGCGGCGACGAACGGAACCATGTAGCTGACGCCGGACATCAGCCAGGTGCGGAGCCTGGTGCCGTAGCCCTCGGTGGCGTCGCCGGCGCGCTCGACCGGCGTGCCGGCCGGCGCCTGCGCCGGGGCGCTCGCCTCGCCTCGCGCCGCCTTCTCACGGACCTCCGTGATGAGTTCGGCGGGGCGGTTGATACCCGCCTTGACGCCCACGTCGACGGCCGGCTTGCCGGCGAAGCGGTCCTTGTCGCGTACGGGGACGTCGTGCGCGAAGATCACGGCGTCTGCCGCGGCGATCACCGCGGGGTCCAGCCGGGTGAAGCCGGCCGAGCCCTGCGTCTCGACGACCACCTCGACGCCCGCCTCACGGCCGGCGTTCTCCAGGGACTCGGCGGCCATGTACGTGTGCGCGATGCCGGTGGGGCAGGAGGTGACGGCGACGACCCGGAAGGGCGACGCGTCGGATCCGGCGCCGCCTTCGGCACCGGAACGGGAGCCGGCACCGGTGGCAGCGGTGCCGGTGGGAGCAGTGCCGGTGGCAGCGGTGCCGGTGGCACCGGTGCCGGCTGCGGCCTCGGCAGGGGGCGTGCCCTCGACACCAGCGCCCTCAGCGCCGGTGGCCGCAGCACCAGCACCCTCAGCGCCCGCATCCCCAGCTCCCGCGCGCCCGGCGTCTGTGCCCTCGACGCTTGCGTCAGCCCTGCGCGCCGTACTGCCCGCCGCGGCGCCGGCGGAGGCCGCCACCGGTGCCGCGGCGGTGTCTTCGGAGGTGCCCGCGGCACCCTGACCGGTGCCGGGGGCACCCTGACCGGCGCTCGCGTCACCTCGCGCGCTCCCGGCGGCCGGAGCAGCGCCCGCGGCCTCCTCCTGCGCGCCCTCACTCGACGGCACCTCGTCCCCCCGGATCAGCGCCGCAGCCGTCTCCGCGTCGCTCACCGCCCGCAGCGCGGAGGTGAACTCGGTGTTCATCAACTGGCGCGCCAGGGAGGACAGGATCGTCAGGTGGGCGTCGTCGGCGCCGGCCGGTGCGGCGATCAGGAAGATCAGGTCCGCCGGGCCGTCCGGGGCACCGAAGTCGATGCCGGCGGCGCTGCGGCCGAAGGCGAGGGTCGGTTCGGTGACATGGGCGCTGCGGCAGTGCGGGATGCCGATGCCGCCGTCGAGCCCGGTCGGCATCTGGGCCTCGCGGGCGGCCACGTCGGCGAGGAAGCCGTCCAGGTCGGTCACCCGGCCCTGGGCCACCATGCGCTCGGCGAGGGAGCGCGCCGCCGCTTCCTTGGTTTCGGCGGACAGGTCGAGGGCGACCAGGTCCGCGGTGATCATGTCGCTCATCGCGGGCTCCTAAGCACGCGTATCGCCCGGGGGGAGGGATGGGCGGAGGTGGGGACGGGGGTGTGGTGCGGGAACGGGACGGTGTGGGAGACAGGGCTGGGGGAACCCTGACTCCCCGCGACGGCGCGGCGGTTCGGACGACCCGGACTCCCCGACGCGACGCGGCAACTCAGACCGCCCGGACCCCCCACGACAGCGCAGCAGCTCAGACGGCCCGGACTCCCCGACGCGGCGCGGCAACTCAGACGGCGCGGACCCCCCACGGCGGCGCAGCAGCTCGGACCGCCCTGACTCACCGACGCGGCGCAGCAGCTCGGACGACCCTGCCTCACCGACTCTGTGCGGTGGTTCGGACGGCCGTGTCGCCGCGGGGCCGCGGCGAATGGCGGGGAGCATCGGCGCTTGGGGACGGGTCGGGTGGGTGCGTCCGGGCGGGCGGGCGTGGGCCGTCCGCCACCCAGGTGCCGGGTTCCGGGGCGAGTTCCGCGGAGCGTGAGGGAGTTCATGACGTCGGCTCCGTGAGTGCTCGGTCGACCGGGATGTCCGCCGTGACCGTGACCGCCGTCGGGTCGAGGTCGGCGGGAGTCGGCATCACGCTGCCGGGGAGCCGTACGGCGGCGGCGCCGTGGGCGACTGCGGAGGCCAGGGCCTCGGGGCCGGTGCCGCCGGCGATGAGGAAGCCGGCGAGTGAGGCGTCGCCGGCGCCGACGTTGCTGCGGACGGCGGCCACGCGTGCGCAGCCGAACCAGGCACCGGTGTCCGACACCAGGAGCTGGCCGTCGGCGCCCAGGCTCGCGAGCACGGCGCGTGCGCCCAGCGCGCGCACTTCCTCGGCCGCCTTGAGCGCGTCGCCCACGGTTGCCAGGGGGCGCCCGACCGCCTCCGCCAGCTCCTCGGCGTTGGGCTTCACCACGTCGGGTTGCGCGCGCAGCGCCTCCAGCAGCGCACGCCCCGAGGTGTCCAGGGCGATGCGCGCGCCCCCAGCGTGCGCTCGCATGACGACGTCGGCGTACCAGGAGGGCGCAAGCCCCCGGGGGAGGCTGCCGCAGCACGCGATCCAGTCGGCGCTCCGCGACTGCTCGCGCACCGTCTCCAGGAGCCGCTCCTGCTCCGCCGGCGACAGCTCGGGCCCGGGCGCGTTGATCTTCGTGAGCACTCCGCCGGACTCTGCGAGGGCGATGTTGGAGCGGGTGGCGCCGGCGACCGGCACCGGCGCGACCTCGATGCCCTGCAGGTCGAGCAGGTCCGCGAGGAGCGCCCCCGGCGCACCGCCCAGGGGCAGGACCGCGACCGTGCGCCGGCCGCCGGCGGCGACGGCACGCGACACGTTCACGCCCTTGCCGCCGGGGTCCATGCGCTCGGCGTCGGCGCGGTTGACCTCGCCGCGCTCCAGGGCGGGAACCTCGTAGGTGCGGTCGAGGGAGGGGTTGGGGGTGACGGTGAGGATCATGCGCGTACTACTTCCGTGCCGCCGCGTTCGATGGCGGCGGTGTCTTCGGGGCTCATCCCGCTGTCGGTGATCAGCAGGTCCACGTCGCTCAGGCCGCCGAACCGGGCGAAGTGCTCCTGACCGTGCTTGGCGGAGTCGGCCAGCAGCACCACGCGCCGCGCGGCGGTGATCGCCGCGCGCTTGACCGCGGCCTCGGCGAGGTCGGGGGTGGTCAGACCGTGCGCGGCGGAGAAGCCGTTGGCGGCGACGAAGAGGACGTCGGCGCGGATCTCGCCGTACGCGCGCAGCGCCCAGGCGTCCACGGCGGCGCGCGTGCGGTGCCGTACCCGCCCCCCGACCAGATGGAGCTGGATGCCCGGATGGTCGGCGAGACGGGCGGCGATGGGCAGGCTGTGCGTGACGACGGTGAGGGAGGCCTCCAGCGGGATCGCGGCCGCCAGGCGCGCCACCGTCGTGCCGGCGTCGAGGATCATCGTGCCCTCGGCCGGCAGTTCGGTGAGGGCGGACTTGGCGATCCGGTCCTTCTCGTCGGCGGCGGTGGACTCGCGTTCGGCGAGGTCCGGCTCGAAGTCGAGACGGCCGGCCGGGATGGCGCCGCCGTGCACCCGGCGGAGGAGCCCGGCGCGGTCGAGGGCCTTCAGGTCGCGGCGGATGGTCTCCGCGGTGACCTGGAACTCCTCGGCCAGCGACAGTACGTCCACCCGGCCGCCGTCACGGGCCAGCCGGAGGATCTCCTGCTGCCGTTCCGGTGCGTACATGTCCGCTCGCCTCCGCCTCGTTGTCCGGTCGCTTCCGCCTCGTTGTCCGGTCACTTCCGAAGTCATGCCCGAACGTGTGGTTTCACTCGAGAGTACGTCTGGATTTCCCGGAAAGTAAATAGGTTCGGGCGAAAGCGGGCATGAACGGACTTCCGGGTCCGGGCTGGGACTCTCCCGCACGACCGGCAGCACGAAGCGGTACGCCACGGGAACAGCCGGTACGCGACCAGAGACCCGATGCACGGCGGAGGGCCCGGTACACGGCGGACGGCCCGGTACACGGCCGAGGACCACCGGTACGCGGCGGAGGGCCCGGTACCTGGTCGGTACCGGGCCCTTCCTCGCGTCTGTCCCGGACACTCAGGACACGAGTGCGCGCTCCTTCTCCACCACCGCGGGCTCCTCCTCGCCGGCCCCCTCCACATGCTGGGCCGGGCGCTTCGGCAGGGCGAACATCAGCAGGAAGATCGCGCCCATGATCCCGGCGACCCACCACAGCGCGTGCTGGAAGGCGTGGACGAAGGCCGGGCCGATCTGGGCCGAGGTCAGCCGGTCACCGATCTCCCCGAAGAACACGACCGACACGAGACCCAGTCCGAGCGCGTTGCCCATCTGCTGAACGGTGTTGATCAGCCCGGACGCCGAGCCGGCGTGCTCGCGCGGCACCTCCGAGAGCACCGCGTCGGTCAGCGGGGCGACGATCAGCCCCATGCCGACGCCCATCACCACGAGCGGCAGGGCCATCTGCCAGGAGGCGATGCCGAGGCCGTACCGGTGGGCCTCCCAGAGGTAGAGCAGCACGCCCACGCCCATGACCAGCGCGCCCGCCTGGAGCACCTTGCGGCCGAACCGCGGGACGAGCTGCTGCACCGACAGTCCGGCCGCCGTGGACACCGCGATCGAGAACGGTACGCCCGTCAGTCCGGCCCGCAGCGGGCGCCAGCCCAGGCCGATCTGCATGTACAGCGTCCAGACCAGGAAGAAGATGCCGAGCGCGACACCGAAGACGGTCTGTACGGCGATGCCCGCGGCGAAGCTCTTCACCTTGAACAGCGACAGTTCGACCAGCGGCGAGCCGTCCCGGGCCGCCTTGCGCCGCTCGTACGCCACCAGCGCCACGAAGACACCGAGGGCGCCGGCCATCGAGACGTACCCCCACAGCGGCCAGTCCAGCTCCCGCCCGCGGGTGAGCGGGTAGAGCAGCATCAGCAGGCCCAGCGAGACCAGGGCGACACCGACGAGGTCCAGCTTCAGCGCCTTCGGGGCGCGGGACTCCGTGATGAAGCGGCGGCCGAGGAGGAAGGAGACGACGCCGACGGGCAGGTTGATCAGGAAGATCGGACGCCACTCGAGTCCGAACAGGTTCCACTCCGTCAGCAGGGCGCCCAGCAGCGGACCGGAGACCGCGCCGAGACCGACGACCGCACCGAACAAGCCGAAAACCTTGCCGCGCTCGTGGGCCGGGAAGGTGGCGTGCACGATCGACAGCACCTGCGGCACCATCATCGCCGCCATGCCGCCCTGCAGGATGCGCGAGGCGACCAGCATCTCCGGGTTCGCGGCGAAGCCGCACAGGGCGGAGGCGAGGGTGAAGCCGCCGATGCCGATGAGGAACACCCGCTTGCGGCCGTGGATGTCGCCGAGCCGGCCGCCGGTGATCAGTCCGGCGGCGAAGGCGAGGGCGTAGCCGGCGGTTATCCACTGGATCTGGCTGACCGAGGCGTGGGCGGTCCGCTCGATGGACGGGATGGCGATGTTGACGATCGTCACGTCGACCAGGTCCATGAAGGCGGCGGTCATGACGATGGCGAGGGCGAACCAGCGGGTGCGGCCGGAGGCCGGTCCGGAGGACCCCGTCGTGGCGCCTGCGGCGGGCAGGCCCTCCGTCGCCGGGATCGGCCGGCTGTCCGTCGTCCGGGTCTGCTCGGGCAGTTCCCCGCGCACCTTCGGGGTTTTGCGGTCGTTCGGTGTCATGAGTTCAAGGTAGGACCTCACTAGGTCAGGTCGTGTCCTATATCTCCGGCATCCTCGTTGTTATGACGACCGACACTCCGGCACGGCTGCTGCAGCTTCTCTCCCTCCTCCAGACGCCCCGCGAGTGGCCCGGCGGCGAGCTGGCCGATCGGCTCGGGGTGTCCCGGCGTACCGTGCGCCGGGACATCGACCGGCTGCGCGAGCTGGGCTATCCGGTGCAGGCCACCAAGGGGTCCGACGGCGGGTACCGGCTGGTCGCGGGCAAGGCGATGCCACCGCTGGTGCTGGACGACGAGGAGGCGGTCGCCATCGCGGTGGGCCTGCGGGCCGGCGCCGGGCACGCGGTGGAGGGCGTGGACGAGGCGTCCGTACGGGCCCTGGCCAAGCTGGAGCAGGTGCTGCCGGCCCGGCTGCGCCACCGGGTGTCCACGCTGCAGGCCGCGACCACACCGCTGACCAGTGGTGACGGGCCGAGCATCGCGCCCGAGACGCTGACCGTGATGGCGTCGACGGTCGCGGGGCACGAGCGGCTGCGGTTCGCCTACCGCGACAAGGACGGCAGCGCGTCCCGCCGCCTGACCGAACCGCACCGGCTGGTGTCGACCGGGCGGCGCTGGTACCTGGTCGCCTACGACCTCGACCGGACGGACTGGCGTACCTTCCGGGTGGACCGCGTGAGCGAGCCCTTCGCGACCGGAGTCCGGTTCGCACCAAGGGAGTTGCCGACCGGCAGCGCCGCCGAGTACCTGCGGCAGTCCATCCACCGGCGCCAGGACACGTACACCTTCGAGGTGCGGTTCGCCGCACCGGCGGAGCAGGTCTCCGCACGGGTGCCGGGATGGCTCGGGACACCGGAGGACGACGGCACGGACACCTGCGTCCTGCGGGGCACCACCGGCGACCCCGTGCAGTGGCTGGCGGTACGGCTGGCCATGGCGGGGTGCGAGTTCGAGGTACGCAGGCCGAAGGAACTGGTGCTGTGCGTACGCGAGATGGGCGGCCGACTCGCACGGGCGGGGGGCGGCACCGCACGCCCGGACACCGGGGCCCACTAGGAGAACCGACGCCTCGGGAAGCCCCCTCACCCGGGGGTGTCGTTCGGATCAGGTCGGATCGGGCCGCGGCGTCCGGTGCGGTGCATCGCACGGCGGAGGATCTCGCGCGTACCGGGCATACTCGGGTGATCCGACGACGCGACGAGGTACCGTGCCAGGCGTCGCGGGGTGCCGTGCCAGGCGTCGCGACCCCGGGCTGAACCACACGACATGCCCTGGTCGTCCTCCCGGCAGGGCCTAGTCCTTCTCCCCCCACGCGAACCCTCGCAGCGCGGCCAGATTGCGCAGCGCCAGTGCCGCCGGGCCGGCCGGGCCCGTCGGCGGGGCCTCCGTGCCGGCCCAGGACTCCACGGCCACACGGACGGCGGCGCCTGCGACGGCAGCGGCGAAACGGAGATCGGGGGCGACAGCCACCGGGCTGGTGGTCCGAACCGGATCCGAAGACGCCGCCACCCGGCCCGCAGCGCCCTGCACCGGCCCCGCCGCACCCGGCTCCGAAGCGCCCGGCGCCCAGCCCGGTTCCCCGGGCGGTGCGCCGGCATTGGCGGCATCGGCGTTGGCAGCGCCAGCGTCGGCGGCGTTGGCGGCGGCGTTGGCGCCAGCGTCGGCAGCATCGGCGTTGGCGGCGCCTGCGTTGGCGGCGCCTGCGTCGGCGGCATCGACGGCATCGGTGTCGGCGGCGCCCTCGCCAACCGTCCCCGGCCTCCGCGCCGTCAGGATCTCCGCCAGCACTCCTTCCGACGCCTGGCACACCTCCGCCCAGACCTTGCGCAGAGCCGTGCTGGTGCCGGCCATGCGGATCAGGGTGCGAACCCACTCCCAGGACGCGGCGGAGACAGCGGCTCCCGGGGTGAGGGTGTGGCGGACGGCGTGTTCCAGTGCCTCCGCGACTGGAAGGTGGGCCGGGGCCGCGCGGACCGCTTCCGCCCAGCGCTGGGCGCCGGCCGCGTAAAGGGGGGCCACCGCCTCCTCCTTGGTGGCGAAATAGCGATAGAACGTGCGCGGTGCGATGCCGGCGGCCTGGGCGATGTCCTCGGCGCGGGTTGCCCGCAAGCCCTGCTGGACGAAGAGCGCTGCCGCCGCCCGCGCGATCTCCATCCGGGTCTCGGCCTTCCGGCGTTCCGTGAGGGAGGGCTGCGCGGAGGCGGAAAACGGCTGGTGGGCGGTGTTGCGGGTGGTGCTCATCCCGGCAGGGTATGCCCGTGTGGCAGAATCTGCCATCCGGCGGTCCACCCCGGGGTTCAGGTACGGGGTGGGCCGCCGTTCCAGTTGCGGTCTCCCTGCCTGGGCCCATGGGGAAACGAAGAAGCCGGACTCCGGCGCCCGGGGGGATAGGCGCCGAAGTCCGGCTCGGGGACGTCCCGGCGCCGGGGGGGATTGCGGCGGGACGCGGCTTGCGTGGGGTCGGCCGAGATCGGCCGGGTGCGGTTGGTGGGGAGTGCGGTACCCGGGGCTCCTGCTCCTGGGCTCGGAAGGGTTTTTCCCGCGGGCCCTCGGGTTGAAGCGACGGGACTACGTCATGTTTGCGCCGTCTTTCGCCACCGGGCGTGCGCGCCGCGCGAGGCACCGTACGCCTCGCGCGCCACCCCGCCGTACGGCCGTTACGGCAGCCTTCGCACATCCGTCAGGGCACCCCGTGCCTCACCCCGGGCGCGCCCGGGCATCGACATCCGTTGCGCCGCCGCCGTCACGCCGCCGCGTCGAAGCCGGTGCTGCGGGCCAGCTTCTTCAGTTCGAGGAGGGCGTGCTTCTCGATCTGACGGATGCGCTCGCGGGTCAGTCCGTGTTCCTTGCCGACCTCTGTGAGGGTGCGCTCGCGGCCGTCCTCGATGCCGTACCGCATCTTGATGATGGAGGCCGTGCGCTGGTCCAGGCGGCCGATCAGGTCGTCCAGTTCCTCGCTGCGCAGGAGGGTGAGGACCGACTGCTCGGGAGAGACGGCGGAAGTGTCCTCCAGCAGGTCGCCGAACTGGGTCTCGCCCTCGTCGTCCACCGACATGTTCAGGGACACCGGGTCGCGGGCCCAGTCGAGGACATCGATGACGCGCTCCGGCGTCGAACCCAGCTCCGCGGCGATCTCGGCCGGCTCAGGCTCGCGGCCGTTCTCGCGGTTGAACTCGCGCTGGATGCGGCGGATACGGCCCAGCTCCTCCACCAGGTGGACGGGGAGCCGGATCGTGCGGGACTGGTCGGCGATGGAGCGGGTGATGGCCTGACGGATCCACCAGGTGGCGTACGTCGAGAACTTGAAGCCCTTGCGGTAGTCGAACTTCTCCACGGCGCGCACCAGGCCTGCGTTGCCCTCCTGGATCAGGTCGAGCAGGGGCAGGCCGCTGCGCGGGTAGCGCCGGGCGACCGCGACGACCAGGCGGAGGTTGGAGCGGATGAAGACGTCCTTGGCCCGCTCACCGGCGGCGACCAGGGCCTCGAGCTCCTCGCGGGAGGCGTCCGACTTGGACTCCTCCTCGCCGTCGAGTACCTGCCTCGCGAAGACACCCGCCTCGATGGTCTGGGACAGCTCGACCTCTTTGGCGGCGTCGAGCAGCGGCGTACGCGCGATCTCGTCGAGGTACATGCCGACCAGGTCGCGGTCTGCGATCTCGCCGCCATGAGCGCGAACACTGCTTGCCGAGTCGGCCGTCTCGCCGGTGGCGGACTGACGACGGGCGACGGCACGGGTTGCCATGCGTGCTCCCTTGCGTTGGTGGGCTGGCGGGTGGTCCGGGTGAACGCTCGGCACGGGGAGGGCTGTCTTGGGGACTCTCTCCGAGTGCCCTGCATCCGTGGGGAACAACGACTGGAATCCGGACAGAATTCCCAACCCACCCCTCTATTTTTCTGATCATGCAGTACCCTGTCGGCCACGCAGGGAGGCATGATGCCGTCGGAACATGCTGAGGTGCAGGTCAGGCCAGGAGCCGAGGAGGACCTCGATGCCCTCACGGCGATCTACAACCACTACGTTCGCGAGACGGCCATCACGTTCGACACCACGATCTTCACCCCGGAGGAGCGCCGCCCTTGGCTGCTCTCCCACCCGGAAGACGGGCCCTACCGGCTGATGGTTGCCAGGCAGAAGGACTCTCGGCGAATTCTGGGGTACGCCACGTCCAGCCCCTTCCGGCCGAAGCCGGCGTACGGGACGTCCGTGGAGACGTCGGTGTACCTCGCCCCGGCACCCTCAGGGGGCACGCCCGGCGGGCGCGGGATCGGCAGCCTGCTCTACGGCGCCCTCTTCGAGGCCCTGGCCGGCGAGGACGTGCACCGCGCGTACGCCGGGATCGCCCAGCCGAACGAGGCGTCAACCCGGCTGCACGAGCGCTTCGGCTTTCGGTACGTCGGCACGTACCGCGAGGTGGGCCGCAAGTTCGGCCGCTACTGGGACGTGGCCTGGTACGAGAAGGAACTGCAGGCCGCGGGGAGCCGTGGGCCGCGAGGAGCTGTCGACCGCGAAGAGCCGTGAGCAGCCATGGATCCGGGGGGAAGCCGTGGGTCGCAAGCAGCCATGGATCCGCGGGGAAGCCGTCGGTCGCGAGCAGCCTTGGCGGCGGGGAGCTGTGGGCCGCCGGGAGGCTCAGCCGAACTGCACCGACCGCTTCGCCATTCCCATCCAGAACCCGTCGATCACCGACTTCTGCGCATCCGGTTCGCCGCCCGCCTCGGCCGCACCCATGGTGACGAAGAGCGGGGCGAAGTGTTCGGTGCGCGGGTGGGCGTAGCAGCCGGCCGGGGCCTTGTGCAGGAAGTCGAGCAGGGCGTCCCAGTCGCGGGCCTCCAGCGCTCGCCGGCCCCAGTCGTCGAACTCGGCCGACCAGCTCGGCACGCCGGGGCCGGTGTGGCGCAGGGCGGCGAGGTTGTGGGTGAAGAAGCCGGAGCCGACGATCAGCACGCCCTCGTCGCGCAGCGGGGCGAGCTTGCGGCCGATGTCCATCAGACGGACGGGGTCGAGGGTGGGCAGGGAGATCTGCAGGACGGGGATGTCGGCGGCGGGGAACATCTCGACGAGGGGGACGTAGGCGCCGTGGTCGAGGCCGCGGTCGGGGATGTCCTGGACGGGGATGCCGGGGGCGCGCAGCAGCTTGCGGACGGAGTCGGCGAGCGCGGGGGCGCCGGGGGCGGCGTACCGGACCCGGTAGTAGTGCTCGGGGAAGCCCCAGAAGTCGTACACGAGGGGGACGGTCTCGACCGCGCCGAGGGCGAGCGGGGCCTCCTCCCAGTGGGCGGAGACCATGAGGATCGCCCGGGGGCGGGGCAGGCCGGCGGACCATGCGGCGAGCTGAGCGGGCCATATCGGGTCGTCGGCGAGCGGCGGGGCGCCGTGGCTGAGGTACAGGGCGGGCATGCGTTCCTGGGCGGTGGCGGACATCGCGGCGGCTCCCTGCGCTTCCAGATACTTTAATTCTCAAGCTCTCAGGGAAACCCTACGCCGCACTTGTTCAAGTTTCAAGGAGATGCCTCGTACAGTGGAACGCATGAACAGGGCACCGGACCCCGCCGCCGCACCGCACCGCTGGCTCACCGATGAGGAACAGCGCGTCTGGCGCGCCTACCTGCACGCCACCACCCTCCTGGAGGACCATCTCGACCGGCAGCTGCAGCGCGACGCGGGCATGCCGCACATCTACTACGGCCTCCTCGTGGGTCTCGCCGAGGCACCGCGCCGCCGGCTGCGGATGACCGAGCTGGCGATGCAGGCGAAGATCACCCGCTCCCGGCTCTCGCACGCGATCGCCCGGCTGGAGAAGAACGGCTGGGTGCGCCGGGAGGACTGCCCCTCCGACAAGCGGGGCCAGTTCGCGGTGCTCACCGACGAGGGCCAGGAGGTGCTGCGGCGCACCGCGCCCGGCCATGTGACCGCAGTACGGCTCGCCCTGTTCGAGCGGCTGAGCCCGGAGCAGCAGAAGACCCTCGGCGAGATCATGGAGATCGTCGCCGAGGGCCTCCAGCCCGACGAAGCGGGTGCGGACCTGCCCTGGCTCCGCTAGGGGGCGTTCGGATCAGGCCCGGACCGATCCGAACGACACCTCCTGGATCACCGTACGGACGCTCAGTGGGCCACCACCGGCACCGGCACCTCGTCCTCGACGCCCTCGCCCGCACCCGAGGCCACCGTGACGGAACCCGGACGGCCGGCGTTGACGAAGGTGAAGGCGATCAGGGAGGCGAGACCCAGGATGCCGACGGCGAACCAGATCGCCGCGGCGTAGCCGTGCACCAGGCCCTGCAGCTCGACCAGCGCCTGCTGCGGCTTGGCGGTGACACCCGCGCTGTGGTCCTTGACGAACGACGTCGTCGCGGAGGAGGCGATCGTGTTCAGCAGGGCGGTGCCGATCGCTCCGCCCACCTGCTGCGAGGTGTTGACCATCGCGGAGGCGACACCGGCGTCCCGGGGCTCGACGCCCATGGTGGCCAGGGACATGGCCGGCATGAACGCGGTGCCCATGCCGAGGCCGAGCAGCAGCATCGCGGGCAGCAGCAGGGCGGGGTACGAGGAGTCGACCTCCAGCTGGGTCAGCAGCAGCATGCCGATGCCGGCGACCAGGAAGCCGGGGCCCATCAGCAGCCGGGCCGGGATCCGGGTCATCAGCCGGGTGCCGATCTGGGTGGAGCCGGCGATCATGCCCGCGATCATCGGGAGGAACGCGAAGCCGGTCTTGACGGGCGAGTAGCCCTTCACGAGCTGCAGGTAGTAGGTCAGGAAGAGGAACAGCCCGAACATGCCGATGATCGCGAGGCCGAGCGAGAGGTAGATGCCTCCGCGGTTGCGGTCGGTCACCACGCGCAGCGGCAGCAGCGGCGCCTTGACCCGGGACTCGACGACGACGAAGGCGAGCAGCAGCACCACGGACGCCACGAACATCGACACGGTCACGGCGTCGCTCCAGCCGTCGGACTCGGCGCGGGTGAAGCCGTAGACGAGGGCGACCAGACCCAGGGTGGAGAGGATCACGCCGGGGACGTCGAGCGGGGAGCGGTTGCGGCCGCCCTCCGGCTCACGGATGACGAAGTAGGCACCGAGCGCGGCGACGACGGCGAACGGGATGTTCACGAAGAAGGTCCAGCGCCAGTTCAGGTACTCGGTGAGGAAGCCGCCGAGGATCAGGCCGACGGCACCGCCACCGCCCGCGATGGCGCCGTAGATGCCGAACGCCTTGGCGCGCTCCTTGGCGTCGGTGAACATCACCGCGAGCAGGGACAGCGCGGCAGGGGCGAGCAGGGCACCGAAGGCACCCTGGAGGGCGCGGGCGCCGAACATCAGCGGGCCGGAGGTTGCGGCACCGCCGAGCGCCGAGGCGAGGGCGAAGCCGGCCAGGCCGGTCACGAAGGCGCGCTTGCGACCCCACTTGTCGGCGATCCGGCCGCCGAAGAGCAGCAGGCCGCCGAAGGCGAGGGCGTAGGCCGTGACGACCCACTGCCGGTTGCCGTCGGATATGCCGAGGTCGGTCTGGGCGGAGGGCAGGGCGATGTTCACGATGGTGGCGTCCAGGACGACCATCAGCTGGGCGAGCGCGATGAAGACGAGCGCCTTCCAGCGGTTGGCATCGCCGGCCGGGACGGCGACGCCGGGAGCCTTGAGGGCTGTTTCGGACATGGGGGTACCCACTTCGGGACTTCGGGACTTCACAGGGAAGGCCTGGGTGACGGAGGTCGTGGTGAAAAAGGGCGAAAAAACGCAGTAAGGGGGTAAGGAACCGTCGTACTGTGTGCGGTACTTGCCTGGGGCTGGAGTCGGGCCGAACCGATCGGGTGGCCGGTCAGGGCAGGAGCCGACCGGTCGGCGGCTGATCGGTCAGCAGTCGCGCAGCTCCTTGATGTTCACGGCCCGGCCCGGCAGGGCTGAACGGGCGGGGGCCCGCAGACCGTCGAGGAACAGCTGCAGATGGCGGTGGACGAACCGGTCGCCGCGGACGCAGTCCGTGCCGGCCGGGGGCCGGCTCAGCTGGGCCACGACGATCAGCAGGTCACCGACACCTACATCCGGTCGGAGCTGACCGGCCGCCTTGGCCCGGCCCATGATCTTCTCGACGAGCTGCTCGATGCGCTCCCGGGAGGCTTCCAGGTCGGGGTGGTGCTGGTCGAAGGTGCTCGACACCATGGGGCACAGCGCGCTGATCCGCTCGTCGGCTGCGGTGTGCACGAAGCGCTCCAGGGCGGCGAAGGCGTCCCCGGTCTCGGCGAGGGCCAGCTCGGCCGCCTCGGCCGTGCGGTCCATCACGGAGCACACGACCTCGCGGACGAGGGCGTCCCGGTCGGGAAAGTTGCGGTACACCGTGGCGTTGCCGACGCCGGCCCGGCGGGCGATCTCGTCGAGCGGCACGTCCGGCCCGTACTCGACGAACATCTCGCGGGCGGCGGTGACGATCCGCTCCCGGTTGCGCAGGGCATCGGCGCGGGGCCGGGGCGCCTTGCGCACGGCGGGGGCGGTGGTGGCCGACACAGTGGACTCCTTGGGCTGTTGGACGGCGAG
Organism: Streptomyces sp. NPDC027663; assembly: GCF_055566415.1. Lineage (NCBI taxonomy): Bacteria > Bacillati > Actinomycetota > Actinomycetes > Kitasatosporales > Streptomycetaceae > Streptomyces > Streptomyces sp. NPDC027663. Next base: position 327,018 of record NZ_JBVHSK010000006.1, on the reverse strand, counting down.
GTATCGAGGGCGGCGATCCGGGGACCGGGTCCCCGTTTCGCTCGGACGCTGGGTTAAACGGGGAAAGCGTCCCCGGTTATTTCCCGACCTTCCGACCAATCACTGTGACCTGAGACACACTCACCATTCGCCGGGATTCACCCCCGTGCGGACCCTCATTCCCACGATCGGTCTCCTCCAGCGCGCGTCCCCCTCCCCACCGACACAGGGTGAGCGCAAGGGTGCAGCCGGAGACCGGCGGCTGCCGCGGAGCGAAGGGTCCCTGCATGCAGCCGCAGCCGCAGCGCCACCGCATACGCCCACGCCACCGCACCGGCCCGCGTCATCGCGTACGCCCACGCCACCGCATACGCCCGCGCCGGGTGGCCGCCCTCGCCGTCGTGACCGCACTGACCCTCACGGTCAGCACCTCGGCCGGAACCGGACACCTGCCGGCGCCCACCGCAGCCGGGCCGATCAGTCTGGCCCGCTCCTCCGCCCTCGTACCCTGCCTGATCCACAGCGGACCGGACGTGCAGATGACCGAGGGCCTGCCCACCCCGTCCGGCTACTCCCGCTCCACGGGCACGGTCCACGCCCTGACCCTGATGGTCGACTTCGCCGACGCCCCCGGCCAGGGCAGCGCCATGGACCGCTTCCACGAGTTCTTCCCGCAGACCGAGGAGTGGTTCCGCACCGCGTCGTACGGCCGGCTCGACTACCACGCCGAAACCCCCGTCACCTCCTGGCTGCGCATGCCGAAGCGGTTCCGGGAGTACGGCATAGAGCGCGGCGCCCCCTTCGACCCCGGCTACCGGCGTCTGGTGCAGGACATCGTGGCCGCCGCCGACCCGGCCGTCGACTTCCACAGCTACGACCTGCTCAACGTGCTCATCACCCCGAACGCCGGCCCCTCCGCCCTGGACACCGTGCTGTCCGTGACCTTCGCCGGCAACGACGACGCCCCGGTCGCCGACGGCATCCGCATATCCAACGCGTCCTTCGTCTACTCCCGCCAGGACGACGGCTCCGGCTCCTACACCCAGACCGGATACCGGGTGCTGCCGCACGAGAACGGCCACACCTTCGGCCTGCCCGACCTCTACACCCAGGAGGGCGGGGGCGCGGTCGGGCACTGGGACATCATGAGCGAGGACTGGGGGGCCAACAACGACCTCCTCGGCTGGCACAAGTGGAAACTCGGCTGGCTGGACGGCAACCAGGTCGGCTGCGCGGCGGCAACCGGCCGCGCCGAGTACACGCTGACACCGCTGTACAAGACGGGCGGTGGCAAGCTGCTCCTGGTCCCGGTGACCGCGCGCAGCACCTACGCCCTGGAAGTACGGGCCCAGGGCGGCAACGACGAGGCGGTGTGCCGGCCGGGCCTGCTCATCTACAAGGTCGACGCCTTGGTGGACACCGGCCGCGGCCCGGTCACCGTCTACGACAGCCACCGCGGCAGCGGCGGCTGCACCAGCAGCCCCAACGTCCACGCCGAACTCTCGGACGCCCCCTTCGCACCGGGCGAGAGCTTCAAGGATCCGGGCCACGGGGTCACGGTGGAGGTGATGAGCATGGACACGGAGGGGAACTGCCGGGTACGGATCACTCGGGCGTGAGGGTGGCCGATCGCAGCGCTGAACGTCTCCACGCACCCCGCGCCCACGCACCCTGCGTCCACGCACCCTGTGCCCACGCACCCCGCGTCCACGCACCCTGCGCGCCGCACCCTGACCGACTGCGGCGGCGAACTGCTCCCCGCGCGCCGTACCCTGACCGACTGCGTCGGCGAACTGCTCCCCGCTCTCCGCCGGACGGCCGCCGACATCCAGACGGACCTGCACACCGCATCCAGACCGACCTGCACACCGCATCCCACTTCACCCGAGTCCCCCTGACCTGACCCCAGGTCCCCACCCCACCCACGCCCTGATCCGGTACCCTGTGGACCGAGCGCCCACCAGGACGCCCACCCATGCCTTCGTAGCTCAGGGGATAGAGCACCGCTCTCCTAAAGCGGGTGTCGCAGGTTCGAATCCTGCCGGGGGCACAGCGAGAAGGGCCAGCTCAGGGAGGAATTGCCTCCCAGGCTGGCCCTCCGGCGTTCCAGGGGTCGTGCCGCAGGCGTGCCACTACGGGCCCGCAGGGCCCTTCTCGGAGGGCTCGGGAGCCACTCCCCCACCGCCCCGGATCATGGCACCGAGCCGGTCGGCGATGGCACGGTCCCGGTCGCTGGTCATGTGCTGATAGATCAGCGCGGCTCGCGAGCTGCTGTGGCCCATGCGGGTCATCAGCTGAGTGTCTCCTGTTGTCGGAGCCGTGGCCCGCATGCCGTGGACGTCTCGTGTCGTTGTCGCCGAGTAGCCTGCCCCATCGCACTTTCCAGCGTTGGAGGTTCCGTGGATGCGACCGCCCTCACCAGTCCTGCACGGCTGTGGTCGGCGCGAGAGGTCTTGGTGCGGCAATGCCCTGTACCAGCAGCGGCCGGAGTCTACGGGTGGCACTTCAAGGAGGCGCCACACCCCGACTTGGCCCCCGGACGACTGCTCTACGTCGGCATAGCTCCGCGCCACATGTCAAACCGGACCAGCACACAGAACCTGAGGAAGCGCGTCCGATACCACTACCGGGGCAACGCGGCTGGATCAACTCTGCGGCTCACCCTTGGCTGCCTGCTCGAGCTCGAGCTACGCCGCGTTGGTAGTGGGAACCGCCTGACGTTCGGTAAGAGCGGGGAAGCCAGCCTCAGCCAATGGATGGCCGACCACGCGCAAGTGTGCTGGCTGGAACACGACGAACCGTGGACGTTGGAGTCGGAGCTCATCGCTCAGCATGACCTTCCCCTGAACCTCGACCAGAACCGCCGCAATGGCTTTCACGACCGCCTCAAAGAAGTGCGTGCCAAAGCTCGGCAGCGGGCAAGGGCCTTGCCCATCAGCGAGTAGAAGGAAGCACAGGTGAGCAACGCAGACCTGCCCACCCCTCGGCACAGCGAAGCCAAGCGCGCCCAGGATCGGCGTCGCCGTGAGCGCATGCGGAGCAATGGGAGCGTCGAACGCTACACAGCGGTAGAGATCGGTGAACGAGACGGCTGGATCTGTGGCCTGTGCCAAGATCCAGTGGACCAGGCCTATCGGCATCCAGACCCTCGGTCGCCGAGCATCGACCACGTCCGGACTATCGCGGCCGGCGGCGCTGACACGCGCGACAATGTGCGCCTCACCCATTGGGGCTGCAACCATGAGCGCAATGCCAGCACCCCGCTGGGGACTGTCGAGGAAGCCGAAGCACAGCGCGCTGTCCTCCTCCGGATACCTGCGCTCCAGGCCTACGCAGAAAGCCTCAGGGCCGAGGACATGGTCCGCCGCTCTCAGGCTTTCCATTCACCTGAGAGGTATCGCGCCAAGTTGGCGCGTCGAGTGGAACGCTACGAACGCGAAGGACGCTGACCGCGCACGCCTCTACGAAGAAGGCGCGTGCCACAGCCGTGCCAGATGCGACGGTCAGCCACGGTCAACCAGGGTGGCTGACGGGCGCACTCGTGCCCGCTGGCTCGGCCGGCAGAGCCTCAGGTCACCCGCAGACGCGGGAGCCGATTGGCCTCACCCTCCGCGCCCAGGGGACAGCCCCCACTGGTCGTCCCCTGCGGGCCATCGCCTCCCTGAGCCCGGCCGGGCTGGGCGCTGACTTCGGACCACCGCTCATGGCGCTCGCTCTCGGACTGCCCGGCGCGCATCTGCTCGCCGATGCCGTCGATCCCGGCCGCCACGGCAACCTGCTGCCGCAGCTGACCCGCCTGGGCGCCGGGGTCGAGGAGATCTCCCCCACCCTATGCGGCCTGACCGGGCCTCAGCAGTTGGCGGGCGCGGGCGTCGAAGCCACCGGCATCCGCACGGAATACGCCCTCATGGTCGCCGGCCTCACCGCCCGAGGAGTCACCACCGTCGGCGGCCTCGGCCAGTTGCGCCGCGGCCACGCCGACCTGTCCGGCAAGCTGCGCGCCCTGGGCGCCGGCATCTGCGAGGTCAATCCGTGGCCACGGACGGCCGGCACCTGCGCAGATCGCTGTCATGACGGACGTCCGCGATTCGTCGGACTGGGCAGGCGGCGCCAAATTCATACGCCCGTATTACACAAACGTCTTGTACGACTGTATAGATATCGGCTACGGTCGACCCATGAACACCGACCACGCCAAGCGTTCCGCACTCAGCATCGACGGCCGCACCCTGTCCTACGTGGACTTCGGCGGACCGGGCCGCCCGCTGATCGCCCTGCACGGACACATGTCCGAGGGCATGTCGTACGCCGATCTCGCCGCCCGTCTCGCCCCGGACTGGCGGGTCATAGCCCCCGACCAGCGCGGCCACGGAGACTCCGACCGGGCGGCCGACTACAGCCGGGAGGGCTACCTCGCCGACCTGGAAGCCCTCATGGACCACCTGGCACTGGACCGCGCTGCCCTCCTCGGCCACTCGCTCGGCGCGATCAACGCCTACCAGTTCGCCGCCCGCCACCCCGATCGCGTGACCGCGCTGGTCAACGGCGAGGGCTGCGCCGAACTCGGCCTGGACGGCAGCAACCCGCTGGCGTTCGTGCTGAACCTTCCGGAAGGCACCTGCCCCAGCCGGGAGGCGTTCGTGGCACAGCTGGGCCCGTTCGCCCCCTTCCTCGAATCCGCCGTCCGCGAGCGGCCGGACGGAGCGTGGGGCCTGCACTTCCATCCCAAGGACATCTACGAATCGGAGGACCAGGTCCACGGCGACCACTGGGCCGACTGGACCGGCTCCACCTGCCCGGCGCTGCTGATCCGCGGCGCCGAAGGCGGTGTGCTGTCGGCCGAGCAGGCAGCGCAGATGGTCTCCCGGCGACCCGCCACCCGCCTCGTCGAACTCGGGACGGACCACTTCCTGTACGCCAACGACCCGGTCGGCTTCGCGGCCGCGGTCCGGGACTTCCTCGCCTCGGCGTAGCCATGGCCCGCAGCCTTTCCGACCCCTGGGTTCGCGCCGGCTTCCTGACCGGCTCGAACAGCCGGGACACGCACACGTTGACGAGTCCCGGCTGTCCCCGGCCTGCTTCGGCCTGTTTCGGGCTGCGACGCGGCTTCCCCGTCACAGCCGCCACTTTCAGGAGCCCGGCCGGCGGCGGCTCGGCGCTTCTCCACCGACGGCCCGGTCCCGCTGATCAGTTGGTGAAGTAGATGTACTTCCAGGAGCTGTAGGTGGTGGAGTTGACGTTGTCTCCGGAGGAGTCGTTGATGTAGGCCGACCGGACCCGGACGCGGACGCCCGCCTCGTCGGAGCCGCCGAGGTCGATGACGCTCTTGCCGTCGGCGCCCAGCTCGAAGAACTCCTCGTCACCGCGGTGCCACGCGCCCTGGTAGTAGACGTCGATGTCCAGCCGGTGGCTGCGGCCCGGGTAGTAACTCATCGTGGTCGTGAACAGCGGGCCGGTGTTCTTCCGGTACCAGTAGTACGTCGAGGAGTTGGCGCTGACCTTGCCGGTCTTGTAGTACTTCGTCAGCGAGGTGGAGACGCTCACCTTGGCGTACGCGGTGACCTTGACCGACTTCGGGGCGGTGCGGGCGTCACCGGCGAAGACCGCGGTGACGGTGGTGTCCCGCTTCATGTCCACCACGGCGGAGACGTTTCCGCTGGAGTTGACGGTCGCCTTCTTCACCAGGACGTTGGGCTTGTCCGAGCCATAGGGGTTGGCCCAGATCTCCACCGTGCGGCTCTTGTAGGTGGTGCCCAGGTGCGCGGTGAAGGTGACGTCCTGACCGTAGGAGTACACCTTGCCGCTGTTGTTCAGGCTCAGCGTGGTGGCGGTCCGGGAGACGGCCACCGTGTCCGAGCCGGAGGCCGGGGCGCGGGTGGCGTCGCCCGCGTAGGAGACGGTGTACTTCACGTCGCCGCCGGCAGGTGGGGTGTCGGTGAAGGAGAAGGTGCCGTCCGCCTTGGTGTTCACCGAGGTCAGCGACTTGCCGGAGGGCGACTCCAGGTCGGTGCGCTTGACGGTCAGCGCCGTGCCGGCCGGCAGCGCGTCGGCGTTGGCGGCCTTGCCGGTGACGGTCAGCGTCTTGGCGCGGGTGGCCGTGGCGGGCGCGCTCACCGTCACCGTGGTGGCGGTCCGGGAGACGGCCACGGTCCGCGAGGCGGACGCCGGAGCGTGGCCGGCGTCGCCCGCGTAGGAGACGGTGTACTTCGCATCGCCTTCGACCGACGGGGTGTCGGTGAAGGAGAACGTCCCGTCCTCGCCGGTCGTCACCGGGGCCAGCTCCTTGCCCGACGGCGACTCCGCATCGGTCCGGGTGACCGTCAGCGGCGTCCCGGCCGGCAGCGCATCGCCGCCGGTGACCTTCCCGGTGACGGTCAGCGGCTTACCGGGAACAGCCGAGGAGGGCGCGCTCACCGTCACGGTGGTGGCGGCCTTGGTGGGCGCGTCCAGCGTGTTGAGGCGGTACGTGCTGCCGCTGCCGGTGACCGCGAAGAGGTGGTTGCCGTCCGGCTCCCAGGCCAAGCCGTCCGGAACCAGGGTGCCGGTGCCGGTGTCGGCGAATTCGTACTTCCGGACCGGCTGGGTGGTACCGGGCTTGAAGATGTAGACGTCCGGCTCGTACGAGCCGTCGATGCCCGCGGCGACGGTGCCGTCCGCGGCGATGTCGACGGCGTTCGGGTAGGCGTCGGTCGGGTAGCTGCCGACTTCCTTCAGGTCGGTGGTGGACAGCACCTGGTGCTTGTAGGGCCAGCCGCTGGCCGTGACGACCTGGTTGCCGTCGGGGGTCACCGCGAGATCGCGCAGGTTGCTGCCGGCCTCGCCCTGGGCGATGAGCCTGGGCGCGTCGGCGCCGGAGACGTCATAGGTCGCCACGGCGGCGGGGCTCATGCCCGGCTCGGCGGCGGCCAGCACACCGGGCGCGGCCGGGTTGGACTCCAGCCGGGGCGCGTAGTACCAGCGGCTGCCGCTGTCCTGGGCCACGTCGAGGACGGGATCCGGGCCCGAGAGGTCGAGGGAGCCGATGTCCCCGTGCGTCGTCGTTCCGTAGCCGAACCACAGCTTCCCGCCGGCGCGGGCGAGGGTCGTCGGGGCGTCGGCGGTGCCGGTCGAGTAGCGCGCGGACTCGGTGAGGCCGGCTGTGTCGATCGCCACGATCTCGTCGCTGCCCGCGACGGCCACGTACAGCGTCTGAGAGTCGGCCGAGAGTTCCAGGCCGTTGGCCTCCGGCAGCGAGCCGAGCGTCCCGACGACGTTGCCGCTGTAGTCGGTGGCGACGACCTTGCCGTCGGTCCGGTCGCTGACGAAGACGCGCTGGTGCACGCTGTCCACGACGATGTCGGCGACCGAGGCGACGGGCAGGACGGCGTTGCCGTCGGCGTGGGCGGCCGTGGACCCGAGGCCCGTCAGCGCCACGGAACTGAAGAGGACGGCGAGTGTCGTCGCGGTGGAGATTCTGCGGTTGCGCAAAGTGGTTCAAACCCCATGAGCCGTGGGAGGCCGCGCGTCACCGGAGGTCGGAAGGCAACGGGCGCGGCATGTTCCGGATGCCTATGACACGGGTGTGACAACGGAGCCGCCGGAATGGTTGTGCGCGGGAAGAAGGGATTCCGGGGCCCCCTCCCACGGCGATGTCCGCAAAGCCGTCCCTCTGCACGAAGCCACCCTGATGCACGAAGCCACCCTGGTGATCGACTCGTAGCGGCGGAGCTTCTTCAGCTCCGCCTCCAGCCGGCCCGAGTAGTGGCGTCGGCCAGGCGGGCGATCCAGTTGCCGGCAGTGCCGGACAGGACCGAGTAGCCGGCGTGGGCGGCCATGACGCCGAGGCCGATGCCCAGGTGCGTCTTCCCGGTCCCCGGCAGGCCGAGCAGGATCACGTTCTCCGGTCGGGTCCAAGGGACACGAGCTTCCCAGGCCGATGGCTCCCCTGTGTGCCTGCATGCACCGACCATGCTTGACATCAAGGACACCGAACGCGGGCACCCTGGTCGGTGGCCGAACCCGTGTCACCTGGTCAGAGGGTGACTGCGGTTCTCTCTGCCGTCCGGCTCGCCATGTTCTTGGCGAAGCCGCGCGTTGCCAGCCCGAACAGCAGGCCGCCGAGAATGAACCAGGGGTTCCATAAGGCGAGCGTCCAGAATTTCTGCGCGGCACTGACCTCGCCGACGGTGGACGCCCCGGCGATGAGCAGCACCTCGATGAGGAGCCCCCGGACCAGCAGCAGTGTGCAGATCGCGACGCCGAGCCACCGGAGCGCACGCCACCGGCGCCCCTGCACCCCGCGCTGCTGCAGCCCGAGTGCCACCGCGGCGCCGACCAGGCACAGAAAGCCCACTCCCCAGAGGCCTCCGGCCACGAACCAGGCCGGCCGTTCGGACGCGAGACGCTCACCGGACGAGACGTCCAGCCCTGCTTGCCCGCCGAGGGCCCAGAAGAAATGCAAACCAGCGAAGGCCACCGCCCAACCGGCAGCAAGGTACCCGTAGCAGCGCGACGAACCGAACCGCAACTCGCCACCCCCGTACTGCGCACCCCCTCGCAGTACCCTGCGACACTGCCGATTCTTTACCAGCAGCATCAGTCGCGGCAAGTACCCACCTTTGATACGGCAATCAACTACCCGTCGTGCAGGCGATGTTGAACAGCAGGTCCGGCCGGGGACCCTCGTCCCGCCGGGACGGCCCGCCTCAGCGATCGGCCGCCGAAAGCCTTGCCCGCAGGGCGGGAGCGAGCTGCGGGCAACACCTTCGATTCCGTCGTCCGATCGTGCTCACAATCGATCTCGATCTCCGTGATCCGGCCCGCGGTCAATGGTTGCCGGCGCAATGCGAAGTCGGGCACATCGGGATGCCTGCCCTTCGTCGGGGCGGCCGGCGATGGGCGAGCCGAGCGGGAGGTCCGTGCCGGCGCCCAGTCGGCTCAGCAGCGCGGCGAGCACCGCGCGGCTCAGCAGCGCGGCCAGCGCCGCCTGCACCACCGTGTACCGGTCGTCCTCGCCGCCGAGCAGCTCCTGCTGCCACATCCCGCGGGAACGGGCCTCGGTCGGCGGATAGCCTCGAATCTTCAGTCAGGAGGCTTATCCGATGACAGGTGTGTTGAGCCAGGCCGTGATCCCCGGGCTCGCGTTGGTGCTGTTCATCTGCTGCGGATCGGAGCTGGTGCTGCGGCGCTTCTTCAAGCGCAGCATCCTCTTCCGGCGCGGCAACTCACGGCGCCCTTTGACCGGTTCCGCGTTCGACGAGTTCAACCTGATCTTCAATGCCAACAAGCGTGTCGAGATCAAGCAGCAGCAGCGGATGGAACTGCAGCGTGACGAGGTGGGCGACGGCGCCCCGCCGCGGACGCGCATCGATCTGACGAACGGCACCGCGCATGTCGTCCTGCCCGGCGAGGACGGGGTTTCCGGTCCGCGTCCGGCCGCCGACCGCCCGTCGGGCGCCGAGGAGGATCGCTCCCGGTGACGCCGTCGCAGACCTTGTATCTCCTCCTGGACCTGGCTCTGATCCTCGGCCTCGCGCGCGCCCGGCCGGTTCCCCGTCGTCGACCAGGGTGAGCATGGGCTTGCTTGCCCGGCTCACAGATCATGGTGGCGGCGAAAGGCGGTTTCGCGGACTGCAGCCGGCTTCCTTGTGGTGACAGCCCTGGATCGGCACTTCTTTACGTTTCCCTGACGCCCGGCGCGCATCCGCCGGCCCGTCTCACGGTGTCCTCCCCGTTGTCCGTATCGCGTCGGAGATGGGAGTGCCATGGAGGGCACCGTCGTCGCAGTGGTGGTCGTGGCCGCGCTTCTGCTGCTCGTGCTGAAGAGCGGGATGCGGGTCGTCAACCAGGTGGAGCGTGGGGTCGTCTTCCGGTGGGGCAAGGCCCTGCCGAGCCACCGGCAGCCCGGCATCACCTTCCTGATCCCGTTCGCCGACCGGATGCGCAAGGTGAACGTGCAGGTCGTGACCATGCCGGTGCCCACCCAGGAGGGCATCACCCGGGACAACGTGTCGGTGAAGGTCGACGCCGTCGTCTACTTCCGGGTGACCGACCCGGTGCGCGCGGCCATCGAGGTGCAGGACTACGTCTTCGCCGTCGGGCAGGTCGCCCAGTCCTCCCTGCGGTCCATCATCGGCAAGAGCGATCTCGATGATCTGCTGAGCGACCGGGAGCGGCTGCACGAGGGCCTGGCGTTGATGATCGACAGCCCGGCCGCGGGGTGGGGCATCCACATCGACCGGGTCGAGATCAAGGACGTACAGCTTCCGGAGTCGCTGAAGCGGTCCATGTCGCGGCAGGCCGAGGCCGAGCGGGAGCGGCGGGCCCGGGTCATCACCGCGGACGGTGAGTTCCAGGCCGCGCAGCAGCTCGCCAACGCGTCCCGGATCATGTCGGACACGCCCGAGGCGATGCAGCTGCGGCTCCTCCAGACCGTCGTCGAGGTGGCCGCCGAGAAGAACTCCACGCTCGTGATGCCGTTCCCGGTCGAGCTGCTGCGTTACTTCGACCGGGCCGTGGCGAAGATCGACACCGACCTCAGCCAGAAGCAGCGCGAGAAGAGCCGGGAGAACCGGGAGAGCGGGGAGGGTGAGGAGAGCCGGGAGCACCGGGAGAGCGGGGAGACGGTTCCGGTGCAGCGGGGGCAGGAGCTCGGCGAGCAGCCGTAGCCAGCGTCAGCGTCACGAGCAGCGACACCACCGCCATGGCCGTCATCGCGGCGGCCGGTGAGGTCAGTTGGGCCAGCGAACCGGCCAACGCCGCGCTCACGCCCTGCAGGGTCAGCATGCCCGCCGAGTGCAACCCCAGGGCGTGACCGGCGAGTTCGTCGGGGGTCAGGGCCATGAGCCGTTCCTGCTGGGCCAGGCTCGCACCGAAGCCCACGGAGGCCACGGTCGCGCAGACCGCCGCGAGCGGCAGTGGCGGGTGCAGGAAGAAGAGAAGGTAGGGCGCCGCCAGGAGGAGGAGCAGGCGGGTGGCCGCGCGGGGGCGGGCGGCGGGCGGAAGCAGCCGGCCCACCGTCACGTCCCCGGCGAACATGCCGAGCGCCGCGCACGCGAACAGGGTGCCGGCCGCGCCGGGGGCGTACGACACGTACAGGGACTCGCAGCCGACGATCAGACCGTTGGGCAGCCACAGGCCCAGGTAGGTCAGCCGGCGCGGGCGGGACGACCACAGCTCGGCGTTGGTGCGCCAGGTCGCCGACGGTGAGGGCCGGCCCGTGGAACGGGGCGGGCGGGCGGTCAGGCCCAGGCGCAGGGTGAGCGCGGCCGTCAGGTACAGGGCGGCGGCGAGCAGCAGGCAGGTCCGCGGGGAGAGGGCGGTCAGCAGGGCGCCGCCCGTGGCGTAACCGGTGATCTGCGTCAGGCCACTCATCATGTTGAACAGCGAACGGCCGGGCAGGTAACCGTCCTTGGCGAGGATCTCGTTCAGCAGGCCCCAGCGGACACCGCCGCCCAGCGAGGCGACCAGGCCCAGCAGGAGTACGACGGTCAGCAGCGCGCCGGCCGGGAGGCCGGGCAGCGCCTGGACCGCCGTACCGGCCGCGAAGGTCAGTGAGACGGCGGTCAGGGTCGTTCGCGGGGGCAGCCGGTCGGCGCCGGAGAGCAGGAAGGTCGCGCCCAGCACCTGGGCGAGCGACTGGCCGAACATGCTCAGCGCCGACAGCAGCGGGGAGCCGGTCGCCCGGTACACGAGCGTGGCGAGGGCGAGGCCGCCGATGGTGCCGGCGGCGTTCTGGGCGGCGGTGCCAAGGAAGAGCGGCATGAACTCCGCGGTGCGGAACAGGGATCGGTAACCGGGCATGGCCCGGAGTCTCGGGCGGATGGAGAGGGACTCGTTATTGTTTCGCCGGCACGCGAAAGGTTGCCGGGCGGCCGGGCGTACTGCTCAAGGTGGTGCTCGGCAGGAGTGACAGGCGGAGGGCGGAGTCCTGGGGTGGTGGCAGCTCAACGCGGACACGCTGGCGCGCTGCCGGTTCGTGGTCTCCCCGCTCGCCGAGACCTTCGCGAGCCTGAAGCTGCTGCACGCGGGTGCGGGCTCCCACCCTGGTGAGCGGGAGTGGCTGCACGCACATCTGTCCGGCTACCGGGCGCGGCTCTCCGCCGATCCGGTGACGGCCCGGCTGGTGCGGGCGGGACTGGGGCGGGACTGGATCGCCGACTTCCTCACGCCCACGCCGCGCGGTGACGAGAGCTTCGGCGAGGAGCTGGCCCGGGTGCGCGCGGCCGGGGCCGGCGACGCCCGTGCCCATCTGCGGCTCTCGCTCGCCGGGCCGCTGCCCGCCGTACTCGACCGGGACGACCTTCCGGCGCGGGCCGCCTCGCTGCTGGAGTGGGTGTGGCAGGAGACCGTACGGCCGTACTGGGAGCGGCGCCGGCGGGTGCTGGAGGCGGACGTGGTGGCGCGCACCGCGCAGGTGAGCCGGGCCGGCTGGGCGAGCGTGCTGGACTCCTTGCGGCCGGGCGGCACACGGTGGCTCGGGGAGAACCGCTTCCAGGTCAACCTGCACGAGTACCCGCCGCGTGAGATCTCCGGCGCCGAGTTGTTGTTCGTACCGGTGACTCCGCAGCGGGTGGGGTGGGTCGCGTGGGAGGAGCGGGAACGGTACGCCGTCGTCTATCCCTGCGCGGGTGTGCTCGCGGGGGACGGCGCCGGGGCCGTGCCCGCCGGTCTGGGCGCGCTGCTGGGGGCCGGCCGGGCCGCGGTGCTGGTGCTCCTCGCCTCCCCCATGAGCACCACCCAGCTGACCGCGGTGACCGGGCAGGGGCTGGGCTCGGTGGGGCGGCACCTGAAGGTGCTGCGAGAGGCGGGGCTGGTGGAGCGGCGGCGGGCCGGGCGCTCGGTGCTGTACGCGCGGACCGCGGCGGGAGACGTGCTGGTGGAGGCGGCGGGCGGGGCGTGGGGCCGGCGAGAGCCGCGGGGGCGGAGGGAGGCGTGAGCGGCGGGCCTCGGGCGAGGAACCGGTGCAGGGGGCGGGCGGGGCGTGGGGCCGGCGAGGGCGTACCGGGCGTACCGGGAGGCCCTCGGGCGAGGGGCGTGACCCGGCGGGGCTAGCATCCCGGCATGACGACTGCTGACCACAACGTGCTGAATGTCGAGATCGGGGCCCTCACCGGCGGCTCCGCCAACCTGCCGCAGTACGCCGGCAAGGCCGTGCTCATCGTGAACGTGGCCTCCAAGTGCGGCCTCACCCCGCAGTACACGGGCCTCGAGAAGCTCCAGGCGCGATACGCCGAGCAGGGCTTCACCGTGCTGGGCGTGCCCTGCAACCAGTTCCTCGGGCAGGAGCCCGGCACCGCCGAGGAGATCGCCGAGTTCTGCTCGGCGACGTACGGCGTCACCTTCCCGCTGACCGAGAAGGTGGAGGTGAACGGGGAGGGCCGGCACGCGCTGTACGAGCGGCTGGTCGGTTTCGCGGACGCCGAGGGCCACACCGGGGACATCCGCTGGAACTTCGAGAAGTTCCTGATCGGGCGGGACGGCCAGGTCGTCGCGCGGTTCTCGCCGCAGACCGAGCCGGAGTCGGCCGAGGTCGTCGCCGCCGTCGAGGGCCAGCTCGGCTGAGCCCTGCTTGACCTTGTCCCTGGGGCAAGGACCAGCGTCCTCCTCACCGGGCGGAACGGAACCGCCCGGTGACGGAGGATGGCATCGTGAACGAGGAGCTGCTCACCATCGGCGCCTTCGCCGCGCGGGCCCGGCTGTCGGCCAAGGCCCTGCGGCTGTACGACCGGCTCGGCCTGCTGGCTCCGGCCCAGGTCGACGAGGCGAGCGGCTACCGCTACTACCGCGCCGACCAGGTCGAGCGCGCTCGTCTGGTCGCCATGCTGCGGCAGCTGGACATGCCGCTCGCCCGGGTCGCCGAGGTGGTCGGGGCCGAGGGCATCGAGGCCGCCGACCGGCTCGCCGCCTACTGGGCCGACGTGGAGGCCCGGATGGCCGGGCAGCGCACCCTCGCCGAGTACCTCCGTGGACGACTGTCGGGGAGGAACTCCGAGATGTACGAGAAGTTCGTGATCGAGACCGCCGAGGTGCCGCCACAGGTGGTGATCACCGAGTCCCGGCACACGCTGGCGGACGAGCTGCCGGCCTGGATCGGCGCGTCCCTGGGGCGGCTGGAGGCGGCGGCCCGGGAGTGCGGGGGCGTCACGGGTGCGCCGTTCGTCGTCTACCACTCCGAGGTGTCGATGGAGAGCGACGGACCGGCCGAGTCCTGTGTGCCGGTGGCGGACGAGGCGGCGGCCCGGGCGTGGGCCGAGCGGCAGGGCCGGGCCTGGGAGACGACGGTCCGGGTGGAGCCCGCCGCCCGGCTGGCCTACACCCGGATCACCAAGGCTCAGGTGGCGCACCCGCAGATCCTGGCCGCCTTCGAGGCGGTGGAGCAGTGGATGGCCGCGGAGGGGCTGGAGATGGCGGGGCCCTGCCGGGAGGTGTACTTCGCGGACTGGGAGGCGGCGGGAGCCGAGGATCCGGTGTGTGACGTGGCGTTCCCGGTGCGGTGACCCCTGCGGGCTTCCGCACGGCGGCCTACGGCCGGTGAGCCGAAGGGCGCGCCGTGCAGCGCGCCCGGAGGCGGAGCGAGGTCCTGAATGACCCCGGCCTGGTGAAGGCCCTGACCCGGCAAGGACCAGGTTCACAAGACCCGGGTCCAGAAGACCCCGGCTCTGAAGACCCCGGGCCCAGAAGACCTCAGGTCCACAAGCTCCCGAAGCCAGGAGACCTCAGGTTCACAAGACCCCGGATCCAGGAGACCTCAGGTCCACAGGACCCCGGAGCCAGGAGACAGGAAGGCCCGGAGAAGAGGGTGCCCTCTCGGCAAGGACGGCGACTGGTCGAGAGGGCTTTCCTGGTGGTGCTTGTGCAGTTGTCCGGACCAGGGTCAGGGGCCCCTTACGCCTTGACCGAGGCCACGAAGACGTTCCACGCGTCGGCGGGGAACGCCAGGATCGGGCCCTCGGAGACCTTGGAGTCGCGGACGGCGAGTTCGGTGCTGGTGGGCGACTTGACCTCGACGCAGGCGCCGTTGCCCGCGGAATAGGAGGACTTCATCCACGTCTCCGAAGCGCCCTGAATCAGTGCCATGTCCACTCCTGTTGCGAGTTGCGGTAGTGCGGTTCACGCCAACCATGTCGTCTGATTGGCGTGATCGACGCTACCGGGCAACTGCTTCCGCCGGAGGAGTCGTTCACTCGACCGGATGGCATATTCCAGGTGAGCCTTCCACTGGAGTGGACCAACGGTGTACGATCCGGCGCCCTCTGTGAGAGGACCTCAGTCCGCGTACAGTTTCGCCACATCGGCGATGTATTGCCGGGATGCCTCCACATTGAGGGACTGTGCCCGCAGATGCTCGTACATCACGGCGTACTTCTGCACGTCCTGCGCCTTCTCCAAGTACAGGTCGCTGGTGACGCCCTCCAGGTACACCACACTGGAGTCGGCCGCGTCGGCGAACTCCAGGATGGCGTACTGGCCGTTGAGCCCCGGGTGCGCACCCACCTCGAACGGCAGCACCTGCACGGTGACGTGCGGAAGCTGGGACATCTCGATCAGGTGCTCCAGTTGCTCGCGCATCACCAGCTTGCTGCCGACGACCCGGCGCAGCGCAGCCTCGTCCAGCACGACCCACAGCCGGAGCGGGTTGATCTCGGCGGTGATACGTTCCTGTCGGCGCATCCGCACCTGGACCCGCTTCTCGATCTCGGCCGTCGACGTCTCCGGCAACGCGCCCTGCACCAGGGCCTCGGCGTAGGCGCGGGTCTGCAACAGGCCGGTCACCAGTTGGGGTTCGTACACGCGCAGCGACTCGGCGTCGGTCTCCAGGCCGATGTAGACGCTGTACGGGATGTCCCCGAAGGTGTGCCACCACCCCTGCTGTCTGGAATCCCGGGCCATTTCCATCAGCGAGTCGACGATCCGCTGGTCCTCGACCTCGTACACCCCGCACAGATCGCGCACATCACGCTGACTGATGCTTCTGCGGCCGTTCTCCAGCCGGCTGATCTTCGACTGCGACACGAGCAGCCGCTCCGCCACTTCTTCGGCCGTCATGCCCTTGAGCTCGCGGAGCCTGCGCAGCTCCTGGCCCAGCCGGCGCCGCCGGACGGTGGGATTGACATTGGACGCCACGGGACGTGCACCTCCGGCTGCCTGCCTGTTACTTGACACTTTCCGTATCTGCTGTTGAGCAGACTGCCACCAAGGTGGTTTCTACCGCTGGGAAACGGAGGATATGCAGCGCGGACACAGTCGAGCGGGGCGGCGAGACCGCAAGCGTCTCGCCGCCCCGCTCGGACCAGCGGCTCCCGAACCGGGTCTGTGGGGACCGGGGTTACGGCTCAGTGGGCCACGGCGCGTGCCATGGACCCGTGGCGCGGCTGCATCGGAACTCCACGTGCGGGTTCCACCGCGGGCCGGGCGCCGGGCGCGGCCTGCCGGCCTGCCGAGGCCGGGCCCCGGCGCGGCTGGGCGGCCGCACCGTTCTGCACGTCCATCACGGCGTGGGCGACGAGCCCGCCCATGGGGTCGTGCCGGATCAGGTCCCGCAGCCGGGACCGCGAGGACCGGCCCTCGTTGCCCGGATACAGGTGCTTGCCGAGCCCGACGGCGTGTGCCAGGGCGGCGAGCGCCGCGGTCCGCGGGTCCGGCGGTACGCCGGTGCGGATCGCGGAGTCCAGCCGGGCACGGATCTCCCGGCTGATGTCGTTGTCGGTGGCCTGGTAGCGCGTCGTCGGCAGCACCCCGCACATCTGTCCCGGCACGGCGGCAACCATGCCGCACCGCTCCAGATGCGAGAGATAGGTCTGCCTGAGGCCCAGCCGGGGCCCACCGATCCAATGGACGGCACGCACAGGAGCGCCACGCCTTCGCAGCAACTCCAACGCGCAGTCCAGGGTCGGATCTCCTGTCGGCCGTGGCACCACCACGGCGATACGATCCCCGTCTGGGGCTATCCGTCCGGCCAGCGCCAGCTCCACTAGCTGTGCTCCGGCCAGACCGAGGTCGAGCGACTGCGGCTGTGCAGTGGTACCCGTGGCCGGGTCCAGTGCCAGCAGCAGAAGCTCCTCCGGAAGTGTTCTGCGGCTCCTGCCCATCCATGCCTCCCCGCGTGGATGAATGACAGGGTGACCCCTCTCACATTGGTCTGTCGAGGGTGCGTGACCGGTTCGTGAGGGAACCGGCAGGTATGTCGTTCTCGTCTACCGCAGGGGCCAAGCCCTCACACAGGACACTGGTACATGGTTCGGACAGGGCGCGCTTAGGCGTGCGGCGCATGAGGAGGCATCGGTGGCGGGCGAGTCCCCCGACAGGTCGAAGCAGCGCGAGTCGTCGGCGAAACCGACGTCGGGGAGCGCAGGTTCGGTTCCCGAGGCGCGCGATCCGCGGCTCGCAGTGGCCCGCGAAAAGGATTCCTCGGGTGACGCCGCGGACACGGCGACGAAGATCCTGACGGTACGGCCCGGAACCCCGTCCGCACCGGACGAACCGGTCGGCCCGGACCCCGAGGACGCCGCCCTCCGCGCGGCGGTCTCGGCGTGGGTGCGCGAGCCGCGAACGGACGCGGGTGCGAAGCAGGCGGAGTCCGCGAGCACCGGGGACGAGAAGGACGCCGGTACGGCCTCGCCGACGGACACCGGGGCAGGCACGTCCTCCGACACCGCCGCCAAGGCATCGAAGGGCGACACAGAAGCAAAGAGCACCACGGACACCGAGGCTGACGTGAGGCCAGAGGACGACTCGCACCGCAAGGCTGACGCAGAGCGAAAGGCAACCGCGCCCAGCGAGACCGGCACGGACGCCGACGCGGCCATGGAAGCCGGCACGGACGCAGAGGGCGGCTCGGACGCCGACGCGCCCATGAAGGCCGGCGCGGACGCCGACGCGGCCACGAAGGCCGGCACGGACGCAGAGCGCGGCGCCGACGCGAACGCTGAGGACGACGCGAACACCGAGGCTGACGGCGAGACCAAGGCCGCCTCGGAGGACACGGCCGCTGCCGAGGGCAAGACTGCCCCGAAGACCGGGGCGGGCGCGGCCACGAAGGCCGAGGAGAGCGCCAAGCCTGAAGCAGACGCAAAGCGTGACGCCCCCGCAAAGACCGACGCAGGGACGAAGGCCGACACGGACACTGAGGCCGAAGCAGCCGCAAAGGCTGACACCCCCGCAAAGGCCGACGCGGACGCCGGGACTGACGCGAGCACGAAGGCTGACGCGGAGACCAAGACCGGCGCCCCCGCTAAGGGCGACGCGGCCGCCAAGGCCGACACCGCCGCAGAGGCCGACACGGACGCCGAGGTTGGCGCGGACGCGAAGGCCGGCACGGACGCCAAGGCCGACACCCCCGCGAAGGCCGACGCGGACGCCAAGGCCGGCACCCCCGCGAAGGCTGACGCGGACGCCAAGGCCGGCACTGCCGCGAAGGCGGCCGTGGGCGAAGGCGTAGCCGAGGCGGGAGAGGCCGGTGACGGGCCGGAGGCCGCCGACGGCGAGGACGACCCGCAGGGGCCACCCGCAGCCGACGACGAGACCCGCACGGGTGGTGCGGGTGGGAACGAGGACGCCGAAGGCGAAGCCGAGGCGGCGGCCGAACCCGCCGACGCGCCGCAGGCAACCGGTGCGGGTGGGAACGAGGACGCCGAAGGCGAAGCCGAGGCGGCGGCCGAACCCACCGACGCCCGCCCCGTCGATCAGCCGACCGCCGTCTTCAAGGCCGTACAGCCCAAGAAGCCCGCCGTCGATCAGCCGACGACCATGCTCAAGCTCGGCGGCCAGTCCAAGCCCAAGCCCCCGGAGTCCGACTCCGAGCGCACCAGCAAGTTCGTCGCGCTGAAGGACGACATGCGCCCGGCCGGTAAGGCGAAGGCACCGGCACCGGCCCAGACGCAGCCGCCGGCACCCGCACAACCGTCGGCACAGGCGCAGCCGTCGGCAAAGGCCCCGGCGCCCGCATCGGCATCCGCATCCGCACCCGCACCCGCCCCCGACGCCACCACCACCGTCCCTCAGGTCGGCCCCGAGCGCACCACCCAGCAGCCGCTCCCGCCCAAGCCTCCGCTGGACCTGCTGGCCGAGCTGACGAACACCCCGCCGCCCCCGGAGACCCCGGTCCGCACGATCGTGCGCCGGGTCAAGATCTGGACCCCCCTGGTCCTGCTCCTGGTGATCGTCTTCGCGGTCGTACAGGCGTTCCGCCCGCTGCCGTCCCCCACGCTCCAGCTCACCGGCAAGGACAGCTACACGTTCGCCGGTGACAAGCTGCAGCTTCCCTGGCCGAACGAGGGCCAGGGCTGGATAGAAGGTGACGGCATCGGCACGATGGGCTCCTTCGGCAAGCAGACCCCCGTGGCCATCGGCTCGGTCGCCAAGACCATGACCGCGTACATCATCCTGAGGGAACATCCGCTGAAGCCCGGGGCGGAAGGCCCCAAGATCGAGATCGACGAGAAGGCCGAGACGGAGGGCGGCTACTTCAAGGACGGCGAGTCCACGCTGAACACCGTCAAGGCCGGCGACCACCTCACCGAGAAGCAGGCCCTGTCGGCCGTCATGATCCCCTCCGCCAACAACATCGCGCGGCTGCTCGCGCGCTGGGACGCGGGTTCGGAGGCGGCGTTCGTCAAGAAGATGAACGCCACCGCCAAGGAGCTGGGGATGACCCACACGACGTACACCGATCCCTCGGGCCTGAAGGAGACCACCGTCTCCACCGCCGAGGACCAGGTGAAGCTCGGTCAGGCGGTCGTCAAGGTCCCGGCCCTGGTCGCCATCACCAGTGCGGCCAGCTGGACCGACCCCTCCGGGCAGTACTGGAACAACAACAACGCGCTGCCGTACCGGATGGGCGCGATCGGCATCAAGACCGGCAGCACCTCCGCGGCCGGCGGCAACCTGCTCTTCGCCTCCCGCAAGCAGGTCGGCGGGCAGACGGTGACGATCGTCGGCGCGATCCTCGACCAGCAGAAGCCGAAGATCCTCGAGACGGTCAACGCGGTCAGCGAGACCGCGCTGCGCGCCGCCCAGTCCGCGCTGACCTCGTCGAAGATCCTGAAGAAGGGCGACGTGGTCGGCTACGTGGACGACGGTCTCGGCGGTCACACTCCGGTCGTGGTCACCAAGGACGTCCCCGCCGTCGGCTGGGCCGGTCTGAAGGTGAAGCTGTCCTTCGCGTCCGGCACCGTGCCCCACACCGCGAAGGCCGGCGCCACGGTCGGCACGCTCACTGTGGGTGACGGTTCGGCCGGTGCCGTGAAGGTCCCGGTGGCCCTGCAGAAGGATCTGGCGGAGCCCGGTTTCGGTGCGAAGCTGACCCGCCTGGGCTGATCACGCCTCCCCTGTCCCACCCGCGCACCCCGCCTGCGGAGCCCCACCCGGGAGCCCCGCGGCGGGGTGCGTGCTAGCGTCACGAATCGGGGCAGCTCGCCGGTCCGGGGGAACGGGGCCGCGAACTGGACGGGAAGCGGCCGGGAACCTCGCGGGAAGCGGCCGAGAACAGAAGACGGGACACGGGGAGTGCCTTCAGGTGGCCACAGCGGAGCCGACACGCGCCGACGACGCAGATCCGGGCCCGGTATCCGGCCCGCGAATACGCCTGTCCATGACTGACACCGCGACCGGCACGGTGACGGACAGGGGGACGGACACGGCCGCCGGCACCGCGGCGCTCGCGGCGTCGCACACGGAGAGTCACCGCGCCGAGACCGAACTCGGCGCACGTGCCCGTCTGCTCGCGGCGCTCGAACCCCTCCGGCAGCGGCTGCTGCGGCACCCGGTGCTGTCCGTGACCGCCCTCGCGGGCGTACTGCACATCGTCTGGTTCTTCACGTTCGCGAACAGCGGTGGCGATCTCGCGGCGCAGGACGCCTGGGCGGAGTTCGTCGGCCGGCACCCGGACTCGGCGTACAACCTCGCCTGGTACGGGGGCATGCACCCGGTGTCGTACAGCGTGGTGTCGCCGTACCTCATGTCGGTCCTCGGCGTCCGTACGACGATGATGATCGCCGGGACGGTGTCCGCGGGGCTGCTGACGCTGGTCCTCATCCGCAGCCGGGCGGTGAAGAACCCGCTGTGGGCTTCGCTCGCCGGGGTCGTCGCGCTCCTGTGCAACGCGATATCCGGCCGGGTGACCTTCGGGCTCGGCACCATGTTCGCGCTCGGCGCGACCGCGGCCGTCTTCTGCTGGCCGTACCGGTGGCGGTACAAACGCTGGGCGAAGGCGCTGGTCACCGCCCCGCTGGCCGCGCTGGCCACGATGGCCTCGCCGGTGGCGGGTCTGTTCGTGGGTCTGATCGCGGCCGGGCTGTTCCTGCAGAAGCGGCGGCCGGGCGCCTGGGCGCTGGGGCTCGCGCCGTCGGCGGTGGTCGCGGTGTCCGCCTGGCTGTTCCCGTTCTCCGGCACCCAGCCGATGGCGTTCGCCTCGGTGATCCTGCCGCTGTCGTACGGCCTGCTCTGCCTGTTCCTGGTGCCCAAGGAGTGGCGGACCGTCCGGCTGACGGCCGCCGTCTACAGCCTCGGCGTCGTCCTGGTGTGGCTCATCAGCTCGCAGATCGGCACGAACATCTCCCGGCTGCCGATGCTGTTCGCGGGTGCGACACTGGTCGCCGCCCTGCCGTACACGGTGCCGAAGTCGCGCAAGTGGTACGTGACCGTGCTCGCGCTCCTGGGCTTCACCGGCTGGGTCGGCTTCAAGACGGTGGACGACATCATCCACACCACCCCGGCGGCGTCGTGGGCGCGGGAACTCGCCCCGCTGGTGAACGAGCTGCAGAAGAACGGCGCCGAGAAGGGCCGCGTCGAGGTGATCCCGGCCCGCTCGCACCGCGAGGCCTCCGCGCTCGCGCCGTACGTCAACCTGGCCCGCGGCTGGAACCGGCAGGCCGACATGGAGCGCAACCCGCTCTTCTACGACGACACCCTCAACTCGGCGAACTACCACGAGTGGCTCCAGCGGTGGGCCGTGCACTTCGTGGTGCTGCCCAAGGACAACCCGGACGGGGACGGCGGCGTGCGCGAGCGGGCGCTGGTGCGGCGTGGGATGCCGTATCTGCAGCAGATCTGGGGCGACGCCAACTGGCAGTTGTTCAAGGTGACCGACCCGGCGCCGCTCGCCGAGCCGAACGCGGTGGTGCAGCGGGCCGAGCAGGGTGAGATGACGCTCGAGGTGAGCAAGCCCGGGCGGATCCTCGTCAAGATCCCTTACTCGCCGTGGCTGAGCATCGTCGACGAGGACGGCAAGAGCCTTCCGTACGAGAAGGTCCACGCGTGCGTGATGGGCACGGAGGAGGACGCGGACGGGGACAAGTGGACCGTGCTGATCGCGCCCAAGGCCGGGACGTACCGGCTGGCCGCGCCCTATCAGCTGCCACGCGGTACTCCGTGCCCCGACGACCTGAGATGAGCCTGCCCGGCCGGCTCGGCCTACCCGGCCGGCTCGGTCAGCCCGGTCGGCCCGGCCGGCTCGGTCGGCCCGGCCGGCCCGGCCGGCCCGGGTGCTACTCCGCTCCCCGTAGCTCGGTCACGTAGCGGTCGGTGCCCGGTACCGTCGGGATGAACGGCGCCAGCAGCTCCACGCGGCCGAGCCCCGACCCGGCCACCTGCTCGTCCAGGCCCGTGAAGTGCTCCTCCCAGCACTCCCTGGGGTCGGCCTCCAGGAACCACAGCAGTGTCAGCCGGGTGTCGACGCCCTCCACCTGCTTCACGTACGTCATCCGGTCGCCCGGCAGCGGCGTCGGCCGGAACACCGTCACCATGGCGGACGGGGAACCCGCGAGGCGCCGGGGCAGGTGCCGGGTGCCGAGCCAGTCCAGCAGTTGTGCCCGCTGCTCCGCCGACTCCGCGTCGATCACCTCCAGCACCAGCCCCGCGTAGGGGTGGTCGAGGGCGTGGTGGTCCCGCGGGCCCGCCGCGCCGTCCCGGTACACCGTCGTCTGGTGGTCCTGGAAGGCCGTGAAGACGTGGGTGCGGCCGTGATGGACGCGGGCGTCCCTGTTGAGGCGCTTGTTGATGGCGACCGTCCACTTCATGTGGTCGTCGTAACGGCCGTCGGTGATCCAGTACGTGGAGAGGTAGCAGCCGGCGGTGACCGGCTGGGCGACGGCCGACTTCTCGGGGCGGCGCAGGAGCTGCAGGTCACGGGTGGCGACCCAGCGGCGGCCGGCGTACATCCAGGGCATGGCCATCGCGCCGGCGTAGTAGTGGTCGTCCTCGTACCAGCGGTTGTAGGCGTACTCGTGGCCGGGGTGCGGCTCGACCATCGTGATCAGGGCGTGCCCGGGGCGGACGCCGTAGGGGCCGACGGCGGCCAGTTCGGCGTACAGCTCGCTGCGGGTGTCCTCGCTCATGCGGTTCCCCTTTCGTGCGGTCGCCCATACTCTGACGCCCCGTCAGATGAAGCGCCATAGCAGGGGAGGCCGGAATGTCTCTGCTCGCGGGCAAGACCGTCGTCGTCTCGGGGGTCGGGGCCGGGCTCGGCCATCAGGTCGCGGCGGCCGTCGTACGGGACGGCGGGAACGCGGTGCTGGGGGCGCGCACCGAGGCGAACCTCGCCAAGAGCGCCGCCGGGATCGATCCGGAGGGCGCGCGCACGGCGTACCGGGCGACCGACATCACCGACGAGGGGCAGTGCGAGGCACTGGCCGCGCTGGCGTGGGAGCGGTTCGGCGGGATCGACGCCGTGGTGCAGGTGGCGGCCTGGGACTCGTACTTCGGCGGGCTGGAGGACGCCGACTTCGCGACCTGGCAGTCGGTCATCGACGTGAACCTGCTGGGGACCCTGCGGATGACCCGGGCCTGCCTGCCGGCGCTGAAGGCGGGCGGGGGCGGGTCGGTGGTGTTCATCGGGACGCAGTCGGCGGTGGCAGCGCCCTCGCAGGTGCGGCAGGCCGCGTACGCCGCCTCGAAAGGGGCGCTGAGCAGCGCGATGTACTCGCTGGCCCGGGAGCTGGGGTCGCACCGGATCCGGGTCAACACCGTGTTGCCGGGCTGGATGTGGGGGCCGCCGGTGCAGGCGTACGTGCAGTTCACCGCGCAGGCCGAGGGGGTGCCGGAGGACGAGGTGCTGGGGCGGCTGAGCGAGCGGATGGCGTTGCCGGAGCTGGCCACCGACGGGGATGTGGCGGACGCGGCGGTGTTCCTGGCCTCGGACCGGGCACGGGCGATCACGGGTCAGTCCTTGCTGGTCAACGCGGGTGAGCTGATGCGCTGACGACAGAAGCGACTCCAACGACCCTGTTCATATGCATGAATAGAGGTCAATGACACGAACAATTTTGCCGTGACTTGACCTTACACTTGCTTGTCGTGTTCATGTGCTCGCACCCACGATCGGGCACATGAACAGTCTCGACTGGGCCGTGCTCATCGGCTACTTCGGTGTGATGGTCGCGATCGGCGTCTGGTCGCACAAGCGCGTGGACAACGTCTCCGACTTCTTCACGGCCGGCGGCAAGATGCCCTGGTGGCTCTCGGGCATCTCGCACCACATGTCGGGCTACAGCGCCGTGATGTTCACCGGGTACGCGGGCATCGCCTACACCTACGGCGTCACCTCCTTCATCACCTGGTCCTTCCCCATCGCGATCGGCATCGCCATCGGGTCGAAGCTGTTCGCGCCGCGCATCAACCGGCTGCGGTCCCGGCTCCATGTGGCCTCCCCGCTGGAGTACCTGAAGAACCGCTACAACCAGCCCACCCAGCAGGCGCTCGCCTGGTCCGGCATGCTGCTGAAGATCGTGGACGTGGGCGCCAAGTGGGCGGCGATCGCGACGCTGTTGTCCGTGTTCACGGGGGTGTCCCTGAACCAGGGCATCCTCATCACCGGTGCGATCACCGCGGTCTACTGCACGATCGGCGGACTGTGGGCGGACGCGCTGACCGAACTCGGCCAGTTCGTCATCCAGTTGCTGGCCGGCATCTCGATGTTCGTGGCCGTCGTGGTGAAGCTGAGCGACAAGGACATCGGCTTCCTCGGCGCCTGGGACGAGCCCGCGCTGCACGGGCACGGCAAGCCGCTGGTCGGCCCGTACGGCACGGTGTTCCTGCTGGCGTTCCTGTTCATCAAGCTCTTCGAGTACAACGGCGGCATGCTCAACCAGGCCCAGCGCTACATGGCCACCGGCAGCGCCTACGAGGCCGAGCGCTCGGCCCGGCTGTCGGCGATCCTGTGGCTGGTGTGGCCGGTGGTCCTGTTCTTCCCGATGTGGATGTCCCCGCTGCTGGTCCACGCGCAGAAGCCGGACGGCTCGGACTCCTACGCCCTGATGACCGAACAGCTGCTGCCGCACGGCCTGCTGGGCCTGGTCATCGTCGGCTTCTTCTCGCACACCATGGCCATGTGCTCCTCCGACGCGAACGCGATAGCGGCGGTGTTCACCCGTGACGTCGCTCCGGCGCTGTCCTCCCGTGCCCGGGCGTGGGGCGACCGCTCGGGCCTGATCGCGGCCCGGATGACGACGGTCGTCTTCCTCGGGCTGTCCATGGCGGTGGCGACCCAGGTCAACTCCCCTGCCTTCAAGGACATCATCACCGTCGTCATCAAGTGGGTGGCCGGTCTGATGGGCCCGATCGCCATCCCGATGATGCTCGGCCTGCTCCGCCCGTTCCGCCGCTCCGGCCCGACCGCGGCGCTCACCGGCTGGGCGGCGGGCCTCCTGGCCTTCTGGCTGGTCAACTACCCCGTCACCTGGAACGTCGACGGCGGCGTCCCCCTCCAGTACCAGGTCTCGGTCCCGCTCGCGGTCTCCCTGGTCCTGTACATCCTGATCGGCTACGCGAAGCCGGAGGACACCCCGGAACGGCTGGCGGTCATCGAACGGGTCAACACGGACGGCGACGCGTCGGCGATCCCGGTACCGGCCGCGGCGGGTGACGACATCGTGGGAGCACCCAACCAGGCCTTGTAGATCGTGGGAGCACCCAACCCGGCCTTGTAGTCTGCCCGTTGATCTTCAAAGGGCAGGAACGGGGAAACGATGAGTCTGGACGAAGTGCGGGCGGCCTCCCGGCTGGTGGGCCGCCGAACCACCCTGCGGTATCTGGCCATCGGTGTCGGCGCGTCGCTGCTCGCCGCGTGCAAGGGCAACGGGAACGACAAGGGCCACGAAAGCGGCGACAACGGCAACGGCAACGGCAAGACGAGCGGCGGCGGCAGCCAGAGCGGGGCCACCGGCGTGACGGGCAGGGCGTTCGCGGCCTTCGTGCGCGGTTCGTGGAAGGTCACCTCGCAGCCGCCGGGTGCGAGCGCCGAGCCGTACAGCTACACCGTCACCGTGGGCGACGGGACGTGGGCCATGAACGCCGGCGACCGGTCGCCGAAGGGCACGTGGGCGCTCCAGGGCGGCCGGCTCGCCCTCCAGGTGCCCGAACGGCTCGACCCCGACAGCAGCGACATGGACGAGGCCGCCGCCGCGAACGTGCCGGCCACGGTGGGGGACTCCGTCTCCCTCATGCTGCCGTGGCAGCCGCCCGGTGTCTCGGGCACCGCTTCCGGCGAGCGGCTGGACGTGCAGTACAACAAGCAGGCCGGCCTGCGCATCCGCCACTTCGACGCGCACGGCAGCATGACCGTCCACCACTGCGTCCGCGCCTGAGGTCAGGCACGCGGATACCGTGCCAGCCAGCCCGGTGACGACCCGGCGGGGCCGTGCAGGGCCGGGCCCTGGGTCATTTCCATGGCGAAGTCGTCGGCCAGTTCCAGGGTCGTGGGGCGGCCCTCCAGCTCGGCCAGCCAGGCCGGGGGGAGGGCCGTTTCGCCGTGGAGGGCGCCCAGGAGGCCGCCGGTGAGGGCGCCCGCGGCGGCCGAGGGGCCACTCTGGTTCACCGCCAGGCACAGGCCGTGCCGTACGTCCTCCCCCACCAGCGCGCAGTACACGGACGCGGCCAGCAGCCCGTCCGCCGTGCCGTCGCCGGCCAGCTCCTCCACCCGGGCGGGGGTCGGCATCCCCTGCCGTACCGCGCCCAGTGCGTGCTGCAGTGCGTCCGAGACCGGCTGGTGGCCGGGGCGGACGGCGAGCAGGGCGAGGGCCCGCTGCACCGCGCCGTCCAGGCTGTCGCCACGGGCCAGCGCGTGCACGATCACCGCGTACGCGCCCGCCGACAGGTAGGCGATGGGGTGCCCGTGGGTCTGGGCCGCGCACTCCACGGCCAGCTGCACGACGAGCTGCGGCTCCCAGCCGACCAGCAGTCCGAACGGCGCCGAGCGGGCGACGGCCTCCGGCCCCAGCTCGCCGGGGTTCTTCGGGGACTCCAGTGTGCCCATGGTCTCGTCGCCGAGTCCGACGAGCAGGGCCCGGGTCGGGTCACGGCGGGCGTACAGCCACTCCTCCCGGGCCAGCCACCCGTCGTCCTTGCGGCGCTCGTCGGGGCCCCAGTCCCGCTGGGTGGCGGCCCAGCGCAGATACGCCCGGTGCAGATCGGTCGGCGGATGCCAGGCGCCGGTGTCACGGCGCACCTGGGCGCGGATCAGCCCGTCGACGGTGAACAGGGTGAGCTGGGTGTGGTGGGTGACCGTGCCGCGCCGGCCGTGTCCGAAGGCCAGGTCCAGCAGGCCCTCGCCGCCGTACGCGGCCCGGATCTCCTCCAGGGACAGCGGGTCGGCCGGCCCGCCCAGCGCGTCGCCCACGGCGACCCCGAGCAGGGTGCCGCGCACCCTGCTGCGGAAGTCCTGCTGTTCGGCGCGGCCCCAGACGGCACCGGACGTCATCGTCACCAGACCTCCTCACGGCACCGTCCGCCCGTACGACGCTAGGCACTGTAATCGACCGGGAATGGTCCGTTCAGCGGGGCGAAACAGCCACCGGAGGGCATTTCCGGTCAGTCGATCCGGCCTGGCCCTCCTGGCCGTGCGGTCCGTCCTACGCCCCGGAGGCGACGAGCGCTTCGACGCCGTCCAGGATGCGGTCGAGCCCGAACTCCAGCGGATCGGTGCCGTCCGGCTGAAAGGCGCCCTCGGCGACGGCCTTGGTGAGGGCCGGGAAGCGGTCGGCGTGCCGGGCGAGGAGGTCGGCGGTGAGCCGGTCCCACTCCCGTCCCTGCGCCTCCTCGTGGTCGCTGCGCTGCTGGGCGAGGTTGCGGACCAGGCCGATGAGCAGCAGGAAGATCTGATGGCGCCGGGCACCGCCGAGGCCGGTGGGCTCCAGGGCGGCGAGAGCGGTGTCCAGCCAGTGCAGCTGGCAGGGGCCCATGATCTGCCGGCGCATGGCGGTGGCGTGGAGCAGCCAGGGGTGGGCGGCGTAGACGCGTGCGCACTGGCGGGTCCATTCCCGCACGGCCGTACGCCAGTCACCGTCCGGTACGTCGGACAGGTCCGGGCCCTCGGCGAGGACCGACTCCACCATCAGCTCCACGAGTTCGGTCTTGCCGGGGACGTACCGGTACAGCGCCATGGCCGAAACGCCGAATCCGCCGGCGACCTTGTTCATGGACACGGCGTCCAGGCCCTCGGCATCGGCCAGTTCGGCGCCGGCCGCGGCGATGCGCTGCGGGCTCAGCTTGGGCTTGGGACCGCGGGTGGGCTGCTCCTGTTCACCCCAGAGCAGCGCGAGGCTCGCCCGTGGGTCGCGTGACTTGTCCTGGTCCTTGTTCCGTCCGGCCATCGGCCCCTCCCTCTGTGCTCCGGCGAAGCCCGTTGACTCCGCACTCCAACTGTATATACCGTAAACACAACTGCTGACGACATAAACAGTTCAGGGGGGCACCATGCTGCTCACCTACCGCGCCCTCAAGCGCCGCGCCCACGCCAAGAACCTGCGGATCACGGCCCCGCACGGCATCGACCAGTCCTCGTACGTCCGCATCGGCGGCATCGACCAGTGGATCTCGATCCGCGGCGAGGACCTGGCGAATCCGGTGATCCTGGAGATCCACGGCGGCCCCGGCGCCTCCAACCTCGTCTTCGCGCCGCGCACCCGCGCCTGGGAGCGGCATTTCACGATCGTCCGCTGGGACATGCGGGGCGCCGGCAAGACCTTCACGGCGGGCGGCCCGCAGGGCCAGGGCGAGATGACCCTCGACCGCCTCTACGCCGACGCCCTGGAGGTGACGGCCCATGTCCGCGCCCGTCTCGGCGTCGCCAAGGTGCTGCTGGTCGCCAACAGCTTCGGCACGGTCACCGGTCTCCGCCTGGCCCGCAACCACCCCGAGCTGTACTCGGCGTACGTGGGCACCGACCAGAACATCATCGGCGGCGGCCGGGACACCTCGGCGTACCAGGCGCTGCGGGAGCGGCTGCGGAAGGCCGGCAAGAAGAAGGAGCTGGCGAAGGTGGTGGCCATGGGAGCGGACCGGTCCGTCTGGTCGGCGCGCGAGTGGTCGGAGTACGCGAAGATCGTGGCCACCACCGATCCGCTGACCTACGACACGATGAAGACGGTCGTCATCCGCTCCCTGTGGTTCTCGCCCCTCCACGACCTGCGCGGACTGCGCACGTACATGAGAGGCATGAACTTCTCCGAACAACTGGGCCCGCAGGCGACGACGATCGACGAGCGGGCCGAGGGCACCGCCTTCCGCCTGCCCTTCTTCCTCTTCCAGGGCGACAGCGACGTCCTCACCCCGCCGGAGCCGGCCCGCGCCTTCTTCGAGGACGTCACGGCCCCGGTGAAGGACTTCGCCCTGATCCGGGGGGCGAGCCACTTCGCGTCCTTCCGGCACCCCGACCAGTTCCTGGACCTGCTGCTCACCAAGGTCCGGCCGGTGGTGACGGGCGAGGCCGCACGGCACTGAAAGCCGTCAGGGCGGGCTCAGCCGTACCAAGTGATGTTGCAGACGTAGACGCGTTCGTGCCGGAGTACGGCGAGGAAACCGATGACGCCGCGCCCGCCGAGGATGTCGAACTCGCGCAGTCCGCCCTCGCGGTCGAACCAGGTCGGCTTGCGTCCCGCCGAGTTGACGACTGACCTCCGTGCCGACATCGAGCACCTGGTGCACCGGGTCGTGGATACGCGGGACCCGGCCTCCCGGGACTCCCCACTCTCATGGGCGACGATCCCGACACGTAGGGTGAGCCACGAAGGGCGAGGAGGCCGCCGCTGACGGCAAGCCGGGCGCCGTCGCCTCGCGGCCGAAAACGGCTGACAGCCAGGGGGGATCGGGAAGAATCCCGGTCATGACCATGACCCCCACCACCCCCGCGCGCCACACCGGCCTCCAGCTTGCCGCCGGTGTGCTCACCGGCATACTCGCCCTCTACATCGCCCTGGTCGCCCTCGGGAACATCACCGACTTCGGGACCAACCAGCAGTTCGTGCGGCACGTGCTGGCGATGGACACGACCTTCAAGGACGACGACCTGATGTGGCGGGCGATCACCAGCACCGCCCTGCAGGACACGGCCTACGTCCTGATCATCGTGTGGGAGACGGTTGCGGCGCTCGTGCTGATCCGGGGGACGTGGCTCTGGGCGCGGCGCGATGACGACCGCGCCCGGCGGTTCTCCACCTACGGGCTGCTGATGCTTCTGCTGCTCTTCGGCGCCGGGTTCATCGCGATCGGCGGTGAGTGGTTCTCGATGTGGCAGTCGAAGACCTGGAACGGGCTGGACGCGGCGGCCCGGGTGTTCCTGCTCAGCGGGGTGGCGTTGATCGTCAACCACCTGCCCGTCCCGCGGCGGGACGCCAGTTGACGGCCGCCATGTCGGTGTCCTGAACGGACGCTAGTCGACGACGGCCACCTTGGTGCCCTGATCGCCGAAGGACCAGAGCGCGGCTCCGTCCTCCTTGTGCATGCGGATGCCGCCCAGCTTCTGGCCGTTGGCCGGCGGCGGCGACGCGCCGTCGAGGGCGTTGGAGAAGGCGACGTTCACACCGGCCACCTTGGTGAAGTACATGACGTGCTCGATCTCCACGCCGTCCGAGCCCTTGAGGGACTGGGTGCGCAGGGTGATCGAGTAGCGGCCGGGCTGCGGGCTGACCGTGCCCGGCCACACGGTGAACGTGCGGGTCGCCCGGCCGGTCGCGTCGACGAGCCAGACCCGCTTCTCGCCCACCGAGTAGACGATCCGGCGGCCCTCACCGGACTGGTCCGGCAGCGCGGGGGCCGCCGGTGCCTCCGGGCTCGTGCTCGGGTGGGCGCTCGGCGACGCCGATGCGCTGGGCCGGGTCGTCGCGGCCGTGGGATGCGGCCCGTGGTCCGCCTGGACGGCGAGGACGACCACGGCCGCGGTCGCTCCCGCCGTCAGACCGGTGACCCAGGCCCACGAGGGCAGTCGGGCAGCCACGGGTACGCATCTCCTCGCTACTCAACCCCTCCGCCGGGGGTCGCATCATCGTACTGCTGCCCCGCGGCCCCTCCCCTCGCCGGTTCCCGCCCCAGTCCGCCCAGCCCGCCCCGGTCCGGCCCCTCCGCCCCTCCGTCACTCCTCGTCCGGGACGGCGCGGGCGCCGTCCCGTCCGGACATCCGGGCGAAGGCCGGGTTGGCGGCGGCCGAGGACTCCACACGCGCCGCCTCGACCGAGGCACCCTCGGCGTGCAGCGCCCGGACCAGGTCGTGCAGCACGATCGCCTCGTTCCACTCGTAGGCACCACCCCGGTAGACGGCCAGCGCCGCCTCCAGATCGGCACGTGCCTGCTGCGGATGACCCAGTTCGCGGTGGGCGACTCCGCGCAGGTGCAGGGCCATGGCCTCGGCGTAGGCGTCGCCGGCCCGCTGTGTCACCTCCACCGCCTCCGTGAGCGGAGCCGACGCCTCGGCGGGCCGGCCCTGGCGCAGGTGCAGCCAGCCGACGTCGCGCTGCGTATGGGCGTGCCACACCTCGTGCCCCAGCTGCCGGAAGACGGCGAGGGACGCCTGGGCCGCGGTCCAGGCGTCGTCGTAGCGTTCCATCCCGGCGTACACGCGGATGCGCGCGTTGTCGATGCGGCCGACCCAGAGCCGTTCGCCCATGGGGCCGAAGATCTCCTCGGCCTTGTCGTACTCCTGAAGCGCCTTCTCGCGGCGGCCGAGCAGCCGGTAGATCTTGCCCAGCGCGTACCGGCTCGCGCCCTCCCAGAAGCGGTCGCCCAAGACCCGGAAGTCGTGCACGGCCTGCTCCAGGAGCGGTGCGGCCTCCTCGGGCCGGCGCAGATAGCCGAGCGTTTCGGCCAGGGTGCGGCGCAACCGGGCCTGGGACCGCCGGTCCTCGAACTCCTCCGCCAGGCTCAGCGCCTCCCGCTGGCTCTCCTCCGCCTTCTCGGGCTGCCCGCGCCACCGCTGGAACTCGCCGAGCTTCTCCAGGGAGGACAGCACGTGCCACCGGTCGTGGTCCGCGCGCAGTTCCCGCACGGCCGTCGTCATGTGGTCGAGGGCCGCCGGGTAGTCGCTCTTGGCCGCGTAGGCGCGCGCCACGACGATCCGGTCCCGCGCGGCGAGCGGAGCGGCGGAATCGGAACCGCCCCCGGGCAGGAACACGTCCAGCGCCGCGTCCGGTCTGCCGTTGTTCAGGGCTGCCGCGGCGCGGCCGCGCCGCAGACTGCCGAGCACCCGGGCCCGCTGCTCGGTGGGTGCGTCGAAGAGCCACTGCTCGGACTCGCCGGGCAGGGTGACGTCGTCGAGGAAGTAGGTGAAGCCCTCGGCCAGCTCCGCGCCCTCGGATTCCAGGCCGAGGCGCCGGGCACGGCCGATCGCCCACTGGATGCGTGCGCTCTCCCCCGCCACCCAGACTCCCGCCGTGCCGCGGTCCAGGTTGCCTGCGCGGTCGCGCGACGACTCCGCCCCGAGTTCCGGAGCACGGGCCGCGGCCAGGTACACGACCGCTTCACGATAGGCGCGGACCAGGCGCTGTTCGGCGGTGCGGCGCTCCTGCGGCGGCAGGGCGTCGTACTGCTCCTGAGCGAAGACACGCACCAGGTCGTGGAGGCGGTAGCCGGATTCCTCGGCACCGTCACCGCTGCCCTGCGCCTCCATCAGTCCCACGCCGACGAGTTCGTCGGCGACGACGCCCGCCCCGGCCGCCGTCGGCAGGCACCGGCCGACGTGCCAGTCGGTGAGTCTGCCCACGGGCAGGGCGGCCATCAGCGCGAACGCGTGCCGGGCGGTCTCCGGGAGGTCCCGGTGGATGAGGGACAGGCAGGCCTGCAGATTCCAGTTCTCGAAGACCAGTTCCTGCAACCGGTCGCGCTCGTCCTGGAGACGGGCGTGCATCCGCCGCAGCGTCAGGTCGTCACGGGTCGCCAGCTTTCCGCCGACGATGCGCAGCGCCAGCGGAAGCCGTCCGCAGAACCGCACGATCTCCAGGGCCGTCACGGGGTCCGCGGCGATCCGCTCCCGGCCCGCGTGCGCACTCAGGACCTCCAGGGCCTCGTCCTCGTCGGGGAGCACCACCTTCTCGCTGTGGCGCCGGGTGCTGCTCCCCGCCGACAGGGAACGCCGGCTCGTCACCAGCACCGAGCAGCCGGATCCGACGGGCAGAAGCGGCTGGATCTGTTCGGTGCTGTGCGCGTTGTCGAGGACGACGAGCAGCCGAAGGTTGTTCGTCAGGCTGCGGAAGCGCGCGGCCCGGTCGTCCGTCCGGCGGGGGATGTCCTCGGAAGCCGTGCCGAGGACGTGGAGGAACTCCCCCAGGACCTCGCCGCTGTCACGCGGGCTGTCCCCGTCCCCCCACAGGTCGACGTACAGCTGCCCGTCCGGATAGTGCTCCACGACCCGGTGCGCCACGTGCACGGCGAGAGCGGTCTTGCCCGTTCCGGCCGCGCCGTGCAGCACGATCACCGCTGCCTGCCCTGCGGCCGGATCTCCCGGCAGGGTGCCGCTCGCCGGGGTCGGTACGTCCCGGAGCCGGGCGACCAGGCCGGCGCTCAGGACGTCGCGGCCCACCAGGACGTCCGCGCGGGGGAGTTGGCGGGGTGGGTTCGGTCCCAGGTGTGCCGGCTCGCTCCGTTCGCCCTCCGAGTGGCGGTGCATGACCGCGGTCAGGCCCCCCACCAGCGCGACCGCACCGGCGAAGGCCCCCAGGGCCCACTCGCCCTTCAGCTCACTGAAGATCAGGTCACCGGACATCCCGGTCACGGCCAGCGCCACCGCGGTGCCTATCACCAGCCGCCGCGTGCGGCGGGCCTGAACCTCGCTCGACACCCTCACGCCCCCTGGAGTCAACGTGGCGGGATGATGGCACGGATCTTCCCGCCCGTGAGGTGCGCAGGCGCGGTATCCGGACAGGCTCAGTCCAGGACCGGCAGCAGCTCGGGGAGGTGGCCGTCGGACGCCTCGGCCGCCCGCCGGCGTTCCTCGGGGACCTCGCCGTAGAGCGTGGTGCGGGGCTTCGCGGGCCGGCCGGCCGCCTCGGCCACCGCCACCAGGTCCCGGACCGACTTGTACGAGCCGTACGACGAGCCCGCCATCCGGGAGATCGTCTCCTCCATGAGGGTGCCGCCCAGGTCGTTGGCGCCGGAGCGGAGCATCTCGGCCGCCCCCTCGGCGCCCAGTTTCACCCAGCTTGTCTGGATGTTGGGGATCCAGGGGTGCAGGAGCAGCCGGGCCGTCGCGGTGACCGCCCGGTTGTCCCGCATCGTCGGGCCCGGGCGGGAGATGCCCGCCAGGTAGACCGGTGCGTTGGTGTGGATGAAGGGCAGGGTCACGAACTCGGTGAAGCCGCCCGTCTCGCGCTGGACCCGGGCCAGGGTGCGCAGATGGCCGAGCCAGTGGCGGGGCTGGTCCACGTGGCCGTACATCATCGTGGAGGACGAGCGGATGCCCAGCTCGTGCGCCGTCGTGATGACCTCGATCCAGGTGGCCGTGGGCAGCTTGCCCTTGGTCAGCACCCAGCGGACCTCGTCGTCCAGGATCTCCGCCGCCGTACCCGGGACGGAGTCCAGCCCGGCCTCCTTGGCGGCCGTCAGCCACTCCCGGATCGGCATGCCCGTGCGGGTGGCACCGTTCACCACCTCCATCGGCGAGAAGGCGTGCACATGCATGCCGGGGACCCGCTCCTTCACCGCCCTGGCGATGTCGAAGTACGCCGTGCCCGGCAGGTCCGGGTGGATGCCGCCCTGCATGCACACCTCGACCGCGCCCACCTCCCAGGCCTGCTCGGCCCGGTCGGCCACCTGCTCCAGCGAGAGCGTGTACGCGTCGGCGTCCGTGCGGCGCTGTGCGAAGGCGCAGAAGCGGCAGCCCGTGTAACAGACGTTGGTGAAGTTGATGTTGCGGGTGACGATGTAGGTGACGTCGTCGCCGACCGCCGAGCGGCGTACGTCGTCGGCGATCCGGCACAGCGCGTCCAGCGCCGGGCCGTCCGCGTGCAGCAGGGCCAGGGCCTCGGCGTCGGTCAGCCGGGTCGGGTCGTCGGCCGCGGTGCGCAGCGCCTCGCGCACGTCGGCCTCGATGCGCTCCGGCGCCATGCCGGGGGCCGCCGCCTCGCGCAGCGCCTCCCAGTCGCCGTACACCTCGTCGAAGTCGGCGCGCCGGTCGCCCGTACGGCCCTCGGTGTCGATCGAGGTGTGCAGGTCCGTACGGCCCGACGCCACGAAGACCTCCTCGGGCTCCTGCCACGGGTGCCCCTGGACCACCGCGTCCGGGAGGGCCAGGCCCGTCTCCGGGTCGGCCAGGGCGCTGACGTGCGGGCGCAGCCGGGGATCCAGCCAGGGCTCGCCACGGCGGACGAACTCCGGGTACACACAGAGGCGTTCGCGCAGCTCGAAGCCGGCGGCCCGGGACCGCTCGGCCAGCTCCTCGATCTGCGGCCAGGGGCGTTCCGGGTTGACGTGGTCGATGGTCAGGGGCGACACCCCGCCCCAGTCGTCGATGCCGGCGCCGATCAGCCGCCCGTACTCGGAGTCGACGAGGTTCGGCGGGGCCTGGAGGCAGGCGCTCGGGCCCATGATGTGCCGGGCCACGGCCACCGTGGCGACGAGTTCGTCCAGTTCGGCGTCCGGCATGCCGCGCATCGCCGTGTCCGGCTTGGCGCGGAAGTTCTGGATGATCAGTTCCTGGATGCCGTGGTGGGCGCGGGAGACCTTCCGGAGGGCGAACAGGGACTCGGCGCGCTCCTCGTGGGTCTCGCCGATGCCGATGAGGAGGCCGGAGGTGAACGGCACGGAGGAACGGCCGGCGTCCTCCAGGACGCGCAGCCGTACGGCGGGTTCCTTGTCCGGGGAGCCGTGGTGCGGGCCGCCGGGCTCGGACCAGAGCCGCTCGGCGGTCGTCTCCAGCATCATGCCCATGCTCGGCGCGACCGGCTTCAGCCGCTGGAAGTCCGTCCAGCTCATCACGCCCGGGTTGAGGTGGGGCAGCAGGCCCGTCTCCTCCAGGATGCGGATGGAGACGGCCCGGACATAGGCGATGGTGTCGTCGTAGCCGTGCGCATCGAGCCACTCGCGCGCCTCGGGCCACCGGTCCTCGGGCTTGTCGCCGAGGGTGATCAGGGCTTCCTTGCAGCCGAGTGCGGCCCCCTTGCGGGCGATGTCCAGCACCTCGTCCGGGGACATGAACATCCCGTGCCCGGCGCGGCGCAGCTTGCCGGGCACGGTGGCGAAGGTGCAGTAGTGGCACTTGTCCCGGCACAGCCGGGTCAGGGGGATGAAGACGCTCTTCGAGTACGTGATGACGCCGGGCCTGCCCGCCGCCTGCAGCCCCGCGTCCCGTACCCGGGCAGCGGACGCGGCGAGGTCGGTGAGGGCCTCGCCGCGCGCCTGGAGCAGGACCGACGCCTCGGCGACATCGAGGGCGACGCCGTCCCGGGCACGTTTGAGGGCGCGACGCATGGAGTTCTCGGTGGGGCCGGTTCCGGGGGTCGCGGAAGTCGTCATCCCTTGAGCATACGTAGGGGCTGCGCCGGTTCGGCGAGGTCAGGGGCCCGGCAGGACACGCCGCCCGAGCCGGTGCCCTCACGCACTGTTCGCCCGCAGGAAGTTGCCGTACGCGTCCAGCGTCTTCAGCACCTCCGCCTCCCCCGCCGGCGGCAGTTGCAGGACGACTTCCTGCACGCCGAGTTCGGCGTAGTGCGCGAGTTTGCCGGGGCTGGGCAGGACGGCGTACGGGACCACCTGGAGGGACGCCGGGTCGCGGCCCGCGTCTGCCCAGACCGAGCGCAGCACCGGCAGGGACTCGGCGAGACCGCGCCCGCCGATCGGCATCCAGCCGTCCGC
Source organism: Streptomyces sp. NPDC027663 (assembly GCF_055566415.1). NCBI lineage: Bacteria > Bacillati > Actinomycetota > Actinomycetes > Kitasatosporales > Streptomycetaceae > Streptomyces > Streptomyces sp. NPDC027663. Next base: position 290,013 of record NZ_JBVHSK010000006.1, on the reverse strand, counting down.
GTACTCGGCGATGTGCGCGAACAGCCTGGGCCCCGCGGCCCCGCCGACGAGCGTCCGCGGGCCCACCACCGGACCCCGCGGCTTCTGCACCGGCTTGGGGAACGCGAAGCTCGGCCGGACGCCGCCGAAACGCCCTTCGTGACCCGCCGGTTCCTCGGACCACAGGGCGCGCATGAGGCCCATCCGGTCCCGGACCAGTTCCCGGCGTTCGCGCCACTCGACGCCGTGGTCGGCGGCCTCCTCGACGTTCCAGCCGAAGCCGAGGCCGAGGGTGAAGCGACCGCCGCAGAGGTGGTCGAGGGTGGCGATCTGCTTGGCCAGGGCGATCGGGTCGTGCTGGGCGACGAGTGTGATCCCGGTGCCGAGCGCCAGCCGCTCGGTGACGGCCGCGGCCTGGGCGAGGGCGACGAAGGGGTCGAGGGTGCGGCCGTACTCGCGGGGCAGGTCGCCGCCGGCCGGGTACGGGGTGGTGCGTTCGACGGGGATGTGGGTGTGTTCGGGGAGGTAGAGGCCGGCGAAGCCGCGCGTTTCCAGCTCATGCGCGAGCCGGACGGGGGTGATGGTCTCGTCCGTGAGGAAGATCGTGACGGCGATACGCATGGGCCATCTGTACCGGGTGCGATGCGAAGTGTCCATACCGACTGGTTGGTTGTCCGCGGCCGGCGGGACCGGCCGATCGTCCACCGGCGGGGGCGGGCACCCTGTGGCCGATCGGGCCCGTGCGGCGAAGCCGCAAATCGGTACTGTCCCGCGCCCCTGTGGTGCCTTACGTTGAGGGAGTGACGACGATGCGCGGCACCCTTCCCGCGGGCTCCCCCGACTACGTCTACCTCCCGGTCGAAGTCCCCCCCGGCACGGCCGAGTTGAAGGTCACCTACACCTACGACAAGCCCTCCGTCCCGCCCGGCACACCCGGCAACGCCCTCGACATCGGGCTCTTCGACGAGCGCGGCCACGAACTGGGCGGCCGGGGCTTCCGGGGCTGGTCGGGCGGCGCCCGGACGGAGTTCTTCGTGCGGGCCGACGAGGCGACACCCGGCTATCTCCCCGGACCGCTGCGTCCCGGCACCTGGCACATCGTGCTCGGGCCCTACACGGTGGCGCCGCAGGGGCTGTCGTACGAGGTCACGGTCACGCTGACCGCCGGGGAGAGCGGGAAGGCGCCCGCGCCGGTGTATCCGCCCTCCCGGGCGCCGGGCCGGGGCTGCGCCTGGTACCGGGGCGACTGCCATCTGCACTCCTGGCACTCCGACGGCCGCCGCACCCCGGCCGAGATCGCGGACCTGGCCCGGGCGGCCGGGCTGGACTTCATCAACAGCTCCGACCACAACACGAACGCCTCGCACGCCCACTGGGCCGACGCCGCGGGCGACGACCTGCTGGTGCTGCTCGGCGAGGAGGTCACGACCAGGAACGGTCACGTCCTGGCGCTCGGCATCGAGCCGGGCACCTTCGTCGACTGGCGTTACCGGGCCCGGGACAACCGCTGGGCCCACTTCGCGCGGGCGGTCCGCCGGGCCGGCGGTCTGGTCGTACCGGCCCATCCGCACGCCACCTGTGTCGGCTGCGGCTGGAAGTTCGGGTTCGCCGAGGCCGACGCCGTCGAGGTGTGGAACGGAGCCTGGACGCCCGACGACGAGGTGACCCTGGCCGCGTGGGACGCGCAGCTCGTCGCGTCGGTGCGGGACGGGCGGGCGTGGCTGCCGGCGATGGGCGACAGCGACGCGCACCGCGATCCGGACGTGGTCGGGATGCCGCAGACGGTCGTCCTGGCCGACGAGCTGACCAGGGAAGCCATCCTGGAGGGGCTGCGGGCGGGCCGCTCCTACGTGGCCGAGTCGAAGAGTGTCTCGCTGTCCTTCTCGGTGACGGCCGAGGGCGGCGAACAGGCGGGCATCGGCGAGCGGTTGGCGGTCGCCCCCGGCACCACGGTGACCGCCCGGCTGGAGGTGTCCGGCGCGCCGCGCTGCTCGGTCCGGTTCGTCACCGACCAGGGCGTCCTGTTCACCGGCGAGCCGCTGCCCGTGTCCGGCACGGGCACGGTGGAGTGGCGGACGACCCCTGCGTACGCGGCCTACGTCCGGGCGGAGCTGCGGCACGAGACGGCGGCCGGACCGGTGCCGGGGGTGATGGCGGCCTTCACCAACCCGGTGTTCCTGGGACGGTGAGGCGGGCACCCCCCGGCCGCACGCCGGCCGCCCCGCGCCCTGATCCTCGCCACCGACCCCGTGTGATCCGGCGCCTCGCGCCGCCCGGCCGCTACCCGATCTGCTCCACGGCCCACTCGGCCCACTCCTGCCGCATCGCGTTGAAGCGCAGGCCGTACTCGAGGGTGATCCGGCCGTGGACCGAGAGGTTGTCGTCGTCCCAGTCGATGGAGTCGGCGAGCTGCCGCAACTGCTCGTGTTCCGTACGGGACATCTCGATCAGGCCGGTCAAGTAGGCGCGTGCCTGGGCGGGTTCGAGCACGCCGAGGAAGAAGACCCGCAGCAGGATGTCGCTGCGGGTGTTGCGCTGCGGCCGGGTCTCGGTCAGCCACTGGCGCAGTTCGGCCATGCCCGCGTCGGTGAGGGCGTACTCCTTGCGGCCGCGGGGGCCCTCGGCGGCCACGGTGATCAGCCCGGAGCCCGCCAGCTTGGTCAGCTCGGTGTAGATCTGGCTCTGGGTCGCCGGCCAGACGTTGACCAGCGACGTGTCGAACGTCTTCAGCAGGTCGTAGCCGCTGGCCGGACGCTCCGACAGCAGGCCGAGCAGTGCGTGTCTGAGGCTCATACCACCACCTTACCTTCCAGTATTGACATGTCGAGGGTTGACCTTCTAGTTTTGACATGTCGAAACAGGAACCATCCTGTGGACCGGACCGATCGGGGGATCCCATGTCGTACCTGCGCACCTTCCTGCCGTGGATCGTCTTCGCCGTCTTCCCCTCGGGGGACTGGCAGTGGGGCGCCCTGGCCGCCCTGGCGGTCTCCGCCGTACTCATCGCCCGGGAGAAGCGGTCGGGCTCCGGGTTCGACGCCCTCGTCATCGAGACGGGCTCCGCCGTCTTCTTCGCCGTCCTCGCGGCCGTCGCCTTCGCCGATCCGCACTCGGGCGTGCACGACTACTCCGCCGCCCTCTCCTCCGGCACCCTCGCCGTCATCGCCGGCCTCTCGCTCGCGGTCGGCCGGCCGTTCACCCTGGGGATCGCCAAGCGCACCACCCCGCGCGAAGTCTGGTCCCTCAAGCCGTTCGTCCGGACCAACGTGATCATCACCGGTGTATGGACCGCCGCGTTCGCCCTGACGGCCGGTGCCCTCGCCCTGGTCGCCCACGCCGGACAGGGCCACTCGACGCCCGCCACCCTGATCCAGGTCGCCGGCTTCGTCCTGCCGATGGTCTTCACCGTCCGCTACGTCGCCCACGTCCAGGCGAAGGCCGCGCAGGTGACCCGCTGACCACCGTCCCGGCCCCCCGTTGCCGACATCACGGAGGCGCGGGAGGCTGCACGCGTCCGCACACGACCGTGGACGCGTCGCACACCCCGCACGGGCCGCCACAGCATCCCCGCAGCGCGCAGTCCGTGCCGCGGGAGAGCAGGAGAACCGGAGACATGTCAGGCCGCGCCGACCGCAAACACCGCATCGTGACCCGCTTCCAGCGGCACCTCGCCAACCCGCTCAACCGGCGGCTGCCGTTCCAGACCCTGCTGGAGACCACCGGCCGCAAGTCCGGCCTGCCCCGGCAGACCCCGGTCGGCGGGCGCCGGGTCGGGGACTCCTTCTGGCTGGTGTCGGAGTTCGGCCTCAGGTCACAGTACGTACGCAACATCCAGGCCCGTCCCGAGGTACGCGTCCGCATCGCCGGCCGCTGGCACCACGGCACCGCCCACCTGCTCCCCGACGACGACGCCCTGGCCCGGCTGCGCGCCCTGCCCCGCTTCAACAGCGCGGCCGTACGCGCGTTCGGCACGGACCTGCTGACGGTCCGGGTGGACCTGACGGACTGAGGGGCCGGCCCGGCGGGTCTGCGACACTGCGCGCGTGACCCTCACCACCGCACCCTCCGCCGTCGACCCGGCCGTCGACTTCCCGGAGCTGGCACCCCACGCCCGCACCACCGTCCGGCTGCATCCGCGGCGCGGCACACCCGGTCCGCGCGACAGCCACATCGGGGGTCCGCTGTGGTGGCCGGCGGCCGAGCCCTGGCCGGAGTGCACCGGGCACAAAGACGTCAACGGCCGCCCGAAAGGGCCGTACCCGCTGGTCGCGGTGGCCCAGTTCACGGCGGTGGACTTCCCCGGGATCCGGTTCCCGGCGGGCACCGACCTCGTCCAGCTGCTGTGGTGCCCCGACTGGCACGACCAGCCGCACCCGGAGGGCTGGGGCCAGGGCTGCCGGCTGGTCTGGCGCCGGGCCGCCGACGTGACCGATCCGCTCACCCGGCAGCCGGATCCGGAAGAACACTGGGCCTACGACAGGGACATGGTCCCGCGCGCGTGTGTGCTGCACCCGGAGCGGCTGACCGAATACCCGTGGCACGAGGAACTGCCGGCGGGCCTGGCGGAGCGGTTCGAGGCCTGGCTGGACGAACGGGAGCTGCCCGACGACGTCTCGGTGATCCCCGGCTGGAAGCTGGGCGGCAGCATGGGCTGGGGCGTCACGGACATGCCCCGGCGGCTCGACTGCGGTGCGTGCGGGGCGCCGCTGGAACTGTTCCTGCAGTGCGACACGTGCGAGTACGAGCCTGGCCCCTTCGGTCCCGACGGCATGCCGCACCGCTTCCGGCCCCTCGAGGAACGCCACCTGGAGCCGCGCACCGAGCAGGAGAACGCGGCCCGCGAACCGACCGGCATGATGGTCGGCCGGGGCGGTCACGCGGGCCTGTACACCTGCTCGGCGGATCCCCGGCACCCGGCGTCGCTCTTCACCCAGTGACCCCGCGCGGCCGGTGCCCGGGGTCAGCGGTCCGCTCACGGCGGCGGACTCAGCCCGGCCAGACGAGGGCCTGGACCTCGCTGTAGGCGTGCAGGGCGTACACGCCCACGTCCCGGCCGACCCCGCTCTTCTTGAACCCGCCGAACGGGGCCTCCATGTTGCGGCCGACCGTGTTGATGCCGACGCCGCCGGCCCGCAGCCGCCGCGCCACCCGGAAGGCGCGGGCCACGTCACCGGACCAGACGTAGTCGATGAGCCCGTAGTCGGAGTCGTTGGCGAGGGCCACGCCTTCGTCCTCGTCGTCGAAGGGGATCACCACCACCACGGGTCCGAAGATCTCCTCCCGGGCCACCCGCATGTCGTTGGTGCAGTCGGCGAGCAGGGTGGGGGCGACGTAGAACCCGGTCTCCGCCGGCGGCCGTTCCCCGCCCGCCACCACGGTGGCCCCTTCCTTGCGGCCGAGTTCGACGTACGACTCCACGCGCGTCCGGTGCTCGGCGGAGATCAGCGGCCCGACGACCGTGTCCGGCTCCCGCGGGTCCCCCACCTTCAGCCTGGCCGCGTAGGCGGCGAGTTGCTCGACCAGGGGCTCGTACACGCCACGCTGCGCCAGCACCCGGGTCGGTGCCGTGCAGATCTGGCCGCTGTAGAAGGAGAAGGTGGTGCCGATGCCGGCGACGGCCGAGGCGAGGTCGGCGTCGTCCAGGACGAGCGCGGCCCCCTTGCCGCCCAGCTCCATCAGCTGGCGTTTCATGTCCCGCCCGCACACCTCGGCGATGCGCTGCCCGACGGCCGTGGACCCGGTGAAGCTCACCATGTCGACGTCGTCGGACGCCACCACGGCCTCGCCCACCGAGACGTCCCGCCCGGAGACCACGTTCACCACGCCCGGCGGCACCCCGGCGTCCGCCAGGGCCTCGGCCATCCGGTACACGGACAGCGGGTCCTGCGGCGCGGGTTTCACCACCACCGTGTTGCCCATGGCCAGGGCCGGGGCGATCTTCCCTGCGGGGTTGGCCCACGGGTTGTTGTACGAGGTGATGCAGGTGACGACCCCGACGGGCTGCCGTACGGCGAGCGCCCCCATCACCCCGGCCTTCCCCATCGGCCCGGCTTCGTTGATCTGCGGGGCGACGGCCCACTCGGCGGGCTCCACGCTCGCGTACCGGCGGAAGCGGGCGGCGGCCACCCCGACCTGCATCGCGCGGGCGGTCGCGAGGGTCGCCCCGGTCTCGGCGCAGGCCAGGTCGGCGTAGGGCACCAGCCGGTCCCGGATGATCCCGGCGGCCCGCCCCAGCAGCTCCGCCCGTTCCCCGGGCCGGGTCCGCGACCACGCCCCGAACGCCTCCCGGGCCGCGGCGCAGGCCGCCCGCGCCTGCTCCGGCGAGGCCTGTGGGGCCCAGCCGACGGTCTCCTCGGTGGCCGGGTCGGTCACCGGGTGGTGTCCGCCGCCCGGCTCCACCCACTCCCCGCCGACGAACAGCCGCTGTCCCTCGCTCACCGGGTGCTCACCGTCCGCGTGTCCCGGCCGGACCGCAGCACCCGGCCCGGTACGGCCCCGGTCACCACGTCGTCCCGGATCGCCTCGACACCGTTGACCCACACGGCCCGCACCCCGAGCGCCCGCGAGTCCAGCCGGGGGCTGTCGCCCGGCAGGTCGTGCACCAGACGGGCCCGGCCCGCGTCGATCCGCTCCGGGTCGAAGAGAACGAGATCCGCGTGCCAGCCCTCCCGCACCTGCCCGCGCTCACGCAGCCCGAACAACCGCGCCGGGTCGCCGGTCAGCATCCGTACCGCCTGTTCGAGACCGACCAGCTTCCGGCCGCGCAGACAGTCCCCGAGGAACCGGGTGGTGTACGGCGCCCCGCACATCCGGTCCAGGTGGGCGCCCGCGTCCGAGCCGCCGAGCAGCACGTCCTCGTGCTGCCAGGTCTCGGCGCGCAGCGCCCAGGAGGCGGGGTCGTTGTCGCTCGGCATCGGCCACAGGACCGTACGCAGTTCGTCGTCGGCGCAGATCTCCACCAGGCAGCCGAAGGGGTCCTGGCCCCGCTCCCGCGCGATGTCCCGTACGACCCGGCCGGTCAGCCCGCGGTTGGCCTCGCTGTAGGTGTCGCCGATGACGTACCGCCCGAAGTCCGCCAGCCGCCGGAAGACCCCCGCCTCCCTGGACTCGGCGCGCCGCAGCATCTCGGCCCGGACGCCGGGGTCCCGCAGCCGGGCGATCCGCTCGGGAACCGGAAGCCCCAGGATCTCGCCCCAGCCGGGGATCAGGTTGAGCGCGCAGAAGGTGCCCAGCGACATGTTCATCGGCGTGAGGATCGGCATGGTGAGGGCCACCACCCGCCCGCCGGCCTTCCTGGCCCGCTCGCTCGCGCTGAGCTGCCGGGGCACGCGCTCCGGAACGGCCGCGTCGATGGTCAGGACGTTCCAGTTCAGGGGCCGTCCGGCGACCGCGCTCAGCTCCACGAGGAGGTCGATCTCGTCGTCGCTGAACTGGTCCAGGCAGCCGGCGACGATGGCCTCGATCTGGGTGCCCTCGTGCTCACCCACGGCCTTCGCGAGGGCCAGCAGTTCCGCGGGCCGCGCATGCCGGGAGGCCACGGGCTGCCCGTCCCCGTCGGAGTGGGTGCCGGACTGGGTGGTGGACAGCCCCCAGGCCCCGGCCGCCATGGCCTCGTGGAACAGCCGCAGCATCTCCCCGAGCTGCGCCTCGCTCGGCTGCCCCCCGACGGCCGCCGGCCCCATCACGTACCGCCGCAGCGCACAGTGCCCCACCATGAACCCGGCGTTGACGGCGATCCGCCCTTCCAGGGCGTCCAGATACTCCCCGAAGGAGTGCCAGGACCAGGGCGCCCCCTCCTCCAGCGCGACCAGGGACATGCCCTCGACCTTGGACATCATGCGGCGCGTGTAGTCGGCGTCCTCGGGGCGGGCCGGGTTGAGCGGCGCGAGCGTGAACCCGCAGTTCCCGGCGGCGACGGTGGTGACGCCGTGGTTGAGGGAGGGGGTGGCGTAGGGGTCCCAGAAGAGCTGGGCGTCGTAGTGGGTGTGGGGGTCGACGAAGCCGGGGGCGAGGACGAGACCGTGCGCGTCCTCGGCCGTACGGGCGTCTTCGGCGACCTCGCCGACAACGGCGATACGGCCGTCGCGTATGCCCACGTCGGCGGTGCGGGCGGGGGCGCCGGTACCGTCCACGACGGTCGCACCCCTGATGACGTGATCAAGCATGGGGCTCCCTTTTCGACTGCGGTGTTGAGAAGAGGGGCGCGGGGAAGTGCGCGGCCGGCCGCAGACGGCCCGCACCCCGCAACGGCGCTTACACAGCCGCCCGGAACCGGGACGTCCGGTGCACCGGATCCGTGTCGATCTTCGGGATCACGTGCTCCCCGATCAGCCGGATCGTCTGCAGCGTCTCCTCCTTCGGCACCCCCACCGGCAGCCCGAAGCTCAGCTGGTCCGCACCGGCCTGCTCCCACCGCTTGCACTGCCGCAGCACCTCGTCCGGGTCGCCGCAGATCAGCAGCTCCTCCTCGATGAGCAGCTCCACGAACTCGGGCGTGTACTCGGGCAGCGTCTCCGGCCACACCGGGAACCCCTCCGGCCGGGGGAAGGTGTCGTGGTACCGGAAGACCAGCGAGGGCAGGTAGTGCAGCCCGCCGTGCACCGCGATGTCGATGGCCTCGGCGTGGGTCGGGGCGCAGATGGCCGTGGTCGTGACCATCACGTTGTCGTTGACGAAGTCGCCGACCGGCTCCGCGTTCACGACCGCCGTCTTGTACTGCTCCAGCACCCACTCCATGTCGGAGACCTTCTGGATGCTGAAGCCGAGCACGCCGAGCCCCTTCTTCGCGGCCATGGCGTACGACGGCGGGGAGCCGGCCGCGTACCACATCGCCGGGTGCGACTTCCCGTACGGCTTCGGCAGGACCTTGCGCGGCGGCAGCTGCCAGTGCTTGCCCTGGAAGCCCGCGTACTCGTCCTGGAGCCACATCTTCGGGAACTCGGCGATGGTCTCCTCCCAGATCTCCTTCGTGTGATTCATGTCGGTGATGCCGGGCAGGAAGCCGAGGATCTCGTGCGATCCGGCCCCGCGCCCGCTGCCGAACTCGAAGCGGCCCTCGCTGAGGTGGTCGAGCATGGCGACCTTCTCGGCGACCTTGACCGGGTGGTTGACCTGCGCGAGCGGGTTGAAGATCCCGGAGCCCAGATGGATCCGCTCGGTCGCGTGGGCGAGGTAGCCGAGGAAGACGTCGTTGGCGGAGAGGTGCGAGTACTCCTCCAGGAAGTGGTGCTCGGAGGCCCAGGCGTACTTGAAGCCGGACGTGTCCGCCTGGATGACGTACTCGGTCTCCTCCATCAGCGCCTTGTGCTCGGCCAGCGGGTCGGTCTCGGCGCGCTTGCCCACGTATCCCTGTACAAAGAGCCCGAATTCCACGGCGGTTCACCGTCCCAAGTTTTCTGACGCATCGTCAGATCGGTTTGTTGGCCGACTGTGGCACCGGCCGTCGCGACCGTCAATAGCTGACGAGTCGTCAGATAACGCTGACCCCGGCCAGCCACCCGCCGTCGATCACGAACGGCTGCCCGGTGATGTACGAGGAGTCGTCCGAGGTCAGGAAGAGGGCCAGCCGGGCGACCTCCTCCGGCTGCCCGACCCGGCCGAGCGGCACGAGCTTGCGGTACAGCTCGTCCAGGGCCCGGCCCGTCTCCACCGGATCGGCGTCCGGGTCCAGCCGGGCCGGGTTGGACATCGCCGTGTCGATGGCGCCCGGGCAGATGGCGTTGACCCGTATCCGCCGGCCCGCCAGCTCCAGCGCGGCCACCCGGGTCAGCCCGAGCACCGCGTGCTTGGTGGCCGTGTACGTGCCCACGGCCGCCATTCCGGTGAGCGCCGTGTAGGAGGCGGTGTTGACGATCGTCCCGCCGTCCGCCAGCTCCGGCGCCACGGTCTTCATACCCAGGAAGCAGCCGACCTGGTTGACCTGCACGACCTGCATGAACTCCTCCAGCGGGGTGTCCACGAGGGCGTTGAAGCGGAGGATGCCCGCATTGTTGACCAGCCCGTCGATGCGCCCGTACGTCTGCTTGACGGTCCCGACGGCCCCTCGCCATCCGTCCTCGGTGCCCACGTCGAGATGGACGTACAGCGCCCCGATCTCCTTCGCGAGCGCCTCCCCCTGCTCGTCCAGCACGTCGGCGACGGCCACCTGCGCGCCCTCCGCCCGGAAGAGCCGCGCCTCCTGCTCACCCTGCCCGCGCGCCGCCCCGGTGACCAGGACGACCCGCCCGTCCAGCTTGCCCATACCGCCTCCTCAGTCCAGCCGGGGTGCGACCTCCGCCCCGAACAAGCCGATCTGCTCGATGAGTTCGGCCCGGCTCCGGCTGCGGAACCGCACCTGGATCTGGTCCACGCCCAGCGCCCGGTACGCCCGCAGCGACTCGGCGATCCCTTCCGGCGCCCCGGTGATCGTGCGCCGCCCGACGTCCCAGCCGGCCCGGCCGACGTACAGCGGCTCGGTGATGGCACCGACGGTGTACGCCCCGTCGAGACCGGCCTCCTCGCGCAGCCGCCGGATCCGGGCGATCTGCGCCGGCAGCCGTTCCCGCGGGTCCCCCTGCGGCAGCCAGCCGTCGCCCTTGAGTGCGGCCCGGCGCACGGCGGCGGGCGAGGACCCGCCGACCCAGAGGGGCACGTGCCGCTGGGCCGGCCGGGGCCGCTGGCCCAGGCCGGCGAAGTCGTAGAACTTCCCGTGGTGCTCCGGGAACTCCTCGGGCCCGAGGGCGGCCCGCAGCGCGTCGACCGCCTCGTCCAGCACGGGCCCGCGCCGTTCGAAGTCCACGCCCAGGACCTCGAACTCCTCCCGCACGTGCCCGGCCCCGACGCCGAGGACCAGCCGCCCGCCGGACAGGTGGTCCACGGTGGCGTACTGCTTGGCGGTGAGCAGCGGATGCCGGAGCCCGACGACGGCCACATGGCTGAGCAGCCGCACCCGCTCCGTGACGGCGGCGAGATGGGCGAGGGTGGCGACGGGGTCGTACCAGACCGTGCTCATCGTCGGTGCGAGCCGGCGCGGGATGGCGACGTGGTCGCAGCAGGCGACGTAGTCGAACCCCGCGCGGTCGGCGGTACGGGCGATCTCGACCAGGTCCGCGGGGCCGGCGGAGGCTTCCCAGGGCTCGGCGTAGATGGTGCTCTGGGACTGCACGGGGAGCTGGATGCCGTAGGCGAGGCGTTCCTGGAGGCGCTTCTCGGGCGAAACGGGCACGACGACCCCCTGTCTGACTGACGGTCCGTCAGGTCTGACATGACTCGCACATCGTCATGGCTGACGCCTCGTCAGACAAGGGGCAGCCCCGGCGGAACATGTCCGCCGGGGCTGTTGCTCGGGCGAGGCCCATGGGGTGTGTCAGCGAGCGAAGCCTTCGCCGAAGTGGGCGTCGGTGACGGGCGCGCGGAGGGTGGCGGGCCCGAAGGAGACCGAGCCGGAGGCGGTCGGGCCGCTGCTGGTGGAGCGGAAGCCCCAGACGGCGCCGTCATAGGTGTTCTCGCCGTGCGCGGCGACGTACAGCTCGGCGCGGCCGTCGTGGTTGGTGTCGGCAAGCGCGGTGTGCCCGCCGAAGAGGTCGCCCTTCTCGGCGGTACCGGGCACACCCGTGGTGTCCTGGGTGAAGGACGCGGCGCCGCTGCCGGTGAGGCCGGAGGCTCCGCCGCGCAGCACGGCCACGCCGCCCGCCGAGGCGACCGTGCCCACGGCCTCACCCGGGGAGCCGACGGCGACGTCCGCGTACCCGTCGCCGTTGACGTCCCCGACGGAGATGCCCAGGCCGAAATCGTCGCCGTACTCGGACACTCCGGGCACACCCGCCGTGTCCTGGTTGATCACCGTCGTACGGGAGGCGTCGGGCCCGCTCGCCGAGCCGTACACCACGCCGACCTGCCCGCCGAGGAGCGCCGGGTCGCGGGAGTCCTCACCGTGGCCGTCGACAGGGCGCCCGATGAGGAGGTCGGCGTACCCGTCCTTGTCCACGTCGCCGATGCCGAGGCTGGAGCCGCCGGGCACGTTGGTTCCGTCGGTCTGCTTCAGGGCGACCGGGGCGCTCAGCCCCTGCCGGGTGCCGTGGAGGTAGGCGACGCGGTAGCCGATGCCCGGCCCCTCCTCGTCGTAGGTGTGGATGAGCCCGACGAGGTCGGTGATGCCGTCGTGGTCGACGTCCCCGGCGGCGACGTCGTCGATGATGAAGCCGGCGTCTTCGTAGCCGGGGTCGAAGGCGATGTCCGCGGAGGCCGCGGCACCGGAGGTGCGGGTGAACGGACCGGTCAGCAGATGGTTGTCCGTGGCCACGTCGAGCCGGCCGTCGCCGTTGAAGTCGCCGACGGTGGCGTGCCGGGGCTTGACCTGGTCGAGCATGGCGCCGGTCGCCACGACCTTGCCGCCGGACAGCCCCGCCTTCCCGCCCCAGACGACGGTCAGGGTGCCCGCCTCCTGCACGGACCCGACGTCCTCGCTCGGGGCGCCGACGACCAGGTCCGTGCACCCGTCGCCGTCCAGGTCGCCGAGGGACAGGCCCCAGCCGAACCAGTCGCCGGTCTCGGCGGCGCCGGGTATGCCGGCCGTGTCCTGGCTGATGAGCTGCCGGTGCGTGGTGTCCAGCCCCTTCGAGGAGCCGTACACGACGCTCACGTACCCCGCACGGGCGTACCCGCCGACCGTGGCCCAGGGGGCGGCGACGGCGAGGTCCGTGTACCCGTCGCCGTTGAAGTCGGCACGCACGCTCTGCGCCCCGGCACTCGCCGTACCTGCCGCGTGCGCGCTCACCGGGCCGACGACGGCTCCGGCGACGGCCACGGCGGCCACGAGTCCGAGGCGGGAACGAAACCTGCGCTTGCTCATGTGGAACCCAACTCCTGCAGTGGAAGCACTTGCCCGACGCAGGAGTCAAGATCCTCCCGCCGTCGCCCGGTACGACTCCCCTGGTGGTGGCAGGGTTGCCCTGGAAGACGGCGGGTGTTTCCAGATCGTCAACCGGCGCCGCCCCCGGGCCACAGCCCGTCCTTCGTCAGCCCCAGCAGCTCGACGGCGTTGCCGCGGACGATCCGCTCGACCACGTCGGCCGGCAGGTGCCCCATCTGGGCCTCGCCGACCTCCCGGGACTTGGGCCAGGTGGAGTCGGAGTGCGGGTAGTCGGTCTCGTACAGGACGTTGCCGACGCCGATGGAGTCGAGGTTCCTGAGCCCGAAGGCGTCGTCGAAGAAGCAGCCGTAGACGTGCTCGGCGAACAGCTCGGACGGCGGCCGGCTGACCTTGTCGGCGACCCCGCCCCAGCCCCGGTTCTCCTCCCAGACGACGTCCGCGCGCTCGAGGATGTACGGGATCCAGCCGATCTGCCCCTCCGCGTACATGACCTTGAGGCGGGGGAAGCGCTCGAACTTGCCGCTCATCAGCCAGTCCACCATCGAGAAGCAGCAGTTGGCGAAGGTGATGGTGGAGCCGACGGCGGGCGGGGCGTCGGCGGAGGTGGACGGCATGCGGCTGCTGGAGCCGATGTGCATGGCGACGACCGTGCCGGTCTCGTCGCAGGCCGCGAGGAACGGGTCCCAGTCGTCGGTGTGCACGGACGGCAGCCCGAGGTGCGGGGGTATCTCGGAGAAGGCGACGGCCCGGACGCCGCGCTCGGCGTTGCGCCGCACCTCCTGTGCCGCCAGCCCGGGGTCCCACAGGGGGATGAGCGTGAGCGGTACGAGCCGGCCGTGCGCCTGGGGCCCGCACCACTCCTCCACCATCCAGTCGTTGTAGGCGCGGACGCAGAGCAGGGCGAGGTCCTTGTCGGCCGCCTCGGTGAACGTCTGGCCGCAGAAGCGGGGGAAGGTCGGGAAGCAGACGGCGGACTGCACGTGGTTGACGTCCATGTCGGCGAGGCGGGCCGGCACGTCGTACGACCCGGCCCGCATCTGCTCGTAGGTGATGACCTCGAGCCTGACCTCGTCCCTGGCACACCCGACGGCGGTGTCGAGGCGGGTGAGCGGGCGGTGCAGGTCCTCGTACACCCACCAGTCGCCGACCGGGCCGTCCGTGCTGCCGGGATCGCCCATGACGGGCTTGAACCGCCCGCCCAGGAAGGTCATCTCCTTCAGCGGCGCGCGCACGATCCGGGGCCCCGCGTCCCGGTACCTGCGTGGCAAACGGTCCTGCCACACGCCGGGAGGCTCCACGGTGTGGTCGTCGACGGAGATGATCAGCGGGAACTGTGTGGTCTCCATGCCGCTCACGGTAGCGCTGATCTGACGACCCGTCAGCTATCGTTCCCGGGCAACCGGTGTGCGAAGACCGTGTGAGGGCCTTGTGGACCGCCGGCCGAGCCCTGTGATCGGCGTCTCGCACGGCTGACGCAACCGGCCGGAACAAGGCAAACTGACAGGGTTGTTCGTGACGCCGAGGGGGACGAACGCATGGACGGTGGGCCGCGGGTACCTGAGCAGCGGCGTGCCGGCTCCGCGGCCATCGCGGAGCCGGACCTGCTGCGCTTCGGCGTGCTCGGCCCCGTGCGGGCCTGGCGCGGCGAGGTGGCGCTCAGCACCGGCTCCCCCCAGCAGCGCGCCCTGCTCGCCGCCCTGCTGCTGCGGGAGGGCCGTACGGCCACGGCGGCGGAACTCATCGACGCGCTGTGGGGGTCCGAGCCGCCGTCCCAGGCACTGGCGGCGGTCCGCACCTACGCGTCCCGGCTGCGCAAGATCCTGGACCCCGGGGTGCTGGTCAGCGAGTCCGGCGGCTACGCCGTCCGCGGGCTGCGCGACGGCGCCCTGGACGCGGCGGTCGCGCAGGACCTCGCGGCGGAGGCCGAGAAGGCCCGCGGTGCCGGGGACCTGGGCCAGGCCCGGGACCTGCTGAACCGCGCCCTGGCGCTCTGGGAGGGAGAGCCGCTCGCGGGCGTCCCCGGCCCGTACGCCGAGGCCCAGCGGGCCCGGCTGGAGGAGTGGCGCCTTGGCCTGCTGGAGTCCCGCCTGGACATGGACCTGGAGCAGGGCTGCCACGCCGAGGCCGTCTCGGAACTGACGGCACTGACCGCGGCGCACCCCCTGCGGGAGCGGCTGCGGGAACTGCTGATGCTGGCGCTGTACCGCAGCGGTCGCCAGGCGGAGGCCCTCGCGGTGTACGCCGACACGCGCCGCCTGCTGGCCGAGGAACTCGGCGTGGACCCGCGCCCCGGCCTCCGTGAGCTCCAGCAGCGGATCCTCCAGGCCGACCCGGCCCTGGCGGAACCCTCGGCCCCGGTGGCGGAGCCGACCGTGGCCGCCGTCCGCCCCGCCCAACTCCCCGCGTCGGTTCCCGACTTCACGGGCCGCACGGCCTTCGTCACGGAACTGAGCGAGGTGTTGTCCTCCGCGTCCGAGGCGGAGGGCCGGGTCATGGCGGTGTCGGCGCTGGCCGGGATCGGCGGCGTGGGCAAGACGACGCTGGCGGTGCACGTGGCCCACCGCGCGCGCCCCTCGTTCCCGGACGGCCAGCTGTACGTGGACCTGCAGGGTGCGGGCCCGCGCCCGGCGGAACCGGAGACGGTGCTGGGTTCGTTCCTGCGCGCGCTGGGCACGGCGGACTCGGCGATCCCGGACAGCCTGGAGGAACGGGCGGCCCTCTACCGCTCGGTCCTGGACGGCAGACGGGTGCTGGTCCTGCTGGACAACGCGAAGGACGCGGCCCAGGTACGACCGCTGCTGCCCGGCACGGAGGGCTGCGCGGCCCTGGTCACTTCGCGGGTCCGGATGCTGGACCTGGCGGGCGCCCACCTGGTCGACCTGGACGTCATGTCCCCCGACGAGGCGCTGGCCCTGTTCGTCAGGATCGTGGGCGAGGAGCGGGTGGCGTCGGAGCGGGAGGCGGCACTGGACGTGGTCGCGGCGTGCGGTTTCCTGCCGCTGGCGATCCGCATCGCGGCGTCCCGCCTGGCGGCCCGCCGCACCTGGACGGTGTCGGTGCTGGCGGCCAAGCTCGCCGACGAACGCCGCCGCCTGGACGAACTCCAGGCCGGCGACCTCGCGGTCAAGGCAACCTTCGAACTCGGCTACGGCCAACTCGAACCGGCCCAGGCCCGCGCCTTCCGCCTGCTGGGTCTGGCCGACGGCCCGGACATCTCCCTGCCGGCCGCGGCAGCGGTCCTGGACCTCCCCGCGGAGGACACCGAGGACCTGCTGGAGTCCCTGGTGGACACGTCCCTGCTGGAGTCGGCGGCACCCGGGCGGTACCGGTTCCACGACCTGGTGCGCCTGTATGCCCGGTCATGCGCGGAGAGGGACGAACAGCCACCGAGCGAGCGGGAGGCGGCGCTGTCGCGGCTGCTGGACTTCTATCTGGCAACGGCGGCGGGGGTTTATGCGATCGAACGGCCCGAGGACCGGCTGGTGGATCACCTGGAGGCAACGCAGTACCCGGGGCTGACGTTCGAAGACCGGCATCAGGCTCAGGACTGGCTGTATGCCGAGGCAATCTGCACGCTGGCGTGCGTGCGGCAGTCAACCAGTCCGGACAGGCTGCCACGCGCTGTCGATCTGTTGTGGGCGGCCATGGATCTGACGGAGTCCGGCGCCAACTCCAGGGAGTACGAGACGACCGGGACGTCCATGCGCGCGGCCGCGCGTACGGTGGGGGACCTACGCACAGAAGCCAGAGCTCTCGTCACCTTGGCCAACGGCCACCATGTCTCCGGCCGGTTCGAGCTCGCGGATCAAGAGGCCGCCGAGGCCTACCGGCTGGCGCAGGTGGCGGGAGACCCTCTCACCAGTTGCTGGGCATCCAACGTGCTCGGAGTCATCGCGCTCTACCAGGGGCGCAACGAAGACGGTGAGACGCACCTGACCCGCGCCATCGAGAGCTTCCGCAACCACGGAGACCGCGCCGGTGAGGCGGCTGCCATGTGCAACCTGTCCCGGATCCACCTGGCCTTGGGGCGGATGGCGAGCGCGGTGTCTGTGGCCCAGCAGGTCACCGACATGTACGACGACATGGGGCACGCCTTGAGAGGGGCCAACGGGCGGTACGCGCTGGGCCTCGCACTCACCCAGAGCGGGCAGCTCGCGGAGGCCACCCACCGCCTCCAAGAGGCCCTCGACGTCTTCCGCGACAGCCGGCAGCGGCTGTGGGAGGGCATGACCCTCTTCCGCCTGGCAGAGGTCGACCTTGCCGCGGGGCGTCTGGCGCAGGCCGCCACCAACGCGGAATCGGCACTGACCCTCCTCCGTGGAATCGGCGGCGAGTGGCGGCGCGGAAACGTACTCACGGCGCTCGGGCGGGCGCTGAGCGGCATCGGACAGAGCGGTCGTGCGCAGGTCTGTCTGCAAGAAGCGCTGACCATCTTCGAGGCGCTGAGTGCCCCAGAGGCCGACGACGTCCGGGCTCTGCTCAAGCCGCTCACAGTGGCCTGAGCAGGCTCCCTGGACGTTCATCGTTCGTTTATCGCCGCAGGGCACTCTCAGTCCTGTCGTTCCGTCGTGTCGGGGGGCAGACGGGGCGTCACATGGGCTCACCTTAAGGTGTAGCGGCCCATAAGTACCCGCCCGGCGGCTCTCGGGGGAGCTGCCGAGCGGGCCCTTCCGACCCATCGCACAGAGCATCAGGGGAGCAGTCATGAGCGACGCCAAGAACACGACGCAGACAGAGACCTCGATCGACGAGGTGACCACGCTGAACACGCACGCCACCAGCGAGCCGATCAAGCCGATCACTCTGGCCACGGGTCAGGACGGCGGCGTGGCTACTCCGGACAACACACACGCCACTGACGAGAAGGCCTGACAAGACCTTCCACCACAGGGGGATCGGCCGCGGCGGCGCGGAGGGGGAGCCGTCGCGGCCGAGGTGTGTCCGGGGTGGGGGAACACTCGTCCCGCTGCGAGCAGCCGTCACTCACTCCACTGACCTGAGCGACGTCGTGCGGCGCAAGAGCAGCTGCAACAACCGCACTGGCGGCGAGTGCGTCGAGATCTCGGACGCTCGCCCCGGCATGATGATCCCCAACTCCGAGGAGGCGCAGGACGGCCCCCGTACTCCCGGCGTCCAGGCGGAGCGCGGGTGCGCGGCACGTCAATGGCGGAGGAGCGGCGGCCCAGGACGGTCGATGGGTGCCGGGCCGGGTCACCTCCTCCCCCGCAACTCCCCCTTCACCACCTTGCCGCTCGCGTTCCGCGGCAGCTCACCCACGAACTGCACCGCCCTCGGCACCTTGTAGTTCGCCATCTCGCGGCGGGCCCAGGCGATCAGGTCGTCGGCGGTGAGGAGCGAGCCGGGGCGGCGGACGACGTAGGCCTTGCCGACCTCGCCGAGGCGGGCGTCCGGTACGCCGATGACCGCCACGTCGGCCACGTCCGGGTGGATGCCGAGCAGTTGCTCTATCTCCGCCGGGTAGGCGTTGAAGCCGCCGACGATGTACATGTCCTTGATGCGGTCCGTGATGCGCAGGTTGCCGGACGGGTCCAGGACGCCCACGTCGCCCGTGCTCAGCCAGCCGTCCGGGGAGATCACCTCCGAGGTGGCCCTGGCGTCCTCGTAGTAGCCGCGCATGACGTTGAAGCCGCGGACCAGGACTTCGCCCGGCGTGCCGGCGGGCACCGGGGTGCCGTGTGCGTCGGCCACCCGTACCTCCGTGCCGGGGATCGCCCGCCCGGAGGAGGCGGCGATCACCGACGGGGCGTCACCGCGCCGGCACATCGTGACGATGCCGCTCGCCTCGGAGAGGCCGTACGCCGTCAGGACCGTGTCCACGCCCAGTTCGCCGCGCAGGCGTTCCACCAGCCGCAGCGGCACCACCGCCGCGCCCGTCACCACCAGCCGCAGGGCCGTCAGGTCGTACGCGCCCCGGGCGGGGTGGTCCAGGAGCTGCTGGTGCAGGGTCGGCGGGCCCGGCAGCACCGAAACCCGTTCCGCCGCGATGTTCGCCAGCGCCGTGTCCACGTTGAACACCGGCTGCGGGATCATCGTCGCCCCGCGCATGAGACAGGCGAGCACCCCCGCCTTGTAGCCGAAGGTGTGGAAGAAGGGGTTGATGATCAGGTAGCGGTCCGTGTGGCGCAGGCCTGCCAGGTCCGCCCAGATCTCGTACGCGCGCAGGGTCTGGCCGTGTGTGATCACCGCACCCTTCGGGCGGCCCGTCGTGCCGGAGGTGTAGACGATGTCCGACACCGCCGACCCGTCCAACCGGGCCGACCTCGCTCGCACTTGCGACGGCGGCAGCCCTTCTCCGGTCGCCAGGAAGTCCTTCCACGTGTGGAAGTCCGGCGGTGCGTCCTCCGACAGGACCACCACCCGCTCCAGCTCCGGCAGGCCGGGCAGCGGGCCCCGGCCGTCGGACCCGCCATCGCCCGCCGCCCGGCGCAGTGCGGCGACGTAGGACGCGCCCAGGAAGGTTCCCGTCACGAACAGCAGCCGGGCCCCGCTGCGGCGCAGGACGTCCGCCGCCTCCGTGCCCTTGAAGCGGGTGTTCAGCGGGACGAGGACCGCGCCCGCCGTCACCGCGCCGAGGGACGCCACGATCCAGTCCAGGGAGTTGGGGGCCCAGACGGCCACCCGGTCGCCCACCCGCACGCCGCTCGCGAGGCAGGCCGCCGCCGCGCGTTCGACGCGGGCACCGAGTTCGGCGTAGGTGATGCGGGTGCGGCCGTCGACCACGGCCTCGGTGTCCGCGTAGCGCCCGGCCGCCGACCGGACCAGTTCAGGGATGGTGTCCCACGCGACCACGGCCGCCTCCCCGCTCAGTGACCCCACGAGCTGACTAACCGTCAGATTAGCGGTAATCTGACGACCTGTCAGGAGAGGGGGTCCACATGGCAGGACCAGGACTCAAGGACGCCACCGCCGTCGTCGGGATCGGGCAGACCGCCTTCGCCAAGCACCTCCCGGAGGACGAGAAGACGCTCGCCTGCCGGGCCGTGCTCGCCGCCCTCGACGACGCGGGCATCGCACCCGGCGAGGTCGACGCGGTCGCCTCCTACACCATGGAGGAGACCGACGAGGTGGAGCTGGCGAAGGCCGTCGGGTTCGGGGATCTGACCTTCTTCAGCAAGGTGGGGTACGGGGGCGGCGGCTCCTGCGCCACGGTCGCGCACCTCGCCGCCGCCATCGCCGCCGGACAGGCCACCGTGGGCGTCGCCTGGCGGTCCCGGAAGCGGGGCAGCGGGCCCCGGCCGTGGACGAACACCGCGGTGCAGCTGCCCACGCCCGCGCAGTGGACCCGGCCCTTCGGGCTGCTGCGGCCGGCCGACGAGATCGCCATGCTGGCCCGGCGGTACATGCACGAGTACGGCGTCACCCGGGACCACCTCTTCAACGTGGCCCTGGCCTGCCGCAACCGGGCCAACCAGAACCCGGCCGCCGTGATGTACGAACGGCCGCTGACCCGGGAGATGTACATGACCTCCCGGTGGATCAGTGAGCCGCTGTGCCTCTACGACAACTGCCTGGAGACGGACGGCGCACTGGCCTGTGTGATCGTCGGACGGGAGCGGGCCCGGGACTGCGCCCGGCAGCCGGTGTACGTGCATGCCGCCGCGCAGGGCCTGCCCGCCCAGCACCACGGCATGGTCAACTACTGGAACGACGATCCCCTCACCGGCCCCGCCTGGACGGCCGCCCGGCACCTGTGGAAGCACGCGGACATCACCCCGGACGACGTCGACGTGGCCCAGATCTACGACGCGTTCACGGCCCTGGTCCCGCTGTCCCTGGAGGGCTACGGCTTCTGCGCCCGCGGCGAGGGCGGCGCCTTCACCGAGCAGGGCGCCCTGGAGACCGGCGGGCGGCTGCCGGTCAACACCGGGGGCGGCGGGCTCAGCGAGGCGTACGTGCACGGCTTCAACCTCATCAACGAGGGCGTCAAGCAATTGCGCGGGACCAGTACCGCCCAGGTCCCCGGCGCTGCCACCTGCCTGGTCACGGCCGGTGAAGGCGTTCCCACCTCCGCTCTCCTCCTCAGGAGCTGATCATGCTGATTCCGGTCAGGGACCCCGCCGGCGCGCCCTTCTGGGAGTACGCGGACCGCGGCGAGCTGCGTGTCCAGGCGTGCGGCGACTGCGGTGAACTGCGCTTCCCGCCCCGGCCCTGCTGCCCGCACTGCCAGTCCTTCGCGAGCCGGTGGCGGCCGGTCTCCGGGCGCGGGCGTGTGTGGTCCTACGTCGTCCCGCATCCGCCGCTGCTGCCCGACTACGCGGAACAGGCCCCGTACAACGTGGTCGTCGTGGAACTGGCGGAGGACCCGGGCATACGGCTGGTCGGGAATCTGGTCAGCGGTCCGGGGGCGCGGCTGGACTCCGTCGATCCGGCGCGCATCCGGATCGGCGCCCGGGTGCAGGCGGTCTTCTCCGGCGGGCTTCCGCAGTGGGTGCTCGCGTGAACACCGTCCGCCTCGCCACCGACAAGGACACCGGTGTCGCCGTGGTCACGCTGGCCCGGCCCGAGCGGCTCAACGCCATCGACCTCACGATGGCACAGGAACTCGCCGCGCTCTGGCGCGAGCTGCGGTTCGACGACTCCGTGCGGGCCGTCGTGCTCACCGGGGCCGGGGAGCGGGCGTTCTGCACGGGCATCGACCGCAGCGCCGTCGTGCCGCAGCCCTCGTCGCCGTACATGCAGGACGATCCGCTGCTGGGCGTCGGCCCGAAGGCGAACGACCTGTGGAAGCCGGTCGTGGCGGCCGTGCGTGGGATGGCCTGCGGCGGGGCCTTCTATCTGCTGGGCGAGGCCGAGTTCGTGATCGCCGACGACACCGCGGTCTTCTTCGACCCGCACACCACGTACGGCATGGTCAGCGCCTACGAGTCCGTGCTCATGGCCGGGCGGATGCCGTACGGGGAGGTCGCGCGGATGATGCTCATGGGCACGGCCGAGCGGATCTCCGCCCGGCGGGCCCATGAGGTGGGGCTGGTCTCCGAAGTCACGGTGGAGGGAGGCGCGCTGGAGAGTGCCGTGCGCTGTGCCGCCGTCATCGCCGGGTATCCGTCGGAGGGGGTGCAGGGGACCGTGCGGGCGCTGTGGTCGGCCAGGGAGGCGGCGCGTGCGCAGGCGTTCGCGCAGGCACCGCATCTCATCGCCCTCGGCAATCTGCCGGCCGGACGGCAGGCGGAGCTGTTCGCGGGAAGGCCGAGGGAGTACCGGGTGCGTTAGACCGTGCCTTTCGGCACGGCCCGGCTAGCCTTCCGGCACGGCCTGGCTAGGTCCCGAGCCGGGCGACCGGGTCCACGGTGCAGTGGTCGAGCCTGAGGACGAGGCCGTCGTCGCGCACCCCGAAGCTGCCCACCAGCTCCACCTGGACGCGCGCCGTGCCATGGGCCGGGACGGTGACCGTGGCGGCGTTGTCGCCGATCGCCGAGTCCTGCCCGTCGTCGAACTCGACGTGCGCCTTGAAGTCGGCTTCGCGGCCGTTCGGGTTGCTGACCTCGACGGTCGCGTACTGCGCCTTCTCGGTGGCGCAGCTCACCAGTCTCGCCTTCCCGTCCTTCAGCGCCGTCCCGCTGCCCGGGGAGGACGTGGAGCGCTGGGTGGGCCGGCGGTGGTAGGCGCCGCCACCGGTGCCGCCCGAGGTGTTCGTGCCGCCGCTGCCGTAGGTGTCGTCGTCCGAGTCGTCGTAGGAGCCTCCCGAGGACGACGAGGACGAGCTGTCGTGGTCCTGGTGGGAGCTGCTGCAGCCGCCCCCACCGCCTCCGCCCCCGTGGTGGTGGCCGTGCCGGCCGGTCGAGAAGCCGGTGAGAGCGAGGACCGTGAAGGTCAGTACGGCCGTGAACTTGAGCGTGCGCATCCGTGTATGCATGGCCATGACATCACCCTAACCATCGGCTCCGACCCTCTGGCGGGTGCCCGGCGCCGGGGGTAGCGTCAGCCCTGGACGGCCGCCGTCTGGAGCCCTTCCGTGAAAAACCCGGTACGACGGCCGTCACGCACTACGCGCTCCGCGCGGTTCCCGTGCCCTTCTCCGCATCCAGCGCGTACACGCACCGGTCCTTGCTGCACGCGTACACCACGCCGTCCTTGACCACCGGGGAGCCGGTGATCTCGCCGCCGGTGGCGAGCTTCCAGCGCAGCCGGCCGTCGTCGGCCTTCAGGGTGTAGAGGAGGTGGTCGGTGGAGCCGAAGTGGATGCGGCCCTCCGCCACCGCGGGGGCGCCCACCACGTCGCCGCCGGCCTGGAAGCGCCACTTGGGCGTGCCGGTGACCGCGTCCAGGGTGTACAGGCCCTTGCCGCTGCCGACGTGCACGTGCCCGGCGGCGACCAGCACCGGCTCCACGGACGAGCGGGCCTCGGTGGCGATGCGCCAGCGGTCACGGCCGTCGTTGGCGTCCAGGGCGTACACCGTGCCGAGGTAGTCGGCGAGGTAGATGCCGCCGCCGGTGACGGCCGGCCCGGGGGCGAAGGCCGGCGGGCACAGGAAGACCGCCGGGGCCTCGAAGTGCCAGCGCACCATGCCGCTCGCCGCCTCGACGGCCAGCACGCGGGTGCCGGCGGAGACGTACACGTGACCGTCGGACGCCGGGGCCAGCCGGACCGGGACACCGCCGCAGGAGGCCGCGTCGCCGATCGGGTACGACCAGCGCTCCTCGCCGGTGCGGGCCTCCAGGGCGCGCAGCCGGGCGTCCTGCCAGACGTAGACCGTCCCGTCGTGCACGACCGGGCCCGCCTCGGGGGACTCGAAGTCGGTCTGGCAGCCGGTGATCTCCCACAGCTTCTGACCGTTCGACGCCTCCCAGGCCTGGACGCCGCCACCCCGGGTGCCGGTGACCACCGTGCCGCGGTCGGCGTTCAGGGAGTACACCCAGGCGTCCGTGGAGAGCCGCCACAGGTCGGTGCCCTCGCGGGCGTCCAGGGCGAACAGGGTCGGACCGTCGGAGGCGTGGATGCGGCCGTCGGCGACCGCCATGGACCAGGCGACGTCCCGGGTCTTGAAGCGGCGGCGGCCGGTGGCCACGTCCAGCGCGTGCACCTCGAAGGAGGTGACGTAGACCAGGTCGCCGTCGACGGACGGGGTACCCCAGACGTCGTTGGACATCCGGAACCGCCAGGGGCGCCAGCCGCTCGCCGTCTCCGGGGACGTGGCGGGCACGGGCGGTACGGCCGGGTCGGCGCCGGCCACGCCGGGCCGCGGCCGGGACCAGCCGGCCACCAGGCCGGCCTCGGGCGGAGGCGCCTTCACCGCGGCGGCGCGGGCATCGGCCACGCGGGGGCCGGGGCCGATGGGAACCGGGGCGCCGGCCAGCCGGACCGGGCCGGTGTCGGGGGCGCCGACCGGGGCCGGGGCGGGCGCGGGGACCGGCGGGTCGTACGGCGGGGGCGGGGGCACGGCCGGGCGGCCGGCACTGCGCGGGCCGGCGGTCGCGGCCGGAGCGGGCTTGACGGCGGGTCTGCCGCCGCGGCGGGACTCGATGAGGCCGACGGCCTTCTCGGGCAGCCAGGCGGAGGCGGTGCCGCTGTCGTCGGAGCCGGAGCCGAAGAGGTGGGGGGCGAGCTGGGCCTGCAGGTCGGCCGGGGTGGGGCGGGCGGAGGCCTCCATCTGCATGCACAGCTCGATGAGCGGGCGCAGCTCGTCGGGCAGACCGGTCAGGTCCGGACCCTCGCGGAGCAGCATGAAGACGGTCTCGACCGGGTTGGCGCCGTGGAAGGGCGGGTGACCGGTGGCCGCGAAGACCAGCATGGAACCGAGGGAGAAGACGTCACTGGCGCCGGTGACGCTGCGGGAGTCCTTGGCCTGCTCCGGAGACATGTAGGCGGGGGTGCCGACGGCGACGTTCGTCATCGTCAGCCGGGTGTTGGAGACACCGGAGGCGATACCGAAGTCGATCACCCGGGGGCCGTCCTCGACCACGAGCACGTTGGACGGCTTCAGGTCGCGGTGGACCAGGCCCGCACCGTGGATGGACTGCAGGGCCTCCGCCACGCCGGCCGCCAGCCAGCGCACGGCCTGCGCCGGGAGCGGCCCGCACTCGTTCACTATCTCTTCCAGTGAGGGCGCGGGGACGTAGGCGGTGGCCAGCCAGGGCACGGCGGCGCGCGGGTCGGCGTCGACCACGGCCGCCGTGTAGAAGCCGGAGACCGCCCGGGCCGCCTCCACCTCACGGGTGAAGCGGACCCGGAAGAGCTGGTCCTCGGCCAGCTCCGTGCGGACCGTCTTGATCGCCACGCGCCGGCCGGACGCCGAGCGCGCGAGATAGACCAGCCCCATGCCGCCGGCGCCCAGCCGGCCCAGCACCTCGAACGGCCCGATCCGCCGCGGATCGTGCTGCGTCAGCTGATCCACCACTTGCCTGCCACCTCCCCGTACGAGCCGCGCCACCCACATATGTACGCGACCGAAGTGCAGCGTCTCACCACCGCACCGCCTTGGCGGCACGCACCCTGATTCTTCCTGGCCGGGCGGCTGGTTGCGAACCCGGTGAGAAATCGGGGTGTCTTACAGCAAAGCGGACGAATCAGCGCTGCAGCAGTGCGAACGACGCCCCCTGATTGTCGGTGACGACGGCCACTCGTCCGTACGACGTCTCGAAGGGTGGCGCCTGCACCCGGCCGCCGAGCCGCTGCACGGCTGCGACGGCGTCGTCCAGACCGGTGACCCGGAAGTGGGTGACGAAGTGCGGGGGCATCTCGGCGGGGAACACGTCGGTGACGTCCGCGCGGCCGAAGTCGGGCTCGGCGCCGGTGCCGAACAGGGCGTCGTGGAAGAGGCCGCCGTAGAAGACGTTGGCCCCGGCGGTGTCCCGGGTGTACAGCTGGGCCCAGACGAAGGTGCCGGGTGCGTGCCGCCGCCCGAAGCCGGGGTGGGTGCCGGGCTGCCACAGGCCGAACACCGCGCCTTCGGGGTCGGTGGCGAGGGCCGCGGTGCCGAGTTCGCCGACCGGGAACGGGGCCATGACCACCTGCCCGCCGCCCGCGGTGATCCGCCGGACGAGGGCCGCGGCGTCCGAGGTCGCGAAGGAGACCGTCCAGACGGTGGGCATGCGGCCGTCCGTCTTGGGCGCCAGCGAGGCGACGCGGTCGCCGTCCAGCAGGGCCCACACCGAGGAGCCGTACGACTCCTCGAAGGTCCACCCGAAAAGCTCACCGTAGAACCGCTTGCCCGCCTCGACGTCGGGCAGCTGGGCGTCCACCCAGCAGGGGACGCCCTCCCGGTACACCTCTTCGTCGGCGGATGCCCTGTTTTCGGCCATGCCGTCAAAGTAACCGGGCCACGCGCACCGCGCAGACCAGGCACACCACCCCCGCTGTCCCCGTGCACCCCATTTGCAGTCGGCCGAATCGCGCTCCGATCACCCCTCGGTAAGCTGACGGCATGACAGGACAAGTGCGTACCGTCGACGGCCGCGTGGCCGGCCGGCGTGGGCAGGCGACCCGGCAGAAGCTGCTCGACTGCCTCAGCGAGATGCTCAGCTCCTCCCCGTACCGGGACGTCAAGGTCATCGATGTCGCCCGGAAGGCGGGCACTTCGCCCGCGACCTTCTACCAGTACTTCCCCGACGTCGAAGGTGCCGTCCTGGAGATCGCCGAGCAGATGGCGGCCGAGGGCGCAGGGTTGACCGAACTCCTCGAAGGACGCACCTGGACCGGCAAGGCGGGGTGGCAGACGGCACAGGAACTCGTCGACGGGTTCCTGGAGTTCTGGCGGAAGAACGATGCGATCCTGCGCGTGGTCGACCTCGGCGCGGCCGAGGGGGACAAACGGTTCTACAAGATCCGCATGAAGATCCTGAACTCCGTCAACAACTCCCTCGCGGACTCCATCGCGGAACTGCAGTCCAAGGGCCGGGTCGACAAGGACGTCAACCCGGCGGCGGTGGCCGGTTCGCTGGTCGCGATGCTCGCGGCCGTGGCCTCCCACCAGAAGGGTTTCACGTCCTGGGGTGTGAAGCAGGCCGAACTCAAGCCGAATCTCGCACTGTTGGTGCACCTGGGCGTGACCGGCAAGAAGCCGTCCAGGTAGCGCCGCGTCGCGCACTTTTTTCCAGGGTCCAAGTCCTGTCTGGCAGGCGGTGGTTCACTCGGTGAGCCACCGCCTGCGGTCTACGCGGGCCACGGCCGGTCCCGCACCACGTGCTTCATCACCAGCGTCGACGTCAGCCGCTGCACCCCCGGCAGGGTGGCCAGCCGCTCGTCGTACAGCCGCTGGAAGGCGGCCAGGTCGGCGGTGGCGACCCGGAGCAGATAGTCCGGCTCCCCGAACAGCCGCTGGGCGTCCAGCACGTGATCCAGTTCGCTGACGGCCCGCTCGAACTCGGCGACCGTGTCCCGGTCCTCCTGCCGCATGGACACGAAGACCAGCGCCTCGAAGTTCAGCCCGAGTGCCGCGGGGTCCACCTGCGCCCGGTAGCCCTGGATGGCGCCGGACCTCTCCAGCTCGCGCAGCCGACGGTGGCAGGGCGAGACGCTGAGCCGCACTCGGGCGGCCAGCTCGGTCACGGTCAGCCGCCCGTCCTGCTGCAGCTCGGCAAGGATTTTCCGGTCCACGTCGTCCATGAAGAAGATATTTGCTCAGATGCGGCGATCATGAGCAAACTTCGGGAACACTTTCGGGCCATTCACGCCTAATGTCCCCAGTATGGATCCGGGACTGCTCTTCTCCTTCCTCGCCGTGGACCTGCTGCTGGTGTGCGTGCCGGGCGCCGACTGGGCGTACGTCATCGCGACCGCCCTGCGCGGCGGGTCGGTCGCGCGCGCGGTCGCGGGCCTGGTCTGCGGCTACGCTCTGCACACGGTCCTGGCGACGGCGGGCCTGGCAGTCCTGGTGGCGGGCTCCCCCCGGCTGCTGACGGCCCTGACGGTGGCGGGCGCGGGCTATCTGCTCTGGCTCGGCTGGAGCGTGCTGCGCCGGCCGGCGGTCCCGGGTGCGGCCGGCGAGGCCGCCGACGACCGGCGCCTCTTCCTGCGTGGAGCCACGATCAGCGGCCTCAACCCCAAGGGCCTGCTCCTCTACTTCTCCGTACTCCCCCAGTTCCTCACCCTCCGCGGCGCCCACCTGCCCGTCCCCGCCCAGACGGCGGCCCTCGGCCTGCTCCACATGGCCTGCTGTGCGGCGGTCTACCTCACGGTCGGCGCCCTGGCCCGCGCGCTGCTCGCCGCGAAGCCGGTCGCGGCCCGGGCGGTGACGCGGACGTCGGGGGCGGCAATGCTGGGGATCGGGGCGTTCTTGCTGGTGGAACGACTGGCGACGTGGTAGCCGTGCCGCTGGTCGCGTCTTCAGGGCGCCGCGGTGAGCCGGAAGAGCCGGATCTCCCGTGTCACCCGGGCCTGGTACGTGGCGTACGGCGGCCAGAACTCCAGCAGTGACCTCCAGACGGCGGCCCGCTCCTCCCCCGTCAGGAGCCTGGCCGTGACCGGGACGTCGTGGCCCTTCCAGCTGATCGAGGCGGTCGGGTGGGCGAGGAGGTTGTGGGTCCAGGCGGGGTGTCCGCTGCGGCCGAAGTTGGAGCCGACGAGGATCCAGCCGGTGCCGCCCGGCTCGGGCATGCAGGCCAGCGGGGTGTGGCGGAGCTGCCCGCTGCGGGCACCGGTGGAGGTGAGGACCACCCCGGGCAGCATCCGGGTGCTGAGCAGGAACCGGCCCCGGGTGAGCCGGTGCACGGCGCGGTCGAGGGCCGGGACGACATGCGGGGCGACCTTGGCGAACGCCCGGGTGGAGGACACCTTCTGCACGAACCGCACGCCGGCGCCGGCCATCACACCGCCACCTCGCCGCCCGCGAACAGCCCCGCCGCCTCGGCGGCCCGGTCCCGCAGCCGGTGCGCGGGCCCGAAGAGCAGCTCGTCGCCGGCCGCCCGTTTGAAGTACAGGTGGGCGTCGTGCTCCCAGGTGAACCCGATGCCGCCGTGCAGCTGGATGCCCTCGGCGGCGGCGCACCGCAGTGCCTCCAGCGCCTGGGCGAGCGCGAGCGCACCGGCCCGCCGCCCGTGGCCGGCTCCCCATGCGGCGTAGTACGCGGCGGACCGGGCCGCCTGCACCGCCACGTACACGTCCGCCAGCCGGTGCTTCACGGCCTGGAAGGACCCGACGGGCCGCCCGAACTGGACCCGCTGCGCGGCGTACTCCACGGTCCGCTCCAGCGCCCGGTCCGCCGCCCCCACGGCCTCGGCGGCGAGCACCGCGGCGACGGAGTCCCCGAGTGCGGCGAGGGTGGGCAGTACTTCTGCCTCCTCGGATCCGAGCAACTCCGCCGGCGCGTCGCGCAGTTGGATCCGCGCCTGCGGGCGGGTGGCGTCCAGGGCGGTCTGCCGGGTGCGTACGACCCCTGCCGCGTCCCCTGTCACCAGGAACAGCAGCGTCCGCGACCGGGCGTAGCCGCCGGTGTGCGCGGCGACGAGCAGCAGTCCGGCGTGGTGCCCGTCCAGCACCTGCTCCACCTCCCCGTACAGCCGCCAGCCGGTCTCGGCCCGCCGCGCCTGCACCCCGCCGGCCCGTCCGCCGCCGGCGCTGTAGCCGTCGTTCCCGCCGGTCAGGGCGAGGGCGGCGGTGAGGGCGGGCCCGGCGACG
This sequence comes from Streptomyces sp. NPDC027663, assembly GCF_055566415.1. Lineage (NCBI taxonomy): Bacteria > Bacillati > Actinomycetota > Actinomycetes > Kitasatosporales > Streptomycetaceae > Streptomyces > Streptomyces sp. NPDC027663. Next base: position 260,611 of record NZ_JBVHSK010000006.1, on the reverse strand, counting down.
GCGAGGGCGGCGGTGAGGGTGCCGGCCGCGATGCGCGGGAGCAGCCCGGCGCGCTGGGTGCCGGTGCCCAGGGCGAGGATCAGCGGGGCGGTGAGGACAGAGGTGGCGAGCAGCGGCGAGGGCGCGAGAAACCGGCCCGTCTCCTCGCAGGCCAGGGCCAGCTCGGTGACCGAGCAGCCGACCCCGCCGTACGCCTCGGGGAGCGCGAGCCCCGGCAGGCCGAGCCGGTCGGCGAGGGCGGACCACAGCAGGGGGTCGTGTCCGGCGGGCGTCTCGACGGCGGCCCGCAGCTCGGCCGGGCCGCAGCGTCTGCGCAGCAGCTCGCGCAGGGTCCGGCGGATCTCGTCCTGCTCGGGGCTGAGGCGCGTGTCCATGGCTGATCCCTCCCATGCAATCTGACGGCCCGTCATGTTAGGTGTCCGGCGAGGGGATGCCCATACCCGCGACACCTGCCACGGGGGCCCATATCTGATGTACCGTCAGTTTCCATGAAGCCAGGGAGCAGGAAAGTCGCCGTGGCCGGCGTGGCCCTCTCCGACTGCGGACGCGTGGACGACGCGACGCCGTACGCCCTGCACGCCCAGGCGGCCCGGCGCGCCCTCGCGGACGCCGGCCTGGACCGCGCCCGGGTCGACGGCTTCGCCTCGGCGGGCCTCGGCACGCTGGCCCCGGTGGAGGTGGCCGAGTACCTGGGCCTGCGGCCCACCTGGGTGGACTCCACCTCGGTCGGCGGGGCGGCCTGGGAGGTCATGGCGGCGCACGCGGCGGACGCGATAGCGGCGGGCCACGCGAACGCCGTACTGCTGGTGTACGGCTCGACCGCACGGGCGGACATCCGGGCCGGCCGCCGCACCGGAAACCTGTCCTTCGGCTCCCGCGGCCCCCTGCAGTTCGAAGTGCCCTACGGCCACACGCTGATCGCCAAGTACGCGATGGCGGCCCGCCGGCACATGATCGAGTACGGCACGACGATCGAGCAGCTGGCCGAGGTGGCCGTCCAGGCGCGGGCGAACGCGGCCCTGAACCCGGAGGCGATGTTCCGCGACCCGATCACGGTCGACGACGTCCTGTCCGGGCCGATGATCGCCGATCCCTTCACCAAGCTGCACTGCTGCCTGCGCTCCGACGGCGGCGCGGCGGTCCTGCTGGCCGCCGAGGAGTACGCACGGGACTGCCGTGCGGCCCCCGTCCGGATCCTCGGCACCGGCGAGCACGTCTCGCACGCGGCGATGTCCGAGTGGCCCGACTTCACCGTGTCCCCGGCGGCGGTGAGCGGCCGGCTCGCCTTCGAGCGGGCCGGGGTGACCCCGGCGGACATCGACTTCGCCGAGATCTACGACGCCTTCACCTACATGACCCTGCTGACCCTGGAGGACCTGGGCTTCTGCGCCAAGGGCGAGGGCGGGGCCTTCGTGGAGAAGGGCCGGCTGCTGGTGCGGGGCGGGGAGCTGCCGGTCAACACGGACGGGGGCGGCCTGTCGGCCCAGCACCCCGGGATGCGCGGGCTGTTCCTCCTGGTGGAGGCGGTACGGCAGCTGCGCGGGGAGGCCGGGGACCGCCAGGTGCGGGGACGCGACGGAAGGCTGCCCCGGCTGGCAGTGGCGTCCGCGACCGGCGGATGGTTCTGCTCGTCGGGGACCGTGGTGCTCGGGCGGGAGTGAGCCCGGTGTGCCCGTCTCCGGCACATGCCGTGCGGGGCCGGGGTGCGCCGCCCGGTGCGGGTGATACTCGGCGCATGGCACAAAAGGATCTCCACGAACTGCTCCTGTCGCTGCGGGTCTGGGAACCCGGGGTGACCCAGTTGCGGCCCTTCGATCCGGAGACGGCACCTCCCACCCCGCTGGCCCTGTTCACGAGCTGGTTCGCGGACGCGGTGGCGGCCGGGCAGCCGGAACCGCACACCATGTCCCTGGCGACCGTCGACGAGGAGGGCAGGCCGGACGTACGGATCGTGATGCTGCACGGCGCCGACGCGGACGGCTGGGCCTTCGCCTCGCACGCCACGAGCCGCAAGGGCCGCGCCCTGAGCGCCCGGCCGCAGGCGGCCCTCGCCTTCTACTGGCCGGCGCTGGGCCGCCAGGTGCGGGTGCGGGGGCCCGTCGTCGCGGCACCGTCCGAGGAGAGCCAGGCCGACCTGCACGCGCGCTCCACGGGCGCACTGGCCGCCGCGCTGACCGGGCGGCAGAGCGAGGACCTGTCGTCGGTGGCGGAGTTGCGGCAGGCCTCGGAAGCGGCCTGGGAGCGGGCCCGGAAGAACCCGGACGAGCCGTCGCCGACCTGGACGCTGTACCGGCTGCGCCCGGAGACCGTGGAGTTCTTCCAGGGGGACGTGGAGCGGCGGCACGTACGACTGGAGTACCGCAGCACCGGGTTCGGCTGGAGCAGGGCGCTGCTGTGGCCGTGAGACGGGGCGGCCGCACGCCGTCGCCGGGACCGGTGGCGCTGCTCCGTCGCGATCCGTCGGGGCGGTGAGAGCATCACGGACCCCGGGCGGCGCCGGCCCTCGTGGCAGCCGTGCCCGGTCTCATCCCCGATCCGGTGCCCGGCCGCTCCTTTCCCGCCCCGTGGAGGTGAACACCGGGATCCCCTCCCGGAACGTCACCTCCAGCGGCATCCCGGCCCGCACGGTGTCCTCCGCACAGTCCACCAGTTCCGTCATCATGCGGGGGCCCTCGGCCAGGTCGACCACCGCGGCCACGTAGGGGGTGCGGTCGGTGAACGGGGTGAGGTCGTTGCGGTGGACCGTGGACCAGGTGTAGAGCACGGCCCGGCCGCTCGCCTCCTCCCAGCTGACCTCCTCGCTCCAGCAGTGCGGGCAGAACTCCCGCGGGTAGTGGTGGGCCCGGCCGCAGGCGCCGCAGCGGCGGACCAGCAGCCGGCCTTCGGCCGCGGCCGCCCAGTAGGCGCGGGTGAAGGCGTCCGCCTCCGGGACGTCGTGGCGCGGCCCGTCCATCAGAACCACCCGAGCCAGGCGTCCACCGACCACGTCTGCCACGCCATCCCGAAGAGGCCGACCAGCGAGATCAGCGCCATCATCGAGTTCTGGCCCTGCTCCGCCCAGTCGTGGATCATGAGGACGAAGTAGATCGCGTTCAGCACCAGCCCGCCGAGCAGGGCCACCGGGGTCAGGAAGCCGAGGATCAGGCCGAGACCGAGGGACAGTTCGGCGTAGGCGACGACGTACGCCATCAGCTTCGGGTACGGCTTCACCACCGCCTCGAAGCCCGTCCGCACCGGTGCCCAGCGGTGTTTCCCGGCGATCTCCGCCGCCCACGCGATGCCGCTGCCCCGCTCGAACCAGGCCTTCTTGTCCTTGTGCCGCCAGCTCTCCAGCCACCACAGGCCGAGGCCGATGCGCAGCACCGCCAGCCACTCGGCACCGTCCAGCCATATCGCATCCATGGATCTGACGGTACGTCAGATGCGGCGCCTTGCCGAGGGGTGCGGCAGGGGTCTGCGTGCGCGCGGGCCCGAGCCGCCCCTTCCCCGTCCGCGGCGCAGGGCGCCCCCGCATCGCCGGGCCCTGCACACCCGGGCCCGGTGGCCGGTTTCTTCACCCCGTGGACGCCGTTCCCGTCCATCCGTGATCAATCCGCAACCAATTCCGGTCTTGACCGAGACCCATCAACCCGGTGTGTGATTACGCTCCCGCTCATGGCCGTCTCCCGTCCTTCTCCCGTCCACCTGTCGGCGACCCCCGCCGACCGCCCGGTCTACGTCATAGGCGCCGGTCCGGGCGGCCTCGCCGCCGCCCACGCGCTGCGGGCGCGGGGCATACGGGCGGTGGTCCTGGAGAAGGCCGACCGGCCGGGCGACTCCTGGCGCAACCACTACGACCGACTGCGCCTGCACACCACCCGCCGCCTCTCCGCGCTGCCCGGTCTCGGCATGCCCCGCCGGTTCGGGCGCTGGGTGTCCCGGGACGACGTCGTGCGCTACCTGGAGAAGTACGCCGAGCACCACGAGCTGGAGATCGTCACCGGGGTGGAGGTCCACCGCGTCGAGCGGACCGGGGACGGCACCGGCTGGCTGCTGCACGCCTCCGGCGGCCGGGAGCTGACCGGCAGCGCGGTGGTCGTCGCCACCGGCTACAACCACACCCCGCACCTGCCCGACTGGCCCGGCCGCGAGGGCTACCAGGGGGAGCTGCTGCACGCCGGCGGCTACCGCAACGCCGAGCCGTACGCCGGCCGTGACGTGCTCGTCGTCGGGATCGGCAACACGGGCGCGGAGATCGCCGTCGACCTGGCGGAGGGCGGGGCCTCGCGGGTGCGGCTGGCGGTGCGCACGGCACCGCACATCCTGCGCCGGTCGACCCTCGGCTGGGCCGCGCAGTACACGGGCGTACTGGTCCGGCGGCTGCCGGTGGGGCTCGTGGACCGGCTCGCCGGGCCGGTGGGGCGGCTCAGCACCCCGGACCTGTCCGCGCACGGGCTGCCGCGTCCGGAGAGCGGGCTGTACAGCAGGGTGAAGGAGGGCTCGATCGCGGTCCTGGACGTCGGCCTGATCGACGCCGTGCGCGGGGGGAAGGTGGAGATCGTGGCCGCCGTGGAGGCGTTCGAGGACGGCAAGGTGGTGCTCGCCGACGGCAGCCGGATCTCGCCCGACGCGGTCGTCGCGGCGACCGGGTACGTCCGCGCCCTGGAGGGACTCGTCGGCCACCTCGGAGTACTGGACGGGCGCGGGAAGCCGGTGGTGCACGGCGGCCGCACGCCCGCGCAGGCGCCCGGTCTGTACTTCACCGGTTTCACCAATCCCATCAGCGGGATGTTCCGGGAGCTGGCGATCGACGCGGGGAAGATCGCGCACGCCGTGGCCAAGGGATTTCGCACCCGGCGGTAACTTTATCTTTCCGACCCGTTCCTGACGCTTCGTCAGTTCAGTAATCTGACAGAGCGTCAGTTGCACATGGCTGTCTCACGGGAGGCGGGCGGAACGATGCTCGGATCGACCCACGGCACACTCACCACCGACGCCCGCCGGGCCCGGGTCATCGCCTGCGGCGAGCAGCGGCCCGGCCCGGCCGTGCACGGCCGAACCGACGACATGGACGACCTGGACGTGAGCGGGCGCCCGCTCTACGCCGACGTGCCCGACCTGGCCCGGTTCTTCCGGCCCGAGTCCGTGGCCGTGATCGGCGCGTCCGACGCCGAGGGGCGGCCCAACACCGGGATCACCCGGCAACTGCTCGACTGGGCCGGCCGGGTCGGTGCGCGGGTGCACCCGGTGCACCCCGCCCGGCCGTCCGTCTTCGGCCACCCGTGCGTCGCCTCCGTCGCGGACCTGCCCGAACAGGTCGACCTGGCCGTGCTGCTGGTGGCCGACCCGCTGCCGGTGATCGAGGAACTCGCGGAGGCCAAGGTGAAGTTCGCGGTCGCCTTCGCCTCCGGGTTCGCCGAGACCGGGAAGGCGGGCGCCGAGGCCCAGGAGCGGCTGGCCGAGGCCGTACGGCGCTCGGGGCTGCGGCTGCTGGGCCCGAACACCAACCTCAACGCCTTCGAAAGGTTCCGGGAGGACCTGTCCGGGCCGGCCATCGCGCTGATCACCCAGTCCGGACACCAGGGCCGGCCCGTCTTCGCCCTGCAGGAACTCGGCATCCGGCTCTCGCACTGGGCGCCCACCGGCAACGAGGCCGACCTGGAGACCGCCGACTTCCTCTCCTGGTTCGCCGAACAGCCCGAGGTCGGCGCCATCGCCGCCTACGTGGAGGGCCTGAAGGACGGCCGCGCCTTCCTGCTGGCCGCCGACCGCGCCGCCCGCCGCGGGGTCCCGGTGGTCGCCGTGAAGGTGGGCCGGACCGAGGCGGGGGCCCGAACGGCCGCCTCGCACACCGGCAAGCTCACGGGCGCCGACGACGTGGTGGACGCGGCCATGCGGCAGTACGGCGTGATCCGCGTCGACGCCCTGGACGAACTCCAGGACACGGCCGCCCTGCTGGCCCGCGCGAAGGCACCCCTGGCCGAAGGGGTGGCCGTCTGCTCGATCTCGGGCGGCACGGGCGCGCACGTCGCCGACCTGGCCACCGGGGCGGGACTGCGGCTGCCGCGGCTGTCCCCGGACAAGCAGGCCGAGCTGCACCAGTGGATACCGGAGTATCTGAACGTCGCCAACCCGGTGGACAACGGCGGCCACCCGGTCGGCGACGAGCGCGGCCGGAAGATCATCGACGCGATCCTGGCCGACCCGGACGTCGGCGTGCTGATCTGTCCGGTCACCGGCCCCTTCCCGCCGCTCAGCGACAGGCTCGTGACGGACCTGGTCGCTGCGGCCGAGCAGACCGACAAGCTGGTGTGCGTGGTGTGGGGCTCGCCGGCCGGCACCGAACCGGCGTACCGGGACGTCCTGCTCGGCTCCTCCCGCGTCGCCACCTTCCGCACGGTCGGCAACTGCCTGACCGCCGTCCGCGCCTGGCTGGACCACCACCGGTTCGTGAGCGAGTACCGCTCCCCCTTCGACGAGGCCCCGCGCACCCCCTCCCCCTCCTTCCGCAAGGCCGAGGCGCTGATGCAGCCCGGCCGGCAGCTCAGCGAGCACGCGGCCAAGCAGCTGCTGCGCGCCTACGGCATCCGGGTGCCGCGCGAACAGCTGGTCACCAGCGCGGCGGCGGCCGTACGGGCGGCCGGGCAGGTCGGCTATCCGGTGGTGATGAAGGCGTCCGGCGCGCAGATCGCCCACAAGACCGAACTGGGCCTGGTGAAGATCGGCCTGACCTCGGCGAGCCAGGTCCGCGACGCCTACCGGGAACTGAACGACATCGCCCGCTACGAGGGCGTCGAGCTGGACGGCGTCCTGGTGTGCCAGATGGTCGAGCAGGGCGTGGAGATGGTGGTCGGGGTGACGCACGACGATTTGTTCGGCCCGACGGTGACGGCCGGACTCGGCGGCGTCCTGGTGGAGGTCCTGCACGACGCGACGGTCCGCGTCCCGCCCTTCGGCGAGGACCAGGCCCGCACCATGCTGACGGAACTGCGCGGCCGGGCCCTGCTGGACGGCGTCCGGGGCCGCCCGCCGTCCGACGTGGACGCACTGGTGGAGGTGATCCTGCGGGTCCAGCGCATGGCGCTCGAACTGGGCTCGCAGATCGCCGAGCTGGACATCAATCCGCTGATGGTGCTGCCGCGGGGGCAGGGGGCGGTGGCGTTGGACGCGCTGGTGGTGTGCCGGTGAGCGGCATCGCGCACGAGGTCCGCGACCACGTCTCGCACATCACCCTCGACCGCCCGGACTCCCTCAACGCGCTCACCCCCGCCATGCGGGACCGGATCACCGACCTGCTGGCGGAGGCGTCCGCGGCCCCGGACGTCCGGGCGGTGGTCCTGACCGGCACGGGCCGCGGCTTCTGCGCGGGTGCGGACCTGCGGGGCGGTTCCACCGGAACGGAGCGGGTCACCGGGGACGTCGCCCGCACCCTGCGCCTGGGAGCGCAACGCCTGATCGCGTCCGTCCTGGACTGCGAGAAACCGGTCCTGGCCGCCGTGAACGGCACGGCAGCCGGCCTCGGCGCACACCTCGCGTTCGCCTGCGACCTGGTCCTGGCCGCCGAATCGGCCCGCTTCATCGAGGTGTTCGTCCGCCGCGGCCTGGTCCCGGACGGCGGCGGCGCCTATCTCCTCCCCCGGCTGATCGGCCTCCAACGGGCGAAGGAACTCATGTTCTTCGGAGACGCCCTCCCGGCCCCGGAGGCGGAACGCCTGGGCCTGGTCAACCGCGTGGTCCCCGACGGGGAACTGGAGAAGACGGCGCGTGACTGGGCGACCCGCCTGGCCCTCGGCCCGACCGGCTCCCTCGCCCTGACCAAGCAGCTGATCAACGCCTCCCTGGACAGCGGCCGCACGACCGCCTTCGCGGCGGAGGCCTGGGCCCAGGAGATCAACCTCACGACGCAGGACGCCCAGGAGGGCCTACGCGCATTCACGGAACGCAGACAGCCCGATTTCCGGGGCCGCTGACGGAGCTCGGGCCCGTGTGCAGGGACGGCACGGGCTCCTCCACCGGACTTCCCATCTGACAGCCCGTCAGGTTCAATGGGACGGTGATGGGACACGCAGGGGCGGCGGCTGCGGCCGTCCGGTATCTGAGAGCGGCGCCGGGATCCGTGGAGGCCTTGCCGCGGCCGGAGTTGCGGTGCGTCCGTGAGGACGAGCGGGCCCCGGTGGGGGCGGGGGAGTTCCGGCGGGTGCTGGGCTGCTTCGCCAGTGGGGTCACGGTGATCACGGCACCCGGAGCCGAGGACGCGTCCGGGCCGGCCGGATTCGCCTGTCAGTCCTTCTCCTCCCTCTCCCTCGAACCGCCCCTCGTCTGCTTCATGGTGGGCCGCACCTCCACCACTTGGCCGCACATCGCCCGCGCCGGCGTCTTCTGCGTCAACGTGCTCAGCGCCGGCCAGGGCGAGCTGTGCCGGGCCTTCGCGGTGAGCGGTGCGGACAAGTTCGCGGGGGTGGCGTACGAACCGGCACCCGTGTCCGGCTCGCCCCGGCTCTCCGGGGTCGCCGCCTGGATCGACTGCACCGTGCACGCCGTGCACACAGGGGGCGACCACCTCATCGTCGTCGGACGGGTGGACGCCCTCGGGGCGGACGGGCCGCAGGAGCCGTTGCTCTTCCACCAGGGGCGGTTCGGGCGGCTCCAGGAGAGCTGAACCGGTTCAGGACAGGGCGGCCACGGGAGCCTGGTGGCGCCTGATCACCAGGGCCATCAGGGCCGCCGCCGCGCACAGGGCGCCGGAGGCGTACCAGACCACGTCGTACGAGCCGAAGACGTCGCGGGCGACTCCGCCGAGGTAGGCGACGACGGCCGCACCGACCTGGTGCGAGGCCAGCACCCAGCCGAAGACGATGGCGCTGTCCTCGCCGTACTGCGCGCGGCACAGGGCGAGGGTCGGCGGCACGGTGGCCACCCAGTCGAGGCCGTAGAAGACGATGAAGAAGAGCATCGGCGGATGCACGGCGGAGTCCAGCAGCATCGGCAGGAAGAGCAGGGAGAGGCCGCGCAGGGCGTAGTAGACGGCGAGCAGCCGGCGCGGTTCGAAGCGGTCGGTGAACCAGCCGGAGGCGATCGTGCCGACGACGTCGAACACCCCGATGACCGCGAGCAGCGAGGCCGCCGCCGTCACGGGCATGCCGTGGTCGTGCTCGGCGGGCACGAAGTGGGTCTGGATCAGGCCGTTGGTGGACGCCCCGCAGATCGCGAAGGTTCCGGCGAGCAGCCAGAACGGGCCGGTGCGCACGGCCGAGGCAAGGACGCTCAGCGTGCGGCGGGCCGCGCCCGGGACCGCAGCCGGCTTCGCCACGAACTCCTTCGCCCCGTACGGCCTCGCGCCCACGTCGGCCGGGTGGTCGTGCAGCAGCAGCCACACGAAGGGGACCACGGCGAGCGCGGCCAGGGCGACGGTGACCGCGGCCGGCCGCCAGTCGTGGCGCTCGACGATCCAGGACAGCAGCGGGAGGAAGATCAGCTGGCCGGAGGCGGAGGCCGCGGTGAGGATGCCGCTGACGAGCCCGCGCCGCTCGGTGAACCAGCGGTTGGTGACGGTCGCCGCGAAGGCCAGCGCCATGGACCCGGAACCGAGCCCCACCAGCAGCCCCCAGCACAGCAGCAGCTGCCAGGCCGCCGTCATCCACACCGTCAGACCGGAGCCGACCGCTATCACGGTGAGCGCGACGGCGACCACCCGGCGGATGCCGAAGCGGTCCATCAGCGCGGCGGCGAACGGGGCGGTGAGGCCGTAGAGCGCCAGGTTGACCGAGACGGCGGCGCCGATCGTGCCGCGCGACCAGCCGAAGTCCTCGTGCAGGGGGTCGATGAGCAGACCGGGCAGGGAACGGAATGCCGCCGCGCCGATGATCGTGACGAAGGTGACGGCGGCGACGAACCAGGCGCGGTGCACCCGGTGGCGCCGGGCGGGCGGAACCTGGACGGGGGCTGCGGCGGGGCTTGTCTGAGTCACGTCATACAGACTCCGGGATGCATGCCCGCACATCGAGTGGCCGAGTGGACAGCCTTCGCTACGATCGGGCCATGACGAGCGCAGAGGAGTACCGCCCGCACCGGGTCGCCGTCCTCGCCCTGGACGGCCTGCTCCCCTTCGAACTGGGCATCCCGCACCGCATCTTCGGCCGGCCCCGGGACGCCCGGGGACGGCACCTGTACGAGGTCGTGACCTGCTCGGTACGGCCGCCCGGCCCGGTCGAGACGGACGCCGACTTCGCCGTGCACGTCACCCACGGCCCCGAGGTGCTGGCCACCGCCGACACCGTGATCGTCCCGGCGTCGTACGAACTCGGCCCGGTCTACGAGGAGGGCCGGCTCACCGATGAACTGGCCGCCGCCCTCGCCCACATCCGCCCCGGCACCCGGCTCGCCTCCATCTGCACCGGCGTCTACGTCCTCGCCGCCGCCGGCCGTCTGGACGGCCGCCCGGCGACCACGCACTGGGCCGACGCCGAGCGCTTCCAGCGGATGTTCCCGCAGGTCCGCGTGGACGCGGACGTGCTGTTCATCGACGACGGGGAGGTGCTGACCTCGGCCGGGGTGGCCGCCGGGCTCGACCTGTGCCTGCACATGGTCCGCCGCGACTTCGGCACGGCCGTCGCCAACGAGGTCGCCCGCATCACGGTCGTACCGCCCCACCGCGACGGCGGCCAGGCCCAGTACGTCCACCGCCCGGTCCCCGACCCCCAGCTGGCCACGACGACCGCCGCCCGCGCCTGGGCGCTGGCCCGGCTGCACGAGCCGATCCAGCTGCGGGACATGGCCGAGCAGGAGGCGATGTCGGTGCGCACGTTCACCCGGAGGTTCCGCGAGGAGGCCGGTGTCAGCCCCGGCCAGTGGCTCACCCAGCAGCGGGTGGAACGCGCCCGGCACCTGCTGGAGTCCACCGGCCTGCCGATGGACCGGGTGGCCCGCGAGTCGGGCTTCGGCACGGCCCAGTCGATGCGCCAGCACCTACAGACGGCGCTCGGGGTCACGCCCACCGCCTACCGGCGGACCTTCCGGACCGGCGGCAGCGGCGTCGAGCGGCGCGGGCGCACCGGCACCCCGCGCTGACCGGCCGGCGCGTGTCTCGCCCCACCAGCCGACCGCCGTCAGCAGCACGGTCAGGGCCACCCCCGCCAGGATCGCCGTCGACGGCGCGGCCACCGGCAGCAGCACACCGGCGAGGGAGCCCGTCGCGGCGTAACCGGCGCCGACTGCGGCGTACATGACCGAGTAGCCGGCGGCCAGGGCACCCGGCGGGAGGACCTCGCGCAGAGACAGGTTGCGGGTGAGCATCGCGCCGGACTGCAGCAGTCCGGCCACGGCCAGCGCCACCGCCATGCCCGGCGCGGCGGGTATCAGGGCGAGCAGGGTCACCGCCACCGACATGCCCGCCATCAGGACCGCACTGCGGGTGCTGAGCCGGCCCGGCCAGGACCGCAGGCCGTAGAGGAAGGCGCCGACGGCCGAGGCCACCGACATCGCCGTGAGCAGCGGGCCGGCCCAGCCCACGCCGATGCCGCGCTGTTCCAGCAGGGCGGGCAGCACGAGTTCGGCGAGGGCCAGCAGGGACAGGCTCGCCGCGCCCGTGACGTACACCGGCCAGGCGCGGGCCAGCGTGCGCAGCTTCGACGTGCCCTGCCCGTCCCGCTCCTGCGCCGCCCAGCCGGCCGGCAGCAGCCACAGGCCCACGACGGCCGCGGCCATCAGGGCGGCTTCGAGCAGCAGGGGCAGACGGGGGCCGACGCCGAGGGCGAGCGAGGTGACGGTGGCCGGGGAGACGGCCCAGACGCCGAAGGTGAGGACCGACTCGAAGGACAGCGCCTGGGCCGCCGCATGCTCGGGCACCAGGGTGGTGAGCAGGGTGCGCAGGCCGCCGGGGACCGCGGCGGGGCCGGCCCCGGCGAGGAAGGCGAAGATGCAGAGCACAGCGGCGGGCGCGCCGGGGAACGCGCCGAGGCCGGCGAAACCGACGGCGCCCGAGGCGAGACCGGCGGCCAGGTGCGGGCGGGCCCGCGCGGGGTCCAGGCGCACGCCGAGCGCGGGGGCGCCGACGATCTCACCGATGACGTAGGCGGCGGCGAGGACCGCGCCCAGGGAGTAGCCGCCGGGCCGCTCGCGGACCAGGAAGACCAGGGCCAGCGGGGCCATGGCCACCGGCATACGTGCGCCGACGGCCACCAGGGCCCAGGTCAGGACCGGCCGTGAAGCGACATCGCGGTAGCTCATGCCCCGACGGTAGGGGCCGGCACCGACAATCGCCGACCCGATTTCCCGCACCTGTGGAAAACTCCCCCGGACCCGTCTGACGGCGGCTCAGAAGAGCAGCACCGCCCGGGCCACCCGGCCCGCCTCCACCTCCTCCCGGGCCTTCCCGAA